>CAWHNC010000023.1:0-27857 GCA_963830245.1 Nitrospirota bacterium
TCATTTTCCCCTACAAAAGGAGTTTACGACCCGAAGGCCTTCGTCCTCCACGCGGCGTCGCTGCATCAGGCTTTCGCCCATTGTGCAAAATTCCCCACTGCTGCCTCCCGTAGGAGTCTGGACCGTGTCTCAGTTCCAGTGTGGCCGTTCGTCCTCTCAGACCGGCTACCCGTCTCTGGCTTGGTAGGCCTTTACCCCACCAACTACCTGATAGGCCGCAGGCCCATCCCCAAGTGGATTTCTCCTTTTCCCACTAACATCCCAGTCCGTGGTCTTATGCGGTATTAGCCCAAGTTTCCCTGAGTTGCCCCCCGCTCGAGGGTAGGTTACCTACGTGTTACTCACCCGTCTGCCACTAAATAATCTGTGTATTGCTACACATTTTACCCCGTTCGACTTGCATGTGTTAAGCACGCCGCCAGCGTTCGTTCTGAGCCAGGATCAAACTCTCAATTGTTTTCCTGAATACTCAAATGCTCATTGACAGAATCTACCTCTAGTTTTCAAAGAACAAAAAACCCCACATTACCTTTAGGTTTCAAGCACACAGAATCTTGCGTCTAAAACAACCATGCTTGACCTGAGGTACTGTAGAAAGGAACAAAAATCCAAAGACTCAAAGAACCTCTATCCGATATGTTAGCAGTTTCTATTTACGATGTCAATTACTTTTATTCATCTCCTGAAATTTTATTCCATATTAAAGGTTGCCACTTCCTTCATACCGGGGAGGTATTCGCCAACCGGCACCAGTTTCTTGCCCTGGTCCATGCAGCCTATTACGATGACCCACAACTGATTGAGTTCTTTTTTTTCCCTTTCGTTCTCCGGTGTAAATTTGATCAAAGTCCCTTCCAGCGTAATTTTCATGAAGCTCCTCCATATCTGATAGCGAAGTTTCGCAGGGCATCCCGGCGTTGTTTAACAGTCATTTCAACAAAATATTAAGTCGTTTTGCCCCTCTTGTCAAGCCAGATTGGAAAAGAAGGGAATGTGGATAAAATATTTGGCGCACTTGCTATAATAGCGATGTGGATTTACATCATCTCAGGGTGTTTGCCGCAGTATTTAAAAAAAGGAGCTTCTCCAAAGCATCGGAAGAATTGCTTTTGTCGCAGCCTACAGTGAGCGACCACATTAAATCTCTTGAGGAAGATCTCGGCTGCAGGCTTTTTGACAGGCTCGGAAGAAACATTATCCCTACCAATGAAGCCGAGGCGCTCTATCAACGGGCCTGCGAAATTATCGAAAAGGTGGAGTCCATAAGGGAGATCGCAGGACAGGCTAAGAGTGAACTGACCGGAGAATTGATCATAGGGGCCAGCACCATCCCGGGCACCTATCTGCTTCCTCCGGTTATGATGGACTTCAAGAGACTGAATCCCGGGGTATTCTTCAAAATAGAGATAGCCGATTCCAGGGAGATCGTTCAGAAGATTCTGTCCTATGGGTTGCTTATCGGTATTGTGGGATCGAAACAATTCAGCCATAATTTGAACTATACGCAGTTTGTGGATGACGAGCTTGTGGCAGTAGCGTCTCCGAAGTTGTCCATAAAGAACCGGGTTTCTATTGACGAACTTCTCTCATTCCCAATGATTTGTCGTGAGGAGGGCTCCGGGACAAGGAAGGAGTTCGAGAGATACCTCGATCTTCACGGTAAAGCAGCCGGGAAAATAAAAATTGTGGGATGTTTCGGTTCTACCGACGCCGTGAAGCAGGCAGTGAAAACCGGTGCAGGGGTAGCAGTTATTTCCAGGGTTGCGGTGGCTGAAGAACTCAAGCATCGAACTCTGAAGCTCATCCTGGTTTCCGGAAACGAAATGAAGCGGCAGTTTTATGTTGTTACCCACAAGAAAAGGACTCTGCCTGCCCTCCACACCGCATTCCTATCCTTCATTAGTGCCAGTCTATAAGTCCCGGCTTATATATAGATATTATCTATTTGCGTTATCGGGTAATTCAATTGCTAAAATAGCTGCGGGGAGTAAGGGACTGGTGTCCCGACTGGTCTGCAAAACCAGTGTCAGAATCCGACAGGGTTTTGGTGAGTTCGATTCTTGCTGCTCCCCTCCACGAAAGGAAAAAGTGCAATACAAGACGTTAATGTTGCCGGGTTAAAGCAGAATTATCGGAAAGAGGTTAAAAGTCAAAAAAACTGTTTGGAGGGTTAAATGAACGGTAAAGATTACACGAAGATGTGGGAAGGCCTTGGGCTTAACGTTGAAAACCATGCCGGGCTCCTCGGTGTTCTTTCAGGTGCATATAAGGATATTTACTTGACCCAAAAGAACAGACCACGGGCAATGGAGTATTTTGATTTTGTAGTCTCCGAAGTGCACGGGCTGAGGATTGAGGAGATAATCGACGCTAAAGAAGCGGGCAGGAAGGTTGTTGGCACGTTCTGCGTATATGTGCCGGAAGAGATAGTGCTTGCCGCCGACGGGGTATGCATCGGCCTTTGCGCCGGGGCCGAAGTGGGATCGGAAGAAGCGGAAAAATTCATACCGAGGAATACCTGCGCCCTCATAAAGGGCTTTATGGGCTTCAAGCTGTCGGGCCTCTGCCCTTACGTGGAAACAACCGATCTTATCGTGGGTGAGACAACATGCGACGGCAAGAAAAAGGCTTACGAGAGCTTAAATGAAATTACCCAAAAAGTTTATGTTATGGAAATACCTAACATGAAGACTGACGAGGACAAGAAACTCTGGTTGAGCGAGGTCAAGAAATTCGGGGACAAAATAGAGACCCTTGCCGGAAAGAAGCTGACCGTTGAGGCTTTGAAAAAAGGGGCCTCGATTGTGAACGAAAAGAGGAAGGCCCTGCAGAGGCTCAGCAGGCTGAGGGCCTCTGATCCAGCGCCGATATCCGGCCTTGACGCACTGCTTGTAAATCAGGTCTCTTTCTATGATGACCCGCTGAGGTTCACGGCTATGACGAACAAGCTCTGCGACGAGCTTTCTGAAAGGGTGGCAGAAGGGACAGGCGTGGCTGACAAGGGCGCGCCCCGCATACTTATTTCCGGTTCTCCAATGGCTATCCCCAACTGGAAGCTCCATGCGATCATCGAGGGCAGCGGGGCTGTGGCGGTTGGTGAAGAGTCCTGTATAGGCGAAAGAAACCACAGAGACTTGCTGGATGAGAACTTTAACACCGTCGATGAGGCCATGGAGAAAATCGCCACACGCTACCTTGGCATTGATTGCGCCTGCTTTACGCCCAACACTGAAAGGCTTGACAACATAAAGGGCCTTATTAAAAGTCTAAGTGCCGACGGGGTCATACATTATTCCCTTCAGTTCTGCACCCCGTACATGATGGAGGCATACAAGGTGGAAAAAGCGGTTACCGAGGTGCCGTTCATGCGGATAGAGACTGACTACAGCATGGAGGATTTCGGCCAGCTTAAAACGAGGGTGGAAGCCTTTGTCGAGATGCTCGGATAAGATCGGGAGGGTGAAATCTCTGGGCATAGACATAGGTTCCAGGTTTATAAAAACCGTTCTTCTGGAAGGGAAAGAAGTCATCGATATCCACCAGGTGGAAACCTCTTTTGACCCGCTTGAAAGGTGCAAAAGGCTTTTGGAAGAGGCCGCTGCCGACACCGTAGTCGCCACGGGTTACGGGCGGCATCTTCTGGAAGTCCACGCGGACATAAAGACAATAACGGAGATAAAGGCCTTTGCAAAGGGGGCAAGGGCCATGTTTCCATTGTGCCGCACAATCATAGACGTAGGCGGTCAGGATATCAAGGTCATAAGCCTCGATGAAAGTGGCAAAGTCAAGAAGTTTGAGATGAACGACAAGTGCGCTGCCGGGACAGGCAAATTTGTCGAAATAATGGCAAGGGCCCTCGGTTATTCCATAGAGGACTTTGGCCTGGCGCCGCTGAAAAGCGGACCGGAGTTGCAGATAAGCAGCATGTGTACGGTTTTTGCCGAGTCGGAAGTCATCTCGCTAATAGCGAGGGGTGCGGAAAGGGAAAATATCGCCTTTGCGCTACATCGTTCGGTAATCAACAGAGTGCTTTCGATGGCACGCAGGGTCCCTGTTGAGGAGGACGTGGTATTTGCCGGGGGGTGCGCACGTAACGGCTTACTCAAGAAACTTCTTGAGTCAGATCTCGGTAAAAAAGTCAGGGTTGCCGAACGCCCTGAAATTACAGGCGCTCTCGGTGCAGCACTTTATACAATGACAGGCTGATTAAACAGAATTGGGTGCCCGCATACGTTCTTTATGCTGTACCCATAACCCAAAAGGCACTGTCCCGAAGACATGATATTACGTTTGCAACCGAGTCATAATCGCATAATATCCTCAAATGCTTATAAAAAGGACCTATTTGTAGTATTATTAAAATATGTCGAGGATTCGGATTCTCATATTTCTTATCGCGACAGCTATTGTTATGCAGAATACCTGCCCCTATGGCTGGGCGGCAAAGACAGTCTTCATGTCTTCCCACTCGTCGCCATGCCCCCATTGTCCGATGAAGGAGGCACACCCGCAGGATACCCATAATCATGTAAAAAAGAATTTATCTAATATCAACCATTGTTTTTTGATCCACGTGATCGAACCCGATAACACATTCCAAATACTTTCTCTGATAGACCGTGCTCCTGCGGTTAACGCAGACCAATTTAACAATGTGCATTTGGAGCCGCACCTGCGGCCACCTGTCCCAAGTCTTTCCTCATAACCCAACAGTCTCGAAAAGAGCCGCGTAATCCAAGCCGGAGAACTCAGGACGGACGCCTGCATTGCCATGCCCGACCTGATTCAACGTTTCGATTCCGTATGGCATGTTGTAATGATTAATTGTTGGAGGTCTTATATGAATAAATTTAAGGTGATATCCAATAGCGCAATCGTGCTTTACTTTATTATCGGGTTTGAAATCCTGATAATGATAAGTCCGTTTGCCGGGTTTTTCTATTCCGTGTTCAACCCTTTCCTTCTTGAAACCGTAAAGCATCCCGCCACTAAATGGCTGAGCGCTTTTTACCTTCCTCACATGGTCATCCCTCCCGATGATTTCCTTAAGTTCATACGGATCATGGGCTCAGTGCTCTTCGTTTGCGGCGCGACTGTGTTTATCATCTGCGCATTGCAGGTATATACGAATAAGTTCCTGAAGAAGGGGACCGCCCTGAAAGGTCTGTACTCCATCATAAGGCACCCCCAATACGTCGGGCTGGCAATGGCCGGCATCGGTCTTTCAATACTATGGCCGAGATTCCTTGTCCTTCCTCTCTGGCTTGTAATGATAGTGCTCTATTATTTCCTTTCCAAAGACGAAGAAAGGAGAATGCTGAACGCCCATCCGGAGACGTACGGGTCGTATAGGGACGCCACAGGTATGTTTCTGCCAAAGACGATCGAAAGACGTTTGGCTCCTTCAGGCGGCATGGGGAAAATTGCAGTGTTTTTTGTGATTGCCGCATTTACAATCGGGGGTGCGTTTGCTCTGAGGTACTACACAATAAAGCACCTTCCCCTCTGGACAAGTTCAAACGTAGTAGCACTGGCTCTTCTATCGGAAGACACGCAAAAGATGGAACACAGGATGAATGATATACTTCAGATGAAAGAGGTGGGGACAAGATTGCAAGATAATGAGAAGTACCTCGTCTATTTCATGCCTGTAGATTACATTATGCAGGGAATGATCGCGGATACGGGAGATGAGTGGAGACTTTACAGGAGGCACGTTACCATAATCAGATTTCTGGATTGGATATTCCACCCTTTCAGTCACTTGTCAGGGCACCATTCCGTCCTTAACCATGAGTCGCATGACATGGGCAAAGGAGTAGTCAGAAGGCTGATTTTTCTGAAAGTCTCAGATGGGACATTCAGTGAGCCCTACGCTTTCTTCTCGATAAACGCTCAGAGGGTCCCGCAGTTTATGGTGGACTTGGATATCCATAATCTGACCCTGATCGCTTTGAAGGATTTGCCGATGGAAACCGGCTGGGGCAAAATGCCGGTACCGACGTTTTAGGTTTCACAGTGGGAAAGTTTTTTCTGTCCTTCTTCAAGCTCGACCTGATCGCCAAAGGCGGTCAGGTCGAGGACCATAAGAGCCCCCCTCTTGACATCCATCGCGGATTACGATATTCTAACACTATAATTATAATATTCGTGATAGTTGCAATGCAAATCTAACCCTTAGAGGAAGGCGCTGCGTTCCTCCGGAGAAAAGACAGTCCCGGTGTCAACGGAGAAAAGCGAACCAGTGCAGCTTGAAACGCGAAATATATGTAGGGAGGTATTTAATCGTGGAAGAGAATGTCGAGACTCCCAGGGATAAGGTTGCTGAGGTGCAGGCTGATGCCGGCATAGCGGGAGTAAAACCAAAAAACCTTTACAACCGTATGGAATGGGCCGGGGCGTTCGGGGACGTGGGCACCCTGATTCCTTTTGCCGTTGCCTATATAACCATAGTGAAAATCCCGCCCCTGGGGCTTCTCTTCATGTTCGGCATTGCCCTGATGGCATCCGGACTATATTACAGGACGCCTCTTCCGATCCAACCCATGAAAGCCATTGGGGCGGCAGCCATCGCCGGAGGAATAAGTCCGGCAGCCCTTTATGGATCAGGTTTGACAACAGGGCTTTTCTGGCTTCTTGCCGGTATTACCGGGGTCCTCAGACCGATATCCAAGCTTGCAACCAAACCGGTCGTGCGCGGAATCATGCTGGGGCTGGGGCTCACCTTTATGGTCGATGGGGTCCACCGGATGACGACAGCGCCCGTCCTGGCGGGTCTCGCCCTCGTTGTCACTTACCTTCTTCTAACAAACCCCCAAATACCCGCGATGTTCATGCTGCTCGTCATCGGGGTTGTCTCCGCTGTTATCATGAACCCTCAAACCATTCCGGAATTGGCCCAGATCCATATCGGCTTCAAACTGCCGGTTTTCAGTCTCCCTATGATTACATGGAACGATCTCGTTACGGGGACTTTGCTTTTTACGATTCCCCAAATACCATTGACCCTTGGCAACGCGGTTATTGCAATCACCGCCGAGAACAACGAACTCTTTCCTGACAGGCCGGTGACGGAGAAGAAAATTGCCATTTCACAAGGGATCATGAACCTGGTTTCGCCCCTCTTCGGCGGCATTCCAATGTGCCACGGCGCCGGCGGCATGGCAGGGCATGTTCGCTTTGGTGCAAAGACCGGCGGGGCGCCGGTTATCCTGGGAAGCATACTCCTGTTTATCGCCCTTTTTTTCAGCGAATCGGTATCCATTGTCTTCAGGATATTCCCAAATGCTATACTTGGGGTAATCCTGTTCTTCGCGGGTTCGGAACTGGCGATAGTGGTAAGGGATATCGGCTGCAAGAAGGCCGACTTTTATGTGATGCTCATAGTGGCCGCTTTTGCAATGTGGCATATGGGGGCGGCTTTTCTTGTGGGGGTCATCCTGGACAATGCGCTCAGAAGAGGGTGGCTCAAAGTTTGATGCGGCGGCTTATTTTAAAAGGAGGAAGGGTGATATGAAAACTGTGGAAGACATCTTAAAAGAACCGGGTCGTAAAATTTGGTCAGTTTCTCCCATGTCGACGGCATACGAGGCACTCGAAGTCATGGCTGAGAAGGATATCGGGGCTGTATTAGTCGTTGAAAATGAACGTCTGCTCGGAATTTTCTCAGAACGTGATTATGCAAGAAAAGTGATTCTGAAAGGGAAAGCTTCCAAGGATACTCTTGTCAGTGAACTGATGTCCAGGCATGTATTCTATGTTAAACCGGAAAATACCCTTAATGAATGTATGGCGTTGATGACATCAAAACATATCCGTCACCTGCCTGTTTTTGACAATAACCGGATTATGGGAATGATAACTATCGGCGATGTGGTCAAGGCGATTGTTTCGGAACAGGAGATTGCAATCAAAGCCCTCGAAGATTTTATGTCTTATGATGGCTTCTAATTAGTACCTGAGCTTCTTTACTCTCTTCCCTCCGGCTTTGGCCTCCATTGTTTGTTGGCCGTCCACCCTTCAGTCGCTGTTTCTATGCGATCGAACCGTGGCATGTAAGGCTTTATGTCGAGCAATGGGGTCATGTCCAATACATCAATGCCCTCCACTATCAGGACGTTATTCTCTCTCTTCTTCAATTTTACGATGGACATTCCAATGCCATTAGGTCTGCATGGGTGCCTTGTTGCAAATAGTCCGTGGGATTCATCATCTAAAAAAGGTGGTCTTATTAATTTAACTTCTCCCGCCCTGTCAAACTGGTAAATAAGATATATGTGAGAAAAGGTCTCTATATCTTTTAATCCTGCCGCGTATTTTTCAAATACCTCCACACGGCCCAGTGCGTCAGGCGCGTATAAAGGTTGAATGGGACATTCGTCCTTTTCCTTGTATGGGGTATGAATGATACCAATCGGTTCTATTATCATTTCCGATCAATAATAACGCTGTAACTCCTGGTGTCCACCAGCGCTTGCACTTCTTCGTTTGCAGGATTGTTGAATACCTCCGGGGGAGTCCCTGTCTGCGCGACCTTGCCGTTTACATAAATAATGAGTCTGTCCGCCATGGTGGAGGCTTCAATAATGTCGTGAGTGACAAGGACCACCGGGATATCGAAGGTGGACCTTATATCTTTCAGCAGTTGTCTCATTTCGAGGCGAAGGGGATTGTCGAGCGCAGAGAACGGTTCATCGAGGAGAAGCAACGGCGGTTTGCGTATCAGCGAACGTGCAAAGGCGACCCTCTGCTTTTGTCCTCCCGAGATCTCTGATGGGTATTTATGTTCAAGTCCCTCAAGATGAAAGAGGTTGACCATCTGCTTTATCTTGCCCGGCCTTTCACCTTTAGTCGTGCCATTGTCCCCATATGCTATATTTTCTGAAACAGTCATATGCGGGAAAAGCGCCAGGTCCTGAAAAACATAGCCCAGATGACGCCGCTGAGCAGGCACATCGACCTTAGACCAGCTGTCAAATATTGTTGCAGAATCCACGCGTATCGATCCCTCGTCAGCGGTCATGAGCCCGGCAATCATCTGTAAGGTCATCGACTTTCCGGCGCCGGAATAACCGAAAAGAACGGCAAGCTCATCGCCGATCTCCCATTCTATGTCCAGGCTGAACGCGTCCAGCTTTTTCTTCAGTTTGACATACAGCCCCATCAGATGATCCTTTTAGTATAGCGGTTTGCAAAATACAGGAATATCCCTGACATGAGCGTCAGCAGGACAACCATCCAATTGGCCCTTGACCACTCCCCGCCACCGGCGAGAGAATAAATGGCGATGGGCATTGTATCTGTCCTGCCCGGGAGGTCACCGGCAAGCATAAGGGTTGCGCCGAATTCGCCAAGGGCACGCGCAAACGACAGCACCGCTCCAGCCATAATCCCCCGTCTTGCAAGCGGCAGGATGACCTTGCGGGCGGTATCAAATTCGGAATGGCCAAGGGTATAGGATGCATTGATGAGGTTCCTGTCGACTGATTTGATGGCAGCCTGGGTAGTTTTTACCATGAGGGGCAGGGCCACGACAAAAGAGGCGAGCACAGCAGCATACCAGGTGAACATAATGGACCAGCCGGTCCATTCGTATATGGATCTCCCGATCAGTCCGTTTCTGCCGAATAGCACTATCAGGTAATAGCCTGTGACTGTAGGGGGCAGCACGAGAGGGAGGGTAAGGGCTATGTCCAATAGTTCCTTGCCCCTGAACTCCTTTTGCGCCAGAATATATGCTGCGGCGATGCCGATGACTATTACAAACGCTGTTGCAACCGTCGCCACCTGCAAGGAGAGTCTCATCGAGAAGAGTACGGAACTATCCACCGTTAAAGTCCCTATTCGCTATCCATTTATTTAACAGCCTTAAATCCATATTTCCCCAGTATCCTTTTGCCTTCCGGTGAAGTCACAAGTGTAATGAACGCCCCCGCGAGTTCTCTGTTTCCAGTCGCCTTTACCAGGGCAATGGGATACACCACCGGTTTATGGCTTGCCTCGGGAGCTGTTGCTACAACGGCTGCTTCTTTTGCCCTGACCATTGCATCGGTCGAATACACGATGCCTGCATCCACTTCACCCCTGGAAACATAATCAAGCACCTGGCGCACGTTTTCGGTGAAGATCAATTTGTCTTTTATCGCATCGAGCATTTTATAGTATGTTAAAACCTCTTCTGCATATCTGCCTGCAGGAACAGTCATAGGATTTCCCACCGCAATTTTCCCTACGCTTTTCGATTCGAGGTCAGCAAAGGACTTTATTGCGGTTCCGGACTTGAGAGGGACTATAAGCACAACGCTGTTGGCGGCAAAGTTGACCCTCGATCCAACAGCAATCAGGCCCCTCTTTTCGGCATCATCCATGTCTTTCTGGGCTGCCGAGGCAAAGACGTCGACAGGCGCGCCGCCCGCGATTTGTCTCATCAGGTCTCCGGACGCCCCGAAATTAAAAATCACCTTGGCGCCTCTGTTCTTTGCTTCGTAAATCTTGCCTATTTCTTCGAAGGCATTTTTCAGGCTGATGGCAGCCGAAACGGTTATTTCTTTTGGGGTTGCGGCGAAAGTGAGCGATGATGACAAAAAGGTTGCGACAGTAATAAGCACCAAAAGTATTTTTTTTGACATGGGTTCTTTTCCTCCTTCTATATTATCAGGCGACGCCTATCATAACACTCGTAGCTTTGATGATTGCAAATGCTTCATCACCCGCTTTCAGCTCCATACGTTTCACGCTTTCATCGGAAATGGTTGCGGTAATACTGGCGCTTCCTCCAAGATCCAGTTCGACCTCGGCCATGACCATGCCTTCTTTTACTTTTTGCACCTTGCCCTTAATAATGTTTCTTGCGCTTATATTTATGCCGGCCCCACCTTTCCCTATCATCACCGAACTGGCTTTGATAATGGCGTGAGCCTTAACGCCGCTTTTCAATCCCAAGTGGTCGGCGCTCTCGTTGGTGATGATCGAGGAAAGCGTGACCCCTGAAGGCAACATGAGCTTTATAACCGTTACTACCTGACCCTTCTTAACCTCGCTGATAGTACCTTCCAACATATTTCTGGCGCTGATCTTCATAACAAAACCCTCCTTTGGCTGTTTTACCCTGGTTCCACTGCTTCCGGCACAGGGTTACACTTAAACTATAATACAATTTTTCATACGTTGTACACTTTTTTGCATAACGGGCGCCGGTAAGATAAGAAAGCGTGCATAGACAAAAAAGTTTATATATGATACAAATTTAAGTGGTAACGGTTCTTGAAATCACAGCCATTTTCATGACGTTTGCTTTTATCCACAGCCTTTGCCTGCTGGATCCCATAAAGGAATTTGTTCGTAAGGCGGTTGGCGAAGCATTTGTAAAATCCTTTTACCGCCTTTCTTATACCATTTTAAGTGCGCTTACTACGTGTGCAGCTTTTGCGCTTATTTACTCCCTTCCCGATCATGTCCTAATCAAAGGACCAGCATTGTTCAGATGGCTTATGCGCATGGTGCAGCTTTCGGGGCTGCTGCTCGCGATGTCGACTTTCAAGGTGCTCGACTTGCGGGAATTCCTCGGGTTAAGGCAGGCAGAGCGTTACGTAAAGGGAGAAGCCCCCTCGGGAAATAGCGAAGGACTCACTGATAACCGGCTTGTAACCAGCGGCACATATGGCCTTGTAAGGCATCCGCTTTATCTGGCAGGCATTATTATTTTTACCTTTGAACCGGACATAACCCGCAACTTGCTGACCGTGGCTGTTCTTGCCGATGCATACTTTATTTATGGGGCAATTGCCGAAGGGAAAAGGCTTAAAGAAAAATTCGGCGCCGAATATGTGCGCTACGCTCAGAACGTCCCCATGTTCATTCCACGGTTAAGGGCTAGAAAAAAAGAAGTCAGCCCTCATTAAAAACACGCCTGAAAATGAAATCAATGTGCCTCAGGTAGTATTTTAAATCGAATATTGCTTCTATTTCCTGTGGAGACAGATATTGGCTGATGCTACTGTCCTTCTTGAGCAGTTGCATAAAGCTTGCCCCTTTGCTCCAGCTTTCCATTGCATCCCTCTGGACCAAACTGTAGGCCTCCTCGCGAGAAACTCCCTTCTCTACAAGGGCAAGCATGACACGCTGGGAATTGTAGAGCCCATAGCTCTTATCGATATTCGCCTGCATTTTTTGCGGATAGACATGGAGGTCTCTCAATATGCCGGTCAGCCGGTCGAGCATATAATCAACAAGAATGGTGCTGTCGGGAATTATGATTCTTTCCACAGAGGAGTGGGAAATGTCCCTTTCATGCCAGAGGGCGACATCTTCCATCGCAGCAATAGCATTGGAGCGGACCAGCCGCGCGAGCCCCGACAGGTTTTCAGATCCCACCGGATTTCTCTTATGGGGCATGGCTGATGAACCTTTTTGCCCTGCTGTAAAAGGCTCCTCTGCTTCCTGGACTTCTGTCCTCTGCAGATGCCGTATTTCAACAGCGATCTTCTCGACGCCAGCGGCAATAAGCGCCAGGGTGGTCATAAACTCCGCGTGCCTGTCCCGTTGAATTACCTGTGTCGCAACCGGTTCGGGTTCCAGGCCGAGCCTTTTGCATACCTGTCCCTCCAGTTCAGGAGGAATATTTGAAAAGGTGCCCACAGCACCAGATATTTTGCCGGTCGCTATGGTCTTCTTTGCCTGTTCAATCCTCCGCAGATTTCTTTTTGTATCCTCATACCACAGAGAAAATTTCAGGCCGAAGGTCATGGGTTCGGCATGAATACCATGGCTCCTTCCCATGCAGGGGGTGTCTTTATAAGCGAATGCCTGCTTTTTTAGAACGCTCATCAGTTCTTTGAGATCATCAATTATGATATCGGCCGCCTGTATAATAAGCAGGGAAAGAGCGGTATCGACCACATCCGACGATGTGAGTCCCTTGTGAATAAATCTCGATTCAGGACCTACATGTTCGGCTACAGAGGTGAGGAAAGCGATAACATCGTGCTTCACGGTCTTCTCAATTTCATCAATCCGACCTGCATCGAAACCAGCCTTATCCTTTATGATCTCTACGGCCCCAGCAGGGATCCCGCCCATTTCGGCCCATGCCTCGCATACAGCTATTTCAACCTCAAGCCATTTTTGATACTTGTTGTCCTGGTCCCATAATCTTCCCATTTCCGGGCGTGTGTAACGGGCTATCATTTTAATCTCCCCTCATTCAAATTTTGAATGTTAAATTGTGGATTTTTTTATTAATTCAACGCCGATGTCCTCACAATAAGTCGTCATACCCGCGAAGGCGGGTATCCAGGGCGCAAGCAACTGCAAGAAAAGACTGGATTCCCGTTTTCACCAGCAGTAGGTGCTTTAAGCACCAACAGTACGCGCTTTAAGCGCGGGAATGACGAAAAGACCCTTTTATAAGTTAAACAGCCTTTCTATCTTAATCGAGGTTGCAGCAACTTTTCCAATGCCGAATATATTCCCTTCCGGGTTCTTAAGCCTTACAAATGCTGAGAGCAGGCCATCCATTTCTACGGCTCTCCGCCTCTCCGCTTCAACAATGGGGATGGGGCCGCCATTTCTCGCGCGCTGGTACTCCTCGCTATTCAGCAGTATTTCATGCAGATGCTTCAGCGCAGCATCAATTGTATGCAGGGCCTCTGTTTTTTGGGGCAATTCTTCAAGTGCAGCGGAATTCTCCAGAGTAAACCCACCGATCCTGGTCCGCGCAAGCTCAGTGACGTGTGCGCCGACACCGAGGGCGTCGCCGATATCATTGCATAGTGACCGGATATACGTTCCTTTTGAACAGGCAACTCTCAGGCGGAGATACGGCATTTTATATTCCAGAATTTCTATTGAATGAACCTTCACAATCCTCGGTTTTCTATCAACAACAATCCCCTGTCTGGCGAGTTCATAGAGAGGCTTCCCGTTCAACTTGAGTGCTGAAAACATAGGCGGAGTTTGTTCTATCTCGCCGGTAAATCCCAACAAGGTTGTTTCAATCTCGTTCCGTGTGACCGGAAGCGTCGCCGCCGATCGACGCGTTATAGTGCCTTCGGTGTCGTACGTATCGGTGGATTCGCCAAGCTTTGCCGTTACTATGTATTCCTTATCCAGATCAGACAGGTAACCGGTAATCTTCGTCGCCTCGTTAAGGCATACCAGAAGGACGCCGGTAGCCAGCGGATCAAGTGTGCCTGCATGACCCGCCTTGCGGACTTTGAACAGCTTTTTGACTGCGGTAACAGCATCCTGAGAGGTGCTGCTGCCGTTTTTATTGAACAGAACTACTAAATCCATATAGCTTGAACCCTCCGAATCCTTTCAATGAAACAAGAAAAGTCATACTGTATTCCGGAGGATGTATAGTATCCGGCGGCTTCCTCTCGAATAAAAAGTCGAGACCCCAGCATTTTGCGGTATAAATTGCATGCAGTGCAAAGTCCTGTATACCGCCCTGATTCTGGGCGTACCACACATTACCGGCAAGTGTCCACGTTTTGCTCAGAACAGTGGAGAAGCCGGCATTGTACTGTAGTGTACTGACAGGAGCCGCGAAGGCATAATACCGCGAAACAGTGATGTTTGTTCCTTCAGCAATCTTTGCAGAAATAGCCACGTTGGAATTCTGCTCTTTAAAGGTATTCAAGTCCTCCGCCATGGTCAAGGCCACGCTAATGGGCCCTCTTGACAGATTTCCTTGCAGCACAGTAGGTTGAAGGGAATGATCGGAAAGAGATGGAGTAATGTCATTGGCAACCGCAGGGGCAACTGTATTGAAAGCATAAGGTTGTGTGAGGCGAGCCGACATAGAGAAGTCTTTTGATGCAAGAGTATTAAGAACAGAAAATTGCGCCAAAGCGGTTTTATTAATCAATACAGTTGTTGCTGTGGGTTGAGAATAGTTAATACTATTATTCACGTCAACGGAATCAAAAAGCGGCAGGGGATGAGAGTGTCCTGGCAGATAGGAAAATGAAAGCGACGGCTCAATAATATGGGTGCCTGAATCATATTGTTTAAAAAACCGCATCAATGCGTTTGCCGTGTAATCGAAGGATTCATGATGCAGATCCGGACCTGAGTCTGTTCCAAAATTCGCGAGGCTATAGGCAGTTTCACGGAGTGAGAGTGACTGGAATATGCGTACCGCATCTCCAAATGTATAAGAGACCTTGGGGTTGATATCGAGCCTCTGCCCGCTTACGTCTTTTGTCCTGTATAATCATCAATGTTGGAATGCGATCTTGTAAAATCTGCAATGCTGGAATTCATCGAAAACATCACCGGCCCGATATTGGTTGGGTAAACAACATATCCCAGTTCCGGCAGACGCTGGGGGGTAGTCTGGGCCGGCAGAACCGGGGTCTGCAACTGCGGCGGTACCTGCAGGTCTACCCAGTATTGTCCAAGCAGGTAAAGCCGTGAATCTCCGAAAAGGGCGGAAGCTTCTGCCGAAGACTGCGCATACCGCTCCACTCTTTCGTTTCGATCCATGGAAAATTGATTGTAATAGTCCCACTGATTTACATAATTGATATCCGCAAAGACTGTTATATTGCCGAAATTCTGGGTATGCGTGCCCTTCAGTACAAGATCGTTTTTGTTTTCCTGAGTATCGTCTAGGTGATACAGATACCACCTCCCTTTGTCGTCAAAATCAAGGTACCTGTATTCAACCCCTTCTCCGATACCCCGTTTGCTGAAATAATCAAGAGTCACCGTCGCATCCTTGTTCTCATCTATGTCCCAAAAAAAACCGGGGCTGAACTGAAAGCCCTTTACATTGGAGTTGCCGATGAGCGGGGACAGCAATCCGGTGGAGCGGTCAGCGCCCTCAGGCGCCCGGAAATAAGGGAAATACATAACCGGCACGCCTTTAACTCGATACACCATGTCGTCGCCGGCAATTCTGTTGCCGATAAGAATATCGACATTGCTGCCTTTAAAGCACCATTCAGGATCGTCGTGACCCAAAAATTTGGAATCAGAAGGGCCCCTGTAGCGGCCTTCTGATTCAGCTATGGTTTCGCAGGAGGTAAAGGTTGCTACAGCTGCATAGTAATGATTCTCGCTGATCTTTTCGACATTATCAGTGTTGATCCAGAAATCAATTTTTTTGTTTATTTCTTTCTTCCCTGCACCCTTTTGGTCCTTCAGGAGAATCACAGCTTTAAACATTTTTCCGGTGTTCGTATCCATATTAAGTTCGGTGCGTTCCGCATTTATCAAGGCAGTCGGGTCCTCATAAATGACATGACCTTCCGCTTCCACATGGGCGGCTTTTGCAAAAAAGACTGCCCTGTCGGCATAAACAACAGTTTTGTCTTTTTGAAGCTTAACGTTGCCGACCGCCACGTACTTATCATCGTCCTCAAAGTGTTCCATATAGTCTGAGGTGATTGTTACAGGAGAGTCGGCCAATGCAACCGGCAACTGAAAAGTAGAAAGTAAAAAGTAAAAAGTAAAAAACAAGGGGGAAAATAAATTTAACGAGTGCCTTTTTTTTTCTTTTTTTACTTCTATCTCTTTATTTCTCACTTCCAACTTCCAACTATTCACTTTTTACTTTCCATCTGTTTAAAGTTTTCCCTTAGGTCTCCGAAGATCGCTCTCTCTCCGAGCAGTTCTTTTGCCTCACCTATGGTGAAAAAAGAACCGGTAATTAAAATAACCGCCGGAACAGAAAGATTTGAAGGAGAGGGGGAAGCTATTTTTTTGGCCAATGCAATTGCATCGCTTATAGAAGAGGTAACCGTGGACTGAAAACCCAGCGAGGCCGCGTGTTCAGCAAGAAGGCCTGCCGGCGCTGACCTTCCGTAATTGAGTGCAGTAAAAATTATATCCGACGCAAGGGGCAGCAACGGCGCAAGGATGCCTGCAATATCTTTGTCAGACATTATTCCGGCGATGAGTACAACACGACAGTTTACGAACTGTTTCCTTATAAAGTCAGCGAGGGCAGATGCGGCATGAGGGTTATGCGCCCCGTCAAGTATGACCGGCGGGTCACCCGGATCACAATTTACGAGTTCAAGTCTTCCCGGCCACCTGACAGCAGCAAGACCTTTCCTGACAGCGTCGGGCGTTGATCCAGAAGTAGGTTGCGCGGAGCAAAGCCGCGCGTCGCGCATACCGCACAACAAAAATGCCTGCACGGCAACACATGCGTTCATTACCTGGTGCTCTCCGGCAAGCGGGACATGCAGATCGGTAAAGGTATGACCCTCACTGTTATAATCGAACCTGGTCCCTGTGATATCTGTTGACCTTAGAGTACCGCTGAAGTCTTTTCCGTAGATGAAAAAAGGGGACGATGCCGCATCTGCTTTTTTTCGCAGTATCAGTTCTACTTCGGGTTCCTGCGTTGAACAGACAACCGGAACGCCATTTTTTATAATTCCCGCCTTCTCAGATGCAATATCGGTGAGGGAATTACCGAGAAACTCCTGGTGGTCATAACTGATGCCGGTAATAACAGAAACCTCCGGGAGTAAGAGGTTTGTCGCATCTAGCCTGCCGCCCATCCCCACCTCTATGACAGACCAGTCAACGTTGTTTCCGGCGAAATAAAGGAATGCCATGAGAGTTACAAACTCAAAAAAAGTCGGCTCCCCGATGCCGGCAGAAACAGCAGCTATTTTGTCTTTGATTTCCCCTGTCAGCTGTACCACTTCTGTTTCAGAGATCTGAGAATCATTTATTCGGATTCTTTCGGTAAAACTGACCATGTGCGGTGAGGTAAAGAGCCCGACCCTTAAACCATCGGACCTGAGCATGGAGGCAACCATTGCAGCAACTGAGCCTTTTCCATTTGTGCCTGCAACATGCACGGCATGGAACTCGCAGTGAGGATCGCCCAGAACAGCAAGAAATTTTTCCGTCCTTTCCAGCCCAAGCTTTATACTGTGCCTCTGCAGGTCGTACAAATACTGGATAGCGCCGGTATAAATCATGATTCCTGAGAGGAGAAGGTCAAATGATCAATTAAAGTGTATATGGTATTTTTTAATTCTTTTCTCTCGACAATAAGGTCTATCATGCCATGCTCGAGCACGAATTCCGCCCTCTGGAAGTTTTCAGGCAGCTGCTGTTTAATGGTTTGCTCGATCACCCTGGGGCCTGCAAACCCGATAAGGCTTTTGGGTTCAGCAATAATAATATCGCCTAACATTGCAAAGCTTGCGGTGACCCCGCCGAAAGTGGGATCCGCAATAATGGATATATAGGGCAGTTCGGTTTCCTTTAATTTACCGATAGCAGCAGCCACCTTTGCCATCTGCATAAGCGAGAACATGCCTTCCTGCATACGCGCGCCCCCAGAAGATGAAACAGTTATAAGCGGTATCTTCCTTTCCATGGCGCGTTCCGCGGCGCGGGCAATTTTTTCACCGACCACCGATCCCATGCTTCCACCCATAAAGGAAAAATCCATGATAGCCACTTCAACGGGTCTGCCGTTGATCGTAGCGTCCCCGTATATTGCAGCTTCTTTCAAGCCGCTATTTTTAGTATTTTCCTCAAGTCTCTCTGCATAGGAAACAGAATCTTTAAATTGAAGTGGATCGGCTGTTGAGAGTTCGCTGTCGATCTCGACAAAGCTGCCCTCGTCAGCTATGAACTGGATGCGTTCGGAAGCGCTGATCCTGAAGTGGTAGTTGCACTTTGGACAGACCTGGAGATTTTTCTCGATTTCCTTTTTATAGATTATCTCCTTGCAACTGTTGCACTTTATCCATAACCCCTCGGGAATTTTTACTTTTTTTTCTGACTTTATTTCTTTTGTCTTTTTAAACCAGGTCATATAAATAAACAGTAAACAGTAGGCGGTAAGGAGTAAGCAGTAAAGGACAAAAAGTAAAGAGTAAGCTTTTATCTTTGCTGCTTACTGCCTACTCCTTACTGCCTACTGATTTGATGCCTACTTGCTTATATCGCCTCCTTCAGTCCCTTGATCAAGTCTTCCGCCTTTTCGGGGGTCTCATTGAAAACCTTCACCAGGGCGCTCCCAACAATAACGCCATCGGCTATCTGCGCGACCAGGCGTGCCTGATCGGGCGACGCAATGCCAAAGCCTACTGCCACCGGCTTATCTGTGGCCTGTTTGACCAGGTCCAAATGCCTCCTGAACTCTTCATCAAGTCGAAGGGCTGTCCCGGTAATACCGGTCATAGAGACATAATATACAAAACCGCTGCTCGCAGCAGCTATCTTTTTTATTCGCATGGGGGTAGAGGTAGGAGCAATGAGGAAAATGGTGTCAAGCCGCTTTCCGCCTGAGCCTTGCCTGGATAGCCTTATAAGCTCTCCGGCCTCTTCCGGGGGAAGGTCGGGAACGATAACGCCGTCAACGCCCGCCTGTATTGCATCCTGTATGAATGCCTCCTCTCCATATTTAAATACCGGATTATAATATGTCATCAGTATTAAGGGGATTTGAGTTTGGAGCCTGATGTCCCTAACCATAGAGAGCACTTTCCTGAGCGTAGTACCTGATTTCAGGGCACGTCCAGCAGCTTTTTGTATTGTGGGGCCATCCGCAAGCGGATCGGAGAAAGGCACTCCCAGCTCAATGATATCAGCGCCGCAGCCCTCCAAAAGAAAGACCTGTTTAAGTGTTGTCCCGGCGTCCGGGTCGCCTGCCATAAGATAGGGGATAAAGGCCTTCTTACTCCGGGCCCGCAATGCCTCAAACATAACGGATATTCTGGTTTTGTGCATGGGGTTCACACGCAAAGGTTTATTCCCTTTATTTTTGCTACCTGTTGAACGTCTTTGTCTCCCCGGCCTGAAAGATTGACAATGATTATACTGTCGCGCGGCAGTGCCGGGGCACGCTTGATCACCTCTGCAAGCGCATGGGCGGATTCGAGTGCAGGGATAATGCCTTCGGTCCGGGAGAGCGTTTCAAACGCCGCAAGGGCTTCGTCATCGGTTGCAAAGGTATACTCTACTCTTCCCGATTCTTTGAGATGAGAGTGCTCCGGACCGACAGAGGCGTAGTCGAGTCCTGCGGAAACAGAATGGGTGTCCAGCACATTGCCGTTATGGTCCTGAAGCAGATACGTTTTGCAGCCCTGTAAAATACCGGTTGAACCGCCGGCAAACCGTGCCGCATGTTCCCCTGAATCTATCCCTTTCCCTCCAGCCTCAACACCGATCATCCTGATGTCCGTATCGAGAAATTCATTGAACAAGCCGATTGCATTGCTGCCTCCGCCGACACAGGCAATCAAATAGTCAGGCAACCGGCCCTCAGCTTTTAGTATCTGCGCGGCTGCTTCTTTTCCGATGATTGACTGAAAGTCTCTCACCAGCATGGGAAAGGGATGAGGCCCAAAAGCAGTGCCAAGCACATAATGGGTAGTGCGGACATTGGTAGTCCAATCCCGGAGTGCCTCATTAATAGAGTCTTTCAGCGTCCTGGAGCCGATATCCACCTCTTTGACCGTGGCGCCAAGCAGTTTCATTCTGAATACGTTCAAGGACTGTCTCTGCATATCGACAGTTCCCATATAGATATCGCACTCCAGCCCAACAAGGGCGGCGCCTGTGGCGGTTGCCACACCATGCTGCCCCGCGCCGGTTTCAGCTATGAGTCTTTTCTTGCCCATCCTCTCTGCAAGCAGGGCCTGTCCCAACGCATTATTGATTTTGTGCGCCCCTGTATGGGCAAGATCCTCACGCTTTAAATATATTTTAGCTCCGCCAAGCTTTTCCGTGAGTCGTTTTGCGAAATAAAGGGGCGTCGGCCTTCCTATATAGGTTGCTTGCAGATGCCGCAGCTCTTTTTGAAACAACGTATCCCTTTTTGCTCTGTTATAAGCTTTCTCAAGTTCTTCGAGAGCCGGAATAAGAGTTTCAGGGGCGAACCTTCCGCCATAAAGTCCAAAGTATCCTTTTTTGTCCGGCAGCTTCTTAATTTCATTCCTCCAGAAACTTTCTTGACCAGGGCAGGGAACCCCCGTGGATTGGTTATTATATCATATATTATTGCGACATAATATATGACTATGGAGTGAGACTGACCGGCTGAAATTTGTTATGCGCTGAACGGCAATACAGGCATTACATACACCTCAACCTTTTTGACGCCATCTACTTTCAGCGCAGCTTCTTTAATGGTAGTACTGATTTCTTCCTCGTTGCTCTCGGATGTGCTTGTCTTAATACTCACAAGGCCATCGTGAGCGTAGACTTCTGAAGCAGGAGCTATTTCTATTATTGCAACTTTAACATTTGCTGCAAGAAGCAAATTGTCAAATACCTGTTTGGATTCGGGTGAGGTGGCGAAAGCCTGAAGTTTAACAGCGTGGCAAATAATATCTACAGCGTCATCGACGGCTATTTTTCTTGTCTTAATCACCATGTCGTAAAGCGAAGGGTCATTCGTGTCTATGCCATATACGTATTTACTCCATTTGACCCTTTCTTCATCGTCATTTTTTAGAAGTCTGTATGCTTGTTTCTCAGATATATTTTCACGTTGCATCTCTAATTTTACACGTTCATCCATGTCGGCAATAATTCGGACTTTTAGAACGTGAGAAACCCCTTTAAGCAGGAAGTGTCCAGCCAGCCCATGGTATACAATATTGTCTTTTTGAAGGTATTTCAGAAAAGAGGCTTCGTAATATGCAAGGAATTTTTCTTTGCCGTAAGAGAATCTGTCTAAAATAGAAGGGGCGTCGTGCAGCGCCCTTACAAGCTTGGTTTCCGGCACATGGAATTCATGTGACGCTTCGATCACCGTTTCCCTTGCAACACAATCATATCCAAGCTTTTCCGCAACTTTTTCCGCTATCTCTTTTCCCTTTGTATAAGTACCTCTTGATATTGTAATTATAGCCATAATTTCCTCCGATAATTCTGATAGACATCAGGGTTCGTGAATAAATAAATTGCAAATCAGAGCGCCTGAATGCACAATTTATTTATTCGCAAACCCTTCATAATATAACATAACCAATAGATAAAGTCGCGGTATGGGACAACAGGGAAAACGTCATTTCCCAAGCCCGACTGTATGAATTTCGAATTATCTTAAATGCCTGTGATATACTTTAAATATGGTATGCGTTAAGATTTGCGGCATAACGAATATCGAAGATGCCTTGGCCGCGGTCGACTATGGGGCCGATGCGCTTGGGTTCATTTTTTTCAAGGGAAGCCCCAGATATGTTTCTCCTGAAACAGCACGGGAGATAACCTCCTTTTTGCCTCCGTTTGTTGCTACCGTCGGCGTCTTTGTTAATGAGACGGAGCAAAAAATGAGGGAGGTCCTGCAATATTCGGGAATGGATGTGCTTCAACTGCACGGTGAAGAGGCCCCTGCCGTATGTGCCGCCTGGCACAGGGTCATCAGGTCACTAAGGATAAAAGACTTTACCGACCTGAAACCGCTTGAGGCATGCAGCAAAGTGTCGGCCTTTCTCCTGGATTCCTATTCGCCGGGACAATTCGGGGGCACCGGCCAGATATTTAACTGGGAGATCGCTGTTGAAGCCAAACGGTTCGGCAAAATTATTCTTTCCGGGGGACTTAATGCCGATAATGTCGAGAATGCGATCAGGCGGGTAAAGCCTTATGCCGTTGATGTCAGCAGCGGGATAGAAGAGAAAAAAGGCAAGAAGGATCTCAAGAAAATGAGACTTTTTATAGAGCGGGCAAAGGGACCCCTAAAAGGTCTTTAAACTTTTTGGGTGCCTTGCGAAGACCTTTTTGATGCGACCCGTATAACGGTCTTTACATTCCCCCTTGGGTTAAAATCGCCGATAACTTCAATATACCGCGGCCTGAGCAGGCTTTTCAGGTCATCATAAATCCTGTTAGTCACTTCCTCGTGCGATATATGGGTGTCCCTGAAAGCGTTCAGGTATAGCTTGAATGATTTCAGTTCGACAATCTTTTTAGCAGGGATGTAGTTTACTTTTATCGTCGCGAAATCAGGGTATCCTGACCTGGGGCAGAGGCAGGTAAATTCAGGATAGGCAATAGCAATCTCATACTCGCGCCCTGGGGCCGGGTTGTCCCATATTTCCAAACAGGCTTCTTTAATCGCCTTCTCACCGTAACGCACCATGCGCCTCCCCAAGGTATTCCATATCGACTTCGGCCGGCCCTGCACACAACAGTGTCTAAGCGCACGTGATGGTTCCCCGGCCCTGTCATATTGGAAACATTATGTAGTGCTTATCGTACCACGGAAACGGGAAACGTGTAAATCACCTGCCTTGCCATTATAGATGCAGGTTTAAGCAGTTGCGCGGTCAACTCCAATGGAGCATAATTAATAGCATACCTGTTATCAATGTAATGGTTATTACTATAGTTTCAATTCTCCCGATTTGATCCTTATTCATGGACAGCCACCTCCTTATTCTTGTCCGGCGAAAAAACTATAGCCATGGTCCTTATAACGCCGATGACCAGCAAAAGAGCTGAAATTGAAAGGATTTCGGTCCAGCCCATACCTCGTTTATAAATGCCGATCATGACTTCCCTGAGGATAAAAACCAATGTTGCATCGGTGATAAAGGTAATCTTCACCCTGTGTATCTCAAAATATTCGATGATCCCTTTGAGAAGCTCAACGATAATGAACATCGAGAGGATATTGGAAACCATGATATCAAAACCGCCCGCGATGGTTGGGCTCTTGAAAACTTCCCTTAAATCAAGGAATATTCTCGCAATCCCTATCATCAGAGCGAGGATTACGAGCGGAATCATCAATTTTATTATTATGTCTATGACCTTCTTGAATAAACGCATATTAGATGCACCGGCACGAAAAGCGATTGTAATTTGCGACTCACTGGATGTCTGCGGTGAAGTTATATAAGAGTATGAGACACTTGAGCCACTGATCAGCTTATCTGTATATCCACGTTACACATATAACAACCATTCACATTACTGAGAGAACTTTTCACTTGCTGGAATGAGCATAACAAATTAATGTTACATGGGTATGAAGCATAGGTTAAATCTTCAGAAGATTATTTAGCAGAAAAAGGACACACTTCTGTCTCGAGCCTGAGTTTCCTGTCAAATTCCGCCCGATTAGTGTGGGATAAAAACTCGCCCCTGAAAAGCTCATGAATACAAACAGGGTTTTTGCATTGTCTGACAAAACAGAATGTGCCGTCAAGACATGCATGCCGGACAGGAAGGATTGAGCTGGTCCTGTCCAAAACAGTTTCGGGGGCCGTAGGGCCAAAGATTCCGATTGCACTGACCCCCAGAGCATCAGCGAGGTGCAGTGGTCCTGCGTCAACACCTATGAACAGGTCAGAGGATTCCAGCAGCCTGAGAAACGCTTCTGACCTTTTCAGGCTTTTCCCGAAAATAAACACATCAGTATCAGGCCAAAGGCTGCCGCGCTCTTTATCTTGCAGGGCCACTGTTATTTTTGCGCCGGGAAAGCGCTGCCTGATTTGGCCGATGAGGGTCCCGACATCATTGCTGTTCAGGCTTTTTGTGATATCTGTTGAGAAAGGTGAGAGAAGTATATTAGAGACAGCGCAAATATCCGGCTTTGCAGCGGCAACAGCCGCAGCTTCCATCAAAAGATAGTCCCGTACCCTTTCGTATAGGTTATGTTCCTTTGAGTAAGCAACAATGGAGCCGAAAAGCGAAAAATGGCTCGCAAACGTTATAAAGAATTTTGAATCATCACCATGGCTCCAGGGATTGAGACCTATATCGATATTCCGCCTGCGCAGCATGTTCACTATAGTCAGAAACTTGATGGGATTTTTTCTCTTGTTTACTTCGTACAATTCGATTTTGCCTTTTATGATTCTGCGGGCATACGGGACCATCTGTGGAGAGGTCACCAGAATAAAGGACTTTTCGGCATAAAGGGCCATGAACTCATTTATGGTCCTGAAAGCGATAATGCTGTCCCCGTAACGGGAAAAGACAGAGAAAAGCATGACCTTGGAATTTTTTAAATTATCCGGCGTTAAGGGTGAGTTTCTGTGCAGGTTTCTTCTTAACCGGCCTTGCAGCAATAACTTCCACATTCAGGCCGATTCCACGTTCATGAACTGCATGCTGTAAAGTTCCTGGTACAGACCCCCGCTTGCGAGCAGTTCTGCGTGAGTGCCTTCCTGAATGATCCTGCCGCTGCTCAGGACGGCGATCCGCGTAGCTTTCTGGACTGTCGAGAGCCGGTGTGCTATAACAATTGTTGTCCTGCCTGACATTAACTTTTCGAGCGCCTTCTGCACCTGGTGCTCTGATTCGGTATCGAGCGAAGAGGTGGCCTCATCCAGGACCAGGATGGAGGGGTTTCTGATTATCGCCCGGGCAATAGTGATCCTCTGCTTCTGCCCCCCGGATAATCTCACTCCCCGCTCGCCTATCATGGTTTCATAGCCATGGGGCAGTTCCATAATGAATTCGTGGGCAAACGCTGCCTTAGCGGCCTCGATCACTTCGTCGTCGGCAGCACCCGGACGACCGAATAATATATTTGCCTTTACGGTATCGTCGAAAAGAATAATGTCCTGTGTTACAGATCCTATGTGCCTTCTGAGGGATTGGAGGGAAAGGTCCCTTATATCCCTGCCGTCAATATAAAGTCCCCCTCCGGTCGGATACCAAAAACCCGCGACAAGGTCGACAAGCGTGCTTTTTCCAGCGCCGCTGTATCCCACGAGGGCGACTATCTCCCCCGGTCTCACATGCAGACTGAGACCGTGCAGCGCGTCGTTGTTAGACGAAGGATATCTGAAGATAACATTGTCGAAAACAATGTCGCCTTTCACATCTATATTTTCACCGCCCTGTTTTTCAGGTTCGGATGAAACGATCTCCCTGATCCTCTCGATCGCGGTGCGGCCCTGCTGGAAGTTGTTATGTACCCGGCTCAGACGCTTGAGAGGGGTAAACATCAACCCTATGGCGGCCAAAAAGGAGACAAAATCTCCCGGAGTGATTTTATTCGAGAGCACCAGACTGAAACCGTAGAACATAATAATAGCAATACCAATTCCTCCCAGGGCATCGGCAATCATGTAGGATGCTTCACTGATTCGCGTCTCCCGCATCGAGTTGCGGTAAAAATCGGCAAGCTCCCGATCATTCTTTGCCTTCAGCTCCTGTTCCATTGTGAAAGCCTTGATGATCCTGATGCCCTGAAGGCTCTCGTTGATGATCGTCGTAATCCTGGCCATGATTATCCGGGACAGCATGGTCGTTTTTTTCATCCTCGAACCAAGATTGCCTATGCTGTAAATGATCAGGGGGACTACTATAAAAGCGAGGAGGGCGAGGTCCCATTTCCTGGAAACAGCGACGCCTGCAAGAACAACGACGGTGCAGATCTCGACAGAGAAGTCTTTTATCGTGCCCATCGTGCCCTGCAAAATTCCGATGTCATTGAGGATTTTTGAAACAATGACCCCGCTGGAAGTCCGGGAATGAAAAGCAATGGGCAGCGAAAGTATCTTGTTATAAACCTCACGTCTCACGGTCCTCACGATCTTAGCTCCGATCGACGACATAAGGTAGTTGTTGCAGAAGGAAAAAAGACCGTCCAGCGAGAAAAGCACGATAACGCCAACCGGCAGTAAATAAAGGTAACTTGCCTTTTTCATGATTAAAATGTCGTCTACAGCGGATTTTGTGCCCCAGGCAATGGCGCCGTTTATCCCCGAAAGGACCAGACTGCATGCCATGGCAGCAGCCAATCTTACTATATAAGGCCTGGAAAGGCGCCAGAAAACAGCGATATCTTCTTTTGTGCTCCCCGATGCGCGGCCGCCGAAAATCTTGTCAATAGACATAGCCATAGGTTATTTTAACACTTCCTCTTTCTCGCTGAGCATAAGGACGTAAAGCAACCCGGCAAGAAACATAAACATTTGCAGCATATGATCTCTGACCACAGTGTGGTGATCGGCAAGGACACGCGCCTGTCCGGCTACATGATCGAGCCGGCGCTGGTGGCCGGCTTCACCGCGTGGGCATGGACGTGCGCCTGTTCGGGCCGCTGCCGACGCCGGCGGTGGCGATGATGACGCGCTCGATGCGCGCCGATCTCGGGGTGATGATCTCGGCCTCGCACAACAAGTTCGCCGACAACGGCATCAAGCTGTTCGGCCCGGACGGCTACAAGCTCTCCGACGAGATCGAGACCGGCATCGAGTTGGATTGCGGAAGCGCTCGGCGTAGTCGAGGCCATAGCCGACCACGTAGGCATCGGGAATGGTGAAGCCGATATAACGCGCCTTAATGGGCATCTTGCGCCGGGACGGCTTGTCCAGCAGCGCGGCAATGCTCAGGGAGCGTGGCTGGTGGGCCATCACAAGTTTGGTGATGTAATTCAGGGTCAGGCCGGTGCTCAAGAATGTCTTCGACCAGGATCACGTTGCGATCGGCCAGCGACTGGTCCATATCCTCGGTGACGCGAACTTCGCCGAGCGAATCCCAGGCGGCGTGGCCGACGGGATCTTCCTTGGAAGTGGGCCGGTTGCCATAACTGGAGACACCGATGAAGTCGAACGTCGCATCGAGCGGCACGTGGCGGGCCAGGTCGCTGAGAAAGATGGCTGCACCTTTCAGAACGCCAAAAAAATGACCGATTGCCCGTGAAAATCGCGAGCGATTTCGGCTCCCATTTCGGCGACGCGCTGGGCAATTTGTTCGCGCGACAGCAGGATTTTGAGGTCAGGCATAGAAAGTCAATCTTATACACGAGTTGACGCGCGGCCGAAACGGGGAAAATCATTCTTGTCCCCGGCGGCTTATTTTGCGTGGCGTTCATTGCGCACTCTTCGAGGCACCATTGAGCATATGGGTCGCTGTCGAGGCATTTTGAGTCGGGCGCAGGGCCGCTGTCGACATGGGAGTCT
>CAWHNC010000024.1:0-33073 GCA_963830245.1 Nitrospirota bacterium
TGGATATGGGGCAGCGGAGGCTGGCTTAAAAATATGGGTGCGCTCGATTTTGCCGGGGGGATGGTAGTTCATGTGACATCAGGCATATCTGCACTGGCTGCCGCTATACTTATAGGGAAAAGAAAGGGGCATGCGCATGACTTTACACCTCATAACCTTCCCTTGACCGTGCTCGGCGCCGGGATCTTATGGTTCGGATGGTTTGGATTCAATGCAGGCAGTGCTCTTTCCTCAGGCGCCCTGAGCGCCATGACCTTTGCAGTCACTCATATATCGGCGGCAGGCGCAACGCTCATATGGCTGGTCATAGAGTGGCTTCACAAAGGCAAGCCGACCATGTTCGGTGCGGCAACCGGAGCCATAGCAGGACTCGCTACAATTACGCCGGCATCCGGATTTGTGGGACCCATGTCCGCCCTGCTTATAGGATTATGCGCCGGTTCAGTTTGTTACCTGGCGCTGCATATGAAGACCCGCCTGGGTTACGATGACTCGCTTGATGCTTTCGGGGTCCATGGAGTCGGAGGCATCCTCGGCACACTTGCAACAGGGCTTTTAGCCCAAAAGCTCATAAACCCGGCTGGAGCGGATGGCCTGTTCTTTAACAGCACCGGCGGCGGCTCCGGTGTCTTCATGACCCAGGTTATAGGCATTGGGGCAACAATGGTCTATTCTTTTGGTATTACTGCCGTGATCCTGAAAGTGCTGGACAAGCTCATAGGATTAAGACTCGATAATGAATCTGAAATGCTTGGCCTCGATCTGTCTCAACACGGGGAGAGCGGATACACCATGTAATAAACTCCGGGCGAATAAGTCCCGGACCCCCCTAAATGCTAAAGCGAACACTGGTCGCACGGTTCCAGGCGCCAGATGTCGGAAACATATTCTCGTATAGTGCGGTCAGACGAGAACTTTCCGGAGCGGGCTACATTCAGGATTGCCTTTTCATCCCATTGCACCGGCAGCTTGTATAATGCATCCGCGCGGGCCTGTGCGTCTATGTACTCACGCATGTCAGCCAGAAGCATATAATGGTCGCCTTCATAGAGCAGTGCCTGAACAATAGGACGGAAGATGCCCGGCTCAAACATGCTGAAGAAATCCTCTTCGATGAGCTGAATAGCCCTGCGTATTTCCATGTCGCTGTTGTATATGTCCCAGGCGTTGTACGAAGGACGTCGCTGTTCGACTTCATCCGCAGTCATGCCGAAAATAAAGATATTGTCCTGTCCGACCTCTTCCCGCATCTCGACATTGGCGCCATCGAGTGTCCCGATAGTCAGGGCCCCGTTAAGCTGAAACTTCATGTTCCCGGTGCCCGAGGCCTCTGTGCCTGCAAGTGATATTTGCTCACTGAGGTCAGCGGCAGGAATAATCAATTCAGCAAGCGAAACCCTGTAGTTGGGGACGAAAACGATCTTTAATATATCCTGTACCAATGGGTCATTGTTGACCACATCCGCAACCTGATGGATAAGTTTGATTATCAGCTTCGCCATAAAGAAACCGGGCGCAGCCTTACCACCGATAATTAAGGTGCGGGGGACAAAACCCAGCGCGGGGTTATCTCTGATCTGGTTGTATCGTACAATTGCGTAAAGGGCGAACAGGAGCTGCCTCTTGTACTCGTGGAACCTCTTCACCTGGACGTCAAACATTGAGTCAGTTGAAATATTGATACCAAGCCGGGCCCGGATGTATCCCGCCAGGGCTGTCTTGTTATGCTGTTTTACCTCTCTGAATCTCGCCTGGAATACTTCATCCGTGGCAAGCGGTTCGAGTCTCCTGAGCTGATCTAGGTCCATAATCCAGCTGTCGCCAATCGTTTCCGTGATAAGACCGGCCAGTCCGGGGTTTGCCTTCAGCAGCCAACGGCGGGGCGTAATCCCATTGGTCTTGTTATTGAATTTCTGAGGCCAGAACTCCGCAAAATCACGCAGCACCCTCTCCTTAAGGAGCCCGGTGTGGATCTCTGAGACGCCATTGACGGAGCAGGACCCAACAACAGCAAGGTGGGCCATATGGACCTGTTTACCATTTTCATCACTGATTATAGTCATACGTCTCAGGCGATCAATGTCAAGCGGATATCGCGTCGCAACCGATCGCATGAACCTGCCGTTAATTTCGTAAATGATCTGCAAATGACGGGGAAGAAGTTTACTGAACATCTCTACCGGCCAAACCTCCAGCGCCTCGGGCAAAATCGTATGGTTGGTGTAACCGATGCACGCAGTGGTAATATCCCACGCCTTATTCCAGTCCAGCCCCTGCTCATCTATCAGTATCCTCATAAGTTCAGGGATGGCCAGTGCGGGATGAGTGTCGTTGAGCTGCAGGAACACCCTGCCCGGCAACCCCTCAAAGTCCGCGCTGTCTGCTTTGAACCGACGGATTATGTCCTGCAGTGAGCAGGAGACAAGGAAATACTGCTGTCTAAGACGCAGCTCTTTGCCCTCGAATATATTGTCGTTGGGATAAAGGACCTTGGTGAGGTTCTCAGCCTGCACTTTGTTTGCCACAGCTTCGACGTATGACCCGCGATTGAAATCCTCGAAGTCGAAATCCTCGGAGGCCCTGCAGGACCACAGTCGGAGGGTATTGACGGTGTGTCCACCATATCCCACAACAGGCAAATCATACGGCATACCAATGACGGGCCTGCTGTCCACCCATTTCCATTCAGGCCCCTTTGGTCCGGGCCGGGTCTCAACACGGCCGCCGAAATGGACCTCGAAGGAGAACTCCGGATGGGCAATCTCCCAGGGGTAGCCGTGCTTGAGCCAGGGATCGGCGTCCTCCACCTGATAACCGTTCACGATGCGCTGCTTGAAAATGCCATACTCGTACCGGAGGCCGTAGCCTATTGCAGGGACATGAAGGGTCGAAAGTGAATCCATAAAACATGCTGCCAGACGACCCAGTCCCCCGTTGCCAAGGCCGGCATCGGCTTCATAATTCCGCAGGGCGACCCAGTCTATGCCGAACTTCCGCAATGCTTCTTTGCAGGTCTCTTCAATCTGAAGGTTGATCACATTGTTGCCGAGGAGCCGGCCCATGAGAAATTCCATCGAAAGATAATACACCCTCTTTACAGAGTTCTTGTGATGATTCTGTTGTGTGTGTATCCATCGGTCAATCAGCCGGTCTCGCACAGACAATGCGAGAGCATGGTATCTGTCCCGGTCCGTTGCTGTGTAGAGGTCTTTGGCGAGGGTGAAGCAGAGATGGCGCTCAAAGTCCCGGCCCAGTTCTTCGGGCGATATATTCAAACCCCGGTTTCCGTGAATTTTGGTAGAGGCCGCGTCTCCGCTATTATTCATTGCTCCCTCCTTATAATTTACGCTTTAGTATAATAGCACTCCTTTATTAACTGAATTTTACAGCTGTGTTAATTTTCAGTTACCTTTAGATATTGCCCTGAGCCTTTACGAGATTGCAGGCCCGATCTTCGTGACATTATTATTTTTTCTGAACTCGCCTTAAATGAACCTTGTCTTCCACTTCCCGAATGTAATCAGCAGCATCTTTCTGCGTAGTAATGTTTTCAAACCTGGCTTTAAGTGCCTGGTGCTGTGCCGGGTCGGAAATCTGCACGTTGCATGCATGGGCCAATGCCAACTGGTTTTTCTGGAACCCGGAAAGGGGCAGTTCAACCGGCGCAGTTACGGGAAGTTGCATCACGGAATCAGGCGCTGGGTCCGGTAAGGTCGTGAGGGCTTCCGCAGGTGTCAGGCGGGGAGTATCCAAGTTCAAGGCTATCTCAAGGGTATTGGCGTTCTCGTCCCGATTGGTCAGGAAGCTCAGGCCTAAAAGCTTTTTTACTGTGGCCAGGATGGAAGTGTGGTCAAAGCAGGTTGCGGCGTTACTTGCATCCGTACCGATCACTGACCCCCTTTGTGTGTAGGCCGAAACCACGACTGCCGGCACACGCACCCCGAGGCGATCAAAGGCGAATGGGTGTTCAGGATTAGCATAGCGAGTATCATCGCCGGTAGGCGCCGCAGAAGGCGGTGATACGTGATCATAGAAGCCGCCGTGTTCGTCGAAGGTGACGACGAGCATGACCTTATCCCACAATGCCGACTTTCGGAGGGTTTCATACACCTGTTTAATAAGAAGTTCTCCTTTCCTGATGTCGTTTACAGGGTGCATGGAATTGCCGTTCACGTAATTGTTGCCTGTGTTGTACGTTGGCTCGATGAACGTGTATTCCGGCAGGTCTCCTGAGGTTACGTCTGATGTGAAGTCATCCATTCTGCGAAAGTTCTTTGTAAGCGGATTTAAAAATTCCACTCGCAGGCTATCAATGCCGGCAGTCTGCGGCAAGTCGCCATGATAGATGCGCCATTCCTTCTTTACCTGGGCCAGCCTTTCGTAGATTGTACCATTCGGGAATGAAAATCCTTTGAGAATCCTTTCATCATCAGGACTGTCGGTGAGTCCGCCGGAGGTGGCCGCATGCACGAAAAAGCGGTTGGGCCAAGTCGGCCCCGGCAGAGAAGAATGCCAGAAATTGAACAGGGCGAATTCTCGGATGAGAGCGGAAAGTACCGTCACCTGCTCCGGCTGGAAGCATTCCATTATTCGCAGTGCGTCTTTTTCGACGACTTTTTGTTGTTTAGCGTTGGAGATGGCGCTGCAAAGAAAGCCGTTCATCAGCGCCGGCTCGGTCGGAGAATTCGGGGTTGGTGACGAAGCGGCAAATGACGGGTTCTTAGGGCCATAAAGTTGAAGTTGCACATCCATGAATTCATGACCGGGATCAAAAGGCATCTTGAAAGAGGTGGCCTTACCGACCGTTTGTGGCGATAGGCTATTGTTCGGATCAGGGTAATTTATTTCGTCACCCTTAAGCCCGGCTATGTTCGGACTGTTCGCCCGCATAAAGCCTACGAGATGGTCAAAGGAGCGATTTTCAAGCATAAGGACCACGACATGCTTGATCTTTTGAAAACTATCCGGCACTGCCGGTAGAGAGACTGGATTTGCCATGACAATGACTCCTTTCAATATCCGTTCTTTTGCCAGATTCTAAAATCCGTTATATGCCCTCAGATATTTCACCTCTATGTGCAGCATCGGTCGGTGTCTACGAAGCCGTCCGGCAAAGAGCCGTCAATGCCGACTGGAAAAATTGCTCCATTTCTATCACCGGATCAATATTGTTATAAAAAATACTATTCCTTTCCATTATTCTCATGCTTATATGACTTTTCCAGTCCTTGTCATTGGCGAGCCGCACGGCCTGCTGTATATATTGTTCACTATCATTACAGACCAGGTCCATGATGTCCATTTTTTTATAGTAGGCATAGGTAAAACGGCTGGCCATGCTATTTCCCGGCCATGTTACTATAGGACAGCCGACAGCGAACAACTCCAGGCTGGTGGTGCCGCCGCAAAAATAAGGAGTATCCAATACAGCATCAGCTCCTTTGATAAAACCGAGAAAGTCGCTGAAAGAAAGACGCGGCAGGAAGATTATCCTATCCGCCACATCCGGAATTGATTTGAGGAATCTGTCCATAAGTAGTGAGTTCAAAAATTTGTATGATACGGATTCGAACAGTACCAGCAGGCTATCGCTATCGCGGCGTAAAATCTCCCCCAGAACAGCGTCAAAGTCCGGATGAAATTTGAAAATGCTTTGAGGAACAGTATAAAGCCTGTTTTTCTCCGGAAGCCTAAATCTTTCTCTGACGTCCTGCATGTCCGTCAACTTAACAGCGTCAAGGGGAAAGAAATAATTCGGTACGTTTTTCAATTTCACAAGGCATTCAGAGTATTGCTCCTCAGAGCCCTCTGTCTCAAAATCTTCACAGGATATATAGTAATCGATGCCGGGTATCCCCGTAGTATCAGGATGCCCCCATGTCACGCATTGCACAGGCGCCAGTCTCGAAAAAGCCAGGAAGTAAGTCAGCGGGTCCATTCCTATATCCGTATAAAGGAGCACATCGAGTTCACACCCGGCGATCTGTTTTCTGGCTGTTTCCAGGTCAGGAGAAAGTGACACGGACTTATCGGCCTCGCTTTCTATAAATTGCGATATCTCATCGGATCTCTTTTTGCCGAAAAAAACATGCACGTTGAAGTGTTCGCGGGACAGATTTGAAATGATCCCGCTGAAATGCTTGCCTATGGTATGTTTATAAAAAAAGGTCGAAATAAAACCAATCTTTATTTTTCGGGTTCTTTCAATGCTGCATTTTTTCCGGCAATGAGGCGCGGTATAAAGCAGCGAAGGGCAGCCGTTTGAATAAAGTTCTGCCAATTTAACCTGCAACTCCCGATTGTTGAGTCCATGAAAGGCCATGAAAAAATTGGTCAGGCCGACCTGTTTAAGCGGATTAATCAGTACTATACCATTTTCAATGAGACCGCTAATAGACTGCTCAAACTGCCTGCGAAAATGAATTATGCTTTCTACTGACGGCATGATTATCGGCATCAACGCGGCTAATTTTATTCTGATGCCGTCATCAGGATTTAACTCAAACGCTTTAAGATAACACTCCCTTGCTTCCTCAAGCCTCCCCCTGTCCTGCAAGGCATTGCCCAAATTGTTATGCGCGTTCGGATAATCCGGTTTTAAGGACAGCGCCTTTTGGTAACAGGCTATCGCCTCATCAAGCTTCCCCTGGTCGTGAAAGGCATTGCCCAAACTGTTATGAGCATCGGCATAATCCGGTTTTAAGGACAGCGCCTTTTGGTAACAGGCTATTGCATCTTCAAGCTTTCCCTGGTCCAGAAACGCATTGCCCAGATTATAATGCGCTTCTGCATGATCGGGACTAAGGGACAAAGTGCGGCGGAAACAGACTATTGCTTCATCAAGATTCCCCTGTTCTTGCAGTGCTACGCCTAAATTGTAATGAGCCGTGTAAAAATCAGGGGCCAAAGACGTCGCGCGGCGATAATAGGCTATCGCTTTATCCAATTTATTGATGGTCCGGCATGCTTCACCGGCATTATTGTAAAAGGTCGGCTCAGCCGGATCCAGTCGTATCGCTTTTTCAATTAATTCTATTCCTTCTTCGGGCTTTCCGGATTCCAGGGCTATAACTCCCAGCAGATGCAACGCGTCAGCATTGTTTTTATCCTTTCGCAATATTTGGTGATAAATTGTTTCAGCTTGTGACAGGTACCCCATTTTCTGATACTCCAGGGCCAATCGCAGTTCTTCGGAAATACCTGACAGGCGCTTTTTATCCTTTTTTAGTTTTTGTACCATCTCAATGCAATATCTTTTGGCTTCATTCCGTTGCCACAAAGTCTTTTGACAAGCGCTTTGATATCCTGTGTGATTGTCAAATCATGCAACAATGCCAGGGCCTCTTTTTCACATTCATTAATAAAAGCATTATAACATTCCGTAAACGCAAACAGTCCACCCACATGTCCTTGCCCTTGGTGATGATTCATCTTTTTTGTAGTTCTAGGGCGTTCCGCAAATTTGTTAATTTTCCCTTTTAGAAAGATGTGCTTATAGTAATTTTGAAGTGATTATGATATTATAGCAGAGCAATATAAAGGAGATCATGAAGTATGTGGCAGAGTAATTTTGAAGCAATAAATCGAAACCCTTTTAAAACCGATTTTCTAAGCCGGTTTTATTTTGACCCGGAAAAAATACTCCTGACCGATACCGTTCTTACTGAGCTCGATAATCAAGTTATGAACTACGAAGCAACGGTTCCTTTTAACGTCCGCGAGTATTTAATTAATCGAAACGAGATATTATCATCTTTAGCGATATCAAAGGCAGAGCAGACAAACCTGTTAAAAGAAACCGACGCAACTGAAATACAACGTCGGCTGAATGTCGATCAGAATTACGATCCAATGAATGACCAGGATGTCAAAACCGAAAAAGAAAGATATGACCGTCTGGAACTCGCCAATATAATGAAATGCTACCGGTACGTTTCCGATAATGCTATTAAAGCTGGCGAACTATCCGTTGATCTGTTGAAAGACTTGCATAGTAGGCTCTCCAAAGGCCTCGATGCCTTTTCATATTTGCCAGAGTTTAGCGCTTATTTTCCGGGGCGGCTCAGAAATAACAACCTCATTAATGTTTCCGGCGGCCCTGGCCGAAGTTATAAACCAGTCGATTACCAGCAGGTCGAGGAAAATATCGACGCTGCGCTGGCTTATTACAAGGCGAATCCATCAATTGCGAACCTCAACCTACTTAATATATCTCTGTATGCAGTCCACCCGTTTAATAACGGAAACAAAAGACTCTGCAGGATACTCGAACATGCCCTTCTGAGGGACCTAGGACTGAACAAACTCAATGCGTATAGCCACATTTATTACTACCATAAACAGATCGGCCGCTTCTACGATGAGTTGTTACGATCGCTTCTAGGTCTTAGCTTCATGCCTGCCATTAATTTTTCAAGAGAGGCTATTTTCTTTTCAGAATTATCTGTACTGAAATTCGGGCTGGAACAAAAAAGAAAATCGCTAGCCCTCCAAGGGGGATTTGCCTTGTATGAAATATACAAGCACTTAATTAAAAACAAGTCCATGCGGTACAAGGAGCTTAGGGAATTGAATCAAGATATGGCAGAAGCAACATTTGCTAAATATCTGGCAACCGGCGTCAGCGACGGGATATTAAAGAAAGAGGAAAGCGGCAAGGCCGTCTTTTACTCCATTAACCTTGATCTCCAGGAGGAGCGCCTTGCCCGGGAAGTCATCGAGTCGCAGGCAGACCAATTGCTATTCATCCCCGAAACTTACGCTTCATCATTATATGACGCCCTTAAGCATGACCGTATTAAGAGAATCGGCGCGACGAGTGATACAACAACAAACCTTTTACTTTAATAGATCATTCCTTTTATTTTTCTAAATCGGCTTTAAATTCTGTCCCAATATCGGTGCCGAAGCATGACCCACCTAGCCTATAACATGTTGATTTGCCTTGATGCTTCAAGTTTAAGTGCGTCAAATTGGACGCCTATACTGGGTCAGAATTCGACGTCGGGCAACATCATGCCCTTCTAAGTCCTTCCCACTATCATAAATTTAAGCCTCTGCCAAGTTCATATATTTCAACCAGTAATCCGCCGATTTAATCAATAGAAAAATATGTGGACTTTCAGGTCCGAGCTGTTATACCTTGGATGCCACTTCTTCTGGTGTCCACGCTGAAAATTCTAATGGATTTTCAATACAACATAAAACTATGCTAATATATTTAATTAAATCGCGGTAAAAGTTTACTTTTACTGTTATTCCTTGGAGAGGTGTCCGAGTGGCCGAAGGAGCACGACTGGAAATCGTGTATGGGGTTAAACTCATCGAGGGTTCGACTCCCTCCCTCTCCGTTTGATTTTTAAGGCTTTTTTAAGCTTAAAATAGACTCACGGAACTGCGACGCAAAAAAAACATCTTAAAAAGCTTCAAAAATACGCGCCCGATGTTCTGGTTTTTACACATTTTATGATCATTGTTAATTGCTCTAAAGTTTGCAAGTGACCCTCCCCTTCTTTTTGGGATTGTATGAAATAATACTGGACCTTATGTCAAAAGGCTTCCGATCTCCTGCGGGGAAATATAATAAGCTCAATATATGTCTCTGGTATTTTATCTGTAATTTTTCCATAATATTTTTCGCTTGTACTATTGTCAAGCATTGTATCTCAACTAATTTTTTGAGAAGGGATCCGCGAAGATAATCAGGCGGAAAAAAATCCATTAAGCAAAAATTGCACACTTAAAGCAAAGATCAACATAATGTTGGATGAATGAAGACGTTTTGGATTTGCTTTAATTATAACCAGTTAGCATACATGTCTGCTATAATGGTTACTGGAACATAAATTGCTGTTTAATCAGTAATATGTAATTTAATAAGCTGGAGGCACATAATATGTCAGCGACAATAGGAAACAACTTGCCAAACTATAATCACCAACAAGCCAGGATAGATCCGGCTACAGAAAAATCCAAGGCACCGGGATCTGAACCGGAATTGTCACCTGTAGAGGATAAGGTCACTATCTCATCAGGGGACGATGCTTTCATCTCTGCTACACTGAGCCGGATATTAAGCGGTGTCTCCTCCATGTCCAGCCAGGAATTGGGACAAATACACCAGCTTGATCCTGCAACGGTAGGGTCGCTTCTGGCGGATTAATGCAGGTTATCGCTCGTAACTCAGCGTATTCTCGATGTCGCCGGTTCGCAGCGCACATGTCGGAATCTTGTTTTAGGACTGCGCTGTAATAACAAAAGTTTCCTGACTACTCGCGATCTTAGGAGACAGTAGTTTTATAATGCTTTCAGCCATGAATTTCTTTTCCTATTTGTTAACTGTAATTTAATCCAGGAATTCCTCGATGCTGGCATCGTGTGATTCATTTTACAAGAGAGAATCATCTTGTTTTCTCGTTAACATCCAAATATTCTTGATCTGGAGTTACCAACCCCGCCTCTGAAGCCGACTTGGGGAAAAAGTTGAAATTCGACACAATCTAAAGTAATATTAGATTATGGCTCAATCATCAATCACTAACCGCCGAAATTCATTCAGGGTTAAAGTATTAGCGATGCTTGCCACTGTTCCATCTACGCCTTCCTCTGATGTTGATCATTTAAAGAGACATTATCGGCGTGTGCTAAAACAGTGGTCTGATGTAAACATTAGCACGTCTGGGATCTCGTTCCGGTCTAAGTGGGGATACAATTGCGACGACATGCTTGCAATGCACATTAAACCATTCATAGGCGAGTCCATGGCGGCTTTGGCGAAGGTGGTGCGCACTGACGTTGTTGGCGATGTCGTGACGGTCGCCGCACGGTTTATTCAGTTGACTCCTGAGAGTGCAAGGAATCTTTCAACGCTGGTATTAGAGTGTCAACGCAAAGAAGGCGTCGTCAGTATTCCTTGAAACCATCGAAACATTATCACTCCGACATCAATTTATCTACATAGATATCCCATTTATGGTTTATATGCGTTATCTTCTACTGAAATTCAATATCTGTGACAGCCACTTTAACTTTTTTGCTCCAGCTTGATGGTGCATCATTGAGCTTGTAACCGAAGCGCCTGCTATAATTCGGCTTTAATGGTGTCTTGTCATTCATTAATGAATATTCACTGACTAACACCGGATGATATGTTTTCTCAAAGACAGTTTTACCGTTTTTATCAAGGCAGTATGCCGTTACCTCAACTTGCCTGAGTGTTCTATCGCCATTATTTTTTATCTCTCCAAATACACTTATCGCTCCACGAAAGTCAGTACCGAGATGAATATTCAGGACTTCAATCTTGTCGAAGTAGACTTTCTTGGCCTTATATGCTTCCATTTCTTTGTCTATTCCGGCCAGTTTTCCTTGAACGGTTTTATTGTTTTTGTCTAATGAAACAGCCTCTTGATATTTTGCCTTTGCATCCTCAAATTGCTTGCTCTTTTCCAATTGTGCCGCCTGTTCGGAAATCTCCACTGCTTTTTTCTGGCCTTCCCAATTGAAAAAGACTCTCCACCCTTCTTTGTCTTTAACAAGGTCATATGTTTGCATTGCAGTAGTCATTGGCAATGATTTGTCCTTAATTTTAGCAGCGATCATCTCTTCCATTGCCCTTTCGTCATTCTTGCCACTAAATGCTGAGGCAAATGCGATGCCCATAATGTCACCCGCTGCTTTGCCCAAATCAGGGCCGGTAATTTCAACTGTTGCTTCGGCATTATCGTCATTCATTTTTATTTCTTTGACATTGAAAGAAATTTTTCCGGCGAAGAGTTTTGAGAAAAAATTGTTGTTACATTCTGTCTCATATTCTTTTTGATTTTTGAAATTCTTGTCCTTCGCAGATAAAAGAGTGTATGCGTCGCCATAATTCCCTTTGTAATAACTGGTCAGATATTTAGCTAAGATGTCCTTGGGACTGGCGCCGAAAAAATTACAAGAAGTAACGACAAGAATTAATAACACGGCTGGACGGATAATTTTGGTCATTTTACTTTCTCCTTTCGCTAAGAAATAATGCCTCCTAAGCTACCCCTGTAATAAAGATAGAATCACTCTATAGTATTTTAGCCCGACAGTCAAGGTATTTTTTGACAATGTATTCTCACACAAAAGATTTAATTAGCGGGCTGTTTTTCGGGCGTTGCGTGAGCAAGATCAACTTCATGAATGTTAAACTGTTGCAGCAGTTGGGACTGGACAGCACTTCGTAAAAACAACATCAGGAGGAAGCATTTCTGGTTGTGAAGGTCTCAGGTAAACAAAGGAAGAATGGATCTCCTGAGAGACTATCTCTGGCGAACCATTATCTTGTCCATATTGCCTGTGTGGTGTTTCTTATTCTTGTTATTTATGGGAACACACTTAACGCCCCCTTTCAGTGGGATGAGAACACGTTTATTGTCAATAATCCCATTATAAAAGACCTCCATTTTTTCACAAGCCCCTCGGAGGCGCAAGGGTTTGAATATTACGGCGCCCTCATGAACCGCTATGTCGCTTATCTCACCTTTGCGCTCAACTACAGGATACATGGTATATCAGTGACGGGGTACCACATTGTAAATATAGCCATCCATATTGCAAACTCCATACTGGTTTATTTTTTCGTACTGCTGACATTCAGAACTCCGTATATGCTTCAGGCATCGGGCGTCGGGCGTCCGGGGCATAGCGGCTCTATTGCATTCTTTTCTGCGATGCTGTTTGCGGCCCACCCATTGCAAACGGAGGCGGTGACATATGTGTTCCAAAGATGCGCCTCTCTCACCGCTTTTTTCTATCTACTGTCACTTGTTTTTTATTTAAAGGCAAGACCTGCCTTAACCACGGAGCGCACAGCTATGAAGGTGCGAAGGTGTGAAGATACGAAGATGAGCAAAATCCCAACTTCTCAACTTCTCAACTTCTCAACTTCGGGCGTTCTGTGGTTAGTCTTGACCGTTCTTTCAGCAGTGCTAGCCATGAAGACTAAAGAGAATGCTTTTACGCTGCCCTTTGTGATTGCTCTGTATGAGTTTTGTTTTTTTTGTGGCTCTGCCAGACGTATACTTTATCTCGCCCCCATACTCCTTACCCTCTTTATTATACCGTTGGGCCTGTGGACTGCCGGCGGCACGTCCGGCGTTCTTGATCCAGGCTCGTATGGGGCCAAGGTTTACTCGCGGGGGGACTATCTTTTTACCCAATTCAGAGTGATTGTGACATACCTGAGATTGCTGTTCTTCCCGGTGGACCAGAGGATCGATTATGACTATCCCGTCTATAAATCTTTCTTCGACCCGCCGGTATTACTGTCGGCTGTATTTTTGTCTTTATTATTTGGACTGGGAGTATACATGATAGCAGGCAATAGGCGATGGGCGATAGGCAATATGATAAAAGCTAAAGGCAAAGAAGACGCCGAACGCAGTACCAACAGTAGATGCTTAGGCACGCCGAACGCGGCACGCCTTTTGGGTTTCGGGATACTCTGGTTTTTTATCACTCTCTCCGTGGAATCGAGCATTGTACCTCTAACCATGCTTATCGATGAATATCGTGTGTACCTGCCCTCAGTCGGGCTGATTATTGGTGTTGTAACAGGGGCCTTTCTGATAAAAACACATTTACCGAAGGCCGGAAGGCTTATACCCGCGATACTTACTGTTACGATAGCGGTGCTCTCATTTGCAACACATCTGCGTAATCAGGTGTGGACAGACACTATAAGATTATGGGAGGATACCGCACAAAAATCGCCCCTTAACGCAAGGGTGCATTTTAATCTCGGGGTCATCTACAAAAACCGGGATATGCCTGATATGGCCAGGGAACAATATCTGACTGCCATTAAACTCAAGCCTGATTTTGCAGAGGCCTATAATAATCTCGGCAATATCTATCAGGCGTGCAATATGCTTGACAAGGCCGAAGAATCATATCTGCGTGCTGTCAAGTTTAAGCCTGATTATGCCGGGGCGCACAATAATCTTGGTGTTATATATCAAATTCTCAATATGCCGGACAAGGCTATGGAGCAGTATCTGATTACTATTAAGCTGAAGACTGATTGCGCTGAAGCGCATAATAATCTTGGTGTCATATATCAGGCCCGTGCTTTGAGTGACAAAGCTGTCGAACAATATCTGCTTGCTGTAAAGCTAAAGCCCGATTACTCTGAGGCCCATTTTAATCTTGGATTTGTCTACTTTAATATGGGGCAAAAGCAAAAAGCGCAGAGGGAATTGACGGCAGGATTATTGATACAGCCGAATGACCGCCAGGCCCGTCAATTACTGAATATGGTCTCACGCTGAATACCCACACATCAAAGCTACGTGATAATACAAACAACCTTATCGGAAATGCACTGTCTACAATACTTTCGGCCGACGGAATAACTCCTGCAAAAAAATCGGAGAGTTCCCGATTATACATTTTATGGGAGAGGTTTAAGTCAAAAACCAGCAAAGAGTAATACCCCGTAAGTGATAATAGCTGAGGCCATTATTTTTTTGCGCAGTAGTAGCTGCACACCTGAACAATTATGATTTTCTGGAATTGCGTATTTACGCTTATACGCAACGTTTTTTGGACGAGCGGCGTCGCACTTCATTCTCCCCATAATGCGCAAAAAAATATTCTTCAGAAAATCTATGTTTTCTATCCGTAATACGCAATTTGCACAGTCTCAAAAAAAGCGAATTTTGAGCAAAGCAGCGATCTCCAGCACAGGAAGAAATTGAAAATATTTTTATCGGCAAATACTATGCTGGGAAAGATCGGCAACCAACATTTCTAACTGGTTTTATTATTTCGCAGATATGATTTTGACCTTTGAGAGGTGCCGGAATATCCGATATAGAGATTGCTACTATTTGGCTTTCGTGAACTTAGGGGCTTTGTCCTCTACTGGTTCAACATTAAATATTTATATTTTGGATATTCATTTTTCATCTTTTCAATGAGGCTGTCTATTTGGGACGATTCCCTTAAGCCTATGATCGTCAGGTCGTCGAAAATATCATCATGTTTGTCTCCAATTCCTATTTTCAGTTCTGAACATATAAAATTAGCAGCCTTTACTAATATTATGTCAAAGACGTGCGCTTCATCAGCTATTTCGGAAGATCTAAGATTATGCATCGAAATTACGCGCCGGATTTCAACAGGCAGACGCCATATCTTTGCCACATAATCGCCTATTTCACAATGAGTAAACCCGAAGGTTGAAAGCTCTACTTCTTCGAAAGACTTGTCTGTAGATGCGACTTCATCAATCACTGTCGCAAAATTTTCCTTGAAGTTGATATTCATCACTATTTTGCCGATGTCATGAAGCAATCCATGAACAAAATGCTCGCCCACTCTGCCTGAGCCAAGTTGCACGGCAATCAGCTTAGATGCAAGAGCAACGGCTGTACTATGTTCCCAAAGTGCAAAATCCACGGAGTCAGATTCCCTTCTCAGGTCTTTCAGTGCTGACATCACAACAATATCACTAACAGCCTCAACCCCCACATGGAAAACGGCATCTTCTATCGAACTTACTGAGGCTCCTCTACTGAAATAAGGAGAATTCGCCACTTTAAGCACACGTGACGCAAAAGCAGGATCATGAGAAATGACTTCTGCCAACTCTTCCGCATTCATGAGTTCATGACCAAGCATCTCCAGGACTTTAGCGGCAATAACCGGAAGAGACGGGATATCCATCTTCAATGCAACAAAAGTTTCCTCTAAGTGAACGCCCTTTTTTACACTCATGATGCATAGCATATATGAAACAAATGCCAAAGTACAGTCGAAATTTACCAGCGTTCTAAATCTCGACAACTAAATCTTAACAGCCAGTGTTGGGCATCTGTACTCATCTGCGGGATTTCAAATAGTGGACTTAGAGTTGCGGGCCTGAATAAAGAGTACGTTTGAAATAAAGCGCCAGCGGAAAAACCTGAGGGCGAGAAGACCAGACACAAACAAGCTCTGCAACCTGATCTATGCCGTTGTGTCAAGTAAGTTTCTTTCGAAGATATTCAAAAACTATATAACCAATCAGTGAAGTAATGAAAGCAATTAAAAAGTTAGTAGTTGTAATAATGTCGCTAACGGCAAAAACTAAGCTCTTTCCCTGTCCGTTAGCATGAGTAAATTCTCCCATCAAAAGGTTGGCATAAAAGAGAAAGATTATAAAACCCATCTCAATCGCCGCTCTACAAAGTGGTGTTAATTTTTGTGGGAATTTAGTTTTTCGCACCATGAAGCGATTATAACAGAAAGTGTCTATAGCTTGCGGACTTAATGACTGTAATGATCTTTCAAAAAACCTGGACTTCTACAACTCAAGGTCCTCATCTGCACTATGTCACCAAATATGTGTGCTTCCGAAAGAATCCTGAACCTCATTGCTTGTGTATATCCGCTCAGGTATTAACTGCGATTACGCATTGCTTTTATAGTTTTATGGTGCGATTGCGGTAAATGATAAAGGTTATCGGCCCGCATGTTAGGCTACCATTTATTTTACTCTCAAATCCCCGCATACCACTCGTATCCCTGGTCTTCCCAGTACCCTCCTTTTCCGCCGGCAATTCCGGAGAAGTTTTCGACTATTTCCAGGCGGATAACGTACTTGGCGTGCTTGTATCCGAGCTGGCGCTCGACCCGCAAGCGGATCGGCGCGCCATTGGCGAGAGGAAGGACCGCTCCGTCCAATTCGTACGCCAGGATCGTTTGCGGATGGAATGCGTCCTCCATATCTATGCTCTCGTAATAGGGAGAACTGCCGTCCTTATTCATTGGGTCGGCACAGTGAAAGACAACATATCGGGCACTCGGTTTGAGTTGGACCTTTTCGAGCAGAGCCCCTAATCGCGCTCCCTTCCACTTTCCCATGGCGCTCCACCCTTCGACGCAATCGTGCCTCGTTATCTGGGTGCGACTGGGGAGCGCCAGGATCTCGGCGAGAGAAAACCTGCCGGGCTTCTCTACCAAACCGTCAACGGTCAATCGATAATCTGCAAACCCCTTCTTCGCCATCGCCAGGAATGCCGGGTTGTCTGGCCAAGAAGTCCCGTTGCTCCTGAACTGGTGATCAAGGTCTTTCTCCGCGAATTCCCGAACCATAGCCTTTCGTGGCAGAATAAGCCGCTGAACGCCCTGGGTCGCTTTCTCGCCAAAGCCCAGAATTTTGGGAAACCATGCCGTATCCGAAAGCTTCTGACACCCAACCAGGGTCAGAGCTCCGACACCGGCAATCATCCGGGTCAGCAGTCCCCTACGGTCGATCCTCGTTGCACTCACTATCTGCCTCCGACGAAATTTTGAAATACCCGGTAATCATAGATCGAACGTTATTCCAGAATCCGTTAACAATGACCTGGAAGACATGAACAAACACAAATGCCACCAATGACCAGGCTATGAAGAAATGGAGCGTTCGCATGGACTGTCTGCCTCCTAACAGGCTGACTAAACCGGGAAAGAGTGCGTCCAGAGCCGGTGACATGCCAAGCCCCATCAGGATCATTGCCGGGGCCATCAGGAAGATCACGGAAAGGTAGGCCATCTTCTGCAGTACATTGTAGCGAGCGGACTCCTCGCCTTTCGGCTTCCGGAGCCGCAAGTGCTCGACGACCGACCTGCCGATTGAATGCAAATCCTGACGTGTAGGCAGTAGGTCCCGGACGACATGACGGCTTAGCAGGGAGTATGTCACAAAGGAAAAGCCATTTACCACCAGGAGCCAGGCAAAGAAAAAATGCCAACGCCGGGCCAAAGAAAGCCATTGTTCACCTGGTATTGTTATCCATGTCGGGAATCCCATCTCTATAAGGTCTCCATCCGGATCCCTGGAAGCCCCGAGGTACCCTGTGGTGTTTATTTTATAACCAAAGAGTCGGGTAGTACCTATAAGGTTACCTTCACTGTCTTCCTCACCGCGTATGTCAAGCAGCGGCGGTTTGTTCCCGTATGATGATTCTCCCCAGTAAAGTGCCGAGTGTGCATTGAAAATGTTGAGGCCGCTCATCAGAAGCACGACTAAGGCCATTACATTGATCCAGTGCATAAGCCGCACCGGCAGAGGATGGCGGTACTGCTTCTTTTTCTCGGGTACGGTATTGTTCAGGTCTGCCACTTCAACTTACCCCTTGCCAATTACGTTGGAATCGATAACACTCCGGAGACATATCAGTTTCATATTTCAAAGTTTATCATGCCGATGACACTATTACAAATTTTGGCAAATTTGGAAACGACCTTTCCAGTAAAGCCATCCGGGCTTTTTCTTTAGTTCAGGAGTCTATTTTTTTATTATGGCGGGCCAGTTCTGATCCGCTTTTTTAATATTTCCGGGAATGTCTTTGCTCCACTTGTCTCTTATTTTCCTGTTGAGGTTGAGGTAAAGCTTGCCTTCAACAATATTCCACTCCTCGGGGTCAATATCAGCCGTGGTTCCGACACTTACTGCATACGCGCAATAGCCGCCATATTTTGGCGCATACTTCTCAGGGTTCCTGATGAACAGATCCCTGTTTTCGGCGCTTGCGAAATGCCATTTTGCACCCATCCAGACATATTCGAATTCTCCGCTTCCACTTACAGGTTTTCCATCAATAAAATAGGCAACAGGATCATAACCCTTAATTGCCACGCCGTCAGAAGTTTTGTTGATAGGTACTATTGCGGATGCAGGGCCTCCCGACTTTCCTGAGCACCCTGAAAAGACGACACCGCAGACCATGAGTCCGGTCAGCAAGAGCACCGGAAATAAGGTTGTGCATTTCATTTAACTGTTCCTGTGTAGGTCCCGGCCTTCTTTAAGGCCGTTTCCATTTCTTTAATGGTAATTACTGCCGGATCATAATAAACAGTGTTTATTTCTTTCAAATAGCGAAAGCCTTTTTCAACTCTCTTCACTCCCTTCAGCCCTGCCAGGGCCTCCTTGCCTACATCGTATCATTTAACATAAAAGATCACCTTGGATGTTCCGGCATCTTGTGCGAGAGAAACCCCATAAGCTGAAAAGATAAACAGCATCACAACAAAAAGAGTCACAGACTTAGTGATTCGGGTCCTCATATAATTCATAGTTATCACCTTCCTTTCCTTCCAAGGGGTAAGTGCGATGGATGAGTACTCCGGAAACGCCCCCTGTACAATTATCATTCCTCCTCAATCAACAGGTCGTCCTCAATGTTAATACATCCTATCACGCTCTGGGCTGCGGGACAGGCGGCAATGTATGAAGAAAACGCAGCTCTTGCCTCGCCGACTTTATCCCCTGGAACTTTCAGGTGGTATTTGACGAGGATTTTGGTGATCTTCAGTATATTATTTACATTTTCAATTATGCCTTCCACTTCCGCCCAATAGCGATCTTTCGATGTGAAAATCTTTTTCCCGGCCAACCCCGCGGCCAGTGTCCCCATCATTCAGGCGGCAGTAGCAGCCACAATATGATCAAGCGTGGCTGCGTGTTCTTTATCTGTTTCAACCTTATAAAAGTGTTTTATCCCTCCATGCACACCATAATAAACCGGCTCGTCAAAACCCTCGATTGTGGCTTTCCTGGTAGGTCCTTTCTCCCTTTCAATCCTGATGCGTGATATGTGGACTATCTCTCCCATAGGTCCTCCTTGGTATCTATGCTAAAAGGTATCACGGCAAGGGCTAAATGTAAAGCATTCTTCTCTCAACTTCATATGACAGACAGGCAGTTCTCAGACAAGCAAGTCTATGCATCAATACTTCATCGCAGCAAGCTATCTGTTATGCCTGTTTTCGGTTTTATGAGATAATCATTACAGTTATTGTCGACCTGCTTCAAGCAATTCATCCCAGTTAGCAGGCAGGCGTATTTTTTTGCTTGCGGATTTCGAGCCGAGCCATCCAGGGAACCATGCGCTTTTTTCACCGGTGCCCCCGGCAACAACGATGTGCAACTGACCGATGAACGGGGCCGGGATCATTGCCTTCAAGTCTGTTGAATTGTAGACCCATGAAGGAATTCCGCCCAGTACTGTAGCTGTACCGTTATCGAGGAATTTTTCTTTGACCACGGCCAGTGGAGCGCGGGCATTTTTGTCAATATACTCCCTGATCTTCTCTTTCGTCCACCCATTGCTTGCCATCATCCTTGCGGTCTCCTTTGTGATAAGCAACACCATCGTAGGCTGATAAGGCCTGTCAGAAGCTATAAGAATGTCAGTTATAATCCGCATTATCTCGTCAGAGGTATGTCCAAGTCCCATTATGGTGTGGTAAGGCTCGACGCCTACTACAGTGACAACATTATCGTTTTTACGGAAGCCCAGCTCCACATGAAGCGGTCCCCAGGGCTTTCGTCCTCGTTTTCGGCAAACATATTGGAGAACTCAGCCGGCTGTCCAAGCGTTGACATATCTGTGATTCCGACCCAACTGCCGCCTATATTCTGCACAATAAGAGTGAGTGCCCTGCTTATCGACGAGTTGGCCCTTGCTCCCCGTCCGAGTGCATTGCTGCCCGAATTAATGTCCAGCTGCTTTGCGATCGGACCGTTGATAATCAGCAGCGGCACATCAGGGCTTGTAGTTGTGGCCATCCCTTTGAGATTGACATTAGGATCCATAGTGGCTTCCAGGGCCGTAATCAGAACAGGCATGTATTCAGGCCGGCATCCTGCCATAACGGCATTAACCGCGATTTTCTCGATAGTGGCCTGTCCTCCGACAGGATCAACTGCTGTAACCACGTAAGACGGGTCAAGGTCTGCTCCCTTGAGCATCTCCCTTACCCGCTCGACAGTGGGCGGGATGATCGGCAGGCCGTCTGTCCATCCCCGTTTGTAAAAAAGATCGTTTATTTCAGCATCCGGATCGCTCTTTATACAGACTTTCTCAATCCTCGTTTTAGGGAACTGGCCGGCCAATGGGGGTTTTGTCTTTCCAGTCTCCGTCATTCTTTTCTTTAACATGTCATCAACATAAGTCCCGACTTCCATGACGCCGGCAGGATTTAAGACATTGAGGGATTTCTTGCACTCCGTTGTTGGTCCTGAAACAGACGACGCGGCAGCTGCGAGGGCCAACAAGGGGAAAGCGGTGCAAAGGGCTAGCGTAACATGCACTACAGAAATGAGGGTTGATTTTTTCATTTAGTATGCCTCGTAAGAGTTTTATTAACTCCGTCTCTTTAACTGGAATGTTATGCCGGGCGGGCGGAAACAGCAAGCTCCCGCCCGCCGCGGCGTTCCTGTGCTATTGAGTAATGATTTTGCTCACCGGATTTGCGTTAAGGAACGGGGCAAAGTAGTGAGAGTGCTGCCCGGCCCCTCCGGCAATAACTATCCATAAATAGTCCGGCTTCAGAGTTATCGGAACAAGTGTATCCGGTGTTACCTGTCCGAATTTTTCTCTAAAGACCTTCTGCTCAGGGCATCCTTTTGCCCAGGATGAAAACGGTATTCGGGCTTTTTCCCATATAGCCTTTGCAATCTGGTCTTTTGTATAACCGGCCTTCACATACATATCCAGATGTTCAGGCCCGATTCCGATGATATGTGGTTGTGTCAGCTGGACCGGGAAACATGGCCCCCCGACACTATTCAAGGGTGATACAGAGCGGCTGAACCACGTGGAATGCTCCTCAGGAGATGCACTCCATAGATCGACAACGTTTATGCCGGGCCAAATGCCCATAAGAGTTACAACGCTATCTGTCCGCTTGAACCCTCTGTCTTCGGCAAAAGTTGTCCATCCTTTGGGAACTTTTGCCTGATTTTCGCCAAATATCCATGCAACAAAATCCATCGGAGATCCAAGAGTAGTCTTTTTCGACTGGGGAGGCTTTGACCCGCCTGGGGCTATTGCGAGCAAGTTGACCGCATATCCTATAGCGGCATTCGCATAATGCCCCCTTGTGGCAGCGCCCTGCCCCGATGCAATACCAATGTCCTTAACTATCGGACCGTTAACTATGACCAGTGCCCCAACTGAGCCTGTGGATGAAGCAACCCCTCCCCAGTTTGCCCTGGGATCTACCATTGCTTCCGCAATAGCGATAAGCACCGGCATATGCTCTGGCGCACAGCCTGCCATAACACCGGCTGTAGCTACCAGTTCAACAGTGATGGAGGCCATTCTGGGCTTAAGCTGACCCAGCACTTCATCAGGCTTCCGGGTAGTGCCTTTCAGCATCGCTGCAACTTTTTCAGGAGTAGGCGGCACTATCGGCAATCCCAGTGACCAGCCTTTATCCCGGAACAGTTCATTAACGGCAGCCTCTGATCCCTTGAACGTGAATGTAGCTGCCGGATATGCCGGCTTTGGAGCGGGCATTGTGGCAGTTGGCTTCCAGTTTAATGCCGTATCCACCATCAGCGGATATGCGTCTTTTGCTTTTTGGGTTATCTCTGCCAGTGGAATGCCGCCCATTGGATGCGGCACAATAACGAACGGCATATCGGCAACGCCCATGCCGAAGGCTGCGCTTCTGGCAAGACTTACAAGTTCAGTAGTTGTAAAAGTTACGGTAGGAATGCCTTTTTTCTCAAGATTGAGCTGGTCGCCGACCAGCCATGAGGTGCAGGACCCTCAATCGGCCTGCGAGGCAATTACTATGTCAGGCTTCCACGAAGCGATCTTATCAGCTATCTTCTGGCTGTTTACCATATTCTGACTTATTGTCTTTAGTTCCGGAGCCACCTCCCATGCCTTTATGATCTTGACGTCCTTAAACTGCTTTTTGAGCATTTCGGCAATCGGATTCAAAAAGTTGTCGCCATTGGTTTTGCCGTTCCACTGCAGAACAATAGTCTTGCCATCAAGCGTTTTCAATCGGGGAGCGAGCACCATAGGTTTGATGTTCACAACCCCTTCGGGGTTTACCAGTTTCCACTCCTGAACAGCTTCTGCTGCGTAGGTTAACAGAGGCGTTACCAACAATCCAAGAATAATAAGTGACAATGTTGTGAGCCTTCCTGTTTTCATTAGTTCTCCACCTTTGGCCTTAATGGTTAATAATAAATGCACCCCATCAAAATGTATTCTTTCATTATGGTTTATACAAAAATCGGGCAGACCTGACTACAAGTCAAGTTATTCTGCCGTACCGTTCACAATGATAATAAAACCTCCTTTCGATGCGTTTTTTGCATTGCTTTGTATGGCAATGCGGTCCGCGAACGGTCCGCTGCTGACCGGTCTTACATTAAAGGCAACTGTCCGCGATTTTCCCGGTTCAATAACAATCGCGGTATCTTTTAAACTGTCAAAATAGACCTGTTGGCTTCCCTGGGATACTATTTTGCTGATGGCAAGAGCGCGATTGCCTATATTTGTCACAACAATAGTTGTTTCTTTTCCTTCACCATTTTTGATTGATCCGAGGTCAATTTTTCGCGAAGCCGCCTGGATTTTGGGACCCGGAGCTTCCTTTACAGTCCCTTTCATAGTCAGATGCATTTCTTCCTGTCCCGCTGCGTCTGTCTCGATATCAATGTCTTTTCTGAAGTCTCCAGGCTTACCCGTTGTATTAAAAGTAATCGTAAGCTCTGTCTTTTCCCCGGCCTTTAAGGTGTGCTTTCCAAGCACACTGTTTGTGCATGCTCAATTGGTTCTGACATTTTTGATATTCACATCTGTAATCTGTTTTTTGGCGATCGCGGCGGTCGGCGCTGCCTATAATGCTTATGGCCAGGCTCCCGGCAAGCTTACAGCGTCCCCCGAGCATTTTGATTGTGGGACTCTGGACGAAGGCACTCCCGCGGTTATGAGTGTGGAGCTGAAAAATATAGGCGATACAGATGTGAATATCAAAAATGTCAGAACCAATTGAGCATGCACAAACAGTGTGCTTGGAAAGCACACCTTAAAGGCCGGGGAAAAGACAGAGCTTACGATTACTTTTAATACAACGGGTAAGCCTGGAGACTTCAGAAAAGACATTGATATCGAGACAGACGCAGCGGGACAGGAAGAAATGCATCTGACTATGAAAGGGACTGTAAAGGAAGCTCCGGGTCCCAAATCCAGGCGGCTCCGCGAAAAATTGACCTCGGATCAATCAAAAATGGTGAAGGAAAAGAAACAACTATTGTTGTGACAAATATAGGCAATCGCGCTCTTGCCATCAGCAAAATAGTATCCCAGGGTAGCCAACAGGTCTATTTTGACAGTTTAAAAGATACCGCGATTGTTATTGAACCGGGAAAATCGCGGACAGTTGCCTTTAATGTAAGACCGGTCAGCAGCGGACCGTTCGCGGACCGCATTGCCATACAAAGCAATGCAAAAAACGCATCGAAAGGAGGTTTTATTATCATTGTGAACGGTACGGCAGAATAACTTGACTTGTAGTCAGGTCTGCCCGATTTTTGTATAAACCATAATGAAAGAATACATTTTGATGGGGTGCATTTATTATTAACCATTAAGGCCAAAGGTGGAGAACTAATGAAAACAGGAAGGCTCACAACATTGTCACTTATTATTCTTGGATTGTTGGTAACGCCTCTGTTAACCTACGCAGCAGAAGCTGTTCAGGAGTGGAAACTGGTAAACCCCGAAGGGGTTGTGAACATCAAACCTATGGTGCTCGCTCCCCGATTGAAAACGCTTGATGGCAAGACTATTGTTCTGCAGTGGAACGGCAAAACCAATGGCGACAACTTTTTGAATCCGATTGCCGAAATGCTCAAAAAGCAGTTTAAGGACGTCAAGATCATAAAGGCATGGGAGGTGGCTCCGGAACTAAAGACAATAAGTCAGAATATGGTAAACAGCCAGAAGATAGCTGATAAGATCGCTTCGTGGAAGCCTGACATAGTAATTGCCTCGCAGGCCGATTGAGGGTCCTGCACCTCATGGCTGGTCGGCGACCAGCTCAATCTTGAGAAAAAAGGCATTCCTACCGTAACTTTTACAACTACTGAGCTTGTAAGTCTTGCCAGAAGCGCAGCCTTCGGCATGGGCGTTGCCGATATGCCGTTCGTTATTGTCCCGCATCCAATGGGCGGCATTCCACTGGCAGAGATAACCCAAAAAGCAAAAGACGCATATCCGCTGATGGTGGATACGGCATTAAACTGGAAACCAACTGCCACAATGCCCGCTCCAAAGCCGGCATATCCGGCAGCTACATTCACGTTCAAGGGATCAGAGGCTGCCGTTAATGAACTGTTCCGGGATAAAGGCTGGTCACTGGGATTGCCGATAGTGCCGCCTACTTCTGAAAAAGTTGCAGCGATGCTGAAAGGCACTACCCGGAAGCCTGATGAAGTGCTGGGTCAGCTTAAGCCCAGAATGGCCTCCATCACTGTTGAACTGGTAGCTACAGCCGGTGTTATGGCAGGATGTGCGCCGGAGCATATGCCGGTGCTTATCGCTATTGCGGAAGCAATGGTAGATCCCAAGGCCAACTGGGGAGGGGTTGCGTCATCCACAGGCTCAGTTGGGGCACTGGTCATAGTTAACGGTCCGATAGTTAAGGACATTGGTATTGCATCGGGGCAGGGCGCTGCCACAAGGGGGCATTATGCGAATGCCGCTATCGGATATGCGGTCAACTTGCTCGCAATAGCCCCAGGCGGGTCAAAGCCTCCCCAGTCGAAAAAGACCACCCTTGGATCTCCGATGGATTTTGTCGCATGGATATTTGGCGAAAATGAGGCAAAGGTTCCGAAAGGATGGACAACTTTTGCCGAAGACAGAGGGTTCAAGCGGACAGATAGCGTTGTAACTCTTATGGGCATTTGGCCCGGCATAAACGTTGTCGATCTATGGAGTGCATCTCCTGAGGAGCATTCCACGTGGTTCAGCCGCTCTGTATCACCCTTGAATAGTGTCGGGGGTCCATGTTTCCCGGTCCAGCTGACACAACCACATATCATCGGAATCGGGCCTGAACATCTGGATATGTATGTGAAGGCCGGTTATACAAAAGACCAGATTGCAAAGGCTATATGGGAAAAAGCCCGAATATCGTTTTCATCCTGGGCAAAAGGATGCCCTGAGCAGAAGGTCTTTAGAGAAAAATTCGGACAGGTAACACCGGATACACTTGTTCCGATAACTCTGAAGCCGGACTATTTATGGATAGTTATTGCCGGGGGGGCCGGGCAGCACTCTCACTACTTTGCCCCGTTCCTTAACGCAAATCCGGTAAGCAAAATCATTACTCAATAGCACAGGAACGCCGCGGCGGGCGGGAACTTGCCGTTTCCGCCCGCCCGGTATAACAATCCAGTTAAAGAGGCGCAGTTAATAAAACTCTTACGAGGCATACTAAATGAAAAAATCAACCCTCACTTCTCTAGTGCTTGTTACGCTTGCCTTTTGCACCGCTTTTCCCTTGTTGGCCCTCGCAGCTGCCGCGTCGTCTGTTTCAGGACCAACAACGGAGTGCAAGAAATCCCTCAATGTCTTAAATCCTGCCGGCGTCATGGAAGACGGGACTTATGTTGATGACATGTTAAAGAAAAGAATGACGGAGACTGGAAAGACAAAACCCCCATTGGCCGGCCAGTTCCCTAAAACGAGGATTGAGAAAGTCTGTATAAAGAGCGATCCGGTTGCTGAAATAAACGATCTTTTTTACAAACGGGGATGGACAGACGGCCTGCCGATCATCCCGCCCACTGTCGAGCGGGTAAGGGAGATGCTCAAGGGAGCAGACCTTGACCCGTCTTACGTGGTTACAGCAGTTGATCCTGTCGGAGGACAGGCCACTATCGAGAAAATCGCGGTTAATGCCGTTATGGCAGGATGCCGGCCTGAATACATGCCTGTTCTGATTACGGCCCTGGAAGCCACTATGGATCCTAATGTCAATCTTAAAGGGATGGCCACAACTACAAGCCCTGATGTGCCGCTGCTGATTATCAACGGTCCGATCGCAAAGCAGCTGGACATTAATTCGGGCAGCAATGCACTCGGACGGGGAGCAAGGGCCAACTCGTCGATAAGCAGGGCACTCACTCTTATTGTGCAGAATATAGGCGGCAGGGGTCGGAATCACAGATATGTCAACGCTTGGACAGCCGGCTGAGTTTTCCAATATGTTTGCCGAAAACGAGGACAAAGCCCTGGGGACCGCTTAATGTGGAGCTGGGCTTCCGTAAAAACGATAATGTTGTCACTGTAGTAGGCGTCGAGCCTTACCACACCATAATGGGACTTGGACATACCTCTGACGAGATAATGCGGATTATAACTCAACTCTTATAGCTTCTGACAGGCCTTATCAGCCTACGATGGTGTTGCTTATCACAAAGGAGACCGCAAGGATGATGGCAAGCAATCGGTCGACGAAAGAGAAGATCAGGGAGTATATTGACAAGAATTGCCGCGCTCGACTGGCCGTGGTCAAAGAAAAATTCCTCGATAACGGTACAGCGACAGTACCGGGCGGAATTCCTTCATGGGTCTACAATTCAACAGACTTGAAAGGCAATGATTCCGGCCCCGTTCATCGGTCAGTTGCACATCGTTGTTGCCGGGGGCACCGGTGAAAAAAGCGCATGGTTCCCTGGATGGCTCGGCTCGAAATCCGCAAGCAAAAAAATACGCCTGCCTGCTAACTGGGATAATTGCTTGAAGCAGGTCGACAATAACTGTAATGATTATCTCATAAAACCGAAAACAGGCATAACAGAAGCTTGCTGCGATGAAGTATTAATGCGTCAGACTTGCTTGTCTGAGAACTGCCTGTCTGTCATATGAAGTTGAGAGAAGAATGCTTTACATTTAGCCCTTGCCGTGATACCTTTTAGCATAGATACCAAGGAGGACCTATGGGAGAGATAGTCCACATATCACGCATCAGGATTGAAAAGGGAGAAAGGACCTACCAGGAAAGCCACAATCGAGGGTTTTGACGAGCCGGTTTATTATGGTGTGCATGGAGGGATAAACACTTTTATAAGGTTGAAACAGATAAAGAACACGCAGCCACGCTTGATCATATTGTGGCTGCTACTTCCGCCTGAATGGTGGGGACACTGGCCGCGGGGTTGGCCGGGAAAAAGATTTTCACATCGAAAGATCGCTATTGGGCGGAAGTGGAAAGCATAATTGAAAATGTAAATAATATACTGAAGATCACCAAAATCCTCGTCAAATACCACCTGAAAGTTCCAGGGGATAAATTCGGCGAGGCAAAACTGCGTTTTCTTCATACATTGCCGCCTGTCCCGCAGCCCAGAGCGTGATAGGATGTATTAACATTGAGGACGACCTGTTGATTGAGGAGGAATGATAATTGTACAAGGGGCGTTTCCGGAGTACTCATCCATCGCACTTACCCCTTGGGAGGAAAGGAAGGTGATAACTATGAAATATATGAGGACCCGAATCACTAAGTCTGTGACTCTTTTTGTTGTGATTCTGTTTATCTTTTCAGCTTATGGGGTTTCTCTCGCACAAGATGCCGGAACATCCAAGGTGATCTTTTATGTTAAATGATACGATGTAGGCAAGGAGGCCCTGGCAGGGCTGAAGGGAGTGAAGAGAGTTGAAAAAGGCTTTCGCTTTTTGAAAGAAACAAACACTGTTTATTATGATCCGGCAGTAATTACCATTAAAGAAATGGAAACGGCCTTAAAGAAGGCCGGGACCTACACAGGAACAGTTAAATGAAATGCACAACCTTATTTCCGGTGCTCTTGCTGACCGGACTCATGGTCTGCGGTGTCGTCTTTTCAGGGTGCACAGGAAGTCGGGAGGCCCTGCATCCGCAATAGTACCTATCAACAAAACTTCTGACGGCGTGGCAATTAAGGGTTATGATCCTGTCGCCTATTTTATTGATGGAAAACCTGTAAGTGGAAGCGGAGAATTCGAATATGTCTGGATGGGTGCAAAATGGCATTTCGCAAGCGCCGAAAACAGGGATTTGTTCATCAGAACCCTGAGAAGTATGCGCCAAATATGGCGGCTATTGCGCGTATGCAGTAAGTGTCGGAACCACGGCTGATATTGACCCCGAGGAGTGGAATATTGTTGAAGGCAAGCTTTACCTCAACCTCAACAGGAAAATAAGAGACAAGTGGAGCAAAGACATTCCCGGAAATATTAAAAAAGCGGATGAGAACTGGCCCGCCATAATAAAAAGATAGACTCCTGAACTAAAGAAAAAGCCCGGATGGCTTTACTGGAAAGGTCTTTTCTAAATTTGCAAAAATTTGTAATAGTGTCATCAGCATGATAAACTTTGAAATATGAAACTGATATGTCTCCGGAGTGTTATCGATTCCAACGTAATTGGCAAGGGGTAAGTTGAAGTGGCAGACCTGAATAATACTGTACCCGAGAAAAAGAAGCAGTACCGCCATCCTCTGCCGGTGCGGCTTATGCATTGGATCAATGTAATGGCCTTAGTCGTGCTTCTGATGAGCGGCCTCAACATTTTCAATGCACACTCGGCCCTTTACTGGGGAGAATCATCATACGGGAACAAACCGCCGCTGCTTGACATACGCGGTGAGGAAGACAGTGAAGGTAACCTTATAGGTACTACCCGACTCTTTGGTTATAAAATAAACACCACAGGGTACCTCGGGGCTTCCAGGGATCCGGATGGAGACCTTATAGAGATGGGATTCCCGACGTGGATAACAATACCAAGTGAACAATGGCTTTCTTTGGCCCGGCGTTGGCATTTTTTCTTTGCCTGGCTCCTGGTGGTAAATGGCTTTTCCTTTGTGACATACTCCTTGCTCAGCCGTCATGTCGTCCGAGACCTATTGCCTACACGTCAGGATTTGCATTCAATCGGCAGGTCGGTTGTCGATCACTTGCTGCTCAGGAAGCCGAAAGGGGAGGAAGCCGCTCGCTACAATGTGCTGCAGAAGATGGCCTACCTTTCCGTGATCTTCCTGATGGCCCCGGCAATGATCCTGATGGGGCTTGGCATGTCACCAGCTCTGGACGCACTCTTTCCCGGGTTGGTCAGCCTGTTCGGAGGCAGGCAGTCCATGCGAACGCTCCATTTCTTCATAGCCTGGTCATTGGTGGCATTCGTGTTTGTTCATGTCTTCCAGGTCATTGTTAACGGATTCTGGAATAACGTTCGATCTATGATTACCGGGTATTTCAAAATTCCGCCGGAGGCAGATAGTGAGTGTAACAAGGATCGACCGTAGGGGACTGCTGACGCGGATGATTGCCGGTGTCGGAGCTATGACCTTGGTTGGGTGTCAGAAGCTTTCGGATACGACATGGTTTCCCAAAATTCTGGGCTTTGGCGAGAAAGCGACCCAGGGCGTTCAGCGGCTTATTCTGCCGCGAAAGGCTATGGTTCGGGAATTCGCCGAGGCAGACCTTGATAGCCAGTTCAGGAGCAACGGGACTTCTCTGCCCGACAACCCGGCATTCCTGGCGATGGCGAAGAACGGGTTTGCAGATTATCGATTGACCGTTGACGGTTTGGTAGAGAAGCCCGGCATGTTTTCTCTCGCCGAGATCCGGGCGCTCCCCAGCCGCACCCAGATAACGAGGCACGATTGCGTCGAGGGGTGGAGCGCAATGGGCAAGTGGAAGGGAGCGCGTTTAGGGTCCCTGCTCGAAAAGGTCCAACTCAAACCGAGTGCCCGCTATGTCGTCTTTCACTGTGCCGACCCAATGAATGAGGACGGCAGTTCTCCCTATTACGAGAGCATAGATATGGAGGACGCATTCCACCCGCAAACCATCCTGGCGTACGAATTGAACGGAGCGGTCCTTCCTCTCGCCAATGGCGCGCCGATCCGCTTGCGGGTCGAGCGCCAGCTCGGATACAAGCACGCCAAGTACGTTATCCGCCTGGAAATCGTCGAAAACTTCTCCGGGATTGCCGGCGGAAAGGGAGGGTACTGGGAAGACCAGGGATACGAGTGGTATGCGGGGATTTGAGAGTAAAATAAATGGTAGCCTAACATGCGGACCGATAACCTTTATCATTTACCGCAATCGTACCATAAAACTATAAAAGCAATGCCTAATCGCAGTTAATACCTATGAGCGGATATACACAAGCAATGAGGCTAAGGATTCCTTCGCAAGCACACATATTTGGTGACATAGTGCAGATGAGGACTTTGAGTTGTAGAAGTCCAGGTTTTTTGAAAGATTATTACAGCCATTAAGTCCGTAAACTATAGACACTTTCTGTTATAATCGCTTCATGGTGCGAAAACTAAATTACCAGGAAAATTAACACCACTTTGTAGAGCGGCAATTGAGATGGGTTTTATAATCTTTCTCTTTTATGCCAACCTTTTGATGGGAGAATTTACTCATGCCAACGGACAGGGAAAGAGTTTAGTTTTTGCCGTTAACGACATTATTACAACTACTAACTTTTTAATTGCTTTCATTACTTCACTGATTGGTTATATAGTTTTTGATATCTTCGAAAGAAACTTACTTGACACAGCGGCATAGATCAGGTTGCAGAGCTTGTTTGTGTCTGGTCTTCTCGCCCTCAGGTTTTTCCGCTGGCGCTTTATTTCAAACGTACTCTTTATTCAGGCCCGCAACTCTAAGTCCACGATTTGAAATCCAGCAGATGAGTACAGATGCCCAACACTTGGCTGTTAAGATTTAGTTGTCGAGATTTAGAACGTTGGTAAATTTCGACTGTACTTTGGTATTTGTTTCATATATGCTATGCATCATGAGTGTAAAAAAGGGCATTCACTTAGAGGAAACTTTTGTTGCATTGAAGATGGATATTCCGTCTCTTCCGTTTATTGCCGCTAAAGTCCTGGAGATGCTTGGTCATGAACTCATGAATGCGGAAGAGTTGGCAGAAGTCATTTCTCATGATCCTGCTTTTGCGTCACATGTGCTTAAAGTGGCGAATTCTCCTTATTTCAGTAGAGGAGCCTCAGTAAGTTCGATAGAAGATGCCGTTTTCCATGTGGGGGTTGAGGCTGTTAGTGATATTGTTGTGATGTCAGCACTGAAACACCTGAGAAGGGAATCTGACTCCGTGGATTTTGCACTTTGGGAACATAGTACAGCCGTTGCTCTTGCATCTAAGCTGATTGCCGTGCAACTTGGCTCAGGCAGAGTGGGCGAGCATTTTGTTCATGGATTGCTTCATGACATCGGCAAAATAGTGATGAATATCAACTTCAAGGAAAATTTTGCGACAGTGATTGATGAAGTCGCATCTACAGACAAGTTTTTCGAAGAAGTAGAGCTTTCAACCTTCGGGTTTACTCATTGTGAAATAGGCGATTATGTGGCAAAACATGGCGTCTGCCTGTTGAAATCCGGCGCGTAATTTCGATGCATAATCTTAGATCTTCCGAAATAGCTGATGAAGCGCACGTCTTTGACATAATATTAGTAAAGGCTGCTAATTTTATATGTTCAGAACTGAAAATAGGAATTGGAGACAAACATGATGATATTTTCGACGACCTGACGATCATAGGCTTAAGGGAATCGTCCCAAATAGACAGTCTCATTGAAAAGATGAAAAATGAATATCCAAAATATAAATATTTAATGTTGAACCAGTAGAGGACAAAGCCCCTAAGTTATCGCAAAAGCCAAACAGGAGGAATCTCTATATCGGATATTCCGGCATCTCTCAAAGGTCAAAATCATATCTGCGAAATAATAAAACCGGTTAGAAATGTTGGTTGCCGATCTTTCCCAGCATAGTATTTGCCGATAAAATATTTTCAATTTCTACCTGTACCGGAGATAGCTGCCCCGCTAAAAATTCTTTCTTTTGAGACTGTACAAATTGCGTAGTACGGATAGAAGGACTAAATTTTCTTAAGAATATTATTTTTGGGCATTATGGGGAGCAAGCACCATCGCAACGTTTGTCCAATTGCGGTCGCGGGTTATGGGATGAACTGGATTTGGATGTTCTTTATCTTGTCGATGCTGGCGGGATTTGTATTCAAGGAACTTTTGGGGATTCAGATATGAAAAGGCTACTTCATCGAGAGCGCCGGCTTTTCACGCGCGGGGGGAGCCCGTGCCACACGCGTCTTGCTGATCACTTTGATTTTTCTGCCAGCACTTGCTCATGCGTATGCTGGGCCGGGCGCGGGATTTGCTGTGCTGTCGTCATTCTGGGCCATCTTCGTTGTGTTCTCTTTATTCGT
>CAWHNC010000025.1:0-7202 GCA_963830245.1 Nitrospirota bacterium
TCTCTTTCGGCCTCGGCCAGCTTCTGGCGTATCAGCGTGGCCTGGATGGTGGGCTGGACTTCGGCGATCGACTGCGCGTGCGCCGCCTGCCGCTCCTCCACCTGCACAATGTGATAGCCGAACTGGCTCTTCACGGTCCTGGTGTCACCGATTTTCTGGGTGAAGATGGCGTTGTCGAATTCCGGCACCATCATGCCGCGGCGGGCAAAGCCCAGTTCCCCGCCCTTGTCTTTGCTGCCGGGGTCGTCGGAGTTCTGCCTGGCCAGCTCGGCAAAGTTCGCGCCGCCCTGAATCTGCTTGAGCAGCGCTTCGGCCTTGGCCTTGGCCGCGGCATCGGTCTTGGCGTCGGCGCCGGGAGCCACCTTGATTAGAATGTGCCGTGAACGGGCCTGCTCCGGTACGGTGTACTCGGCCTGGTGCTGGGCAAAATACTGCTGAATCTCCTGCTGGTGACGGAACGCCGCCGGGAATCTCGTTGGGAGTCACGGTAAAATATGTGATCTGGCGCTGCTCAGGCACGGCCGTCGCATAGCGTGCGGCGTTCTTCTTGAAGAAAGCTTCCAACTCACCGTCCGAGGGGTTGATAGCCTTGCGCAGGTCGTCGGAAGTAATGACCGCATAGTCGAACTTGATTTTGACGTTTTGCTTGCGATAAGCGTCGCGAACCTCGGCATCGCCCACCGTCGCCCCGCCGGCAATCAGCGCCCGCCTGGTTTCACAACCTGCGCGCCAACCCCGACACGACCGTCCAGGTCGGGTCCGGCCGTCGCGACGTGCACGCCCGCGTGGCCGACGCCGAGGAGCGCGCGCGGCTGTGGCTCGTGAGGCCCAAGACCTACAGCGGCTACGCCGCCTACCAGAAGCGCACCGAGCGGGAGATCCCGCTCGTGATCCTCGAGCCACGCTGAGCAGGGTGCCATTACGCAACTCTGCGTTACGCAGGTCTGCGTAGTCTGTGTTGCTCGCCTACGTGCCGAGCGCCCGCGCGATCACCATCTGCTGGATCTTGTCGGTGCCCTCGCCGACCGCGGGGATCTTCGCGTCGCGATAGTAAGCGGCACACGGGTAACTCCTCGATGGAGCCGTAGCCGCCGTGGGCCGGCATGCCGCATAGCCCGAAGCAAAGACGCCATACCTGATCGGAGACGACATTAGCCTCGTCGATGATCGAGCGGCCCTGCGCCGCGCCTTCGAAAAGGGTGAGAAGGCATACTCGGTTGATTCGCCGCGGGATACCGAGGGAACGCTTGTGGATTTCCGCTTTGGCCCCATCAGAAAAAATCGGGGTGGGCCTGCCGGCGCGAATGATGGCATGGTCGACGTACTCGCAGGTGTCCTTGAGCGATAGACCCGAGAACTCGACCCAGTGGCGGATTCTCTGATGTACCGACGCGAGGCGTGAATAGCGCAAGGTCTCCTTGAGCTCGGGCTGGCCGCAGAGGACGAAGGTGATCTTCGATTTCGAATCAGAATCGAAATTGACGAGGTTCTTCACGGAGAGGAGAGCGGACTCCGCCATGTCCTGGGCGTCGTCGATCGCGACCACGGGCTTTCGAGTTTAATGTATTATTTCATGCTCAGGTATCGCGCTATGGATTTATACGCCGTCGGCGTCAGGAAGACTTTGCTGCCGCTGGCACTTTCGGGCCTGTTCTTCGGAATGGGGGTGGCGTGCAAGTGGATAGGCCTTTATGCCGGGGTTGGACTGGCTATATTATTTGCGGTTTATTGGTACAGAAGATTCCGGGAGTATGAAGAGGCAAAGAGAAAACAGCATTCCAGAAAGAGCGCCGGAAGCAAAGAGATGCTTGAAAGGTATTCCCATATTGTCCGCCTTTTCCCCAAGTATGCGAAAAAAATCGTTATATGGAGTATTTTATTTTTTATTCTCGTTTCCAACGATCATATATCTGCTGTCATATATTCCTTTTATGATGGTGCCCGGCCCCGGACATGGATTGGCAGATGTTTTGAAAAGTCAGGTCAATATGTATAATTACCACAAAAATTTGCGGCAGGTCACGCCTCATCCTTTTTCTTCGAGCTGGCAGGAGTGGCCGCTTATTAAAAGGCCCATGTGGTTTTATATGGGGCAGCATCTCCCTCAGGGAAAGATATCGAGTATAGTATCAATGGGCAATCCGGCGGTATGGTGGACCGGAGCTGTCTGCATGATTTTAATTTTCGTCGGATATGCATTCCTGGGGATGAAGGATGAAGCGGCGCTCTTTATCATGATCGGTTTTACGTCGCAGTATGTACCTTGGGTACTGGTGCCTCGTGAAACCTATATATACCATTTTTTCGCAAGTGTCCCCTTCATAATATTCGCCATAGTGTACGTGGTTGTGAAAATGGAAAAAAGGTTTGCCGTGGCCGGATTTATAGTTTATCCATATATGGGCATTGTTTTATTTTTGTTTGCCCTTTTTTATCCGGTTTTGTCCGGATCTCTGATTGACCGTGAATACGCCGCACACTTTTTAAAATGGTTCGAGTCCTGGACCTTTTTTGTATAACAACGTCAGTGCGCTTTTATCGGTAACTCGCTGAAACTTATATCCGGGTCGTCCTCCGGGAGTATGCGCTTGGCCCCTATAAAACGGGTGAAATAGTAAGGGCTTTCAAGGCTGTCGATCGTTACCTTTTTGGAAAGCGATGATGCATGAATAAAAAGATTATTCCCCAGGTATATACCTACATGCGAGGGAAACGATGCATATGTTCTGAAAAAAACGAGATCTCCTGTTGCAAGGTCATCTTTGTCGACAGCTTCACCGAAGTTGAACTGTTCACGGGCGCTGCGCGGAATACTCTGTCCTATAAAGCTATACACTTTTTGCACATACGCAGAACAGTCGAGGCCGAAATTCCCGGTTCCGCCGAAACGGTAGGGGAGATGCAGCATTTTCTTGGCAAAAAGGATCAGCCGTTCCTGAATAGAGAGACTGGCAAGAACATCTTCAGAAGTTGACAGTTCTTTGACCTCTTCCAGACGGGCTGAAGTAGCTGTGGGTGTGTTTTTTTCGCCAGTGATGCCGTAGGCCTTGGATGAGTCTTCTTTTATTTCAGCATTATTTTTTGCAAGGTAAATTTTTTGACCCGCTTTCAGGGAGTTTCTTTTTAACCCATTTATTTCCTTCAAATCATCCGAGCTAAGGCCGAATCTTTTTGCAACTTTGCGGACAGTATCTCCTTTTCTGGCAATGTATGCATTAGGCTCATTGCTTTTGTTTCTGATTGCGATTTGCTGTCCCACCTTTAATTTGCCTTTTTTAAGGTTATTGGCGCTTCTTAATTCATTTACCGTGACACCATACTTTTTTGCAACCGATATTAGCGTGTCTCCCTTTTTTACTATGTGAACTGTCTCATTGATTTCAGTTGATGGTTCAGTGGAGGCCAGGTGTTTAGACGAATGTCTTTTTGCGTTGTGAGCAGCTTCTTTATTCCTGTGCTTTTTTTCAGAGTTCGTAAGGGACAACCTGGTCCCGACACTTAATTTGGAAGACGTTAGCCCGTTGGATTCTTTTATTTCGGATACGCTGATGCTGTACTTTTTTGAGATCTTCTGCAAAGTATCGCCTTTTTTGACCGTGTAAGAGATATGTGCTGATGCTGTCGAGGTCAAAGAAACAACAATGATAAGAGACAATACTGCATATAAAAGTTTCATTTGTCTCACGCTGCATCCTCCTTTAAAAAATCACTTATGGGTGGCAGTTCGCTTAAACTGTTGAGACCAAAATATTGCAGGAACTCCTTCGTAGTAGCATACAGAAAAGGCCTGCCGGGTGTTTCCTTTTTACCGACAATTTTAATAAAATGCTTATCCAGCACGCTCTTGATTGCGCCATCTGAATTAACACCCCGCAACTGGTCTACTTCCAGTTTTGTTACAGGCTGCTTGTATGCAATAATGGAGAGCGCTTCAAGGGCAGGTTGTGAGAGTTTGTTGGACTGGCTTATGTTTTTAAAACGCTTAATCCAGATGGCATGGTCGTGATCGGTGACCATCTGGTATCCCTCTGCAATGCCAATGACAAGGATACCGGCATTCCTCGACTTGTAGTCGGATGCCAATTCATCCAGCAGTTTCTTGATTTCCTGTTCAGGGATATCTGTTGCTTTTGAAAGGCTGCTGGTGGTTACGGGTTCTCCGGCAACAAACAACAGCGCTTCAAGAACCGCTTTTTTGAGGAAGTCCTCCATTGCTCGACATTATAACAAAGTGTTACTTGAAATTCAAACAAATAATTGATTAAACTAAAAGAACAGGTGTTAGGTTGTGGGTAATGGGTGATGGGAAAAACCCATAACCTATGACCTATAACTTATAACCTGAATTTTTTTGTGAGGATATATAAATGATGAATAGATTTGCCGTAGTAATTGCCGCAGTGTTTCTCTTTTTTTATGCAGTTCCAGCTCACAGTTTCAGTGACAGCGGATGTGACGGAGATTGCCAAAAATGCCATTCGATCACAAATGAAGATGTTATGGGAATGCTCAAAAAAATGAACTCTACGGCAAAAGTTGTCGGCATCCAAATGAGTCCTGTTAAAGGGCTATGGGAAGTCACTGTTGACGAAGAGGGCAAGAAAGGCATTTTCTATACGGATTTTTCGAAAAAAATATATGATAGCCGGACCTATAGTTGAACTTGATAGCGGATCCAACAAGACACGGGAAAGCATTGATAAAATACAGAACAGCAGGAAAGTGGATGTCTCAAGTATTCCCCTCGGCAATGCCCTGGTACTGGGCAGCCGCAGCGCTCCTAAGAAAGTAATTGTTTTTACCGATCCGGACTGTCCATTCTGTGCAAAACTCGACACAGAGATGAAAAAAGTAGTGACGGAAAGGAAAGATATTGCTTTTTATATAAAATTGTTCCCCTTATCCATACATAAAGATGCATATTGGAAGGCCACTGCTATAGAATGCAAGAAATCATTAAAAATGATGGAGGACAATTTTGCAGGCAGACCTATCAGTAAGGGCAACTGCAGCTCAAAAGAAATTGACGATAATATAAAACTTGCCAACTCCCTCGGCCTTTTTAGTACTCCTACACTGGTATTTCCTGACGGTACTGTGCACGAAGGAATGCTGCCGGCGGATAAGCTTATACAGCTTATCGATGGGAAGTAACAAAACAAACCACGAAGCAACCACGGAGAACACAGAGGAATGTTTATATATAAAAAGCTCCGTAAATTCTTTCAGAGTGCACAGAGTATTTCTCTGTGCACTCTGTGGTTAGGTTGTCTCCTCGTTCTTAGTGGTTAATTTTTTTAGATAATGAGAGCTTACCACGAGACACTGATTGTTTTAGTTGGGGCATCAGTTGTTTTAGTCGTACTCCTTTTTGTAGCCGTCTATTTGACCCGCCTCTTCAAGAAAAAGACACAGGAAGTCGAGCCTGTTGAAATGAATACGCTTATGGGCGCTTTTTCTGCGCTCGGCGGTGAAATAAACTCCCTTAAAGAACAGCTGATAATGAAGGAGAGGCTTGCCGCCCTCGGAGAGGTGTCAGCAGGCATTGCTCACGAGTTCAGGAATCCCATGGGCGTTATTGCAGGGTATGCCAAACTGCTGCTTAAAGGGATGGAAGATGCGGACGACAGAAAGGAAATTGTCCAGGCAATTCTGAATGAAATAGAAGAAATGAACCGGGTCATGGAAGAACTGCTGAAGTTTTCAAAAGCCGGACCCATAAACAGTACTGACATAGACCTCGTAAGTTTTATTGCAGATGCTGTAAAGAGCATGGGGCAGACGGCTTCCCGGATCAAATTATCACCCTGCGGTCCTGTTTCAATCAAGGGAGATAAGACCCTTCTAAGGCAGGCCCTTAAAAATCTTCTTCAGAACGCAGTCCATGCAGGCGATAAAATAAGAATAGATATCGAACAGACCGACCTGTCAGGCAGGCACGGGGTGTTTATTGCTGTTAAAGATAACGGTAAAGGCATACCGATGACTGATTTTAATAAGATATTCATGCCGTTTTATACTACAAAGAGTGGGGGTTCAGGCATAGGGCTGGCTCTTGTGCAGAAGATTGCATTAGCTCATGGAGGAAGCGTGAGTGTGAACAGCAAAGAAGGGAAGGGCAGCACTTTCCGGATTTTTTTGCCTTCATAAAAAAGGTTATGGGTGATAGGTGATAGGTGATGGGAAAACTTGAATTGACCCATGACCTATAACCTATGACCCATAACCCGTATCTAGTTCTTATAGTTGAAGATAGACAGAGCATGGCAGACATGCTCGCCAGGACACTTGAGTCTGAAGGCTATACAGTTCGTTTGGCACTGACACTAAAGGACGGGCTTAAAGCGCTTGCTGTTGAGGACATCAGCGCGGTGATTACAGACCTGAAACTGCCTGATGGGGACGGAATGGAAATAGTGAAGGCAGTACGTGAAGGGTCCCCGTTTGTCCCGGCCATAGTTATGACCGCTTTTGGCAGTATTGAAATCGCGGTCCAGGCAATCAAAAAAGGGGCTTACGATTTTATCACGAAGCCGTTTGATCCAGACCATCTGATCGTGCTCCTTAAACGGGCTCTGGAAGATCAGAATTTGCTCAAGGAGAATCTGGTCCTTAAGCACGAATTCTCAAAATTTCTTAAAATGCCGGAAATTATAGGGCTAAGCAGTCAGTGGATTAATTTAATGGAAAAAATCAAAAAAGTGGCGCCACTCAAGACTACCGTACTCGTGCTTGGTGAGAGCGGAACTGGAAAGGAACTCGTTGCCAGGGCCATCCATTATCTCAGTCAGAGGGTCAAAAATTCTTTTATTGCAGTTAATTGCGCTGCAATACCTAAAGATTTAATTGAAAATGAAATATTCGGACATGAAAAAGGAGCCTTTAGCGGTGCTGCGGAGATTAAGCTGGGAAGGTTTGAGCTTGCTGATAACGGCACTATATTCCTTGATGAGATCGGTGATATGGAACTCTCATTGCAATCAAAACTGTTGCGTGTGCTTCAGGAAAATGAGTTTGAGCGGGTGGGAGGAACAAAAACCATACATGTTGATTTACGCGTTATCGCGGCAAGCAATAAGAACCTCGAAAAAGAAGTCTCAGGAGGAAACTTCAGGGAGGACCTGTTTTACCGGTTGAATGTTTTCCCTATAATTATTCCACCTCTGAGAGAGAGAAAGGAAGATATTATTCCCCTTGCAGAG
>CAWHNC010000026.1:0-26088 GCA_963830245.1 Nitrospirota bacterium
TTTTTTTTTTACTTGGTAGGATTACGTATTGCAAGTTTTTAGATATCTCATAGGTTATAATATTTTTCAGACAGTTCAGAAGGGAGGTGCATGGCTATGAAGCTGCTCGCGATTGAAACATCAACCATGCTTGGCGGCATTGCAGTCATGGAAGACGATACCCTGATTGCCGAGTCCAGGATGAACGTGAAGACGACCCATTCCGAGAGGATAATGGCGGATATAGACAATGCCCTCAAGCGCTCGGGCTTTACTATAGACGATATAGATGTGTTTGGTATCGCCTCTGGCCCTGGCTCGTTCACCGGACTAAGGGTGGGGCTAAGCACCCTTAAAGGCCTGAGCTACGCTACAGGGAAAAAGGTAGTTTCCGTTTCGACTCTTGAGGCCTTCGCCTGGAATGTCACTTTTTCACCTCATCTGATATGCCCTTTGCTTGATGCTCGGAAAAAGGAAGTGTATGCAGGAGTATTTGAATGGTCGGGGGATGGTTTCACCAAGATCATCGACGAGCAAACAGTAACAATTGACAAACTTCTCGCTGCCATAGGAAAATCCGTTATTTTCCTGGGAGAGGGAGCACTCCTTTACAAAAATCCGATTCAGGCAGCGCTCGGAGAAAAAGCTCTCTTCGGCGCCCCTCAACACATGGTCCCGTCTCCGGCTAATGTTGCCTGTCTCTGTATGAGGAAAGCAAGAAACAACATGTTTGATAATCCTGAACAGCTTGTGCCACGCTATATTAGAAAGTGCGAGGCAGAATTAAAGATAAGTAAAAAGTAGAAAGGTAAAAGTGAAAAGTAAAAAAACAGTTCTGTCGGTAACTTTTTATTTTCTAATTTCTCACTTTTTACTTGTTTTTTGATACAACTATGAACGCCGTTACAATCAGAGAGATGTCCGTCGGCGATGTGCCTGTGATTGCAGAGATGGAAAAAGCATCATATACGATGCCGTGGTCGGAAACATCCTTCCTCAGCGAGGTCTATAGCAGGCAATCAATAACAAGGGTCGCAGAACTTAATGGAAAGATTGTTGCGTATATTTGTATAAAACAAGTAGCTGATGAGGCAGTCCTGATGAACCTGACAGTAGACCCCGATTGCCGGAGACAGGGCCTCGCAAATATGCTCTTCAGTAACGCACTGGAAGACCTGCAGAGTAACAGCTGCCGCTTTCTCTTTTTGGAGGTGCGCATATCGAATATTGCCGCAAAAAAATTGTACGAGAAACTGAGCTTCAAAGTTGTCGGGACACGGAAAGACTATTACCTGCGTCCCACGGAAGATGCCATCGTCATGATGCGGGATATGTCATCTCACCCTCTCACGGTTTGAGCTGGGTGCATCGTACCACATCAAGCTTATTGAATTTCATGCAGCCGTTGCAGGAAATGCAATCCGCCTTTTCCTTGCCTTGCGCCATTTTAAGCGGCAGGTCAGGCTCTCTTATAAGGGGCCTGGACATGGAAATGAGATCCGCATCGCCTTTAAGCAGCACCTCTTCCATAACCGGCCTGGAGCGCATTCCTCCGACCAGCATTACAGGCATGAGCAGGTTCTTTTTAAAGAGTCCGGCTGCGGACCGGAAATAGGCTTCCTGTTCCGGTTTGAGGATTTCAGTCCGGACTGTTTTATTCCGCACTTCATACATGCCGCCGCTCACCTCAAAGGCGCATACGCCAAGGTCTTCGAGCCGTTTTGCAATATTAACGCTCTCCTCCGGCGCCAGCCCGCCTTCAACATAATCATCGGCATTCATCTTGATCAGGACAGGGTAATTCTCCCCGGCTTCCCCGCGCACGGCCTTGTATACTTCCTCGACAAAATGGAATCTCCGCTCTTCATCTCCTCCCCAGTAATCATCCCTTCTGTTGGTGTGCGGCGATAGAAACTCATTGATCAGATACCCGTGGGCCGCATGCAACTGGACGCCATCAAAGCCGGCATACATGCCCCTCCTGGCAGCATTGCCGAAGGACTCGATCACCTCCCATATTTCGTGGTCATCCATTGCTCGCGGGGTTATTTGCGTAGATGGATCAAAAACCACCGAAGGGGCAACCGGCCGCTTTCCTCCAAGCAACGCCGGGAAGGACTGTCTTCCCCCATGCACAAGCTGAATAATGATTGCTCCGCCAAGATTGTGCACAGCATCGGTAAGGCGCTTAAGCTTATCGATATAAAAATCATTATGAATGCACAACTGCTGCGGCGCCGACCTCCCAGAAGTATGCACCAGGACATTCCCGCTTATGATCAGCCCGGCGCCGCCTCCGGCAAGATCTTCGTAGAACTCTATTAATGCAGCAGTAACGAATCCGTCGTCATCAGCTCTCTTTTCATAAGTTGCCGAGCGCACGATACGGTTTTTCAGAATAAGACCCGATAGCGAAAACAGTTCGAACAGCATCACTACCTCCTCATCCTCAGTGACAGTTTTATGGCCTCTATCATACTCGACGGGCTGGCTATCCCCTTCCATGCAATATCATAAGCTGTGCCATGGTCCGGGGATGTCCTGCATATCGGCAGCCCTACAGTCAAATTTACGCCTTTATCAAACGCTATCATCTTAAGCGGTATAAGCCCCTGGTCATGATACATACAGACAATCATATCAAATTCTCCATTGTACATCCTGTGAAACAGTACATCCGCAGGATAAGGACCTGAAACGGGAATGCCCCGCCGGGCGGCCTCTTCAACAGCAGGCGCTATTGCATCTATCTCTTCTCTGCCGAAGATCCCCGCTTCACCGGAATGCGGGTTCAGTCCGGCAACAGCGATCCTGGGGTTTTCAATATCCATCATAGCGCACGCCTTCTGCGCGAGCAGTATGGTCTTCAAAATCTTTTCTTTAGTGATCATCGCAGGCACATTGCTCAGAGCTGTGTGGATAGTCACAAGGATCAATCTGAGTTTGTCACTGTAAAACACCATCGCAAAATCTTCTGCACCGGTAAGCTCTGCCAGCATCTCGGTATGCCCCGGCCATTTAAAGCCCGCCATCTTCAGGGACTCCTTCGATATCGGAGCAGTAACAATCGCGTCCACACTTTTGTTCATGGCGAGTTCCACAGCCTTTTTTATATAAGCTACGCAGGCCCTTCCTCCGGCAGCTGTGGGTATGCCTTTTTCAAACTCTCTGTCTTTAATCTCATCAACATTAACCAGTTTAATGTATTCGGGATTAAAAGGCAGTTTAAACCGTTCGACCGCATCTTCAATAACAACCCTGTCGCCTATTAACACGGGCTCGCATAATCCTGCAATATCGCTTGAAAGAATGGCTTTAAGCGCCACTTCAGGGCCTATGCCCCCAGGGTCTCCGATGGTTATGGCTATTTTCCTGTTAGTCATCATAATTCACAATTTGCAACCCCTTCCAATTAAATGAAAAAAAAGATTGGACTTGATTGATAACCTATGCAGACTTCCGGTCTCGACGTTTCCAATATAACATAAATCAGCAGGTATTTATGCAGTCAAAACATAAAGTGAAATTATTCCTCAAGACAGAATGCTCAGTAATTATTCAGTTTCCGCGTAACATCTGACCCTTCAGCCTCAAGTACGCGCAACTGTTCAGGAGCCTTGTCGTTTTTCATAACTGTGTCTCCGCATGAATATAACAAACCCAAATCAATTACAGTCGATTATAACTGCCTGTCAATGCAAAGAGAAACAGGATTAATAACCTTGACACACGGATTAATAACCATTGACATGCGATATAGTATTTTGTATATTACGATGACCACGGCAATATCTGGGCAACTGCAAAGGAGATATCTTGTCATGAAACAAACTGTGCCGGTTGTTCCTTTTACGGTCAGCGTACGAGAAACTGAGTTGGAACAAAATACCCTTATAGTAGCTGGAGAGGTGAAAACCGCCTCTCGGTGTGGTCCAGTTATAACGCCTTGTTTTTTGAGTTGTCGTTATATATTTTATTATATAAATGTACCAAAAAGGAGACAAAAAAATGAGTGGTTCCTCAACTGAATTTGAAAGACTGCTCGAGGAAGCAACGGCTTTTCATGGTCACCTCTGCGCCGGGCAGGTACTCGGAGTCCGGATGGCCCTGTTGGGACTGAGGGAACTCGACATCAACGACCCGCGCGGAGAGGACAGGAAGAAACTGATAGTATTCGTCGAGATAGACCGCTGTGCCACAGATGCCATAATGACCGTTACTGGATGCAGTCCTGGGAAAAGAACCATGAAGATTTTACCCTACGGTAAAATGTCGGCGACCTTTGTGAAAGTCGACACTGGCAAAGCAGTACGAATTGTTTCTAGAGAGGATTCCCGACAAAAGGCGAAAAGTTATGCCCCCGGACTCGACGACCTGTCAAAAGCTCAAACAGAAGCGTATAAGAGCATGCCTGACTGCGAACTTTTCGATATGCAGGAGGTCTTGGTGCAAATTAAGCCCGAAGACATGCCCGGCAAGCCACTTCGGAGGGTTGTCTGCTCGAACTGCGGGGAGTCTGTTATGGATATTAAGGAGGTATACCTGAACGACAAGCCTTTCTGTTGGCCCTGTTCTTCAGGTGCTTTCTACTATGAGCCCCTGCATAATTGCGGTCAGTCTGGAAAGGAGGCGTGCTAAAAACAATGCCCAAATTGAGAATAGACTGGAACCAGGAATGGAAGAACGTTCAGCAGGATAAGACTCGCCGCCGTAAAGACGCAGCCTATTGGGATAAGCGGGCGCCTTCATTTGCAAAGCGCGCACAGGAAAGCAATTATGCCGCTGACTTCATGCGTGTTCTGGCCCCCTCCCCTCTCTGGAGCGTGCTTGACGTGGGATGCGCAGCCGGCACTCTCGCGCTCCCACTTGCGCAGCTGGTGAGAAATATCACCGCCGTGGATAGATCCGACGCCATGCTCGACATACTTCGAAAACGCTGCCGTGAAGAAAGTATTTCAAATATCACCCCTTTGAAGCTGAGCTGGGAGGAAGATTGGGAGGCCGCAGGCATAGGGCTACACGATGTGGCGATAGCCTCGCGCTCCCTGGTTGTCGACGATCTGAAGGACGCATTGGATAAGTTGAATAGGCACGCTCGGGAAAAGGTCATAGTGTCTGCTCTCGTGGCGGACGGCACCTTCGACCGCCGCATCTTCGATGCCGTGGGACGCGAGCTCGACAGAGGGCCGGATTACATTTATGTCTATAATCTGCTCAACCAGATGGGTATCTTCGCCGACGTTACGTTTGTTCTTAACGATAGCGGCGGTAAGGTATATGGCGATATTGAGGATGCGGTCAATAACTACCGCTGGATGTTGGAAGAAATGACAAACGAGGAAGAGGGGCGCCTCAGGAACCATCTCGCGAAGTATCTTGTCAAGAGCGGGAACGACTGGACGCTTTCCTACCGCCACACCGTGCGGTGGGCCGTAATATGGTGGAGAAGACAATGAAAATAATAACGACCGCTATTCGCGCGCTCCTCCTTGTTATACTGGTGTTCTGCTCTGCAGAAGCTCAGGCCCGGGTTATCACCGACATGACAGGTCGGAAGGTCACGGTGCCCGACACGATTCGCCGCGTCTTTACCGGCTCGCCGCCGGCAACTCTTATGCTGTATGCATTAGATTCGTCACTATTGGTCGGAAGCAACTTCAACATCGCTGAAGAAGATAAGAGATTTCTCCAGCCCGAATTCACGCGGCTCCCTGTCATCGGCGGCTTTTTCGGACAGGGCAAGAGCGTCAACATCGAACTGCTCCTGGGCCTTAAACCGGACGTGGTCATCATGTGGGGCACGCAGGAACAGATGGGCAATAAATTGTTTGTGGAAAGGCTGCTCAAGAGCGGCATTCCCACCGTATATGTGAATCTTGACCACATCGAGAACTACCCTGAGGCATTTCTCTTCCTGGGTGATCTGCTGGACCGGAAAGAGCGAGCGCATAAACTTGCCGACTACGCGCGGAAATCCCTGCGTGATGTTTCAGCGGCTGTTGTCGGCATTCCGCTTAGGGAGAGGGTGAGGGTTTATTATGCGGAAGGGCCGGATGGACTCTCAACAGAAAGGGATACGTCCTGGCACACCGAGCTGATTCAACTTTCCGGAGGATACAATGTCCACAAAAGTAACGCATTGGACAACTACGGCATGGAGAAAGTCAGCATGGAACAGGTGCTTCTTTACGATCCGGATGTGATACTTACCCATGACAGGATCTTCTACTCCTCTCTTGTCAAGGATCAACGCTGGCACGGTATGCGAGCGTATAAAGAAAAACGCTGCTATCTCATTCCCCGGCTGCCTTTCAACTGGTTCGACCGGCCACCTTCATTCATGCGATTGTTAGGCCTCAAATGGCTGACTAACTGTCTCTATCCGAAGCGTTATCCATTGGATATACGCGTCGAAACCCAAAAATTCTACCGGCTATTTCTGGGAGTGGAACTGGCCGAGCGGGATATTAACGAGATACTGTATCAATGAAACTACTGCCGCTGATCACGTTCTCACTTGTTTTTGGCATAGTCATGCTTGTTTCTCTTGCCCTGGGCAAATATCCGTTGTCGCTGACAGAGATAATCAACTTCTTAAACTATAAATTTTTCGGCATGGGATCATTTGATGCCGGACGCCTGCAACTTCTTGAAAATCTTATATTCGAGATCAGGTTGCCGCGAATCATCACCGCCTCGCTGATCGGCGCGGCACTGTCGGTGTCAGGCGCATCTTATCAGGCAATGTTCATCAATCCGCTGGTTTCTCCCGGGATTCTTGGAGTACTCGCCGGCGCATCCTTCGGCGCAGCGCTCGGAATGGTCTTCCTGAATTCATGGTATGCAGTACAGGTTTGCACAGTTGTCGGAGGATTTGCAGCCGTTGGAATTGCAATAGGAGTTGCTCACATCTACAAGATCAACAGCACCATCATGCTTGTGCTTGGGGGCATTATAAGCGGGGCGCTTTTCAGTTCACTTCTATCTATAGTCAAATATGTCTCGGATCCGTACAACAAGCTTCCTGAGATCACCTACTGGCTAATGGGCAATACGGCCATGGCAAATAGGGAGATGGCCTTCAAGTGCGGCATCCCGATCTGTGCCGGTATAGTCTGCCTGATTTTCATGTCCCGCTATCTCAACGTGCTCAGCATGGGGGATGAAGAGGCCCGATCACTCGGGGTTAATGTGGGGCTCGTCAGAATAACCGTTATCATCTTGGCGACCGTAGTCAGCACCCTCACAGTAGTAATGGCCGGGATAATCGGCTGGGTCGGCCTGATCATCCCTCATATAGTGCGGATGCTTGTCGGCCCCGACAATGAAATCCTGATACCGGCTGCAGTGTTTGTGGGGGCATCATATCTCCTGGTTGTGGATGATATTTCCCGGCTCGCCTTCAACTTTGAAATACCGATCGGAATTGTTACCGCATTGGTCGGGATACCGTTTTTCATGCTGGTGCTGAAGAACGCCAGGAAAGGATGGCAATAAAGGCCCTTATCGATATGCGACAACTTTCATTCTCATATCGCCGCCGAGAGGCGCTGACCGGTATTGACTTTTAAAGAAATTTATTTAGGAGGCAAAAATGAAATCACCCAAACTGTATGTACCCTTTGTTCTCTGCGTGTTGGCATTGCTTATCCTGGCTATTGCCGGCACTGCCGGGGCAAAGGAGATCATCGATATGGCAGGGCGCAAGGTAAATGTCCCGGATGTCATCAATAAGGTTTATGCGCCATCGCCTTATGGTTCCTACATGATGTACTCGGTTGCACCGGAAAAACTCGCGGGACTTATGTTTCCGCTGAAGGATGAAGACAAGAAGTATCTTCATCCAAGCGTACAAACCCTTCCGGTAATCGGAGGACTCTCCGGAGCAGGCATGACGTCTAACATCGAGGTGCTTATGAGGATGAAGCCTGACGTCATTGTAGTCTGGGCAGGCAAAAAGGACCCTTTCAACCAAAAATCGGAAGAGCTGCTGAACAAGCTCAATATTCCATACGTATACGTTACTGTAGATACATTGAGTGATTACCCGGATGCATACACTTTTCTTGGGAAGCTTATGGGTAAGGAGGAACAGACTGCAAAACAGGGCTCTTATTGCCAAAAAACTTTGCATGATGTGGAATCTGTGGTTCAGAAAATACCGAAAAACCGGAGGCCGAGAGTCTACTATGCTGAAGGTGTCGACGGCTTAAGCACCGAGTGTGATGATTCGATACATGTGCAACTCATGAAGCTTGCCGGAGACGTGAACATCAATCGCTGCCATACCACAAATCACAAAGGGTTTGAGAAGATTTCACTGGAACAGGTCATCATGTATAACCCGGATATCATCGTAGCCCAGGAACATGTCTTCCATGACAAAGTTTTGAAAGATCCGGCATGGAGCAATATAAAGGCCGTAAAGGAGGGCCGTGTCTACCTGGTTCCACGCGCGCCTTTCAACTGGTTTGACCGCCCCCCTTCATTCATGCGCATTCTCGGACTCAAGTGGCTCATGAACTGCCTGTATCCGCGAGAATATCCGATAGATATGGTGAGAGAAGCGAGAGATTTTTACAGCCTGTTTCTGGGGGTAACTATATCATCTGACGATGCTAAAAAGATTATTTATCATTAAAAAAATATAGTCGCAATTGGGAGGATAGCTGGATGGAGTGGATGAAGGCGGCCATCGAGTACGGAATCATCGGACTTCTTGTTGTTCTCAGTGTCATCGCAGTCGGCATTGCACTGGAGCGACGGATTTTCTTCAAAAACGTTCTTATCGAGGATTTCAAAAACAGGCGGGAACTGGAACTGGCGCTGACCAGAAAACTGCACCTTATTGCAACAATCGGAAGCAATGCCCCTTATCTCGGTTTATTAGGGACTGTGCTTGGCATCATGCTGACCTTTTCCAATATGGGACAGGAGGGGATGATGGATAGCGGCAAGATTATGACCGGACTGGCCCTGGCCCTGAAGGCAACCGCTGTGGGGTTGGTGGTGGCCATCCCGGCGGTGACGCTCTACAATCTGCTGCTTCGTCATGCCAAGGAAATCCTCATGAAATGGGATATTCGCAATGGATGAGAAAGAGTTTGACTATATGAACGTTGTTCCAATGGTGGATGTTATGCTGGTGCTTCTGACCATCGTTCTGACAACCTCCACCTTTATTGCCAGGGGCGTCATCCCGGTTGATCTCCCCAAAGCTGCTCACAGCATGGTGGAATGCCTGAAGACCCTGACTGTCGAGATCGATCCTCATGGAACTGTCTTCTTCAACGCCACGGCGGTGAGTCTGCCGGCCCTTACGGAGAGGTTGCAGCCGCTGGATCGTTCAACGCCGGTGCTTATCCGGGCTGACCGTGGTATTCCGCTGCAGGTTTTCATAGACGTGCTCGAAGTGGTGAAGGCGAACGGATTTGCCAAGGTCAGCATTCAAACCGAGGGGAAACGGTAGTGCAGGGCATCCGGCACTCCGGGGACGATCTTCGATAAAGGACGTGGCCATGGCGTACAGTGAAGAAAATGAGATTTCGGGTGTTGACGGATACTCAGGGCCGATCCTGAACGATGCGGCGTCAACCCTTCGCGAATTGTACGGAGATAAACTTGATGATGTGGTTGTCGAGCGACTTGTGGTGGGCGTCTTCTTTGTAGGCATGAAGCTTTCCAACGGCTGCGGTGGGGTTGCTTACACGCCGCCTGAGACAATAAGAAGCGCCGGCAGCCGTATCCTTAAGGATAGCAGGCAGACTATCCGCGGCATGTGCGTGGCGGCGGTCATTGACGGAGAAATCAGCGGCCCCTTCGCCGACGTCATAAGGCTGGCCACGCTGAACGCCCTTTCCGTTCCGTTTATGGAAGGGGGTCGCTACCGCATAGATACCAGCGGAGACCTGTCGGGGATTCAGTCGCTTTTCACCAACCGCCGGGTTTGCATGGTGGGCGCTATCATCCCACTCTTGAAACGGTTGAAAGAACTTGGAGTCGCAGATGTCGCCATTATAGACCAAAAGAAAGAGACCGAGGCAGAGGCCGAAGCCGGGTATGGAACATTCGTCCCGCCGGAGTGCACCGCTGAGACCCTCGCCCGCTGCGAGACCGCAGTATTCACCGGGGCTTCTATTGCCAACGGCACTATCGAGCACCTGATAAGCCTTGTGCCTGAAACTGCAGCCATAGCCGTGGTTGGACCGACAGCAGCATTTGTCCCGGAACCCTTGTTCCGTCGTAATGTGGCCCTGGTGGGTACGGTGGTGGTGACCGACGGTGACCTTGCGCTGGAGATACTTGCCGAGGGTGGCGGGGGGTATAGGCTGTTCGGGAGTTGCGTACGCAAGATCAACCTACTTAATGTCGAGCGGTTGCGGCAGTTGGGATTATACAAAACTTCTTAAAAACAACAGGAGGAAGCATGGATAACCAGTACTTCGGAGAGTACGCGACGCTGCTTGAGGAGGCAGGGAAATTTCATGGTGACATCTGCGCCGGTATCGCGATCGGTACCCGTATGACCATGAGCGGGTTGAAAAGGATCGGCATATCCGACCCCAAGGGGGCTGATCGGAAAAAACTGATTGTGTTTGTCGAGATCGATCGCTGCGCTACTGATGCAATTATGGCACTGACCGGCTGCAGGCCTGGCAAACGCACCATGAAAATCCGCGACTACGGCAAGATGGCGGCCACCTTCATCAACCTTGAAACCGGCAAGGCGGTACGGGTCGCAACCAGGATGAACAAAAAGGCCGGCGATGACAACAGCACCGAAAAGCCGGACTTTGGTGCATCCCCCGAGGAGGAGTTGTTTTCCATTAACTACGTTGATGTGCCGCTGCTTCCCGAAGACATGCCGGGTAAACCTTTGCGCCGCGTCTCCTGCACCCGCTGTGGTGAAAATGTGATGGACGGACGGGAGATAGAACAGCAGGGCGAGACCCTTTGCAAACCCTGTTTTGAAAAAACGGATTATTATCGCATCGTCGCATGAAGCGACGCAATATTAAAATTAAGCAGGAGGTATGCAAGTGAAAAGTTTAGCACTAGTTATGTTGTCTGCGGTGATTTGCCTGGCCGGCACGGCTTGGTCCGTTCAGGCCGCGGACCAGCCAGCGACGGACAAGCAGGCGGAACAGTCCGGGACAGTCACACCAGCGGAACAGCCGGCAACATCCACAGGGGTGGAACAGCCCGGGACAGCTAAGCAGAAAGAACAGGCCGGTACAGACGAAAAGATGGAGATGGAGGGTATCGGCGTTACGGCAAAGCGTGAAAGTCTGCCGGTCTACAGTCCTTACGCTGTTCCTGAAAGCGCCGAACTGACGACAGAGGTCATAACTGCGGAAGAGATACAGGCTATAAACCCGAGGGACTTTTATGACCTGCTCAGCAGGGCTGCCGGAGTGACCGCGAGCTACCAGGGGAGAAAGTACCTGAACCTATTCTCATTACGAGGAGGGGAAAACGGCTCTGTCGGAATAATCGTTGATGGGGTTTACATACCAAACGCTCAGGCCTCGCGCATTCTTATGCAGTTCCCCGTGGACACGATCGAATCGGTCCGATTCGTCAGGGACTCCACCAGTCTGACTTTAGGGCCGCTCATGGATGTGGGCACTGCTATCAGTTCGCCCAACCAGGGTTTCATTATCATCACCACCAAAAAGGGAAACAGTTTCGGTGGTGGTATTAACGCTGAATACGGCAGCTACAACGAAAGAGAATATCAGGCTTACCACGGAAATAAAATCGGCGATTTCAACTACAGGATAACAGCTACAGACGAAAACAATCCCGGTCCTTCAGGCTGGTTTTTGAATCAGAAGGCATACTCATTCCTGTTTAACGGAGGATATGACGGCCAGAGCTTGAAGGTCAATACCACCGTGTATTATTCGGAAGGCATGAGGGATGAGGAGCATTCTTTCACTAATACCACCAATAATGCATATTGGGGGTACGATCCCATGAAGGCGCTCTGGATGGCGATCAGCGTCAACAAGCTCTGGACTCCCAGTCAGGTCACTTCGCTGTCGTATTCGCACGGCATGCTGACAGATAATGAGGTAATGGGCAGTGATCCCGGCAAAGTCGTCAATAACCCTCAAGCCGTGGTTACCACCTTTCAGTGGCAGAGCGACTACGCCGACAACTATCATTTGTGGCATACATCTACAATCGGCGATAACACTGCTAAAATAGGCATGCAGGCGATCCATTGGAATGAGCCCCACGGGTATGCCAGTTATGACGGAAAACATGCCGAAGAAAACCTTGTCGGCGGTTATGTTCAGGACGAGCAGCGCTTTGGGAAACTGGCCATTGATGGCGGGTTGAGGATTGAAGACAAATATATCGAGTATAACGCAGCTGAAACGTCCGGAAAAAACAAAGTATGGACGCCGACATCAACGGAGTTCAGTGTAGGCGCGGCTTACAAATTCAATCCGGTCTACAAGGCGACCGCGAGATTCGGTTATTCGGATGCGGCCACGGACCCTACTCTGACTACTTTGAATAATGCAGTTCTGCCGGCAGAGAACCGCTATAAATATGAAGCCGGCTTTGAAGCCGACCTTCATCCTGCATTCAACCCCAGCTTGACGCTGTTCTATTATGATATAAGAAACTACAAATTAGAGGTCAGTTCAATAGGCACCGGGCTCAATCAGATATATGTCTACGGGGATGCAAACGTGACCCGCCAGGGGCTGGAACTCTCGACAGTCGGCAGTCTGTCCTATGGCTTTTCCTATAAGCTCGACTACACTCATATCCAATACATAGGAGGCGTAGCAACTACGTCTCAAGGGGTGACAGTTGTCGGCGTCCCGGCCAAGATACAATATCCGAGTGATATTTTCTCAGTGCTGCTCTCCCATCGGTATGGCCCGATTGAGACCAATTTTTCTATTTATTATGACGGTCCGTTCCAGAACAATCAGTTCACATCGCCGTCGCAATATGTTAACGTCGGAGGCTTTACAAGGATTGACGCTAATGTGGCCTATTACTACAATATAGATAAACTGAAAGGGAAAATCATGGTGTTTGCCCGGAATATGCTTAACGATCATTACCAGACCGTCAACGGCTTTCCGGATGTGGGGTTAACTTATGGGGCACGGCTGGAACTCAACTTCTGATGAGTTAGGCAAAGAGGGTTGAACAACATGAACGAAGCCGATATTCCGACATATAACCGGGTAGCACTGGGAGTAAACGCGCCTGTGTACGCATATTACGCCGGACGTATTTTTCAGAAGACAGGCATTACAACAGGAAAATGCCTTGATGCCGGTTGTGGGGGCGGTTACCTGGGACTTGCGTTGTCGGAAATAACAGACCTTGAGTTCATATTTCTCGACAAATCACTTGAGATGCTCAGGTGTGCAGACGAGAATATCCGGTTGAGAGGACTTGGCGGCAGAGGCTGCACCATTCTTGCACAGGTGCAGCAGATGCCGCTTGAGGATGCATCTGTGGATCTAGTTGTCAGCAGAGGGTCGCTGCCGTTCTGGGATGATCTTCAGGCAGCATTCAGGGAGATCCGGCGCATACTCAAGACTAACGGATGTGCTTACGTCGGCGGGGGGCTCGGCCCGCTGGAGATGAGGGATAACCTCCGGGAGCAGGTGCGCAGGCATCATCCCGAATGGCACAACAGGGAGCGCACCATACCCCGGAGGGAAACCCGCGAGTATCAGGAAGCCTTGCAGGCCGCCGGTATCGAAGTTTTTACCATAACACGCAGCGATGAAGGGACGTGGATTGAGTTCGGGAAGGTATGAAGTGATGAGGACTGATGTAAAGGCTTATCTTATATCTTCTCTTCTGCATTTTATCGCAGTTGGGAGCGCGATCTCGTTTGCGGTCTTGCTCCGCAGTCCTCAGACTCAGACCCTTGTGGATTTTACAATCGAACCGGGGCAGGGAGCGGCTGCAGAAACCAGGAAACTGAATAATGCTTCGCCTCCATTGCCCCTGGCATCCCATATCAGGCCGAAAGCTCACAAGCGGCCGCTGCCCGCCGTTTCGCCGCCTCGTGAAACATTCGAATCTCCGGTAATACCTGAGACCGAGGCTGCGGTTATGTCCAACGCCCCTGAGGCGGCGCCGGTTGCTGTTGCCGCGTCGTCGGCGCAGGCGACCGATACCGCACTGTACGCCGGGATGGGAACCGGGCCTCCGGGAACATCAGGCAATGGAGGCCGTGGCATAATCGGCGACTCCGGCAATGGAAACGGACTTGCGGGTGAGAGCGCGGAGGCCCTGCGGGCCAGGTACCTCAAAGAGCATTTTGCATATATCCGCGACCTGATCGCCAGGAACCTGCGTTATCCCGGCTTGGCGCGCCATATGGGGTGGAGCGGCAAGTTGGCCGTGGAGTTCGTGGTCAGGGTCTCCGGTGCGGTCGATTCTATCAGGGTGGCCAGGAGTTCCGGTATTCCGATTCTTGACAGCGATGCCGAAGATACCGTGCGGCGTAGCGCACCGTTTCCCAAACCCCCGATCAGCGCCCGCCTGATCATCCCTGTGGAGTACGTGCTTGAGAATTGACAGTAAATTGCCTCGTTATCGCATATTCGAGCATGCTCGATAGTGCACTTGCCAGGAATGGGGTAATTTTTTGTACACGTGCCCCCTTGGTGTTGATAGTTACTTGAGAGAACCGTCTTACATGCCTTTTTTCGGCTGCCAGAGTCCAAAAGCCGCACCGTTCGGATCTATGATCACACTGAACCACCCCATATCCGGAACCTCTGTGACACCTTTGGCAACGGTAGCTCCGAGAGACGTAGCTTTCTTTGTTGACGCTGCTACATCGTCTACCATAATGTATGGAAGCCAATTGTCCGAATCTCCCGGCATAGGGTTCTTCATCATTCCTCCGCCCGTTCCCTCACCGACGTTGATGATCGTGTAGTCCATGCCGGGAAGTTGTTCCAGCTTCCAGTCGAACATGCCTGAATAGAACTTCTTTGACATGTCCAGGTCTTTAGTATGCAATTCGATGTGAACAAATGGATTTGCCATACTGCACCTCCTCAGGGGATATAATTCTTAATATACCAGACAAATAGAGGATGTCAAACTTTCAGTTGTTGACACCCTTGTTTACAGCTCCGTGGAAATGTGGGACTGTGGACAGCCCATACCGCCGGATTCACCGAATGGTGATGGGATGTTGTTCTATCACGACGCGGCCGTCCTCAGCTTGGCCACCACACTATCAAAGAGCGCCACTTTAAAGAAGCCCTGATTGTATTTTCTCTCATATTTAATTTATATTAAAAATTATGTCAATGTATGATCGTGATTGGTATCGGGAAAGCAAGATTGATTATGACAACGGCGGGTTAATTCCTCCAGGGCAAAAACGTTATAAGCTCAACTGGAAGATCGTAGGATTTGTTATTATTGCGGCTGTTCTCTCTGTCGTATTCCTTCTTTACTCGGCTAATTCTTAAGATTAGCATTGTTCACGTTTGAGGTCTATAATTTCCATGCGATTGTTGGTTTCGGGATGCTTCGATGAAGGGCCTTCTGTGAGCACTGCGACGTCCCCATGAAGCCCGTGTTCCTCGACCCATGCCCGTACAAAGGGGGAGTAATCCTTTGGATGGTCCAGGTTCAGGACAGGATAAACGCCTGATGAAAATACAAGCCCCTGACAGGCCGCCTCACTCGAACTTATGCCGACAATCCATACCGGAAGCCTGAAGCTCGAGAGGCTCCGGGCTGTCGCTCCGCTGTGCGTAGGCGCAAAAATCGCGGCCGGACAAGCGTATTCGAGGCTCGCTTCGACAGCTATCGAGATCAGATGAGCCGGTTTCAGTCTGTTTTTACTTTCGCCGGCCTGATACATTTCACGGACACTGATCGGCCTTCTCTTCGATTCAACCTCCGCAGCGATCTTAGCCAGCATCCCGACCGCATCTACCGGATATTTCCCCATGGCAGACTCCTCTGAGAGCATGACACAGTCTGTTCCGTCGAGGATGGCATTTGATACGTCAGTAGCCTCGGCGCGTGTCGGTCTCGGGCTTCGGGTCATGGACTCGAGCATCTGCGTTGCCGTAATGACCGGCTTTGCCCTCCTGTTGGTCTGTCGTATGAGATCCTTCTGAATGACAGCAATTCTTTCTATCGGGACCTCTACTCCAAGATCTCCCCGGGCAATCATGATACCGTCAGCTTCATCAAGAATATCTTCCATGTGATCAAGGGCGTTCGAGCGCTCGATTTTGGCGATAATAAAAGGATGGTAGCCCAACAGATCCGCAGCCTTACGCACTGCCCTGATGTCGGATCCAGTCTCGACAAAGGACTGACTGACTGCGTCGATTTCCTGCTCAGCAGCGAATTTCAGGCAGTCGTGGTCGCGCTCCGTAAAGGCGCTGATGCCGAGATTTATGCCTGGAAGATTGAGCCCCTTGCGAGACCGGAGTTCGCCGCCGACTATTACCCTGCAGATAACCTCGTTGCCTTTGGCAGAAGAGACATCAAGCTGTATGATACCGTCATTTAAGAAAAGCGTGTCACCGGGTTTGACCGCCTGAGGAAGATTCTTGAAGGTGACCGAAGCCCGGTCCGAATCGCCAACGATGTCGTCGGTCGTCAGGATAAAGGCGTCACCGGATTTCAGTTCCACTGGTTCCTGCGAGAGCTTGCCGATCCGCATCTTTGGACCGGAGAGATCCGCCATAATGGCAATCCGTTTTCCAGCTGCTCCGGCCGCTGATCTCAGGTTCCGGACTACTTTCCGGTGGCTGTCGAAATCACCATGTGAGAAGTTGAGCCGGGCGATGTTCATCCCCGCCTGAATCATTTTTCCCATGACCTCAGGCGATGCAGAAGCAGGCCCAATGGTACAAACGATCTTTGTTTTATGCAGTGGAAGGTCCATTATTCTTCACTCTCCTTCTGTTGACTCCGGAAGACTGTTACTGTCCAGGATACTGAGATTCCTCTTAACCGTAAACACCCCGGTTGTCAGGTTAAGACAATTGCACTGTTCCGGAGCAGGTCAAAATATCTCATTATCAAATTTATCATATAAGAGTCATTAATGCTATCAGCAATAATTGTCGAATTTTCTTGAGCAACAATCCCCGGCATGAAAGGCCTGGGTTTGTTGACAAAGTTTCAATATCGACTTACACCGGTAATCCTATACTGGCCACAATCGCCTGCATTGCCGGGGTCAATTGCACTACGAGTTCAGCATTGACCGCATAGGAATTGGTATCGGTAGGGCTGATGCCTCCGGCAAAGGGGTTCGCAGCACTGGCCACGCCAACTATTCGGGATGTGGCAATTGCATTCCCCCGTGATGTTGTTGCGGGCGACCCTGCGGTAACCGCAGGGTCGACGTTGGTTATAACGATTGAAATGGTATTGTCGCTGTTGCGGTAAATATTGAAAGTGCGGAACTGCTGCGGAAAGTCCCTGAGCGATGAAGTCTCGACCTCCCAGAAGCCGAGCGTGGGATCACCGCCGGGAGCAGCCTGGAGAGTAACGGTGTTCACATGACGATGCCCGGCTATCCACATCATGAGATTCGGATAGGTCTGGAGAGCGGCGAGCAAGGTCGTATCGGTAACGACGCAGGTAGGATCGTTATAGCCCGGGGTGTTGAAAAATGGGAAATGCCCTGCCCCCGTATTATTCAGTCCCGGATTGATACAAGGGCCAACCGGTATATGCGCCGCTATAATCATAAGTTGGTTATTGGCCTGTCCGGCATCAAGTTCGTATTTCAGCCAGTCGAGCCGGGTCTGGTCAAGAGCGCCGAGCGCATAATTCGGGTGATTGGGCCCCTTGGTAGTGTCGTCCAGCACGATTACCTTTATCGGAATGCCTGACTTCGGCAGGAAACTATAACAGGCAAAGTCATTATTGAGGTTGTCTTGAGTGAAGCCATGACCGACCGGGTTCGATGTGGTCGTCAGGAATTCGGTCATCCAATTCAGGCTTGGAGACGAAAGAGTAGCGAGTGAATGGCGAGCTTGATCCGCAGCAACGGTCGGAGGTGTGGAAAAGCTTTGCTCCGGCCCGGACAAGATGACTGACCCTAAAGGGTCCGCGCCGTTAATCACGCCCATATAGAAGCCTGTTTTATCTACGGCATCTGCTGCGGGATTCGTACTATCATCCATGTCCAGGACAGTATTGGAGGTATGGGCCGCCAGGGTTTTTGCGTCTTCACATGACGATCCCATCCAGGACTGGTCGTGGTTGCCTATAACCTGGTACCAGGGGATCGACTTATTGAGACCGGCTGCCTGGTAGGGTTTCTGATAATCGACGGCGCCGGCTCCGAGATTGGCTCCGGAGCTGGGGGTGATGACCTTGCCGTCAATTACGTCAATGTACCATCTGAGCTCGTTATATTGGGTGTTGTTGACAGCATCACCCAAGGATATCCCGAAATCAAACGGTGAGTTCTCATGCAACGCATTGATAGTCTGAATTGCGGCATCCAGTACGTGAGTCGTCGCAGTCAGGATAGGTGAATAGGCCGACGACAGACCTTGACCATTCGGCGCAATCCACCCGATGTAGAGCGGCTGAGCCGGGGATTCCTTGTCGGCGATATGAATGTCGGTTATAGCAAAGAATGACAATAGTTGTGCGGTATGATTGGGTGCGCCAGCAGAGTTGGGCGCGAGGTCGAGCCTCGGAGTACACGGCAAAGGTGGCCCCGCTTGCCAGGCGGTGTAACCGTATTGCGAGTATTGTGTTATTTGGTTCGGGTTGAGAGGCGGCGAGCTTGCAGGTATCGGGACGGGGCAGACCGTCTGTTGAGCTGTAGTGAGAACATGCTGTGAGATCGGCCATTCTGTGATCTGGCTGCCGCTGTTGCTACTGCCGCATCCGGTGGTCAGCGTGCCCAGACAGATACATGCGACTGTCCCGGCTGAATATTTTACAAACTCACGCCGCGTTAAACAGAAGCTCTGTTTTAAATCGTCGTTAACCAGAATCTCATCGCTCTTATTTGAGTGCTCCCTAGTCACAGTACCCTCCCTTAACTCCGGGTATTTTTTTCATGAATTACTCCCCCTTTTTAAATAATGCTTTAATGTTTTATATTTCTTTCCTAGTGCTCAACGGAGCCATGCGGCAAAACACATGAAGAGCTGACTACTGATGATCCGATGGGGCTGATTGGATCTGCCCCTCCACCATAGACAGCTTTTATTGTTGAATAACGGTGACGTCTTTGGGAGGCGTGAACACAAAAACTCCTTCACCAAACCCCGTGTTCATCCTGACATCTTTAAGCGTAATATCAACTCTATTTGAGACCGTATCAAAAACAGTAAGGGCTTCGATGGGGAACGTCCCGGAGGAAGTGGTCAGTTCTATATGTGCAATACTGCCCATAGGCTTTCTGGGCTTGAGCAACAGCCTGCCTTTGTTCACGGAGACATCAAATTCTTTATTAATATCGCCAAAGCCTCCGAGCAGGGCAATAGGCGCCTGACCGTAAGCGGATCTGTCAAATCTTGTCTTGAAGGCCTGTTTTTCTTTCTTTTGATAAATCAGTATATCTTCACCGGTGATATATACCGTCTGGGGCTTGTCTCCCTTGAATTCCCATTTCATCTTCGGCGGTTTTATAAAAAACTGACCGCCGTAAGTAACAGTCTTCTTTAAGTCCTTAATGTAACTTTTCTGTACGAAATCGCCCCTGATGTCCTTTATGTGCTCGTAAGCCTTTTGAATTCTCGCAACCTCATCCTCGGCAACGCCGGCATAGAGCAAAGGGCAAAGAGCAAAGAGCAAAAAACTAAAAACTAAAAAAGAAGACAATGACCTTACCCTATGCTCTATGCCCTTTGCCCTTTGCTTGTTTTTGCCCTCTGCCCTTTGCTCTTTGCCCTTTGTCTTCATCCTCTCCTCCCTATAAAGTCTCTAGGTTTTCCTGCGCCTTTTGGCGGCCCGACCAGACCGTCCTCTTCCAGAAGCTCCATAACGCTTGCAGCCCTGTTATATCCTATCTTGAATCTCCGCTGTATCGACGAAATGGAGACCTCGCCCACAGCCTCAGCAAAATCGAGCACCTTTTGATACAGCTCGTCCCTTTCGCCCGAACCGTCAGTCCCCTTACCCTGGTCGTCGGTGACCACAATATTTTCAAAAGACGTGTAATCCGGCGACCCCTGCGACCTGGCAAATTCTGTTACGGCTTTGATCTCTGTTTCGCTTACATAGGCGCCGTGAATTCGGACAATCTTGACGCCGGGTACCATAAGCAGCATGTCACCCATGCCAAGAAGCTGTTCGGCGCCCTGCCCGTCGAGGATAGTCCTGGAATCAATCCGCGAGGTGACCTGAAATGAGATCCTTGCAGGGAAGTTTGCCTTTATCAAACCTGTGATGACATCAACAGAGGGCCGCTGCGTCGCAAGAATAAGATGGATGCCGGATGCCCTCGCCATCTGGGCCAGCCGGGTTATGGCATTCTCAACATCGCTCGGCGCAGTAAACATCAAGTCAGCCAGTTCATCAATAATGACGACAATATAAGGAAGTTTTTCAGCCTTGGACGCCTGCCGGTTAAAGGCATCTATGTTCCTCGCTCCCTTTTCGGCAAGAAGCTTGTACCGTCTTTCCATCTCGAATACCATTTTTCTGAGCGCTTCGGAAGCCTCCTTCGGGCTGTTTATCACAGGCGATATCAGATGAGGAATGCCGGTATAAGCCGAAAGCTCGAGGAGTTTCGGGTCTATCATCAGCATCTTGACATCTTCCGGGGTTGCCTTATAAAGCATACTTATGATCATTGCATTGATGGATACGCTCTTTCCGGAGCCGGTGGCCCCTGCAACCAGGAGATGCGGCATTTTTGACAGATCGGTTGCAACAGGATTACCAAAAATATCCTTGCCGAGAGCAAGCGTAAGAAACGAATTGCTCTGCTGAAAGTTTTCAGCGGAGATGATCTCCTTCAGGACGACCGTTGCCCTCTGCTTGTTAGGCACTTCAATGCCGATAGTGGACTTGCCTGGAATAGGATACACGCGGATACTCGGCGCACGGAGCGCAAGGGCCAGGTCCTCTGACAGGGACACGATCCGGTTTATCTTGACCCCGGCAGCCGGCTCGAACTCATACATAGTGACCACCGGCCCTGGATGCGCCCCCCTTATCTTACCGTTTACACCGAAGTCTGTGAGTTTTCGCTCAATGCCGGACGCCGCAGTATTCAATTCATCCTTGGCCGGCCCCGATGCAGCTTCACCCTCCTTTAAGAAATCCAGAGACGGCAGCGAGTAGCCGTTATCGCTCTTTACTTTCGGGGTCGTCCCTGGTTTCAAAGTAGCTTTTGCAAGAGGCTTGCTCTCTATAAGTATTTCTTCATTCTCCAACGGGTACAAAGGCAAATCCGGTTCAAGCTCCTTACCAGGCAAATCCGTCTCTTTCTCGCGTCTCCTCATGTATGAAAAAATAGACACAGGGCTCAGAAGAACCAGCGCAATGATCACCAGGGCAATACACGATAAATAAGCCCCGGCGGGTGAAAGCAGCCCCTCGAAAACGTTTGTCAGAAAAAGCCCGGCAAGCCCCCCGGCAGGCTCAAGGATCAGGTGGATTGTACCGGACAAGAGTTGCGCCAGCATAGACAATGAAGCTAATAAAACCACTGTGCCCACTGCATGCAGCATACTCTTCTCTTTCCCCAGGATGTTCCTGACCCCATAGATCATCAGCAAAAGCGGAGCCATGTAGCCGGATAGGCCCAGGAATGAAATAACGGCATCTGAAACACAGGCGCCCACAATGCCGCCATAGTTTCCGGTAGGGGTCTGTGAGAAAGTAAAAAGTGACCGGTCCCATCTGTTGTAGCTGTATAGTGCCAGAGTGAGGTAAACACTGCCGGCAACAGCAATAACTCCTTTGATCTCCTGCAATCTTCTGCTTATGCTGTGAGGAGCTGCTGCGGACGTCTTGGGATAGGGGATTTTTAGTGAATCTGCCATTTAATCATTACACTTCCATTATAACCGGCATGATCATCGGACGCCTGTCCATGGTATTCCTGAGATATTTCTTAAGAGTCGAACGAAGTTTCGACTGTATCAGAGATACATCAGAAATAATGTCATCCTGCAATCCGGAAAGAGTTGCACTCATAAGGTCCCTGACTTCATTTATAATATCCTGTGACGCATCCTCAAAAACAAACCCCCTGGATATGATATCCGGGCCCGAGACGATTTTATTTGTAAGCTTTTCGATGCCCACAAGAACAATGACTATGCCGTCGTGGGCCAGTGTCCTTCTGTCTCTGAGCACTATGTCTTCAACTCCGTTTGTCCCTTTGCCGTCGATAAAAATCCTGCCTGAGTTCACCTTCCCCGCTCTGGCGGCCCCGGATTCATTTATTTCCAATACCTCCCCGTCGCTTAAAATAAATATGTTGTCCTTGGGTATCCCCGACTTTTCAGCCAGCCGGGCATGATATTTAAGGTGACGGTATTCACCATGAATGGGGATGAAATACCTGGGCCGCACAAGGTTCATCATCAGTTTAAGCTCTTCCTTTGAAGCGTGTCCGGAAACATGTATCTCAGATACTTTCTCATACTTGACATCCGCGCCCCTGCGCATAAGGTGGTTTATGATCTTGCCTATCGAGCGCTCGTTGCCGGGGATTATCTTGGCCGATAGAATAACCGTGTCGCCTTCCTTCACCTTGATGTGCTTGTGCTCGTCCATGGCAATGCGTGACAGTACGCTCATGGGCTCGCCCTGGCTGCCGGTAGTGATGATCACCACCTCCGAGTCGGCCATGTCCTTCAGGTCTTCCAGCCTGACCCATGTATCGTCCGGCATCTTCAAATATCCGAGATCGAGAGCTATTTGCGAGTTTGAAACTATGCTTTTACCGCACATTATCACCTTTCTGCCGTACTGCACCGCAACATTTATAGCCTGCTGGATCCTATGGATGTTCGAGGCAAACGTGGCGATGATAATTCTTCCTTTAACCTTGGAAAAGATGTCGTCAAAGGCCCTGCTTACTTCTCTTTCAGAAAAAGTGAACCCACCCTTTTCAGCATTGGTGCTGTCAGAAAGCAGGAGCAACGTTCCTCTTTCGCCGTATTCTGAAAACCGGAGGAAATCCATCAACTCCCCGTCCACTGGTGTAGGATCGAGCTTGAAATCACCGGTATGTATAACAGTGCCGACAGGAGTTTTTATTGCCAGGCCCACCCCATCCACAATACTGTGAGTGACCCTGATAAATTCGATGAAAAACAGCCGAGTGTAATACTGTCCCGCGGCTTTACCGGAATGAGCGAAACGTCATCCAGTTCATGCTCCTTCAGTTTTTCCCTCACCAGCGCAAGGGTAAGCGCCGTACCATAGACAGGGACAGCTAATTCTTTCAGCAGGAAAGGCAACGCGCCGGTGTGATCTTCATGCCCGTGGGTAAGAACTATCCCCTTTAATTTTTCCCTGTTCTCGATGATATAAGAAAAATCCGGGATGACTAAATCAACGCCCAGCATGTCCTCTTCGGGAAACATGAGACCGGCGTCCACAATTATAAGATCGCCGCCATATTGAAAAACCGTCATATTGAGGCCAATTTCTTCAACGCCGCCAAGCGGGACAACAAGGAGGGAATTCTCTGTGTTTATCTCTATCTCCACTGCTCAATCAACCGTTCAAAGCTGATATCGCCGTCAATAATTTGAAGGATTATCGGTTTAGATTCAGGTTCATGGCCTTTTGTCAGCCTGACACTCAATTATCTGGTCCTCTATTGAAAAAAAGGCATCGACGACATCGGGATCGAACTGTTTTCCCCTCATGTCCGTTATATATTCCAATGCCTGTTCAATAGGCCACGCCTCTTTGTATACTCTTTTTGACGTAATCGCATCAAAAACGTCTGTAATGGCAACTATCCTGCCTGATAACGGTATCTCACTCCCCTTGAGACCCAGAGGATAGCCTTCAGCCGTCCCATCGCTCATGATGCGAAATAGCTATTTCCTTGGCAAGCTCTAACAAGGGAAGGGTCGTGCCGCTCAGGATTCTGCTGCCTATAACCGTATGGAGCTTTATTATTTTAAATTCATCCACGGTGAGCTTGCCCGCCTTCATAAGCACCCCGTCAGGAATGCCTATTTTGCCGACGTCATGCATGGGAGCGGCATACTGCATCATTACACGCTGCTCGCGATTCATACCCAGTTTTTCGGTTATCAAATTAACATAGGCGGCAATGCGCTCAATGTGTTTCCCGGTTTCATCATCCCTGAACTCAGCCGCTTTACCCAGGCGGATAATGACTTCGACCTGGGTCTGCTCGATAATCTGCAGCTTCTCGATCAGATTCGATTCCATCACATCGAGTGACGCATTCAAATATTCATCCCGCTCCTTCAGTTTCAGCATATTGCCGACGCGGGCTTTGAGTTCCTCGACAAAGAACGGCTTGGTCACATAGTCATCGGCGCCCATGGACAGGGCCTTGACAATACTCTGTTTATCGGTCAGCGCGGACAGCACAATAATAGGAAAGTAGTTTGACTCCCTGCCATGCTTCAGTTTTTCAAGCACATCGAAGCCGTCCATTACAGGCATCATGAGATCGAGGATAAGGAGATCGGGAATGCCGTAGACGTCAATGCAGTTCATAAGTTCTTTTCCGTTCTCTGCCTTTCTGATCAAAAGCCTGGGGTCATTTCTGAAAACAGACTCCACAAGCTCCAGATTTATAGAGACATCATCCGCAACATACACTGACCTTTGCATCACTCCTCCAAAAAAACATTATAGCTTCTTACCGCGCAACCGCAAAGAGTTGCTTACTACAGAAACAGAACTGAACGCCATTGCAGCAGATGCGAACATGGGATTAAGCAGCGGCCCTCCAAACGGGTAAAGCACCCCTGCAGCAACAGGAATCCCTATAGCATTGTAAAAAAAAGCCCAAAAAAGATTCTGCCTTATAGTCCTGATCGTAAGTCTGCTCAACTTGATGGCATCCGCCACGCTTTTCAGGTGTCCCTTAATAAGCGTCAGACCGGAGGCCTCAATCGCGATATCAGTGCCGGTGCCTATCGCAATACCCACATCGGCCTCAGCAAGGGCGGGAGCATCATTGATCCCGTCTCCTACCATAGCTGTTATCTTTCCCCGGGCTTTTATTTTTTTTACTATATCTGCTTTCTGCCCGGGCATCACGTCGGCAAAAAAAGTGTCGATACCGACCGTCTTTTGCTATGGCTTTAGCAGTGCTCTGCATGATCTCCGGTTAGCATTATAACCTCTATGCCCATAGAGTACAACTCTTTTATCGCCTCCCGGAGCCCTTCCTTTATAGTATCGGCAATTGAGACCATCCAGTCGGTCGACTTCCTCGGGGGCCAACACCAACTTTGCACGCTTCGATTTTCCTGCCATGCCGCGAAGCATAACAGAAAAGCAGGCCCATGTGAACATCTTTTAACGAAACGTTATACTAGTGTCCTGAGTCAGAAGTTCGTTGGCAAAATCAGCCCACGTAGTGGGCGACATGATGTAGCCCACGGCGCAAGCCGCGGGTCAGAACGCCCGCCCTTACCCCCTCCCCCCCCTCCCGCCCAGGCGGGAGAGGGCTGGAGTTTCTACATTTCCGATGGGCGCGTCCCCCCAACCGAAGCCTCAGCGACCGACCCGCAGACCAGATGTACGATTTGGCGACATCCAAGTAATCGCAGGCAGGCATCGCAACTTCCTCGAAGCCGACTTCGGGGGAGTTTCGTGGTGGGAAGGGATTTCTCAGCAGGTGTGTTTAGTTCCTCTCAGCATGATCAACCTCCGAGCGGCCGGACCAGCCGCTCGGAACAGCCAAACATGGGCACTCGGCACCTAGGATATTTCCGGTGCGGGTGTCGGGATCCTGCCCCGAAAATACTCTGTGTTCTTAGCTTGTCAAGTTGTCCGGTTTTCATAGCACGTGATCTGTCCGGTTTCGTTTTTTGTTCTCTTGCACAATTTTGAGGGTCACCGCCGCCGTCGTCGCTGTGGGAATGTGGGAATCCGGCGTGGTGTGCCGGATTTCCAAGCGCGGAGGGAAGAGCGGTA
>CAWHNC010000027.1:0-14124 GCA_963830245.1 Nitrospirota bacterium
AGCTCGCGCTATCGCTGCAGATGAGTTCAGATCATCGGCGCGGCGGTACTGTTCGCGTCTGAGCAGCACATTCCCCGAAACAGGCCCCGGACCTTTGCGAGAAAACTGCCGTTCTCTGTTAGAAAACTTATTGCCACGCTATTCTCAGCGCAAAATCCCATCAGGTAGGGACTGCACGAGACCTGGCCGAAGCAGACGATCCCGCCAAGCGTGTGAACAGGCAGACGCAAAGAGATTTCTCCGTCGATTTTAACGACAACAGTTTCTCCCTCTTTTGCAAGATACGCTCCCTGCGTTGTAACGAAAAGAGTGTTAAGAAGTTTTTTCATTCCGCCTCCACTGCAGTGTGCAGATAAGAATCCACCGACCACATTCTGCCACAGGTTTTTGGAAGACACAGATCAAGCAAAGAACATTTCTTACACTTTTTTGAGTATTCAGGTTTCGGGGTAATTCCTGATTCGATCAGCTGATGCACCTTTCGGGCAACAGCTTCTGTTACCATGCGCAATTCTTTGTTAAAAACTACATCCGCCCTTCGCCTTGTTTCCCCATAAAAAAGCGCCCCTTCGGGTATTTCTACGTTCAGCATCTCTTCGAGACAGATCGCTTGTGCGCAAAGCTGGACCTTATCGCAGTCGTCTGCCTTCGGCTTCCCGCGCTTATACTCCACGGGAAAGGGCATCCATTTGACACCCCGTTTGTGAAACTCAACCACATCAGCTTTGCCTATCAGCCCCAGCCTCAGCGAGCGCATTGGAACACCGTATTCGATCCGAATATTCCCCCTCGATTCCCGATCCGCCGTGTCAACCTTGTCATGCATGATCCTTCCTTCGGCAGTGAATATGTTCTCGCTCCATGCCTGCTCAATGTGGATAAGCGCACACTGGCGGGGGCAGTAGACGTAGTGCTGAAGGGCAGAGAGCATGACAAGGTCATCAGAAAGTTCAACCGTCATTCTTTCTCCTTGCTTCTCCGGTCTGCCTCATTTCCTCTCCAACCTTCTCCGACTCTCCGGTTCGTTCAGATAGTTCTCGGAAGACACCACCTTTTTACCCGTCTGCTTCTCAAGGTCCTTTCTTGCTTTGCCGGCCACTGCCCCACCCTTCCGCGCAGCATGTTTGCTCTCATGAAATCCCTTTGCATCATGAACTCTTGTTATCTCTGTTGTCGCAGCTTCGCCAAGCATTGAAAAGATAAGCTCAAGGTCGGTCATGTGGTCTCTCAGGTTTTCTCGTTTCAGTCCTTTTATCTCCTTGTGTTTGCCCGGCGTAATGCCGAAAGCTGCCTTTGCGATTTCAGCAGTTAGGATCTCGTATTCCCTTTGCTCTTTTACTTCCCTCTTTTTCCACTCATCCGTCAGTTCCTCACGGATCGCGATTCCGCGCATACGCTTCTCGATCCAGTCGTCGGAGTATCCTTTTGCCTTGTATAAAGCCCTTGTCCTTTGTGTACCCAACTCCGGGTTTTCAATCTCCTGCACCCGCTCATAGCCTACTTTTGCCAGCCAGCGCTTGAAAGGCTCTGCCTTGGGGGATGGGATGGACTGGATAATGCGAAACATCGTTTCTGTGTTAGCGCAGTCAGTTTCATACAATTTACCGTCTGAAGACATCAGTTTGAGTTGTCCGATTTTTTCGGACAACTCATCATACCCTTCCTCAAAGAGTTTTCTCTTCAAATCGTTCCAATACTTTCTCGGCCTCTCTGTACCTGTTAATACCTCAACAATGTCAGTAATAGAAAACCACCACTCATTGTTGTGAAGCATCCGCCTTATTTCTTTGCCCTTGAAAACCGCCAATTGTGTTTCCGTCATACAATCTCCTTATCCGTTGTCATACACGTCTTACCTGCATTAGCCGGCACTGAGGCCTGACCGTTTCTTTTTGGTGGTTATACTTACAACTTCACCTCCACAGTCACACCTTCCGGCATATCAGCCTGAGACGGCGTTATAACCGAGTAATCGCTAAAGTCACGCACAGGCTTCTGCTTTGCTTCTACCTTTACCTTATCAAACAGTACATGTGCAGGATGATTGCCCATCGCTGAATTGTGTTTGAAGACGATGAGTTTGCGAGTGGCCATTTGTCCCCGTGCTGCGGAGTGATCGTGCTCAAACATCATGAGCAGTGCATCCCAGAAGATCGACAAATCTTCATCGCTGAAGCCGGTCTGTGCGGCGAACGGCGCAGAGATAAAGCCGTGGCAACGATAAAGGCCATAGGGAACAGTGAACTTGCGTCCCATAGTGCGGTTATCACCCTGCTGCTTTTCTGCCTCGGCTTCGGTTGCGACCGCCATACGTGTAATGCTGTGCTCAAGCGGAACAACTTGGTCAATGCTTCTGGCAAAAGTAAACTGTACAGGCCCACGAACCTGACCGCAATTTGGAGCCGATTTCAGGGAAAGAACTCCGCCGAATGTTCTTATGTCATAAAATGTCCGGCACATTTTTTCTCTACCCTGCTCAACCTCTTCTCCAGTTGGTCTTCTTGTTTTAGCATTTTTCAAGATATTGTTAATCAGATCCTTCACTGACTTATTCGCCTTTGCCCCTTTTAACCAATCCTTGATTTCCTTTTTGTCAGCATCAGATGCAACCGACAATTCATATATCGAAGTATCCTCATCCGTATCAATAGTCACGCCATTTGGAGTACCGTTTTCATCAAGCCAATCAAAGACCTCTTTTGATACAGAGACCTTCAATTCCTCACCTAATTGAATACCGAGTTCCTTAAACGCCGCAACGTGTGCGCGTCCAAGGACAGCCTTTTCTTTGACATATATATCCAAGCCCTCCGAGCAGTTATTCGCTAATTGTACATAATTCCTCACCTTTCGTTTTATGCAAACATCAGTAACAAGTCCGTTACCTGTTTCCGGATCAACACGGGGAAGGTTCCCGGCATCGGGGTCGCCATTTGGGTTGCCGTCTTTTACGTCAAACAAAAGAACGAAATCGTAACGATTGTTGATTGGACTCATGCTTAGGCCTCCTTTATATTTGCATCGGATTTCTTGGTAAAAAACGACTGACGCTGGTGGTAATAGCCGACGGCGAAACGCCCCTGATCATCAAGCGGCAGGTGCGTGGGGAACGAATTATCAGCACCCAACTTATCAACAATTTCGCCGATCTGTTTTTCTATGTTTATCGCCTGACCTTTGTTCTCCAGTTTGGCAATGTGATGATTCTTCAACTTCATCAGATGTGCGAATACGGTAACAGGGGTGCTGGATGCAGCGCCATAATAGCGGTCTCGGATCGTTGCATTGATGCCAGGATTTGCAGCTTCCTGAGCCCTTTCCAGTACTGCAAAAAGTCTGCCCAGCAGGTAGCCGGGATTGATGTTGCTTGTGTCCAATGACATGCAGATCTCCTCCTTTTTATTTTTATATCGTTCTTTTCTGACGAGCACAGCCTTTATAAGTGATGCCCGCGGATAAGTAACTTCGCGTTCGCCCTTTATCCGCCGTATAGCCGAAGACAAAAGCGTGTCGGGATAAGGCGTACCGGCAAGTATCGCCTTCATAAAATCGCCCCCCAGATTAGGCTGGATATTGTCAGATTTCCCTTGTAAAGCCGTTGAAACCAACAAGCGGAAGAACGATAAGTATTCGGGCTGATGTAAAGCTCGGTCTATGGCAATATCCTTGAAGTGCTGCCTGATATTTTCTTCAACCTCCGCAACTGTCCCATCATACCAAAAGCGGATAGCAATACGTGATGCATTCGGAGCAAGGCCGAGAACATAGAATTTGATATTGTTATCAAGTATCGGTTGCCCACCAGTTTCAGGGGATTTGAACAATGCCTTTATTACAGCATTATCCTGATCGGAGTCTCCTTTCGCGGGTTCTCCGAATATGTCTGCAAACCAGTCTTCAATCTCATGTTTTTTTTCTGCCCAAAAAACTGTGCTCGCATCGCCAACCTGAATGCGCTGACGCGAGTCCTTTGCAAGCATCGTGTTCAATGCTGTAGTATAAGCAAATTCAGCTTTCATCCCTATCGGGGCATTATAGCCCTGATCTTTACCGAAAGATTTGAATGCATCAAGGTTAAAGGACACAATATTCGCCCCGGAAGACTGTGCGCCCCACACGCCTTTAATCGCAGTGTGAAGACGGGCTGGTATGTCTCTGGTGCCAGTTATAAGACATATTTGGAAGTCGGAACTATCACTGCTTGAAGAAGCATCAATAGCATTCCTAACAGCATCGCACTGGCAAATAAGATTCGCCTTGCCTTCAATTTGAAATGTTATATTTGCTCCGCTTTCTTCAATATCCTTCCACAGCGGGTGAGCGAAAACTCGTTCATAGCTTTTCGTCTCCAGAAAGCGGATTACAGCGGCAATCTCTTCGTTAACAGAATTGTCAGAAAAGGTATTCTTAATAAGCTCAAGAAAAAGCTCTTGCTGTTCTTTTGCTCTCTCGATAAGGCTATCCATATCCTTCTTCTTGGCAGACTTTGGTCGCCCTAAGACATATGCCGGATTATCCCATAAAAGGTTAGCTGAAGCTTTAATGGTTCTTTTAACAGCTTTCGGCACTAATCGAGGTTGTCCCTTTTTATTTTTTCCATCTCCTTCTCTTATATCCTGCAGTCCGACAAGATCCCCATTCCTATTCAGGATAATGATAAAAGAAATGTCCTGTCTCTGGAATCCTTCTTTGGCAGCATCGGGGATTCGCTCATAATACTTAGTAAGCGCCTGCAATATCACGCTCGCACCTCCTTTTCATTGATCTTCATGCGGCCGTTGTCGAGGCTTGCTCTAAAGAAGCAGGGCATAGGTTCTTTCCCGCCGAATTCCATGTCGTAGAGCATCCAGCCAAGATCGCGGGTTTCAGAAATTGGGTCAGGCAGTGGTTTACCGTTTGCAAATACTTCAAACTCAACCGCAAATTCCCTACAACCAAAATAAGGTCTATGAAAGCACTGCCCTTTCTCAGCCCTGCGGAGAAACATTTCGGTGAATTTTACAACCGAATCCTCCGCACCTGCTTTGTCCGTAAGTTCAAAATGGGCATGGATTACGTACGCAACGTCTCTCAAAAATAAACCCGCCCTCTGCTGCCGCTGGTCCTCAATGAACAATCCGTTAGCTTTTGGTGACATGACTGAGCCTACCTCGTTTCTCCGGACCGATTCCCATTTGATCGGCTCCAGCACATCAATTTGTGTTACTTTCCAGCGGATAGCAGGCTTCCAGAGAATCGCCTCAAGTATTCCCCGCGCAGCAGACGGTGTCATAACGTCATAAGATACGCGCTCGACCTTCATCTCTGGGCGCGTGAAACAGGCGTTCCTTCCCCAAACCTTCAGACGAAAATCATTGCTTTTGACAGGTGAATCTCTCATACTACCTCCTTTTTATTTTGCCCACCCAGCAAGAGATAAACACACCCCCTAATTCCCTCTTAATGGAGGGGAATGTCAACACATCAAATCATCCGGCTCGTAGATCATGGACTTGTCGGGACAGAACCCAAGCTCAGGATGATACATGGCCCCGTATGCCTGAATAAATATGCCTGGGTGAGCTTCAATAATAGCGCCTTCGTTGTGAAGTTTTGCATGAACGTACTTCGACAGATTAACAATATATCTCTGAAGCCTCCTCATCAGCCACCGTTCGGGAGCTTTTTTTTTCAATGTCTCTACTAATCTTTCGCCTTCTTCATAACATACAATTACAGGACAATATTGTTTATCGTCGATAATGCTGAATTTCTGAGCGGCAGAGAAAAAACTAAATCGCAATTCACTATCAGAAGCAAGGTCTTTCAGGATTCCATGCTTATCCAGATTACTCCCTTGAAGCCAGTATAGCTCTCTAAAAAAATTCTCAAACCTCCCGGGAGAAAGTGAATCTTCCGTTTTTTCAGCAAGTAATCTCCGCCCTATCTCACCTGCCTGTCTTAAGTAACCGATAGGGAATTTGCTCGGCGGTATAAATACAACAACGCGACCTTTCTCAAGCAAGCCTTCCCTGTTGCATCTGCCCGATGCTTGTGCAATCGAATCCAGTCCTGCAAGAGCACGGTATACAACCGGAAAATCAAGGTCAACGCCTGCCTCAACAAGCTGGGTGCTTATAACACGGGTGGGGAGTTTAGCTTTGAGCCTTTGCTTTATTTGCTTAATCACTTTTGAACGATGCTCGCCGCACATAAGGGCAGATAAATGAAAGGTGGTTTCTCCCTTCTCGGGCATCATCTCATAGAGAGTGCGGCAGTCGTCTCGCCTGTTGACTATGCATAAGACAGCAGCATGTTGCTTAAGTTCTGAGGCAAGGTCTTCCCAAGTGCGCGACGTCAGAAGGTCGTCAGGCACATGCAACTGGACGCGCTTAAATGCTTTATGGAGTTGCATGGGGTCAGCCATGATCTCAACTGTATCTGACAATCCTTCAAATCTATAATCAACGGACTTGTGCGGCGTCAATGCAGGCTGAGTCGCCGTACTGAGCACAAATGTCACATTGTAATTCTGATGAAGCTCCTTCATAGTATGAAGAATAGGATTTAGATATTCAGGCGGCAGCAATTGAACTTCGTCGAGGACAACAACACTGTTCACAATATTGTGCAACTTTCGACAGCGGCTTGAGCGATTGGAGAAAAGCGAGTCAAAGAACTGAACAGAGGTTGTTACGACAATCGGAGCGTCCCAGTTTTCACATGCGAGCCTGCTTCTTGCAGTCTCACTGTTTTCATCAGATACGCTAACGTTGCTATGATGCTCGATGATTGTATCTTTGAATATATCCCGGAACTGCTCTGCTGTCTGCTCGATAATACTGGTATATGGTATGACATAAATAATGCGTCTCTTCTTGCAATCCGGCTTCAAAGCGTGATTCAGTGCAAACGCCATCGACGAAAGCGTCTTGCCCCCGCCAGTGGGAACTGTCAGCGTAAATATCGCAGGCTTGTGGGCTGATCTTGCTATGCATTGCCGAAGGATCGCCGCTCGCTGTTTATTGACCGAAGTATCATCTGCCTTTGCCTGTTTATCAGACATGTATGATTCGAAAAGCGGCAGAAGTTCAACCAATAAAGGATATCCCTTTCTACTCTTTGTTTTTTTCGGTTCGAAGAACGTCTCTGTATCAAGAAAGTCAGCGTCAACAAGGCAGGAATAGAGCATCCTTATCCAAAGGGCATGACCTTCTTTCGTTATAAATTTTTGTTTTGGTAGTGCTTGCTCAATTATATGATGAGGAATGTCTGATAAGGGCAGTTTATTAAATAAAGCAATATTTTGTAGGCGTTGTACCAGGCTCTTTCTTCCGGCAGTATCAGTCTGCCAATCGGGCAGTCCAGCATGGTGTCCTGCTATAACATAGCTGAATATTCTGCCGGGGATTTTGAAGTTTTCTGTGGCATGAATCGCCCCAGCCGTTGAATGATCCACCTTCCCCTTTTTTGTCTCTATATGCGCATCGACAGAAGCAAGGAGCATATTCTGAAAGTCCTCTGAATATTTACCCAAATCATGCCACAGCCCCGCAAGATACCCCCACTCTCCGCATCCAAATTCCGCCGCGAACGATGCGGCGAGGTCAGCCGTACCCTTCAGATGTTCCTCAAGCGGATGCCATTCTTCAGGCGGCTTCCCCTCGAGGCTGTGGGCGTAAAATTCTTTCATGATAAGCACTCAGACCTTAGCATCATACCTTCTTCTTCCCTCCTCTTAGGTTAAGGGGCGGTCAGGAGGGGTTACCTTTTCAGCTGAGATTTCTGATAAACCGTTCAACATCTTTTTTACTGAGAATTCGCAAAATGACGGCACGGTTTCCTTCAAGCATATAAAACGCCCGATATTTGTCCACCCTGAGCATGTAATAATCCGAATTCGTACCCCTGATTTTTTTGATCAGTTTTCCTCTGGGGAAAGGATTGTCCTTAAGTGTCTGCAATGCACGGATAATCTTCTCACAAACACTGTCGCTTAAACTATCGAGGTCTTTGCACGCACCAGGTGAAAGGACGATCTGGAACTTAGTGCTTGAGTTCATAAATAAGGTGTCGCACCGAGAGCGTCGATGCGTCGTGCCAGCGAGGCTCGCGACTGAGGCGTACCGTTGCGTACGGGGAAGGAGCGCACCGAAGCTGGAGCGGATGGAGCGGCGTTCGAATGCAACCGTATTTGTGAATTCAAGCACTTAACCACGCTTTCTTTTCCTATTTGACAGGTAATCCTCCAAAGTTACGCCGCCCTTGCTATGGTACGCTGCCTGCGCCTCAGCGAGCGTGTCCTGCAGACCAACGCTTTTTTCAAGAAGATAATCTTCAAAGTCCTCCTCTGATATCGCCGTGACGATCGCCCGCGGTTTACCGTTGGACGTGATAATCACGGCCTCCTTCTCAGCATTTCTCAATATCTCGGATGTCTTGTTCTTAAGTTCTCTGACATTGGCAAATTTCATTACATCCCTCCATGTGGCTATCTTTGTAGCTACTATGTCATATACCGTAATTCTTGTCAATAAGGTACCGTGCGCAAAGTTAGGCAGACCCAATACCGGAAGTTACGGAACATTAGAATATGTGATACAATTTATAGGTATTCGGCGCCAGGCGGCGCCGGCCTCTTAGACCAGTAAAAGAATATTATGAGGTGTCCCATGAAAGATGAAGAAAAGTATCTTCCCGTCTGTAAAGCCGGTAAGGCTGATCTTGAAAAGCTTGCCAGGCTGGTACGCTATTTTATCCTTATTTCCACTACCGGGGCCGGCTCAGGCCATCCGACATCCTCTTTGTCGGCTACCGATTTGCTCGTCGGTCTTATGTTTACCGGATTCTTCAGATACGATGCGGAAAATCCAAAACATCCCAACAATGACCGTCTGATCTTTTCCAAAGGTCATGCCTCGCCGCTCCTTTATTCCTTATGGACTGCAGCCGGAAAAATAAGCGTGGAGGAACTGATGACGTACAGGAGGTTCGGAAGCACGCTGGAAGGTCACCCCACGGTAACTTTCCGTTATGCCGAGGCGGCAACCGGCTCTCTGGGCCAGGGTCTCTCCATCGGGTCAGGAATGGCACTGAACGCCAAATATATTGACAAGCTCGCCTATCGCACTTATGTGCTGCTTGGCGACAGCGAGATGGCGGAAGGCTCGCAGTGGGAGGCGATGCAGTTGGCCGCTCATTACAGGCTCAATAATCTTATTGGCATTCTCGATGTTAACCGCCTGGGACAGCGCGGTGAAACTATGTATGGCCATGATACGGAGGCATACGCATCGAGAATTGCGGCCTTCGGCTGGGAAACGATTGTCATAGACGGCCACAATTTTGATGAGATACTGCCTGCTTATGACAAAGCCGTTAAGAGCACGGACAAGCCGGTGATGATAATCGCCGGGACTATCAAAGGCAAGGGTGTATCTTTTGTAGAGGACAGAAATGGCTGGCACGGCAAGACGTTGAGCAAGGAGCAACTCGATGAGGCGCTCAGGGACCTCGGGACTGTCGATACATCATTGAGAGGGGAAATAGCCAAACCCGAAGACCTTTACCCTGCGAAGAACTCCCCCGGCAATGCCGGACCGCTCGCATACGAAGATGGAAAGCCTGTTGCAACGAGAAAGGCTTACGGCAATGCTCTGAAAAGGATATTTCCGCAATTCCCGGATATGGTGGTGCTTGACGCCGAGGTGAGCAATTCAACATATGCCGACGCATTTAAGGATGCCTGCCCGGACCGGTTTTTCGAGATGTACATTGCAGAGCAGAATATGGTCGGCTCCGCGTTGGGTCTCACTTGCAGGGGGAAAATACCTTTTGTATCGACTTTCGCGGCATTCTTTACCCGTGCTTTCGACCAGATAAGGATGACCCAGTATTCGGAGTCCAACATAAAGTTCTGCGGGTCCCATGCAGGGGTATCCATAGGACAGGATGGTCCCTCACAGATGGGCCTCGAGGACATCGCAATGTTCAGGTCTGTGCTGAACTGTGTGGTGCTGTATCCTTCAGATGCGGTCTCCACCGAAAAACTGGTAGAAGAGGCTGCGCGGCACAAAGGTATGGTCTATATTCGCACAACAAGAGAAAACACCCCCATCCTTTATGGTCCTCACGACGAATTCCCCATCGGAAAATGTAAAACCCTCAGGCAGGGCGTCAGCGATAATATCACGGTGATCGCTGCAGGCGTGACGGTTTTTGAAGCGCTCGACGCTTATGAAGAACTTGCAAGAGAAGGCATTTATATACGGGTTGTCGATCTTTACTGTGTAAAACCAATTGACAGTGAAGCCCTTAAATGGACAATAATGGGCACCAGGGCGGTCATAACAGTAGAGGACCATCACGAAGAAGGCGGCCTCGGCGAAGCGGTCAGAAGCGCCCTTGCCGGTGAACCGACGCCGATATACTCGCTGGCAGTGCGGAAGATGCCAAAAAGCGGAAACCCGGAGGAATTGCTCGATTACGAAGAGATTTCAAAGAAGGCCATTATAAAAAAAGTTAGGGAGGTTTTATGAAACCGCAGAATCTTAGGTCAAAAATATTTTTGGACGGAGGCGACCCTGAGGAGGCTGTAAAAGTCATCTCTCTCCTGGGTTTTCTTGGCGGGCAGACGACAAATCCCACTCTTATCTCGAAAAACCCAAAAGCCAAAGAGCGTCTTGAACACGGCTCGAAATTCACACAGTCCGAGATCTTTGATTTTTACCGCAACGTGGTAAAGACTATCTCTGCTTTGATACCTATGGGGTCTGTCTCTGTTGAAGTCTATGCCGATCTGTCGACTCCGGCAGACAAAATGCTGGCAATGGGCAAGGAGATGTTTTCCTGGATACCTAACGCGCACATAAAGTTCCCGTCGTCCAGGGAGGGACTAAAGGCAGCGGAACAGGCGGTCCGGGAGGGACTTCGCGTCAATATGACGCTTTGCTTCACTCAGGAGCAGGCTGCGGCTGTTTATGCTGCAACGAGGGGCGCAAAAAAAGGGCAGGTATTTGTATCCCCTTTTATAGGCAGGCTTGACGACAGGGGAGAAAACGGGATGGATTTAATTGCAAATCTTATAAAAATGTACCGTCAGGGCGACGGCCATGTGGAAGTGCTGACCGCAAGCGTGCGCAGCATGGACCACTTTCTCTATGCCCTGGCACTCGGCTCCGACATCATCACCGCCCCCTATGAAATATTGAGGGAATGGGGACAGAGGGGCATGCCGTTTCCCGAGGCCAACTATATATACAAACATGATTCACTAAAAAGCATCCCCTATAAAGATATCGATCTCTCGAAGAATTGGGGGGAATATGATATTGCCCATGACCTCACGGTCAAAGGCATGGAAAAGTTCTCCAAAGACTGGAATGATCTTATACTGTAGTCGGCTGGAGCTTCGGAAGTTAACCCATAAGAAAGTCCGGACCGGAGGCGGCGCTTAAACATGACTATGGAAATAGATAAAGATATTCTCTACAGCAAGTTCCTTCAAACCTGCGATATACCGGCTGAGAAAACCGTCATCGAACCCTTTACCATGGTAATCTTCGGCGGGGCCGGTGATTTGAGCAAACGAAAACTTCTGCCGTCAATTTTCAGTCTATTTTGCGACAAAGTTGTGCCTGATCAGAAATTCTCGATACTGGGATTCGCCCGCTATAAAATGAGTGATGAGGCATACAGGGCAATGATGAAGGATGCAGTCAAACAGTTCGGTGAAGGAGAATTTGACGAGGAGAAATGGGACCAGTTCAGCCGGCGCCTTTACTATCTTTCAGGAGTTTTCGAGCAAGATCAGAGCTTTGAAGACCTTGACGTGAAGATCGCGGGGATTGCCATCCCTGATTCTACAGGAGGGAAGGAGGTTGTTTATTATATGGCGGTCCCGCCGCAAGTTGTTCCGATGGCCGTACATCAATTAAAGAAACATAATCTCTGTCAGGGCGCATTCACGACCAAAATAATTATTGAAAAACCGTTCGGGCATGACCGTCAGTCCGCAGTAGAATTTAACAAGGTATTGACCGACGCCTTTGAAGAACGTCAAATATACCGGATCGATCATTATCTTGCTAAAGACCCTGTCCAGAATATTATATTCCTGCGTTTTATCAATACACTTTTTGCCGAGGTCTGGAACCGGCATTACGTGGACAATGTGCAGATTACCGTTGCTGAAGACGGGGGCATCGAGCATCGGGGCGCATTTTATGAACAGGCCGGGGTGGTGAGGGACATCATGCAGAATCACATGATGCAACTTTTCGGCCTTATCGCAATGGAGCCGCCTGTTGGGTTTAAAGACGATTTTATCCGCGAGGAGAAATTAAAAATATTCAGGTCGATCCATTCATTAGACGCAAACTATATTCATAACTATATGGTAAGAGGGCAGTATGGCCCGGGGGAATTAAACGGCAGCGAGGTCCCCGGCTACCGGTCGGAGGCCGCGTTGCCGCTGATTCAAACACCCCGACTTTTTTTGCCGGAAAGTTTTATATAGACAATCTCCGGTGGGCGGGCGTGCCTTTTTATCTCCGCACCGGCAAGCGCATGAAAAGGCGCATCACCGAGATCTGCATGCAGCTTAAACATTTTCCGGTCAAACTCTTCGGGAGAACATGCGATATCATTGAGCCTAATATTCTTATTCTGACCATCCAGCCTGATGAGAAGATTTCCCTCCGCTTTAGTGTGAAATACCCCTACACCGAGAACCAGGTATACCCGGTGGATATGGTTTTCAACTATAACGAAACATTTAAGCTGGCCGTGCACCCCGCTTATGAGCGGTTGCTTATAGATATGCTTAAAGGCGATTTGACGCTTTTTGTCAGACAAGATACTGTCGAGGAGATGTGGACGATAGTTGACCCGATCATTAGCCTGTGGGAAAGCACTCCTCCCGAGGATTTCCCGAATTACGCGGCTGGCGCCTGGGGTCCGGAAGCGGCGCACCGTCTGCTTGAGCGGGACGGGCGTTACTGGATAACAAGGTAAAACTGGGAGTCATGGAAAATTCGCGCAAGGTGTTGATCTTTGAGACGGGCGAGGAGATGGCAAATTTTATGGTTGGGCAGTGGCGCGAACTCTCCCGAAGCGCCATCGAAAGCAGGGGCTGTTTTACCGCAGCCCTTTCGGGAGGAGAAACGCCGGTGCTGTTTTACGCCAGGTGAGAACTCGAGGCTGAGGTTGATGATCTGGGCATGGTGCTTGACCGCGAACAGCACGCCTTCGGCGATCGTCGAGGCTTCGCCTTCGCCCTGGCTGTCGAGCACCCGCACGGGCATGATGTGTGCGGCGAACGCCAGGCCGGTGAGGCCGTAGTGGTTGTCGGTCGCCTCGGCGATCGTCGCCGCGACGAACGTGCCGTGGCCGTTGCGATGGTTGGGGGTAGGGGTTTTTGGCGACGAAGTCATAGCCCTTGACGAACGCATAGCGGCTGAAGTCCGGCGAGCGGCGGAAAGGGCCGCGGTTTGCGTACGCGACGCCGGTATCGAGCACGGCGACGACCACGCCTTTGCCGCCCGGCGCCCCGTCGGCGGCGACGTTGGCCCACGCTTCGGGGGCGTTCACGCCGAATTCCCCCGCGAAGTTCCATTGCAGTTCCTCCCAGCCCCCAGGATGATGGCTGGTGCCTTCGTCGTTTGGGATCAGCCCGCCGGCCTCGCCGGAGATGCTCGCGCGATAGTCGGGCACCGCCCACGCGACGCCGCGCTGTGCGCGCAGGCGGCGCAGGCCGGCGGCGACGCTGACGCCGGGGGCGAGGTGCAGCACGCGCGTGCGGACGCTCGGCGGGCCCGGTTCGCTGGCTGTGGTGCCGGCGAGCCGCGCCGCGCGGGCGGATGGGTGGGCCGACGTGCCGGAAGGCTCGCAGCCCACAACCACCTCGTCGGGTACGTACGGGGCGGGGGCGGCCGTGGCCCTCCTCGCGGGCCTGCTCAGCGCGGCCGGCGCGCGGGCGCCGAGCAGGAATGCGGCGGCACACAGCGCGAGCAGGATCGAGGTCCGCTGCGCTGGGTGGCGCGGGGATGGGCGGGCGGCGGGGAGGAGCACGGGGTTTGGGTAATGATGATGTGCCGGCGTTGCGGCGGCGGAGGGACTGTCGCAGACATCGCGGGCGAGCGATGA
>CAWHNC010000028.1:0-53447 GCA_963830245.1 Nitrospirota bacterium
TGCTGTAAGCAGGAAAAAAAATAACGGTTTTCCGTTAAAGCACGCCCGACAGCCGGGAAGAGGTGAGAGAATAGTCATGTATAAAGGTGGAACGCTTGTGGATAAAGGATTGTACTGGAGTCCCATAGACAGCCGGCGAGTCGACGTGCCGGGCGATGGCAGACTTCCGGGTGATGGTAACGCTCATTATTTGAAGATATCACCGGTAGGCCTGATTGCAATCGCTCCTCTGTTCGGAATGATGTACGTTATCTTCCTGCCGCTCTTTGGGATAGGCGTATTCTTTATTTCATGGGTGGTCCCGGTTATCTTCACCCTGGCCTCGGCTGCTTCAACCGGTATTCGGGTTTGCAGCAGATTCGACGGCGGAACCTCATTTTTTAATTCTAACCGATCGGGATCATCAAAAAATAAGGCTGGCGCTGCCTTAGGCAGCCGTAAAAAATAAGGCTGGAGGCATTGTATGCACACGCTTTTCGACTTTATCACTAATGTAAATGCGGCACAGTACGGGTTATCGCTTTTTTCCATCGTGGGCTTTATCGTTTTTTATCAGATTCTGAAGCCGAAGCCTTTTGAGGGGCTGCTGGAATCGGCAGCGGATGACGCGAGATTTATTAAAGCCCAGGAGAGGGGGAAAGTCCTGCAAATAGTAAGGAACATAACAATGGCGCCCGTATACTTGATGATCTATCTCGTGTCTCTGCCCTTTCTCTTTATCCTGGGTGCGGTCGCGCCGCGAGCGACGGTGATGTCAGGTGAATGGAGTCCTGTTCGCGCCTACTTTATGGGTAGCAGGAAATTCAGGAAGTCCAAGGGGGACAAGAAGGGATGAAAAAACATATCGAAAAAACCCCGTGGCTGTTAGCCTGCGTTGTCCTGGGTTTGTTTTCATTCGCGGCAGGGGCGCCGTCATGGGGTGAAGTGAAGAAGATACCGGATGTCATCATCCTCAAAGATATCCAGAACAGGTACGGCCCTGTCACTTTTGACCATAAGGAACACATAACTCTGGCGGAAAATTGCGGAGTATGCCACCACACTCATGCAAAAAAGACGTATGAGACATGCGGTGAGTGCCACACCCAGGCCGATAAAATATTAAAGGCTTCGGCGAACGGTATGCTTATGCCGTGCAGCGGCTGCCATGGTGAGTATTCACCTGAGACGCCGGGAATGCCGGACCTGAAGGTCGCGCTTCATAAAAAATGCTTCACGTGCCACGTGGGAATGGGAGACCTCGGCGAATCGCCCAAGGGATGCACTAACACATGCCATACCAGGAAATGAGCACATGAAAAATAAGGAGGTCATATGTATGTCAGACAGTAAGAGGCCCAAACCGCCGGAAGGCCCCACCAACCTCACGAGGCGGAGGTTTCTTTCCATATCAGTGTTGGCCGGGGCTGCCGCCCTTGGCGCGCCTGCTATTGCCCGCTCCGCCCTGAGTCAGGGCGACCCTGAATTCAAGGGTTGGCCGAAGAGTTACGGCATGCTGACGGATTTCACCGTTTGCGTAGGGTGCAGGAGCTGTGAAAAGGCATGCAATGAAGCCAACGGTTTGCCGGCGCCGGAAAAGCCGTTCGATGACACCTCGGTATTCGAAGAGAGCCGTTGGCCTTCCGTCAGTGCCTATACCGTGGTAAACCGTTACAAGAATTCCGCGGACTCCTCCAGGCCTCTTTTCAGAAAGATCCAATGCAACCATTGTCTTGAGCCGGCGTGCGCTACCGCATGCCCTATACATGCGTACACAAAAACCCCCGAAGGGGCTGTGATATACAATAAAGACTTATGCTTTGGCTGCAGATACTGTGTTGTTGCGTGCCCATTTAACATTCCGGCCTATGACTATAGCAGCCCCCTCGATGCAAAGATCGTAAAATGCATTTTCTGTATCGGGCGGATTAAAGAAGGTAAAATACCGGCCTGCGCCGAAGCCTGCCCGGCAGGCGCACTCACTTTCGGCAAAAGGGCGGATCTGATTAAAGTGGCGCGAAAGAGAATAACAGACAGACCCGACAAATACATAGATCATATTTATGGTGAGCGCGAAGTTGGAGGCACTTCCTGGTTATATCTTTCCGGCGTCCCCTTTGAACAGCTCGGGTTTCCCACTAACCTTCCGGAAAAACCTATGATCGAGCTTTCCAAGGGTTATTTGTCAACCGTTCCCGTGATTTTCACTACGTTCCCGGCGATCTTCGGCATGGTATATGCCGCTATGCGCCATAACGAACAGGCGGCAGGCAAAGAAGAACGGACGGAGCAGCACAAGGAGGTGGATCATGAGTAACAACGTTCAGGATGCGGCCCTAACTTCCTCCACTTCCGGCGAGTTTCGGGTCTGGTTCATGAACAAGCTGTTTATTGGGATGAGCGTTGAGGACTATGCCCGGTCCCTTGCCACCCCTTTTAATCTGGCGAGTCTGCTGATCCTCCTGGTCTCGGCGCCGGTTTTTTTTATGCGTTACACACAGGGACTTGCCTCGGTAATTGACGGCTCGAATGCATACCCCTGGGGAATCCTGCTGAGCTGGGGAATCTTTGCCAGTGAGCCTATGTATGCAGCAGGATTCGTAGTAGCTGCAGCATATTACCTGTTCGGAATGAAATCCTACCGGCCGTTCGTTCGCATAGCCGTTCTGGGGGGAATGTTGGGATATATTTTTGCCGCCTCGTATCTCCTTATTGACCTGGGACGACCGTGGCGTATCTATTACCCCATGGTCATCAACTTCGGAACATCGTCAATCCTTTTCATAGTGGCATGGCATGTAGTTCTGTACATTACGGTACAGCTTTTGGAGTTCTCTCCCGCCCTTCTCGAGTGGCTGGACGCCAAGAGGTTGCGCAAGTGGGCGGTTTCCTTGACCGTGGGTCTTATTATCGGCGGCGTTATCCTCTCGACCGTGCACCAGTCGGCGTTGGGAGCCCTGTATCTCCTGACCCAGGCAAGGTTCATCCTTTGTGGTACTCGGGACAACTTCCCCTGCTGTTCTTCAGTTCTGCTGTTTATACTGCAATGTCCTTTGCGCTGCTGCTTGTCTTTGTCGCCGTGCGCTATTTCAAAAAAACATGCGACGCGAAGTTCCTCGACTGCGCCCCGGCACTGACTATGGGGTTGGGCAAAGGAGCAGCCCTGGCGATGTATGTTTATTTCGCACTCAAGATTCTTGCCCTTGCACAGGACAATCGGTGGGTGTTGCTGTTAACTCCATACGGACACTGGTATCTGGTGGAGTTGCTTGGTTTTGTCGCAATACCTATGGTCATGTTCACAATCGGAGTCAAACTCGAAAAGATCGGTCTGGTCCGGTTTGCTGCGCTGTATGCTGTAGTCGGGACAGTGCTGAACAGGGTCAACGTCAATATTATAACTTTCAATTGGTACCTGCCCAATCATCTTCACCAAATAATTCCTCCATGGACAGAGGTCATCATGGTTCTGGCAATGGTTACGCTCCAAGTGCTTGTTTTCAGGTGGATAATGAACAGGTTCCCGGTTACTCGTGAACTGCCCGAATACAAAGGCACACACTGAAAAGGACAGGATATGGGCAAATGGCTCAAATGGCTTTAGGCGAATGGAAACGACAATGAACAACAAGCCAGGCAGGATGAGAGCTGCCGTGCGTATTGCATGTGCGGCGCTCCTTGTCTGCTTTGCGCTTTACAGTCAGCCTTCCCTTGCCGCCGCAGATCAGGGTCCCCGAAAAGTTGATGAACTTTTCGGGACGGAGGGTAATGCAGATGCGTACGAAAGGAATCAGTGCCTTAAGTGCCACGGGGAAAAAGGGTCGATAAAAAAATTCCCTGACGGAGATTTCATTTCGACTTACGTGGATCCCCAGGCTTTTGCTTCGTCGGTACACAGATCTCTCCGGTGCACAGCGTGCCATAAGGAGTTTTCTCTCCAGCACCATCCCGAGCGTTCATTCAGGAACAAGCTTCAGTACCGGATAAAGTTGTCGCAAGTGTGCAGGGACTGCCATCAGGAAGGGACTATCAAGTCGGTGGCAGTCCATGAGTCGCTGTTCAGGAAAGAAAGAGCTGGAGAGGCAGTTATTTGCACTAATTGCCACAGAGCTCATGCTGTTACCCCTGTCATAGGCGGCAACGCATCGACCGGGGAGGAGAAGTATTGCCTCCGTTGCCACTCCCGGGAAACAAAGATGGCTTTCAACGATAAGGAGTCTATCTCATTGCGTATCAACATAGCGGAACTCCGGAATTCACCCCATAAGAACATGGGCTGTTCGGATTGCCACTTCGGTTTTTCCCAGGAGAACCATCCTCAGAGAAGGTTCAGGTACGAACGGGAATACCGGATTTCATCCGCAGAGATGTGCAGGAAGTGCCATTTCGATAAATATGCACAGGTTACTGAAAGCATCCACTATAATATGCTTAGCACAGGGAGACTGGACGCTCCAACATGCATTGATTGCCACGGGGGGCATGCCGTTTCATCCCTCAGCGACAACAGGCTCTTTGCTGTGATGAAATGCAGGACGTGCCACGGTGAAATTTACGATGCTTACGCCAAGAGCGTTCACGGCAAGGCCCTGCTCAATGTGAACAATAAAGACGTACCGGTCTGTATCGACTGCCATTCCGCCCACAGGATAAAGAATCCCTCCTTACCAGCTTTCCATGATTACATACCGGAAATGTGCGGTAAGTGTCATTCTGACCCGGCTCTCATGGGTAAATACGGTCTGTCCACTAATGTAGTAAAGACCTATCTATCCGATTTCCACGGCATGACCCTCGGCCTCCAGCGCAAGGAGGCTCCGAAGAGCTACAGGCCTGATCCGCCCATGGCTGTATGCACGGATTGCCACGGTACGCATGACATCGCAGGTGTTTCAGGGGCAGACTTGCAGGGCTTGAAGGTCAAGCTTCTGAAGAGGTGTCAGAAATGCCACCGTGACGCAACCGTAAATTTCCCGGATGCATGGCTTTCACATTATCAACCGAGCCTCAGGGTAGCGCCTCTGGTATTTATAACTGAACAGTTCTATAAGATCATAATGCCCCTAATGGTTGTGGGGCTGCTGTTCCAGGTACTGCTTCAGCTCTGGCGATACCTAGCGAACAGGTAGGAAAGGATCCCATGCAACGAGATAATTTGTCAGCCGGCGAAGAAAGCTTCAGAAAGTTCGGCGCGTACAGGATTGTCGAACACCTCGTGTTGATCGCATGTGTTACGGTCCTGGCAATGACAGGGCTGCCGCAGAAGTTTTACTCCCTTGGGATTTCGCAATTTATTATCACATCCCTCGGGGGTATCGATAGCGTAAGATCTATTCACCATATCGCTGCCGCAATTTTCACAGTGCTGACATTTCAGCACATCTTTGCTGCCTCTATTGGCGTGGTTTTCCTGCAGTGGCAGCCGTCGATGCTTATTGCTGTGAAAGATATCCAGGATGCCCTGCATAATGTCAAATATTGCCTTGGGATGGCCGGCCGGCCTGCAATTTACGGCAGGTATGACTACAAGGCAAAATTCGTATATTGGTTCATCCTCCTCGGGGGCATCCAGATGATCGTCACTGGGTTCATCTTATGGTTCCCGATTACTGCCGCTAAATACCTTCCGGGACAATTCATTCCGGTCTCCAAGGTCATCCATACCAACGACGCGATGCTGATTTTTCTTTTGACGGCCATATGGCATATTTACGATTCGATATTCAACCATGAGGTGTTCCCGCTTGATAAAAGCATATTCACCGGAATGAAAAAAACAAACCAGCCCTGATACTCAGGAAGGAGGCAAAAAGTGGAAACAGGCAATGCGGCAAAAAAGACTGCCCTTGTAGGAGCAGGTGCGGGACTCGCTCTTTTTGTAATAGTCGGTCTGCTGTACGGCTCATTCATAGGCGGCATAGCCGGGCTGAATATCGCCATAGGTCTTTTGGGTTTCCCAGTGGCTTCCGCCGTGCTTCCCCGGCTTATTGTTTGCACTTCGATGATCTTAGGAATTTTTATTGCCGGTATTTTTTTTGTCGGGGGTTCGACAATTATCGGATGGTTTATAGGGCTGGCGATCGATTCATTGAAAGAAGAAAAGAGAAAGGCAACTTCCAAAGCAACATCCGGGGAAAATTAGGATATTCGCCTGCTGAGATCCCCGGACGCGTTGACCGGCAGAGTCTTTTTGGGCTATGTTAAGTACAGATGCAAAAAAAGATAATTATTGCCATAATTTTTTATGTTATCGTAATAACGGTCACGCTCGGCATAATCAGCGACCTTGCAGTCAATGAAAGTATCAAACGCTCGCTACAGGACAGGCTTGTCCTTGCCAGAACTGTAGCTAACAATATCGATTTCTTTCTGCAGCGCAATCTGGGCAAGCTTGAGGACGTCTCCAATTCAGGCCAAATTAATTTAAGAGACGGTGACAGGCAGTCAAACAAAAGGATACTCGAAACCATTTACAGGTATTCGCTTTTTACCGACGGCGTATTTCTCCTTGATAAGCATGGCAATGAAGTGATGACCTATCCGCCGCGCTTTGAGTATTTTTCCAATCTTACCTACATCGACTATGTGAACCGGGTGCTCAGGGATGGAAGGCCTTTAATCTCCAACGTATATACAGTCGAACCCATCAAAGAAAAAGTGATATTCATAATGGCGCCACTGAAGGACAGCAAAGGAAAGATCAACGGTGTTGTGGGAGGCATACTCGGCCCGGCGGACCATTTCGTAAATATGTTTCTTAGGAACGGCAAGATCGGGCTTAACAGTTATATAGAGCTGATCGACTCCAATGAAATCGTAGTTGCTTCGGATAACCCTTCACGCCTGTTTCAGCACCACGATCATGAAGGTATGTTGACCAAGATGATATTGGAAGGCAGGGACGGAATCCTGGAATGCAGGCATGGTTTTTCTAATCCTAATGCCGAGGTGAAGCCGGTTGACCGTCTTGCCTTTGTTCCGCTGAGCGTAGCCCCGTGGGGTGTGATAGTGGGACAGGACGAGAAAGATCTCTTTGCTCCTGCGCTGGACCTTAAGAGAATGTTCTTTGTTCTCGCGTTTATATTTATCGTTACGTCCATAATATTTTCAATCGGCATAAGCATGAACATAGTAAAACCGCTCAAGTCGTTGATGTCCTTCACAAATAAAATTGCTTCCGGTGATCTTTCAACACCGGTCGGCAAAGTGGGCAGTGATGAAATACTTATGCTCAGTATGAGCTTTGACGACATGAGGAAAAAACTCGCGGAGTCCCTCGAAAGCATAAAGACGCAGAATATTCAACTGGAAGACCGTGTTGCTGAGAGAACCATGGAGATAACGGAAAGCAGACAGCAGATTAAACACCTGCTGAAAAAGGTTATTTCATCCCAGGAACATGAGAGGGCGAGGATAGCCCGTGACATTCATGATACAATACTCCAGGACTTGTCGGCTTTTTTGATAAAGCTTGACATATGCAGATTGCAGCCTGATCGGGTTACAATAGAAAAAATAGACGAAATCAGGAACATTTTGATTGAAACTATGGATAATATCCATATTGTTATCAAAGACCTGAGACCTCCTATTCTTGACGATTTCGGCATAGATGCGGCCATCAAATGGCTGATGCAACGTCATCTTGCAGAAAAGGGCATTGATTTTTACTTTGACATGGATTTCCCGGAGGAAAGAAGGCTGCCTTCCGAGGTTGAAATCATACTCTTCAGGATACTTCAGGAGGTCATTACCAACATAAAGCGTCATGCAAATGCAGAAAATGTTTTTGTGACTCTGGACGTTGGACAATCTTTTATAGAAATTTTCGTTGAGGACGATGGCTGCGGTTTCGATGTCGATACATTAATGAATCATCCGGTCGAAGGAGGAAGGGGATTGGGGATAACAGGAATGAAGGAGCGGGCGTTGCTATTGGGAGGAAAATTGTTTGTTCATTCTATGCCGGACTGGGGAACAAGAGTATGCATCCAGGTTCCACTGAATAAGCAGGTGGAAGATGTCTAAGATACAAGTATTAATCGCGGATGACCACGCACTTGTTAGGGAGGGTATCGTCGCATTTCTGAAGTTTTACGATGACATTGAGGTAGTCGGTGAGGCATCCGACGGTATCGAAGTAGTCGAACGGGCCCATAAACTCAGACCCGGCATCGTCCTGATGGACATTGGGATGCCGAGACTTGGCGGCCTTGAGGCCACAATAGAATTAAAAAAAACAGATCCGGACATAAAAATAATAGTACTTACCCAATATGATGACAAGGAGTATATCTCCCGTTTTCTGAAGGCTGGGGTTTCGGGGTATATCCTTAAAAAGGCTGTCGGCAGCGAACTGGTCAATGCCATTCGTGCAGTGAACAGGGGGGAATTTTATCTGTTTTCTTCCATAGCATCTGAAGTTGTGGCCGGGTATCTCGACAAGCACAAGTCGCCTGCTGAAGACTATTCATACGAAAAACTGACCGACAGGGAAAATCAGGTGCTCAAGCTGATAGCAGACGGATGCAGTCACAAGGAGATAGCAAGCTGTCTCAATATCAGCGTAAAGACGGTAGCGACTCACCAGACAAACATCTCCGAAAAACTTGGCATTCATTCTCGCACGGCTCTTGTCAAGTTTGCTATTCAAAAAGGGATAATAAAACTTGAAACGTGAAAACCGGCGCTTCCTTTCCTGTAGTTCCATTGCGTCATCAACAGCAACGCGGCACACTGGTTGTTCCCAGGCTTGTCATGGGGAGCGACTCTGTTTCGGTTTACCTTGATAGGCTACTGGGGACAACAGGCCGCGTGCCTTAATGTCCGCTGCCGTTATTTGGCTTCAAAAAGTGACGGAACTTTCAGGGTTATTCTGCGAAGCGCTTCGGCTGCTCTGCTTTCCGGAAAGCAGAGCGCCATCGGAACGCCCCGTGTAATTGCGCGCGGTACATGGATGTCGTATGGGATTTCACCTATCACAGGAGCGCCCTTTTCACTCATTTTCCGGCGAATGGTTTCGGCGCCGTCCGGATTCATATCGGCTCTGTTGATAATGATGCCGACCGCCGGGTCAAAATATGCGGCTACCTCAAGCAACCGCTCCAGATCGCTCAGCGCCGGAGCAGTTGGTTCGGTTATCGCAAGAACAGCGTCGCAGCCTTTAAGCGCCGAGATCACTGGACAGCCGATTCCGGAAGGGCCGTCAATGATCAGATAGTCCGCGTTGTCTGTGTGCGCAACGGCACGAGCTTCACTTTTTACAAGATCGACGATTTTACCTGAACTGCTCTGCCCGACGGTCAACTCGCCTGAAACCAGATTCTTTCCTTCGGCAACGAACAGGTGCAGATATCCGTTTTGCACGCGTTTGATGGTTATTGCGTGCTCGGGGCATTCTGTAACGCAAGCCCCGCAGGCCTCGCAGAAATGCGGCAGCAGCACCGGAGCGCCATTCCCCGGCAGGAGAGCCCTGAAACCACAGACAGTCGTGCATTGCATGCAGCCGGAGCAGCGGTCTTTCTCTATCACTGCTTTTTCAGCCGCATAAACAGGAGCGCTCTTCAGGCGTGACGCTCCAGTTATTATGTTCAGATTAGGCGTATCAACGTCGGTATCGGCAATGGTAACAATCAGATTATCCGGCAGCAATGCAGCGATTGAGGCCGTGATGCTCGATTTCCCGACGCCGCCCTTGCCGCTCAATATTACCAGTTCTCTCATGCCAGCCACTCCCTTTCGATCCGGACTGCCAGAGCAGAAAATATACCTGCAGCAGGAGAATCCGGAGCCATACTGACAACCGGAACGCCCCTGATATAGCTCTGAAGCAAGATCCCGTCATGAGGAATCGACGCTGCAACAGGAATATCAGCGCCGGTTTCGTCCGGCATCAATCGAGTCTGCCGTCCGTTCAGGTCAGAGCGGTTCATTATGACAAATGTCGGGATCGCAAGCATACTGCAAAGCTCAAGGATCAGGCCGAGATCGTGCATACCTACAGGCGTCGGTTCGGTTACGGCATATGCGCATACGGCGCCGGCCAGAGCGGCTGTCACCGTACAGTGAACGCCCGGAGAAGTGTCGACAATAATGATGTCGTATCGCTCCGCTTCAGATGACAACCTGTCTTTCAGCGCCCGGACAACGATGGTGCTTTCCTCTCGTCCCGGTTGCAGCACTCCGCTGTAAAGTGTCAGTTTCCCGGACCCGGTCCGGAAGGTTTCGCCGACAGGCATCCATCCCGTAGTGAGCGCCCCCGTGGGGCAGACATTGATGCACGCCTTGCAGCCGTTGCATTCGCCCAAGAGGATCGGCGATTGTCCCGGCGGCAGAAAAAGCGCATTGCGGCGGCATGCGCTTACGCAGTCGCCGCAATAAGTACAAAGGAAGGTTTCCACGAGCGGCATTGCTACCTGCACCTTTACGCGGTCGCCAAGCGGTAAGGAGAGCAGGATATGATCGTTGGGGGCTTCTACGTCTGTATCAACGAGCGCGACAAAATACCCTCGAACAGTCAGCGCGGCTGCAATGTTTACAGCCACCGTGGACTTCCCCACACCGCCTTTCCCGCCCGTGATTGCTACCACAGGGGTGTTATACGTATGGTCGTGAAGCGCCTTCAGCTGTTCGGGAGAGCAGGCCTCCGCTGTCACGATCGGCCCCGGCCCGGTATGCCCTTGCGTGCGTTTGCGCCGCCGCACTGATGAAGGAGTCCATCGGTATGCTTTTTGAGAGCGGTCCTCACATTCATAGTACTGCTGAGTCCGTCGAATATCCGGATACCCGCGGCATGCAGGGCTGCATATGCCTTGGGCCCCACAAAACCGGTCAGCAGGGCCTCCACCCCTCTCCGTGCAATTCCTTGCGCGGCAGCAATACCGGCGCCCTGTCCGGCATCGATGGCAGGATTCACGATGCTCTCGTGCTGCATGCTCTCCGTGTCAACAATCACAAAAAAAGGTGCCCTGCCGAAGCGCTCATCAACGCCTGCCTCGAATCCCTGCCCTGAAGCTGTTATGCAAATTTTCATAGGGTATCTCCCTTTTGTTCCGTGTCAACTCTGTTATTCCGTTTTGTTGAAGATGTCCAGGCGTTTCCTTACATCTGTGAGCGCCCGCTCCAATGCTTCGGCCTCCTGTGCGAGCGCTGTGCGTGGGTCCACAGCCGGTGCTGCCTGCCTGTCCGTTGCATTAAACGCCATACAGCGGGGAAGGCCCCTCTGCCAATACCGGTATAAGCGCCTCCTGAAGAAGCCCCCCTGAATCTCAAACCTCTGCCTGAACCATTTTTCTGTTGCATCTGTCTTGCCTCCTTTTTAATGTCCATTGCCGCCACAACTGTCTTCATGGTCATAGTCACATAGAACCGTTCCCGCAACCTGCCCTCTCAAATAAGCTTCGAGGACATCCTGTTAATACTTAAGTCCGGTTAGTCTCCTGCAGCGCCGTACCCTTCCTTTGCCCGGACAGATCACCATCCCCTGCACAAGCCGGTCCCTGAGGAAAAGAGATAATGCCTCTGCTGCATCTCCAGCCACCCAGGGAATGACCCGAATGCCGCTGTTCGAAAGGACATCCATGAGATGGCGCGGCAGACCGCCGCAAATTATGAGGTCAACTGCAAGGTCCTTCAATTTTGATACCCTTTCTGTATCTCGCCATCCATCACAGGATATTACCTTTTTCTCAGCAATCCTTTTCCCGTCCAGGTCGAACAGCGCTAACATCGGTGCAAAATCGAAGCGCGGTGAAATTCTGTTTCCAAAGACCGGGATGGCTATTCTCATAAAGACCCCTATTGACCAGGTGTCATCATTGTCCGCAGGACGGCGTTTCACAGGGTATGCTGTTTCCGCAGCACGTCTGGGTCTTGCCGCAATGCGTCCGGACAGATGTACCTGATGCTTCGCCTTTTATAATAAAGCCGCTTCCTCCTGAAATGACCCTTCTCACACTCCCCTCGCACTGGGGACAGGAAGAAGCCGGCATATCATTTATGGACTGGCGAATCTCAAACCGTCCACCGCAATTATCACAAAGATATTCATACACAGGCATTGCAGCCCCCGTTGCCTTTTGCCGCTAATCCCAAAATGGTATCTATGACAGGGACAAAAGCCTCTGCCGTCACAGATCCGGCATCGTGCTGCACCAATGGCGTTCCGCTGTCGCTGTGTTCCACCATGCCCGGGTCTATCGGTATCCGTCCCAGGAAAGGCACTCCCATTTCCTCAGCCAGCCTTTCTCCGCCGCCTGATTTGAAGATGTCCACAGTTGTGCCGCAATGGGGACACACAAAGCCGCTCATATTCTCCACTACCCCGATGACCGGCAATTTGACCTCACGGCAGAATGTTATAGATTTCCTGACATCATTAAGAGCAACGTCCTGTGGCGTAGTAACGATGACAGCTCCATCCGCGCCTTCAAGAAGCTGGACGATTGAAATAAGCTCATCGCCTGTGCCGGGCGGACAGTCCACTATAAGATAATCCAGTTCTCCCCAAACCACATCTTTTAAAAACTGTTTGATAAGAGTGTGTTTCAGGGGAGACCGCCATATTACGGCTTCATTGCGATTGGGAAGAAGAAACCCTAATGAGATGACTTTCAGATTGCTGCTGTAGTCAACAGGCAACAATCCTTCCTCATTATGCTTTAGAGTGGCGCCTTCAAGCCCTACTATCTTGGGTATGCTCGGTCCATGAACATCTATGTCCATGAGTCCGACGTGCTTCCCCCCCATGGAAAGTTTGACTGCGATATTTGCGGCAATAGAGCTTTTACCGACACCGCCCTTGCCGGACATAACCAATATCCTATGTTCTATCCCCTGGATGTTCTGCTCGAGGTCAAGCTTTTCTTTGAGTTCTTCAACATCTCCTTTGCTTAAGCGCTTCCTGGTTGAGCAGGCGGTTGTCGCGCCTTCACTTTCATTTGCCTTGTCCATTAGTAGCTCCTTGTCTGAATTAAATATTCCCATTAAGGGTCATGTATAATTAAGCAAGGCATGTGCCAATGACGATAAGGCAGAAGTTTTCTTATTTAGATCAAAATGTTAGCTGGAAAAAGGTTATTTCAAGTCAGTGTTCCGGTTATTGCAGGAATGCAATACCTTGCAAGAGGTTAATTCAATAATGCAATGAATGTTCAAAGGCAGGTTAGGCCAAGCATCTTTATCTTTCTCCAGAGCGTGGTTGTACTTATACCCAGATCCCGTGCCGTTTTTCCCCGATGGCCTCGGTTTCTGCTTAATGCCTCTTTTATCAGCAGGCCCTCCGATTCCTCAAACCGGCCCCGCAAAGAAAAAGCATCGCTGCGCTCATGAGTTGCCTCTACCGCCTCCCTGAATTCTTTAGGAAGATGTTCGGGCATGATCATGCTCCCCCGGCACATAACAAATGCATGCTCTAAAAGATTTTCAAGTTCTCTGATATTCCCCGGAAAATTATAAATCATAAAAAGCCGGACAGCTTCATCCGAAATGCCGGTGATGTTCTTGACACTGCAGGCATTTAATTTATTTATGAAATGGTCAACAAGGAGAGGGATGTCTTCTTTGCGCTCACGCAGCGGGGGCAGTTCCAGTTTTACTATGTTAAGGCGGTAAAACAAATCTTCCCGAAAGGTCTTTTGAGCTACCATTTCCTGAAGACTTTTATTTGTGGCTGCTACAATCCGTACATCGGATTTCACCGGGGCAACGCCGCCAAGCGGTTCATATTCTTTTTCCTGCAAGACCCGGAGCAGCTTCGACTGCAATGAAAAAGGGATGTCTCCGATCTCATCCAGAAAAAGCGTACCGCCCCGCGAAAGAGAGAACCGCCCCGGCTTGTCCTTTTTTGCATCGGTGAATGCCCCGCGCTTATATCCGAAGAGTTCGGATTCCAGGAGATTATCCGGCAGGGCGCCGCAATTGACCGCTACAAACGGCCCTTTCTTCCTTCCGCTTAAGTTATGAATGGCCCTGGCGAACAGCTCTTTTCCAGTCCCGCTTTCTCCCTGAACGAGCACGGTGCTCTCACTTTCAGCAATATCCGGGAGTATGCCGAATATCTCACGGATCCCGTAATTCTTGCTTATAATATCTTCAAATGAGTAATTACGGTAGATTTCTTTTTTAAGAGCCTCCACTACAGAAAGGTCGCGGAATGTTTCCACGCCACCTATAATGCCGCCACTGCCGTCTTTCAAGACAGCTGTGCTGATGGATATGGGGACTATTTTCCCATCCCGGTTAAGGATGTTCACGTGTTGGCAGATAATCTCTTTGCCTGTTTTTAAGGTCTTGCGTAAAGCGCATGTTGACTGGCAGATATCGGCGTGCAGGATATCGAAACACTTCTGGCCTATGGCCCTGGATGCAGTCACGCCCGTTATCCGTTCAGCAGCCCTGTTGAAAGAGGTGATATTCCAGTCGTTGTCTACGGTAAAAACGCCGTCAGCGATACTGTCAAGAATAATCTTCGTAGTCACTGACTGCGTTATCTTTTCCAGGCTTCGATTATTGCCGGATTTTGTCATATCACTAATTAATTATAAGTATATGACCATAAAGATGACAAGAGAAGAATTCAAAACTAGTATTAGTTTTAGAAGAACGCCGCACTTGAGAAGAGAGCAATTGCAGTGATACCCCAAAAAAACTTACGGTCCATTCTTTGCAGATAAGAGTCGCCGAACCAGTGAGAACTTGTCATTAAGCTTTGCAGAGTCTTTCTTCATCTTTCTTGACTCGATGACCGCCGAGATGCGATGACGTAAAAAAGGAGGTTCATTATCAAACATCTGCTATAATATGCACATGCGCGATCTTTATCAAGAAGGGGTTGGAGAACATGAGCGGCTTTATGATTGAAAAATGGATTAAAGAGATAAAGGCGGAGGACAGCGACGGCAAAGTCGGTATGATACTCATTCATAACGGCATTGTAAGGGCATTCTCAAAGGATGGCAGTCCTGTGAAAGGAATGCGACTTGCTTATGACAAAGGGCAATTGGAGGCTATACTTAAGGATTTCAGGGACAGGGATGGCATTTTGAGGATAAAGGTCTGGATTAATGAAGGAACCCTTAAAGTCGGTGATGACATAATGTATGTGGTTGTTGCAGGTCGATTCAGGACGGACATTATGCCGGTGTTTGAAACCCTTATAACGACAATAAAGACTAAAGTGGTTATTGAGACCGAGATATAACGGCTACTAATGTTAAAGGAAGCTATATCTTATAAAGAAGCCGATGATGGCGCATGTCATTTCTGAAGGTTTAATTCAAACCGCTCGTAATAACCCAATAAGTTCCCACCGTCATCCCGAACAGGAACGATATAAACACGTTCATTTCTGACATTTACATGAAGAAAGATTTCTGCACCATTATTTTTAAATTTCTCGAACGCCTGCTTAATGAATTCCATTGATTTATCGGAATGACATACTGAAATGCTTTTTCCGACCAATTCTTTATAGCCCCGTTCTTTATAATAATGGTATTTTGCCCTGTGATTCAGATATCTTATTGTATGATCGATATCTACAAATACAACCGGATAGGGAATAGAGTTGAGGATCGATTCCAACATCTGTAATTCTTCCATAAATTTTAAGATAACAATTGTTGTATGAAACTATCAAGCTGCAAGTTAGCAATCAACAATACTAGCGGACAGCACTAAGACTCTTCTACTCATTAATTGCATCCTCCGTTTTGATAAACGATATTGCGCAAGATCACGTCTCCTCGCAACTAATGCAACTCGCCAGCAGCTAAGGAAAGGGGGTGGCCTCAGAGACGGAAGCTATGGCCGTTCCGAGCCATGCAATCCTTACACCGAGATGGCTCATATTCCACCCCCTCTGAACCTCACGCCGATTGCTCAGATTTGAGAGAAGCCATATCTATGGAGAAGCGGTACTTCACATCGGACTTGACCAGTCTCTCGTAAGCTTCGTTGACCTTCTGGATTGGGATGACTTCCACATCGGCGGTGATGTTGTGTGCCCCGCAGAAATCCAGCATCTCCTGGGTCTCGACAAGGCCGCCGATGAGTGATCCGGAGAGGCTCCGGCGTCCAAACAGTAAAGCGAAGGCAGAAACCGCTAAAGGCTTCTCCGGCGCCCCCACGAGGGTGAGGTTACTGTCGCGGCCCAGCATATTGATGTAGACGTTGATGTCGTGCTCGGCGGATATCGTATCGAGGATGAAGTCGAACGTGCCGGCGTGTTTCTGCATCTCTTCAGCCTTGGTGGAAATGATGACCTCATCGGCTCCCAGGCGGAGCGCATCCGCTTTCTTGCCGGGTGAGGTGGTGAAGACAACGACGTGGGCTCCGAAGGCACGGGCAAACTTGACCCCCATGTGACCCAGTCCCCCGAGACCCACCACGCCAACTTTCTTGCCCGTGGTAACGCCCCAGCGGCGCATCGGAGAGTATGTGGTGATCCCGGCGCAAAGCAGCGGCGCCACCCCGGCAAGATTGAGATTGGCGGGAACTCGCAGAACGAAGTGTTCATCGACGACAATACTTTCGGAGTAGCCGCCGTAGGTAACACCACCCAGGTGTTTATCCGGGGAGTTGAAGGTGAGGGTCTGGTTTGGGCATAATTGTTCCAGGCCATCCCGGCAATTGGGGCAGGTGTGGTCTGAATCGACCAGGCAACCCACGCCCGCAAGATCGCCCGGCTTGAACTTCGTGACGCCGGTACCGACCTTGGTGACCCGGCCGACGATCTCATGGCCCGGAACGCAGGGGTAGACAGTAGGCATGATGCTGCTCCACTCGTTTCGGACTGTGTGGAGGTCGGAGTGACAGATGCCGCAGAAAAGGATTTCGATCTTGACATCGCGTTCAGTCGTATCGCGTCGCTGAATCATGCTGGAGGCCAACAGCGAAGTGGCACTGGCAGCGGAATAAGCTTTGGTCTTGTACATAAAGTTATCCTCCTATTGGTTTCGTTTTAGCGTTGAGTTATTTCTGGTACTGTTCGTCACTGACATGTTCCATCCAGTCGTGCCGTTGAGCTGTTCCACAATGGCGATGTGCGTCATGGCTGTGGTTGCTGCGGCGCCGTGCCAATGCTTTCCTCCTTGCCATGACGGCAGCTCATAGACCGGTCCTTTTTTCCAGGGCTTCCGGGTACCGATCCCCTTGGATCGTGATCTTTGAGGCAGCGCTGTCGATCTCACGCATATCGTCGGACGTAAGTTCGACTGCAACTGCCCTGATGTTCTCTTCCAGGCGCTCCAACTTCTTGGTTCCAGGTATCGGAATTATCCACGGTTTCTGTGCCAGTAACCAGGCAAGCGCTATTTGAGCGGGCGTTGCCTTCTTCGGTTCCGCAATCTTCCAGAGCAGATCGACCATGGCTTGATTCGCTTTCCGGGCCTCCGGAGTAAAACGAGGGACTATGTTTCGGAAATCGGACTTATCGAACGTCGTGGTTTCGTCGATCTTTCCAGTGAGAAAACCCTTGCCAAGAGGACTAAATGGAACGAACCCGATACCGAGTTCCTCAAGCGTTGATAACAATTCCTCTTCAGGGCGTCTCCACCAGAGGGAATATTCGCTTTGGATGGCAGTGACCGGCTGAACTGCGTGTACGCGTCGGATTGTTTTCACTCCCGGTTCAGAAAGGCCGAAGTGCTTGACCTTCCCCTCTCGAATCAGGTCCTTTACCGTTCCCGCAACATCTTCGATCGGCACATTAGTGTCTACACGGTGTTGATAATACAGGTCAATAGCATCGACCTTGAGCCGCTTGAGAGAACCCTCAAGGCTCTGCCTGATACTCTCTGGCCGACTATCCTGAACCTGCTGCCCACTGGGGTCCAGCTTGATCCCGAACTTGGTGGCTATCACCACTTTCCCTCGGAACGGAGCCAAAGCTTCGCCTACGAGTTCTTCATTCGCGTAGGGGCCGTATATCTCGGCAGTGTCGAAAAATGTAATGCCCCGTTCTACGGCTTGACGTATAAGAGCAATCATCTCCTGCTTGTCACCAGGCTGACCGTAGGCTATACTCATTCCCATACAGCCGAGCCCGAGTGCTGAAACTTCAAGCCCGCTTTTCCCTAATTTACGTTTTTCCATTGTTTCTCCTTTCAACTGTGTAGGATGATCTATTCAGCAGAGTTTGCTTGCATTTATACCCTGTTAATATTTCTATTGTAATCCCGAAAGAACAAATGCAGGTAGACCAATCCTGCTGATTTATTGCCTGATCCTGCGATCTCTTAATAAATGAGTTGTAAAGCGAAGTGCTGTCTGATAATATCAAAAGAGGAGGCATCGATGAATAAGCAGCCCCTAAATAAGGTGTTTGAGAATAACAGCATCGAAGTTGCGCTCGAATCTTTGGGTAATAGCATTGCCCGATGGACTCATAAAGGCGAGCAGCACGAAACCGCAATACCGGGCTTGTCACTTTTCCGGCGGGCCGAACCTACCGAGCCGATAAGCGGCATGTACGAACCGAGCATTTGTTTGGTCGCACAAGGGGCCAAGCGCGTAATGCTAGGAGATGACACGTATGTGTATGACGCGCACCATTATTTGATCACTTCTGTGCATCTTCCCACGGTTGTGCAGATTATCAAAGCCAAGTCGGGAGAAGCCTTACCTGGGACTCAGGTTGAAACTTGATAAACGCGAAATTGCACAATTAATGGTGGACAGCAATCTTCCCGCACCACCGGCTCAACAATCAAGCCGAGGAATGGCAACCGGCGAGGTCACGTTACCACTGCTCAATGCCTTTGAGAGGTTGCTCGACTTGCTCGCTGAACAGAAGGACATTCCGATCCTTGCGCCGATCATTCAGCGGGAAATCATTTACCGTTTACTTGTGGGTGATCAGGGTGCGCGTCTGCGCCAGATCGCGTCCGCTGGAAGTCAGAGTCACCAGATAGGACAGGCGATAGATTGGCTGAAGGGTAACTTCACAGGGCCGCTGCGAATCGATGACTTGGCAGCACAAGTCAATATGAGCACTTCGACCTTTCACCATCATTTCCGAACGCTCACAGCCATGAGCCCGTTGCAGTTTCAAAAAATGTTGCGTTTGAACGAAGCACGGCGGTTGATGCTCACCGAAAATAACGATGCGACAACCGCAGCATTTCAGGTTGGCTACGAAAGCCCATCCCAATTCAGCCGGGAGTACAGCCGTTTATTCGGAGCACCTCCCTTGCGAGACATTACGAATTTGCGTCTAATGGCTGATAGAGAGACTGGATAGTCACGAGCACTGTATTTTTGAAAGGCAAAACTTGAAAGTCATGTTGACATTGATATTGTCGAGTGATATATTGCTTTTATGAATAACATATTTGATATTACGTCGGTTGAATGGAAGCCTGTGCGTCCCGATGTCGCTGATGGAGTCCTCGGCAGGGCGATGCTGGACTCGACAGTGAAAGCGGTATTGACGCGCGTCGTAGCCGGCGGCAAATTCAGGATGCATGCTGACGAGTACGCGCATCTTTTCTATTTTCTGAGCGGTCAGGGCGTTGTTTGGGTAGGCAACGAGAAATACGAGGTCCGACCCGGAACTGTTGTTCAGGTGGATGAGGGAACCGCCCACGCTTACGAGAATACCGGAATCGACGATCTTGTCCTTGTTTCTCTCAATCTGCCGGTCTAAATTTTCGGGTCGAGCCTGTCGGATCAGAATGATCTCGACGAAAAAACAGCAACAGAATGATATTTTGATCTTTCATTATATAGTAAAGATCTCACTTATAATCTGTTCTTAGCATATTCCATAGGTGAAAAGCGGTCAAAAATGACACAACTTTTAGGTTTCAAACCACGATCATTTTGATACAACAACAATATCTGATTCAGTTACCACGTATCCCTTCAACCTGTCATTTTCGTGGTTGTAACCGATTTCCATGCCATCGGGGATTATGATATTTTCGTCTATAATTCCTTTTTTAATTTTAGCATTTCTGCCTACCTCAACATTCTCAAACAGAATCGAATCCTCAACAAGGGCATAACTGTTGATTTTGCAACATGGCCCGATAATCGACTTCCTGACAGTTCCGCCGCTGGTTATGCAGCCTCCGCATGATATAGAATCAAGATTTTGGCCGCGTCTACCTTCATCATCAAATACGGTCTTTGCCGGCGGAAGGTTCCCCTGATTTGTCAGTATGGGCCATTTGTAATTATAAAGGTTAAGACGGGGGCTTACTTGTATGAGATCCATATTTGCATCGTAGTAAGAATCTATTGTGCCGACATCCTTCCAGTATCCCCTTTCATTCGTCTCCATGCCAGGCACATGGTTGTCAAAAAAACTGTATGCAAAAACCTTGTCGCCCCTTTCAATCATCAAGGGTATTACATGTTTTCCGAAATCAAGATCATCATGAAGTTTTTTACCTTCTTTTAAAACCTCAATAAGTTTCCCAGCCGAAAAGATATAGTTCCCCATCGATGCAAGACAGGTATTCATTCCAGGAACGCTCTGCGGTTTTTCAAGGAAAGAGTCAACTTTCATGTTATCATCTGCGCGGAGGATACCGAATCTTGACGCTTCTGACGGTGATACTTCAATAGCTGCTATGGTAACGTCCGCCCTGTTTATTCTGTGATACTCCATCATTTGTGAAATGTCCATCTTATAGATATGGTCACTACCGAATATAACAACATAATCGGCCCCTGAATATTCAATAAAGTTCTTATTCTGCCAAATGGCGTCAGCAGTGCCTCGGAACCATTGCTCGCTCATACTGTTTGTTTCAGGCGAGATCGTGTCATAGAATTCGCCAAGGCCTGTCCATTTGGCCCAAGATTCCTTGATGTGCTTGTTTAATGAATGTGCGTGGTACTGCGTAAGTATGTATACCCTTTTAATGCCCGAATTGAACATATTGCTCAAGGCAAAATCTACAATCTTATATTTTCCGCCGAACGGAACTGCCGGTTTAGATCTGTGGCTCGTAATAGGGTTGAGCCTTTCGCCTTTTCCACCAGCAAGAACCATTGCGATTGTATTCCTTGAAATGTTTCCCGATGCATGTATTGTCATAATATCCCCATTAATTCTTCTTTTTTTTTCGTAACTTGCCATGTTACTAAAGGGAATGGCTACAACAATCCGTTTCGATCTTCTGTAGATGTATCATGCTACCCCATAGCTTCTGAATGTTTGCTTCCAACATCCTTATACAGATTCCACATCTGCTTCTTCAGGCTCACCGTCTCAGTGATTTTTATTCCATTTGTTGATTTAACCATAGCTCACTTTGGCCGGCTTGTAAAGCCTATTAAGATATCCGGGGGAGTAGTATAATTAAAGTTAGTGTTGGGCATTACGCCCGATGACCAAACCTCACTTTTTCTTCTTTCTAAAAGTATAAACGAAAAAAACAATCCTTACTGATACAATACCGGGAACAAATAGAAAAATGAAGTAGCGCCCTCTAAATGAGAAGATCTGACCATAAATTATTCGGTAAGTTAAGGGAGGACAAAAATGCGAACGTTCGGCAATGGGAATGTGAGATAGGACATCAAGCTTTTACGCCACAAGTTATTTGTGCGCAGACACTGAAACTGATATACTATAGAGAGTATGAATATAGCACTTTCAATAGCCGGCTCCGATCCTTCAGGAGGGGCGGGGATGCAGGCTGATCTCAAGGTTTTTCACCGCTTTTCCGTATACGGTCTCTCTGCACTTTCCGCTGCTACGGCTCAAAATACTTTAGGGTTCAGTGCGATTGAAAGAATCGAGGGCTCATTTTTATTTCGAACAATTGGCCACACTGCTGACAGATATACGACCCGACGCTCTTAAAACAGGCATGCTCCTTTCGGCTGAGGCCGTAAGGTTTGTGGCTAAAGCGGTGACTTCATTCAGCCTCCGGAATCTCGTGGTAGACCCCGTCATATTATCATCAACCGGCGCCAGTTTGCTCGAAAAAAAAGCTGCTGAAGTGATGAGAGAAGAGTTGTTCCCTCTGGCAAAAGTAATTACACCAAACATTTCTGAAGCTTCAACGCTCACAGGGATCGAGGTATCGGACGAAAGTACCATGGAAGAGGCTGCTATTGCACTAAAACGGTTCGGACCGGAATTTGTCATCATCACGGGCGGCCATCTTGCGGATGAGACGGTTGAAATTATCTATGATGGAACAACAGTCCACAGGTTGCGTGGCAGGAAAATTGCGGGCGAATTCCACGGAACGGGCTGTGCATTCTCTGCTGCCATTACTGCACTGTTGGCGAAAGGGACTTCGGTAGTCGATGCCGTCGGAGAGGCTAAGGCCTTTGTTACCAGGGCAATAGAAAGTTCTTTCGCTCTCGGTAAAGGAATGAAGTTGCTGAACTTATAAATAACAAATCATAATTGACAGTAGACTGCCGAGCACCCGGGTGATCGCAAAGAAAAACACTGCTGCCAATACTCCCGAACAATTAAAATAATTTTGGATATGAATAAAATTAAAACTACTTTTCAGTGTCAATCCTGCGGCTATGCGAGCCCAAAATGGCTCGGCAAGTGCCCTGATTGCGGGTCATGGAACAGTTTTTCCGAGGAACGGCAGCGCCCCAAGGCGTTGAGATCCCAGGGCGCCTTCGGCGGAGTTGCTGAAGCCCAGTCATTGACCTCAATCGCCGGGGGAAAAGAACAGAGAAATTGCACTGGGATACAGGAGTTGGACCGTGTGCTGGGTGGGGGCCTGGTTGACGGAGCTATTGTACTGATAGGCGGCGATCCGGGTATCGGCAAATCCACACTTATCCTCCAGGCCCTGGCAAACATAGCGGATAAAAAGGTCGGCATAACTCGCAACACGCAACGGTCAACTGTCCTTTATGTATCGGGTGAGGAGTCGCCCGAGCAAATCAAACTGAGAGCAGAACGGCTTTCGATAAATGCGGAAACAATCATGCTGCTTCCGGAGACGCTCGTTGAAAACATTATCATTACTGCGGCTAAACTGAATCCTGCCGTAATGGTGATCGATTCCATACAGACGATTTTTACCGAGGACCTTACTTCAGCGCCGGGCTCTGTTGGCCAAATAAGGGAATCGGCTGCCAAACTGATACAATTTGCAAAAAAATCAGGTATACCGGTTTTCCTTATAGGGCATGTGACGAAAGAAGGCGCAATTGCAGGTCCCAGGGTACTGGAACATCTGGTCGATACAGTGCTGTATTTCGAGGGGGACAGGGGACATCCTTACAGGATACTCCGTACCGTAAAAAACAGGTTCGGCGCCACCAATGAAATCGGCGTCTTTGAAATGACCGACAGCGGTCTGTCAGAAATCCATAACCCTTCTGAACTTTTTATGTCCGAAAGGCCGCTCAATGTTTCGGGTTCAACAGTAATAGCAAGCATGGAAGGTACGCGGCCCTTGCTCGTTGAAATACAGGCGCTGGTAGCGCCTACGATGTTCGGTATGCCGAGGAGGACAAGCATGGGCGTTGATTATAACCGGGTGAATCTCCTTGTAGCAGTGCTGGAAAAAAAAGCGGGCATGCATTTGGGTGGAATGGATATATTTATAAATATCGTAGGTGGGCTGAAAGTAATCGAGCCTGCCTCAGATCTTGGAATCATTGCGGCAATTGCGTCATCTTTCAGGGAGATACCGATTGATTCAAAAACCTTCCTTTTCGGAGAGGTCGGTCTTTCAGGTGAGGTACGGGCCGTCGCACAAGGCGAAACAAGGATAAAAGAGGCAGCGAAAATAGGCTTTAAGAAAGCGATCATACCGAAAGGCAACATAGAGCGCCTGAAGACCGATTTAGGGCTTACAATTATGGGGGTGAAGAACGTTGAAGAAGCAATGGAACTTATTAAAGAATAGCGAAAAGAGCAAAGAGCAAAGAGCAAAGAGCATAGGGCAGAGGGCAAAGGGCAGAGGGCTTTGATGACGACATCAAGGTGGTCGTCATTTTCTTTCTTTTCACTTTGCTCTATGCGCTATGCGCTTTGCTTTCTGCTCTTTGCCCTTTGCGCCGTTAGTTCCTGTGCGCCGAGATACGCTGAAAAACCGTCCCGCGAAGGCATTACTCTCTCTGCAATACTTGCAAAGATGAACAACATTCAGTCCATAGAGGCGGTCTTATCAATGGACTATGAAAAAAATGACTCCACGATGAGCGGAGATGCCTTCTTAAGTATTTCCCCTGCTGCAATGGACCTCAGAATTTATTATCTCGGCTTTCTTGCCGGCGAGGTCAAAGAAGATAATGGTGTAATAAAAAGCAAACCGAAAATCGATAAATACAAAAGCATTGTACTTGTGGACGGGCTGAGAAACAGCTTTTTGTGGTGGACCATAAGCGACTACAACATTGAGGATCGCGAAGACACTTATGTGTTAAGGAATTTCAACAGGAAGCTGACAATCAGCAAAAAGAACCTGCTTCCTCTGGAGCAGACCATCGAACTTGATAATGGGGACGAGATGACCATATCTTACGATGAGCCGGCCCGGAACAAGCCTGAAAAGGCAAATAACGGACTGGACCCGGAAACAGAGTGGTACCAATCCCATCTGGTGATCCGTTATAAAAACCACCAGGTAAAAGTCAGGGTAAAATCATATACGGTTAAAACAGGTTAAGGCAAGTAAAGACAGGTTAAGGTTAAGAATCGTGATAAAAGATAAACAGAGATCTGTTGCCTTTTCTTAACCTTAACCTCTACCTATACCTGCCTTTATCTGGCCTTAGCCTTTACCTGTCTTCGAGAGGCACATATTCCTGTTGAACTCCAGTTATTGACGAGACATAAGACGGTCTTATCAGTCTCCCCTGTATTATCTCTTCAATTCTGTGTGCCGACCATCCTGCCACTCTTGAAATTGCAAAAATGGGCGTGAACAATTCTTTAGGTATACCCATGGAGCGATATACGAAACCGGAATAAAAATCAACGTTTGCCGATGCCACTTTACCTTTTTTCTTCAGGACCAGCGCCGGCGACAGCCTGGCAACTTTCTTGTACAGCTCAAACTCTTTGCCATGCCATTCTTTGTTGCGATATCCGCCGCCTTACCCTCAAGTATGACTGCCCTCGGGTCAGACAGAGTATATACGGCGTGTCCTATACCGTATATTTTCCCGGATTTATCGTTAGCCTTTTTATCAAGTATTTGTTCAAGGTATTTTGAAACAGCTTCGTCATCGTCCCAGTATTTCACGTGTGACTTTATATTTTCCATCATCGATTCAACCGCTTCATTTGCGCCGCCGTGCAGGTGCCCTGAAAGCGACGCGATGCCTGAGCATATAGCCATGTAACTGTTGGCGCCTGCGGAGGACACGGTCCTCACAGTAAAGGTCGAATTATTGCCACCGCCGTGCTCTGCATGCAGCACAAGCATCATGTCGAACAATTCTGTAGTAAGTCTGTCAGGTTTTACGCCATTCAACATATAAAGAAAATTTTCCGCATGGCCGTATTCTTCTTTAGGTTCTATAAGTTCGGACAGCCCTTTCCTGTGGCCGCTTGACGCATGGTAGTTGTATGCAACAATTGTCGGGAACTTTGCGATCAGGTCTATGCACTGTCTCGCAAGATTTATTATGTCCGTCGAGTCGGGATTGTTATCAAACAGGTGCATAGCTGATACCATGGTATGAAGAGAGCCCATCTGGTCATCATGCGGAGGTCTGCTGAGGACGATTTTCTTCGCTTCTTTTGGAAGATGCCTTGCGTTGGCAAGCGAACTCATAAAGATATTCAGATGCTTCCGGTTGGGAAGTTCGCCAGTAAGTAGGAGGTATGTAGTTTCTTCAAATCCGGACCTTCCCTCTTCCTGCTGGTGCCTGACAAGGTCTTTTACGTTATAACCGCAGTAATACAACTCACCGTCGAGGTCTACTTTCCTCTCGGTACCGTCACCCTGGAATTCTTTTTTGTAACTTATTACCTGGCCCTTGCTGGTTATTCCCACAAAGACTCCGGTGCCGTCTTCATTGCGGAGGCCAAGTTTTATATTCTTTTCCCTGATAACCTCCGGTGAGACCTTATTGTGTTTCAATGCCAATTCCTGGATAATGTTCAAAACGCTCTGCACTTTTTTTCACCTCGATAATTATGTTGTTATAGTAGTCAGGAACAGAATGTTTTATATTCTATCATATTTTCTTTATTTTTTAGTTCCCCTTGCAAGTGATTCATCAACGGGCGTAATTTGTATCGCCTTCCCCGGGTTCAGTCCCTTGAACATGGATCCCTGGACAGCGTCTCTCTGAATAAATCTTTTCTGGATGTCGGCCAGTAATTCCTGTTTATTTTTTCTCCATTTTGGGGCAATAAGGATATCCTGAGGAGCCATTGCAAAAAGCCGCTGCAAAACAATTTGAGGAGACAGGCGTTCAATGAAATCGACCAGGAAGTCGAGATATTCAAGATATCCGAAAACAGAAAATTGCTTTTCCAGGTAAAGTTTTGCCAGGGGCGTGCCCTTTACCACCTGGAGTTGGTGAATCTTCAAAAATCTTATATTGATGTTTGACAGTTTATCGGCCATGGCGAGTGTTTCCTCTCTGGTCTCGGTAGGAAGGCCGGCTATAATATGGGCGCCCACATGGATCCTTCTCCGCTGGGCCCGTTGTACAGCATCAAGAAAGGTTCTGTAGTCGTGTCCCCTGAGTATAAATTGAAGGGATCTGTCGTAGATTGACTGCAGCCCGTACTCAATCAGGATGAAATAATTTTGCGCAATGTCGCTTAATAGCGCCAGCTTGTCCTCTTCCACACAGTCTGGCCTGGTTCCGATGGTGAGGCCTATGACAGAGGGGACGGACAGTGCTTCCCTGTACAACTGTTCCAATCGCTCCACCGGAGCGTAGGTATTTGTGTACGGCTGGAAATAAACGAGAAATTTGTTGGCATTATACCTCACAGAAAGGTAGGAAATCCCCCTTTGTATCTGTTCCCTGATCGGTATCGCGGATTTGACTTCAGACGGCCTGAATGCACTGTTATTGCAGTAAATACAACCCGAAACTCCCAAGGTCCCGTCCCTATTGGGACAGGTGAAGCCGGCATCCACATTGACTTTATAAACGACCTCGCCGAATACGTCCCTAAGGTATTGTCCAAAGGTGAGAAATCTTCTAATCAAGACAGTTCCACCCCTTATTTTTTGCAGTGCGGGAGAAGCAAAATATCATTCGTTTTTTCCCTTGACAATGACTGTGATGATATTTTATCATCATTGCAAGATGATTCAGTCATCTTATGGTCAGACCATTATTAAGGTTAGTTTAGCATAGGGAATGAAACAAATCAACCATAAGAACATCGACGGGAATGAAGGACAGAAGGCAGTGCATCCTTCATTACGCAGGGACTGAAAGATGGTGCTTAAAGTTAACGGAAACGAATATACCACCGAACGTTATACAGTGCCGGACTGCCAGGCCGTTCGAAGGAATGCTGTATTTAACTATCGAACTGATATTCTGATACTTTGACTCTGTATTTGGAGGGACCACAATGACAAGGATTGAGCTGGCGAGAAAGGGCATTTTAACGGAGGAGCTAAAAGCGGTTGCCTTGGCTGAGTCAATAGAACCTGAAAAGCTTGCCGATGATATTGCAAACGGATATTCCGTAATTACGCGCAATTCGCTTCACAAAATTACCCCACTGGGAATAGGCAGGGGATTGCGCACAAAAATCAACGCAAACATCGGAACGTCGAAAGACAGGATTTCGTATGAAGAGGAAATTCAGAAGCTGGAAGTCCTCACAAGATATGGGGCAGATGCGGTCATGGACCTTTCGACAGGAGGAGCAATAAGGGATTTCAGGCGGACCTTGATCGGTCACTCGGCTGTTTCGGTCGGAACAGTACCTATCTATGAGGCTATAGTGAAGACAGTTGAAAAACAAGGGCAGATAGCGAGTATGAAACCTGACGATCTGTTTGACGTGATTGAAGAGCATGCAAAAGACGGCGTCGATTTCGTCACCGTTCACTGTGGCGTAACTCAGAAAGCGATACAGCGGCTGAGAGATGACAGGAGGATCCTCGATGTAGTGAGCAGGGGCGGCGCCTTCCTGTTCGAATGGATGATTTATAACGACAGGGAAAACCCGCTTTTTGAGCAGTATGACCGGCTTTTGGAAATAGCAAGGGAGTATGATCTGACTTTGAGTCTTGGGGACGGATTCAGGCCTGGCTGTCTTGCAGATGCGACAGACAGGAGTCAGCTTGAAGAGTTGATTACGCTTGGCGAGTTGAGAGACAGGGCGCTTGAGGCTGGCGTGCAGGCCATAATTGAAGGACCGGGGCATGTTCCCCTGAACCAGGTGGAGTTGAATATAAAGTTGCAAAAAGAGATCTGCAAAGGCGCGCCTTTTTATGTGCTTGGGCCTCTGGTTACCGATATTGCAGTGGGGTATGATCACATAGCAGCAGCAATTGGAGGCGCTATAGCCGGAGCTGCCGGGGCTGATTTTCTTTGCTATGTGACACCTGCTGAGCACATACGGCTGCCCAATATACAGGATGTCCGGGAAGGCGTAATAGCTTCCAAGATAGCGGCGCACGCAGCCGACATTGCCAAAGGAATTCCTGGTGCTATAGAGAAGGACAAGAAAATGGCGCGTTTCAGGAAAGACCTTGATTGGGAGGGCCAGATCTCGCTCAGCTTCAATCCCGAGCAGGTCAGGGAGTGGAGGGGCCAGGTCCCGCCCGCGGAGAAAGAGGTCTGCAGCATGTGCGGGGAGTTTTGCGCAATTAAAACTGTTGAGAGGGCGCTGAAGAGACGTTAAGAGTAACAAGGAGAAAGTCGGATGTTGAAAGTAGTTGAAAAAAAGCGGGTCTACGAAGACATCGTAAAACAGATTCGGGATCTTATAGAGGAAGGCAGGATGAAGAAAGGCGACCAGCTTCCGACCGAGAGGGAGTTGACCGAGACCTTCAAGGTATCCCGGGCTTCGGTGCGGGAGGCGATCCGCACCCTGGAATCCATGAGACTTGTCGAGAGCAGGCAGGGCAACGGCACCTATGTTATAGCCTCAACCGAAGAGTCCCTGGTAAGGCCGCTCGCAACCGCCCTCTTTCATGAGAAGGACGACCTTTTCGATATCTTCTATATCCGCAGATGCATCGAGCCCAATATGGCGCAACTGGCTGCTCAGAATGCGACAACCGATGATATAGTGGAACTCGGGAGGATCATAGCAAAACATAAAGAGTGCCTCGATGCCGGCAAGAATACCAGCGATCCGGACTCGGCCTTCCACGGTGTCATTGCCAGAATGTCGAAGAAGCGCGCGCTGGAGCGTCTTCTTCTGGCCCTGGTCGATCTGTTGGCAGAGACTCGTGAAGAGTATCTGCAGAACGATGCGAGGGCACAAGAGTCGCTTAAGGGCCATCAGAAAATTCTTTCAGCAATTGAAGAGAGTGACTGCGCTGCTGCAAGGCAGTCGATGCTGAATCACTTGGACGATGTAGAGGGAGTAATATTCAATAAGGGTAAGGGAGGTGGTAAGTGCGAAAGTGAGTAGTAAGGCGCAGTGGTTGGAGGGATTGTAAAACCGATCGGTATTACCGGTCAATGCTCAGGAGGTATGCTAATGGCCAAAATTCACGAAGTAACAGTGTGGACGCGGGGCGTGGTCATGGACAAAGAGGGCCGTGATATAGCAAGCGCCTTTGGCAATGCAGTTGCAATGGAAGGCAAGCACGTGCAGGTATTCGACAATTATGAAGATTTGCCGGACCGCGTTTTAGTGACCACCCGCAAGTATGTAAGGATCAGCGATGAAGAGATCGAGCACAAGTATGTGTACACTAATGACCATCCCGAAGTGGTAGTAGTAGCCGAAGCGACCATAGTGAAGGGGATCAACGTATTAAGGGGCATGCCGGAAGGCGGTCTTTTGCTGATCAATACCGACCGTTCAATCGACTACATGCTGAAGTTCATACCGAACGCGGACCTGTTGGGGGCGATCGCCACGGTAGATGCCGACGGCATCTCCGGGGTTAAGACAGTAGACTTTTCGGGTACTGAAGGTGGAGTTGACTCAGCCGGAGTTGGGGCGGGGATAGCGGCCCCGATAGTAGGGGCGATGGCAAAGGTGACGGGTATGGTAAAGAAGGAAAACGTAGCCAAGGTAGTAAAAGATGTAGCCGGAATGGAGAGAGGGTATAACGAGGTAAAGTTCCAGAAATTCCGCAGGACCCGCGCAGAATATTCATGGGGCGGCTAAGAAAAAAACTGAAAGTGTAAACAGAAATCATACAAGGAGGATTCTATGTCCAAAAAGCTTCCAGAATTCGGGACGATCAATGTCCCAAACGACAGAGCAGTACCCTTTGGGGCAATTACACCTGCGCCGGTACGCCAACAGGACCTCTTTAAGACGTCAAATTGGCGGATAGTGCGCCCTGTGATTGATAATGAGAAGTGCACACGCTGTCTGACCTGCTATATCGCGTGTCCTGATTCCTGCTGGTCCTTCAATGAACCGGAAGACGTCATGGAGTGGAATGCGGGCTTCTGCAAGGGATGTCAGATCTGCATCCATGAATGCCCTTCCGATGCGTTATCGGCAGTTCCGGAACTTGATTTTGAAGACGGCGTGGACCGCCTGGAAAAACCCTTTTAGGAAGGAGGAAAAAATACAATGGCTGACGAAAGAATGTTGACCGGCTGCTCAGCAGCTGCTCAGGCCTTGAAGCTTGCAGAAGTGGAAGTGATCTGCTCCTATCCGATCCGCCCATACACGGCGATAATGATGGAGCTTGCAAAGATGGTCGCCAACGGGGAACTTAACGCAGAGTTTGTGCATGGCGAGGGCGAGCACGCGCAGTTGTCCGTGGTGTTAGGGGCCTCTGCCTGCGGCGCCCGCGCCGTAACCGGAAGCTCGGGAGTGGGCGTAACCTATGCTTTTGAATTATACAGCCCTATCTCAGGCGGCCGTTATCCTTTGCAGATGACGATAGCCGACCGCACGCTCGATCCTCCCGGGGATTTTGGTTCGGAGCATACCGATGCGATGTCTGCCCGTGACCAGGGTTGGATACTGGGTTGGGCTTCGACCCCACAGGAGGTATTCGACAACACGCTGATGGGGTACCGCATTGGGGAAGACCCGCGGATCATGCTGCCCCAGATGACATGTCAGGACGGGTATTTCCTTTCCCACATCCCGGACAAAGTGAAAGTTGCATCATTGGAGCAGGTGAAGGAATTCCTGCCTCCTTACAGTTCCCCTCACCCTATAAGCACAACCTGTCCCGTGTCTCACGGTCCCCAGATCAGACCTGATCAGGGAGCCCCCATGGATGCCCAGAGGGCGGCTACGTTCCTGGAACTACCGAAGGTAATCAAAGAGGCAACGGCGGATTTCGGCCGTATCTTCGGACGGAACTATGACCCGTTCCTTGAGAAATACAAACTGGAAGACGCTGACATAGCGTTTTTCATCATGGGCGCCCATTCCAACACCTGCAGGCACGCGGTCGACACGCTCCGCAAACAGGGCGTGAAGGCGGGCATGGCGCGTCTGCGTTGGGTCCGTCCGTGGCCTACCACCGAGATAGCGGAGGCCCTTGGTCATGTAAAGGCAGTTGGGACCATTGAGACCAGCACCTCCTATGGAGGGGCCACGAGGGGCGGCAACCTGATACATGAGCTGCGCACCTCCCTTTACGACCTTGACGACAGACCACTTACGACGTCCTTCATGGCGGGCCTTGGTGGAGAGACGATCTGGCCGGAGGATTTCGAGTTTATGGCAAAAGTCCTCAACCAGATGATCAAGGACAAGAGGGCCTCTAAGTACGTGCACTGGATAGGGTTTGAAGGAACTACAATATAAATAAGGAGGCTAATTGAATGAAAGCGTTCGACTATAAGTTTCAGCACTTTGAGCCCTTGAAATCATTTAAGGGCGCGCCTAAGGAAGAGATGTACGTGCCGGGACACCGCACCTGTTCAGGATGCGGCCCTGCGCTGAACTACCGTCTGGTAGCAAAGGCGGCGGGAAGGGACACTATTTTCATAGGCCCGACAGGTTGCATGTACGTTGCCAATTCGAGCTATCTGTGTACTCCCTATGCCGTGTCCTGGATACATGCCCAGATAACCAACGGGGGCGCAGTTGCCTCGGGTATCGAGGCTGCCTACAAGGTGATGGCGCGCAAGGGCAAATATGACGGGCCCTTCCCCAACATCATAGTCATGGCAGGTGACGGCGGATCCTCCGATATAGGTCTTCAGGCGGCTTCGGCACTGATGTATCGCGGGCACAAGGTCCTGTTTATCTGCTACGACAATGAATCCTATGCCAACACCGGCATCCAGACATCACCTACGACGCCGTATGGCGCGGCCACGACCTTTACCCCTCCCGGCAAGGAGATCCCTGAAGGCAAGACCCTGTTTCCCAAAGATGTGCCTCAGCTCTTTATCGGCGGGCATCCGCTATTGAAGTATGCGGCGACCACCTCTGTAGCATATCCTCTTGACCTTATGAACAAAGTGAGGAAGGCGCTGAGTCAGGAAGGGCCGACCTTTATGCACATGCTGACGCCATGTCCGAAGGGCTGGCAGTTTGACGAGAAGCTGACGATGGAGATGGGCAAGCTGGCGGTGGAGACAGGCATGTGGTCACTATACGAGTGGGAAAACGGAGACTACAAATACACGCATATACCGAAGAAGTACAAGCCGGTGGGCGAGTACATGCAGCATCAGGGCCGCTTCAAGCACCTGAAAGAGGAGCATATAGCCAAGATGCAGGCCTTTGTGGACGAGAAGATCCAGAAGGTCAAGGCTAATGCAAAACCTGTTGAGGCTGCACCCGTGGCAGCTCACAAGAAGTAGCAGGCTCCGAAATAGAAACTGACTGCGGTGCAGGGTCAACTGAGACCCTGCACCTTACCCCGGCATGGAGGGAAGATGGCTATTGATGATAGTTCAAGCCCCAAGGGAGCATCTGGTTCATTTATTGAGAATAGTTGGGTTCAATTAGTCGCCGGCGTTTTCGGCATGGCGATGATTTCAAGTATTCAGTATGCGTGGACTCTATTTGTACCTGAGTTGAGAACAGCATTCAAGTGGTCCCTACCAAGTGTTCAGTTGGCCTTTGCAGTATTTATCGCCCTGATGACGTATACAGCCCCGCTAACAGGTTTTCTAATGTGCAAGTTCGGAACGAGACTGTTCTTTACTCTGGCCAGTCTATGTGTGGCTGTTGGATGGGGCGGATTGGGCTATGCCGATAATCTGCCCACATTGTACATCCTCTACGGCATTGCAGGTGTTGGAGCAAGCTTCGTATACACTGGGGGCATTGCTGCAGCACTTAAGTGGTTCCCCAAAAAACGCGGTCTTGCCTCTGGCATTATGGCGGCAGGATTCGGGTCAGGAGCTGCACCGTTTATTCCGGTCATCGGTTATTTAATTGCTAATGTCGGATATAAGGGAGCGTTTCTCTACACCGGCATCGGCTTTGCCGCGGTGCTCTTGGTCGTTGCGCAGATACTTAGATTTCCACCCGAGCAATCAGCCGCAAGCGGGAGCTCCAATCCCACCTGTAAGGAAGTAGAAGCCGAGGGATGCAAACCGGTGGAAATGTTGAAAACGGGACAATTCTATTTAATATATGGAATGTTTATCGGTATGGCGATAGGCTATATGTTCCTGACCGCTTCAGTCAAACCAGTCGCAAAAACATACGGGATAGCCGGTAACGTTGTATTGCTGGCAATTTCGCTCTATGCAATAGCCAATGGCGCAGGACGGGTGGTCTGGGGTATCATATCCGATAAAATAGGACGTGAAAAGGCAATGGCAATAGACTTTGTGATCTGCGGCATATCACTTGCGGCATTGCCGGTTTTTGGTAAAGATCCGACAATGTTCACTGCATTATTATGTCTGGCGTTCTTCAGTTGCGGACCAATGTTTGCATTCTTCCCACCGGTTACCGCTGATAGATACGGCCAGGCCTGGCTTGCGACAAACTACGGTATTATGTACAGTGCCAAGGGCTTTGGCGGGCTGCTCGGAGGCGCACTGGGATCAGTGCTGGTTGTGAAATACGGTTGGACGCCGGCTTTCTGTACTATGGCTGCTCTGGCAGTTGCGGCTGGGGTCGGCGCATTGATACTGAGAAAAATTGAGAAACCGGTAGTAAGGACTTTGCCGATACTTGATCGGGCAAAGATAGATTGAGGAATACGGTAACACATGAAAGGGAAAAAAACCGGGGTGGTCCCCGGTTTTTTTCCTTATCTATTTATTCGCGAACCCGCGCATTAGGCCCGCCGCCTTTTACAGTCCTGACTATTAAAAGTCCCGCGATAAAAAAAGCGCTAACAGATAGCACCGCAGGCCGCTGGCTGCCGAACGTTGAAGATATATAGCCAAAAAGAATGGGGCCGGCAATGGCAGATGTTTTGCCCATCAGCGAGTAAACACCGAAATATTCCGATTCCTGGCCCTCAGGAATAAACCTGGCATAAAAGGCCCTTGTGGCCGCCTGCACAGTGCCGAGCCCTAATCCCGCTGCCGATGCAATGACGAAAAAAAATGTCTTTGTTGTCACAAAAAAGGCGGCAACCGATACCATAGTCCACAAATACAAAGAGAGCACAACCACTTTCTTTGGTCCCCATTCATCAGTCGGCTTTGCAAAGATAAACGCTCCGGCGAGCGCCGTAAACTGAACTGTAAGGAAAACCAAAATCAGTTCCCGGGGACCGAAATGAAGTGTTGTTGCCGCGAAAATGCTCGAAAAGACTATTACAGTGTTAACGCCGTCCGCGTAAATGAGATAGGCGATCAGAAGTTTCTTTTGTTCGCTATTGGCCCATATTTTTTTTAATGTTATAAGCGAATAGCGTAAACCTTCCCGCGCAGCCGTGAACACCCCAATCCCGGATAGTCCGTCAGGAGGAAGAAACGCGAAAGCCGGCAGAGAAAAGAGAAGAAAAAAAAGGGCTGTCATGGGCCAGGAAGCAGTCAGGAGCCCTCTGTCTATCAGCGCCAGCGCTAACAAAAGAGAAGAGATCGATCCTGCGTATCCTACAGCATAACCCCACGAGGAAACCCTACCCTGGTACTCATGCCCGGTAATTTCCGGCAAGAAGGAATTATAAAAAACGAGACCTCCCTCCTGGCCGAGGTTCGCAATGACTATGAGCATGAAGCCCTCCACCACCATTCCCTTTCGTAAAAAATAGAGGGCCGCAACAGGGACAATACACAAAAGGGTGTATGCAAAGAGCAGTTTTTTCCTTATTTTCGCGTAATCAGCTATACCGCCCAGGAAGGGAGAGCTGACTGCAACGATCGCCATGCTTAACGATATCGCCCTTCCCCACCATATATCTCCATAGCCGGAAGCATTGCCGACGATAACGTTCGTATAGTAAACAGGAAATATGACCGCGGCAATAACAGCCGAATAGGCGGAGCCCGCAAAATCGAACAGGCACCACGAGAAGATCTTTTTATTCATGCTCATACAGTTTATACAGTTTCATAAAAAGTCCATAGGCAAGGCGCGCAAAACCTGAGGAATGAGGCGTACCGTGTGGTACGTCGCAGTCACGAAGGATGCAGCGCAACGCAGCATATGGATTTTTTATGAGACTGTTAGCTTTTTAAGCGCCTCTTTTGCAGCATCCATCTGAGATTCCTTTTTGCTCTTGCCGGTGCCGCAACCGAACAGCTTTCCCTGTATATATACTTCAGTCGTAAAGATCTTTTTGTGCTCCTCACCCTCCTGCTTGACGATCCGGTACTCGGGGAGTGTCCCTACGAAGCTCTGGACCTTCTCCTGAAGCTCGCTTTTAAAGTCATAATCCTCTTTCCCAATAATCGTTTGAGCGATACGATCATTAAATAGCCTTAGCACCACATCTCTGACTGTCACATAATCGCTATCCAGAAAAACGGCTCCGACCAGTGCTTCAAAGGCGTCGGAAAGAACAGACCTTTTCTGCCGGCCGCCGGTGAATTCCTCTCCTTTCCCCAGGCTCAGGTAATTGCCAAGAGACAACTTGGAGGCCATATCGAACAGCACCAGCTCTTTCACAAGATAGGATTTTATTTTCGACATGCCGGCTTCGGTAAGATACTCTTCGTTGAGGAACAAGGCCTCTGCTATGATCAAACCGAGCACCGAATCGCCCAGGAATTCGAGCCGTTCGTTGTGGGTATTTACATCTCCTGCATTTTCATGGTGATATGATTTATGGGTAAGGGCAGTTGCGAGCAGCGAGGCATTTCTAAACGCGTAACCGAGTGAAGCCTCAATTCCCGAGATATTTTCCGAAGATAAGGCAGGCATTAGTACCCCCGAAACCGAAAGAATTTGACAGCGCATACTTTACATCAACCTGCTTTGCGGTTTTGGGGACATAATCAAGATCACACTCGGGATCGGGGTTGTCCAGGTTAATTGTAGGAGGCACTTTGCCATGATAGATACTCAGAATAGAGAATATTGCCTCAACCCCGCCGGCGGCTCCCAAAAGATGACCCACCATCGACTTCGTAGAACCGACGCATAATTTATATGCATGCTCCCCAAATACGGTCTTGATCGCCGCAGTTTCGAGTTCATCTCCGTATTTCGTCGAGGTGCCATGTGCGTTTATGTAATCGATCTTTTCAGGCCCAAGGCCGGCATCTTTTAATGCGGCTCTCATGCACCGGGCAGCACCTTCGCCACCTGGAGCAGGCTTTGTAATGTGATAGGCGTCACTCGACATTCCATACCCTGTGACTTCCGCGTAAATCTTAGCCTTCCTCGCGATGGCGTTGTCGAGTTCCTCAAGAAATACAATACCTGCGCCCTCTCCCATGACAAAACCATCTCTGTCGATATCAAAAGGCCTGCTGGCCTTTTCCGGTTCTTCATTCCTGGTCGAAAGCGCCTTCATTACTGCAAAACCACCGACACCCAAAGCCGTAATGCACGATTCAGTCCCGCCCGCAATCATTGCATCCGCCTCACCACGCTGGATTATTCTGACTGCGTCACCAATGGAATGGCTGCCGGTAGCGCAAGCGGTAACCGGGCATGAACTGGGTCCCTTTGCGCCAAACTTTATGGAAACGTTTCCCGAAGCCAGGTTGATGATAAGCATCGGGATAAAAAAAGGAGAAATCCGCTTATACCCCTTTTCAAGGTAAGCCTTATGATAATGCTCAATGGCAGGAAGTCCTCCCATGCCGGAGCCGATCACCACTCCCACCCTTTCCGCATTTTCCCCGGTAATCCTGAAACCGGAATCCTCGACAGCCATTGTCGCAGCAGCAACCGCAAGATGGATGAAGCGGTCCATCTTTTTGATTTCCTTTGCCTCAATGTAATTTGCCGGATCGAAACCCTTTACTTCTCCGGCAATACGCACCGGAAACAAAGACGCATCAAAATGCGTGATAGGCCCTATGCCCGACTTTCCGTTCAGTGCTGCACTCCACGTCTCATCAACACCGATACCGATAGGGGTTACCAGGCCCATGCCTGTTACAACAACTCTTTTCTTCTCGCTCATCCTAATTTTTTAGTTATATAATCGAATGCATCTTTAACTTTTGTTATTTTCTCGGCATCCTCATCCGGGATCTCAATATTGAATGCCTCCTCAAATGCCATCACCAACTCCACTGTATCAAGCGAATCAGCACCGAGGTCCTCAACAAAGGACGCATCCGGCGTCACTTCCGACTGATCTACTCCAAGCTGTTTTGATATTATTTCTTTTACTTTTCCTTCTACCATTATCTACCTCCAAATTTAGATTTCAACTCCTGGCTTATGGTTCATAGGTGTTCACTAAAAAAACTTATGTTTTTGCTGCGAGCTAAGAACTATAAGCTATTACATATACATGCCGCCGTTAACATGGATTACCTGGCCGGTTATGTATCCCGATTCAGGCGATGCAAAAAAGAATACCGCATTGGCAACATCCTGGGCAGTGCCAAATCTGCTCAGGGGAATGGCCTTCATCATCTCCTGCTTCACTTTTTCCGGCAGCGCATCGGTCATAGCAGTAGAAATAAATCCCGGGGCGACTGCATTCACCGTAAGTGCCCTGCCCGCATATTCCTTCGCCATAGTTTTTGTAAGGCCGACGATGCCTGCTTTCGACGCGCTGTAATTGGCCTGTCCCGGATTCCCCATAAAGGCAACCACAGATGCAATATTAATAATACGCCCGTACCGCTGTTTCGCCATTACCTTTACCGCCTCTTTGGAACAAAGAAAGGTGCCTTTCAGGTTAATATCTATTACAGCATCCCAGTCCTCTTCCTTCATGCGCATTAAAAGGCCGTCTCTCGTAATCCCGGCATTATTGACAAGTATCTCTACCTTACCGAACTCTTTTACAACGTGCTCAAACAGCCCGGTTACCTCTGCTGAACTGGACACGTCCGCCTTAAACCCCATGCTCCGTATCCCGAGCTTCTCAAGATCGGATGCGGTCTCGTTGGCCATATCAAGGTCAACATCAACGACAACGATATTGACTCCATGCCGGGCAAGGGTTTCGCCGATTGCTTTGCCTATGCCGCGTCCCGCTCCTGTGATTATTGCTGTGTGTCCGTTCATTATTGATTATCACCTCATCTTAAAGCCGGCTATCATTTTAACAGAGGTCTGTTTCTATTTTCCAGTTAAAAAAACAGGTGATTGGTGATAGGTGATTGGTAAACCTATGACCCCTAACCTATAACCTAATTACCTGTAATTCGAAAATTGGATGTGGATATCGAAATCCTTTTCCTTCAGATGTGCCATTATGACCTGCAAATCATCTATTTTTTTTGCCCTTACCCGTACCTGATCTTTCTGAATTTCAGCGCTTACCTTGAGCTTCATGTCTTTGATGATTTTAACTATTTCCTTGGCCTTCTCCTGCGGGACACCCTGTTGGAGTGTTAGGACCTGCCTGACAGTGTTTCCAGCAGCGGGTTCCAGTTTGCCGTAATTGAGCGCCTTAAGCGCAATCCCGCGCTTCACCAGCTTCGACTGGAGGATATCGATAACCCCCTTCATCTTTTGCTCATCGTCCGATAAAATTGTGATAGTACCCTTTCCTTTGTCAAACTCTATGGAACTCTTGCTCCCCTTGAAATCAAATCGCTGGCTGATCTCTTTTGTTGCCTGAGTTACGGCATTGGTGACTTCCTGCATATCCACTTCGCATACTATATCAAACGAATGTTCGTCTGCCATCAGGACCTCCCCATTTGTTAATAATCCCAAGCTTTTTTCGCGGCGTTAATGCCTTTTATTATACTACATCCGACACTTTATATTGCACCCATAAACACGCGACAGGAAAGCACCGGGCTTCTGATCTGCCGAACCTTTCCTGGTATTGGACCGGAATGAAACTTTCTTATAAAATCTGATACAATAATATATAGGGTTAGAGGGCCGCAAAAGTACTTGAATAGTAACCCTGCTTGACCAACAGAAGGAGCCCCTGAATGTTAAAAGCAGTTGAAAAAAAACGGGTCTACGAAGACATTGTAAAACAGATTCGTGAACTCATAGAAGAAGGAAGGATGAAAAATGGCGACCAGCTTCCGACCGAGAAGGAGTTGACAGAGACCTTCAAGGTATCCCGGGCTTCGGTAAGGGAGGCGATCCGCACCCTGGAATCCATGGGACTTGTCGAGAGCAGGCAGGGTAACGGGACCTTTGTTACAGCCACAACCGAAGAGTCCCTGGTACGTCCTCTTGCGGCAGCCCTCTATCAAGAGAAAGACCATCTTATCGATATCTTTTATATCCGCCAAATTATCGAACCTCATATCGCAGAAATTGCCGCCGAAAATGCCACGGCTGAAGAAATAAAGGAACTCGATGCAATTATGAGGGAACACGAAGAAAACCTTGCTATCGGTTCTCACCCTATAACGACTGACTCCGCCTTTCATAACTACCTTGCCCGCATGACGAAAAACCGGGTGCTTGAGCGCCTGCTTCATGCTATCGTTGAGCTTTTGACCGAGACACGTGAAGAATACCTGCAGAATCAGGATAGAGAGCAAAGTTCGCTTCACGGACACCGGGACATCCTTGCCGCCATTCAAAGCCGGGACGGGAATGCCGCCAAACTGGCGATGCGCCGTCACCTGGCTCAAATAGAAAAGATTGTATTCGGGAAAAAAAAAGAACAAAAAAATGATAGTGTGACTAATAAGCGGTAGCGACTCGATCTGTAAGATTGAAGAGGCGGGAAATGGCGACTGAGATTTCCAGGGACATCCTTGCCACCCTGGCAGGGCCAAGGCGCGGTGAGTTTACGACGCGGCCGGTTATAATGGGAACACACGGCATGGTCACAAGCGGCCACTACCTGGCCAGCCGTATTGGCCTTCACTTTCTTGAAGGCGGCGGTAACGCGGTAGATGCGGCGGTGGCAATGGGTTTTGCCCTCTCAGTACTCGAACCCCACCTCTATGGCATAGCCGGAGAGACACCCATGCTCATCTACCTCGCTGACGAGCGTCGCGTAGTAAGCATAAGCGGACAGGGACCTGCCCCAAAAAAGGCTGCTATCGAATGGTTTGAAAAAAACAACATTAATACGATCCCCGGTGACGGATTGCTTGCAGCTACTATTCCTGATTCGGTCTCGTCGTGGATTACAGCTCTCATGCATTTCGGGACCATGCGGCTGTCGGATATCCTGGAGCCTGCCATCGAGCTTGCGGAACATGGATTTCCGATGTACGGTGTGCTTCAGTCAGCTATTCAGCAGAACTCTAAAAGGTTCGTGGAGGACTGGCCTACGTCTGCTCTGTCATATCTTCCAGGAGGTCGAGTACCTCTATTTGGGGAGCTCTTTATGCAGCCTGATCTCGCTGAAGTGTTTAAGAGGCTTGCAGAGGCAGAACAGCGCGAATCACGGCGCGGCCGTATTGAAGGACTTCGGGCTGCACATGACCGTTTTTATAAGGGGGACATTGCTGAGAGCATAATACTATTTGCCGGCGGGAATAATTTCCCTGACGCTTCAGGAAATCGTCACGCCGGATTGCTCGCGCGTGAGGACTTGTCCGGTTATTCAGCCCGCATTGAGAAACCGGTAACAGTGAATTATCGCGGCCATGATGTTTATAAATGCGGCCCCTGGAGTCAGGGACCCGTTTTTCTGCAGCAACTGAACATACTGGAAGGGTTTGATACAGCATCGTTAGGGCATAATTCCCCTGAGTATGTCCATTTGCTCGTTGAGACGGCTAAACTGGCTTTCGCCGACCGGGAGCAGTATTACGGCGATCCTGACTTTGTATCTGTGCCCCTGGATATACTGCTGTCAAAGGAATATGCAGGGGAACGCAGAAAACTTATAGATCCTGGGCGCGCCTCCATGGAACTGCGCCCGGGAAATGCACCGTCGCACAACCCCGAAGTAAAAAAGGGTAATCCAAAGGTATACACCGGGGACACAACCCATCTGGATGCAGTTGACCGATGGGGGAATATGGTAGCTGCCACCCCCAGCGGCGGATGGTTTGCGAGTTCACCGGTTATTCAGGGCTTGGGTTTTCCTCTCGGGACCCGTTTGCAGGTCTTTCAACTCGATCCCAAACATGCAAATGCCCTTCAGCCCGGGAAAAGACCGCGCACTACGCTGACTCCTTCGCTGGTTCTTAAGGACAATAAGCCCTTCATGGTCTTCGGCACACCGGGAGGCGACCAGCAGGACCAGTGGACGCTCCAGTTCTTTCTGAACTGTGTAGATTTTAAAATGAATATGCAAGCCGCAGTTGATGCGCCCAATTTCTACTCTTCACACTTCCCGAGTTCATTCTATCCCCACGGAGCGCAGCCCGGCGCCCTTGCAATCGAAAGCCGCATAGGAGAATCCACGCTTACAGCCCTTCGTGAAAAAGGGCATATCCTTCAGGTAACGGGTGAATGGGGCAACGGACGCGTAGTTGGAATACACTTTGATGCAGAGAGCGGTGTCCTCGCAGGAGTTGCATCACCCCGCATGGAAACCGGTTATGCTATGGGCTGGTAGGGCGCCCTCCCACCGGGAGGGCCGCCGGACCTAAAACAGTTCGTTCAACCAGGCAAAAGCCTTGCTCATCCGTGGTGTTTCTTCAGCTTCTTGTCCAGTGATACTTGTGCCCCTGTCAGGCGGGCTATGGGAAGCCGGTACGGTGAAGCACTTATATATGAAAGTCCGATCTCGGCGCAGAATTCCACTGAAAAAGCGTCTACCTGCTCTCCGCAAATCCCTATCTTGAGATTCTTTTTTACGCTCCGGCCTTTCTCGACCGCCATTCTCATCATGGCTCCCACACCTTTGCGATCAATAGTGATAAAAGGGTCGTCCGGCAGTATCCCTCTTTCCACATAATAAGGGAGGAACCTGCCTGCATCATCCCTGGAAAGTCCAAAGGTCGTTTGCGTAAGGTCATTAGTCCCGAGGGAGAAGAAATCAGCCTGAGTTGCTATTTCATCAGCCGTCAGTGCGGCACGGGTGATCTCGATCATCGATCCCACTTTATAAGGGATTTTTAAGCCATGTTTCTTCAGCACGCTTTGGGCAACGCGGACAGTCATCTCCCGCATTATCTCCAACTCCTTCACATCGGATATGAGAGGGATCATTATTTCGGGGATAACCTTCACCTTCTTTTTTGAGACCTCGCACGCTGCCTCGATAATAGCCTCAACCTGCATCTCATATATCTCAGGGTACGTGATGCCCAACCTGCATCCCCTGTGGCCAAGCATAGGGTTAAACTCATGCAGGGCCTTGTTTCTGGCCTTTAGTTTTTCAACGGAAACTCCCATTTCTCCAGCCAGGCCTTCGAGTTCCTCGTCAGTATGGGGCAGGAACTCGTGCAAGGGAGGGTCAAGCAACCGTATCGTAACCGGCAACCCGTTCATCTCCGTAAATATACCGACAAAATCGCCCTTTTGCATCGGCAATATCTTTGCAAGCGCCTTTCTCCGTCCCACTGAATCATCTGCGAGGATCATCTCTCGGACCGCCCTTATTCTATCGCCTTCGAAGAACATATGCTCCGTCCGGACAAGACCTATACCTTCCGCCCCGAATTCCCGCGCCAATCTGGCGTCATGAGGGGTATCGACATTTGCCCTCACCCCTATCTTCCTGAACTCATCACTCCATTTCATTATCGTCGCGAAATCACGAGTGACTTTCGGCTGCACGAGCGGAACCTGGCCGAGGATAACCTCACCCGTAGTGCCATTGAGAGTGATATAGTCGCCTTCCCTGATAATTTGACCGTCTACCGTAAACTGCTTTTTTTCTGCGTCGACAATCAGGTCACCGCAGCCTGCAACACAACACTTTCCCATACCCCTTGCCACAACCGCGGCGTGCGACGTCATACCGCCCCTGGCGGTGAGTATGCCCTGGGCAGCATGCATTCCTCCCACATCTTCGGGTGAGGTTTCAGGCCTTACAAGTACGACCTTTTCTTTTCTGGACGCCCAGGCTTCTGCGTCTGCGGCATTGAAAACAACCTTGCCCACAGCAGCCCCCGGTGAAGCAGGCAGCCCTTTAGCTATAACCGAGACAACGGCCCTGGGATCTATGGTGGGATGAAGAAGCTGGTTCAGCTCATCAGGGGCAATTCTCATCACAGCGGTCTTCTTGTCAATGAGTTTTTCCTTGACCATGTCGATGGCAATCTTGAGCGAGGCGGCCGCCGTGCACTTTCCCACCCTGGTCTGGAGCATATACAGCTTGCCTTCCTGCACAGTGAATTCAATATCGAGCATGTCCTTATAGTGTTTTTCCAGCTTCTTGTATATGGAGACCAGCGTTCGGTATGCGGCCGGCAAACGCTTCTTCAGCTCTGCGATATGGAGCGGCGTCCGGATCCCCGCCACAACGTCTTCACCCTGCGCATTGATCAGACATTCTGAAAAAAACTTCTTCTCGCCGGTGGAAGGGTCGCGGGTAAAACCCACACCGGTACCCGAGTTTTCTCCATGTTGCCGAAGACCATGGCCTGAACACTGCAGGCAGTGCCAAGGTCGTCGGGTATGGAATTGAGTCTTCTGTATTTCACGGCCCTGTCGCCGAACCATGAGCCGAAAACCGCGTTTATGGTAAGCTTGAGCTGATCCAGCGGTTCTTCCGGGAAAGGTTTCCCTGTTGCGGTCCGATAAATCGTCTTGAACTCTGCCAGCAGATTCTTAAGGTCTTCGGCATCGAGATCCGTATCGAGATGGATCCCCTTCTTCTCCTTCATCCTCTCCAAAGCCTTTTCGAAAAGCTGCCTGTCAATTCCCATGACGATGTTTCCGAACATGGAGATAAACCTGCGGTACGCATCATACGAGAAACGCTCATTCCCGGTCTTCTTGATAAGGGCCCGCATAGTCGTTTCATTAAGCCCGAGGTTCAGCACCGTGTCCATCATGCCGGGCATCGAGAACTTGGCCCCTGACCGGACGGAAACAAGAAGAGGACTGTCCTTGTCCCCCAATTTCATCCCCATCGCTTTCTCAACCTTCCTGAGATTTGCCAGTACCTCGTCCCACATTCCCGGCGGATATTTTTTATTGTTCCTGAAGAAGTCTTTGCACACCTCCGTGGTAATCGTAAAGCCGGCGGGAACCGGGATTTTCAGATTCGTCATCTCGGCAAGTCCTGCCCCCTTACCACCTAAAAGATGCTTCATTTTGCCATTCCCATCAGCCTTGCCATTGCCGAAAAAGTAGACATGCTTTTTAACTTCCTTTCCCATAAAACCTCCCTATATTAATATGATAATAGCATTCGTTGCCTGTATCATTAATAATTCCCCTGCACGCCGGAACAAAGTGTACTCATCTCCCCACTATATCAGCGACCATATCGCCGATCTCAGTCGTGGAGTATCCGGTTTTCCCTGCGCCGAGGTCTTTGATTTTTGTCGAGGTAAGCTCCATAACAGCCTTTTCTATTGCCATGGCCGCGCTCACTTCCCCAAGGTGGTCAAGCATCATTGAGCCGGAGCAGATTGCAGCAAGGGGGTTGATAACGTTCTTACCCTTGTATTTCGGGGCTGAGCCTCCCATAGGTTCGAACATGGACACGCCTTCCGGGTTGATATTGCCGCCTGCTGCAATGCCGAGTCCTCCCTGGATCATTGCGCCAAGGTCAGTTATGATATCTCCAAAGAGATTGTCAGTAACAATAACATCAAACCACTCGGGGTTTTTCACAAACCACATCGTAATTGCGTCCACATGGGCATAGTCGGTCTTTATTCCGGGATACTCTTTTGCTACATCGGAGAATGCCCTCGCCCACAAGCCGGATGCGTAGGTGAGTACGTTCGTCTTGCCGCAGAGAGTCAGTTTATTGTCTTTGTTTCTTTTCTTCGTGTATTCAAAAGCAAAGCGTATACACCGCTCGGCCCCTTTTCTCGTATTTATCGAAACCTGTGTCGCGACCTCATCAGGAGTGCCCTTCTTGAGGACTCCGCCAGCCCCCGTATAGAGACCCTCTGTATTCTCCCTTATCACTACAAAGTCGATGTCCTTGGGTCCCTTGCCTTTCAACGGGCAATCAACTCCCGGAAAGAGCTTGACAGGACGCAAATTAATATATTGATCCAGTTCAAATCTCATGGTGAGAAGAATCCCTTTTTCCAGTATGCCGGGTTCAACATCAGGGTGTCCGATTGCACCAAGATAGATAGCATCAAATTTCCTAAGCTCCTCAAAGATGCCCTCGGGAAGAAGCTCCCCCGTCCTCAGATACCGCTCTCCGCCAAAATCAAAATGCACGTAATCGAGTTTGAAATTATATTTTTGTGCTGCGGAATTCAGCACCTTCATTCCTTCGGCAATTACCTCCGGCCCCGTCCCGTCACCGCCTATTACTGCTATTTTGTAGTTTTTCGCCATTCGTACTCCTCCTTTTTTTATAGCATTGGGTATTGTGTGACATTATAAATGTTTCTTCCAATTAATTCACGTATGGTCCGAACGACAGCATAATTAAGCCTTGCAAAATCAGGGAACGGTGCGGCGCCGTATTTATGGACTGAAGCACTCAGGTTTTTCTGCGGATCATTCCCAAAGACAGGAAATGCCGTGTCATCAAGGCAATAGATATAGCGGAGGATAGAGGTAAGGTGCAGGGTCTCAGTTGACCCTGCACCGCAGTCAGTTTCTATTTCGGAGCCTGCTACTTCTTGTGAGCTGCCACGGGTGCAGCCTCAACAGGTTTTGCATTAGCCTTGACCTTCTGGATCTTCTCGTCCACAAAGGCCTGCATCTTGGCTATATGCTCCTCTTTCAGGTGCTTGAAGCGGCCCTGATGCTGCATGTACTCGCCCACCGGCTTGTACTTCTTCGGTATATGCGTGTATTTGTAGTCTCCGTTTTCCCACTCGTATAGTGACCACATGCCTGTCTCCACCGCCAGCTTGCCCATCTCCATCGTCAGCTTCTCGTCAAACTGCCAGCCCTTCGGACATGGCGTCAGCATGTGCATAAAGGTCGGCCCTTCCTGACTCAGCGCCTTCCTCACTTTGTTCATAAGGTCAAGAGGATATGCTACAGAGGTGGTCGCCGCATACTTCAATAGCGGATGCCCGCCGATAAAGAGCTGAGGCACATCTTTGGGAAACAGGGTCTTGCCTTCAGGGATCTCCTTGCCGGGAGGGGTAAAGGTCGTGGCCGCGCCATACGGCGTCGTAGGTGATGTCTGGATGCCGGTGTTGGCATAGGATTCATTGTCGTAGCAGATAAACAGGACCTTGTGCCCGCGATACATCAGTGCCGAAGCCGCCTGAAGACCTATATCGGAGGATCCGCCGTCACCTGCCATGACTATGATGTTGGGGAAGGGCCCGTCATATTTGCCCTTGCGCGCCATCACCTTGTAGGCAGCCTCGATACCCGAGGCAACTGCGCCCCCGTTGGTTATCTGGGCATGTATCCAGGACACGGCATAGGGAGTACACAGATAGCTCGAATTGGCAACGTACATGCAACCTGTCGGGCCTATGAAAATAGTGTCCCTTCCCGCCGCCTTTGCTACCAGACGGTAGTTCAGCGCAGGGCCGCATCCTGAACAGGTGCGGTGTCCCGGCACGTACATCTCTTCCTTAGGCGCGCCCTTAAATGATTTCAAGGGCTCAAAGTGCTGAAACTTATAGTCGAACGCTTTCATTCAATTAGCCTCCTTATTTATATTGTAGTTCCTTCAAACCCTATCCAGTGCACGTACTTAGAGGCCCTCTTGTCCTTGATCATCTGGTTGAGGACTTTTGCCATAAACTCGAAATCCTCCGGCCAGATCGTCTCTCCACCAAGGCCCGCCATGAAGGACGTCGTAAGTGGTCTGTCGTCAAGGTCGTAAAGGGAGGTGCGCAGCTCATGTATCAGGTTGCCGCCCCTCGTGGCCCCTCCATAGGAGGTGCTGGTCTCAATGGTCCCAACTGCCTTTACATGACCAAGGGCCTCCGCTATCTCGGTGGTAGGCCACGGACGGACCCAACGCAGACGCGCCATGCCCGCCTTCACGCCCTGTTTGCGGAGCGTGTCGACCGCGTGCCTGCAGGTGTTGGAATGGGCGCCCATGATGAAAAACGCTATGTCAGCGTCTTCCAGTTTGTATTTCTCAAGGAACGGGTCATAGTTCCGTCCGAAGATACGGCCGAAATCCGCCGTTGCCTCTTTGATTACCTTCGGTAGTTCCAGGAACGTAGCCGCCCTCTGGGCATCCATGGGGGCTCCCTGATCAGGTCTGATCTGGGGACCGTGAGACACGGGACAGGTTGTGCTTATAGGGTGAGGGGAACTGTAAGGAGGCAGGAATTCCTTCACCTGCTCCAATGATGCAACTTTCACTTTGTCCGGGATGTGGGAAAGGAAATACCCGTCCTGACATGTCATCTGGGGCAGCATGATCCGCGGGTCTTCCCCAATGCGGTACCCCATCAGCGTGTTGTCGAATACCTCCTGTGGGGTCGAAGCCCAACCCAGTATCCAACCCTGGTCACGGGCAGACATCGCATCGGTATGCTCCGAACCAAAATCCCCGGGAGGATCGAGCGTGCGGTCGGCTATCGTCATCTGCAAAGGATAACGGCCGCCTGAGATAGGGCTGTATAATTCAAAAGCATAGGTTACGCCCACTCCCGAGCTTCCGGTTACGGCGCGGGCGCCGCAGGCAGAGGCCCCTAACACCACGGACAACTGCGCGTGCTCGCCCTCGCCATGCACAAACTCTGCGTTAAGTTCCCCGTTGGCGACCATCTTTGCAAGCTCCATCATTATCGCCGTGTATGGGCGGATCGGATAGGAGCAGATCACTTCCACTTCTGCAAGCTTCAAGGCCTGAGCAGCTGCTGAGCAGCCGGTCAACATTCTTTCGTCAGCCATTGTATTTTTTCCTCCTTCCTAAAAGGGTTTTTCCAGGCGGTCCACGCCGTCTTCAAAATCAAGTTCCGGAACTGCCGATAACGCATCGGAAGGGCATTCATGGATGCAGATCTGACATCCCTTGCAGAAGCCCGCATTCCACTCCATGACGTCTTCCGGTTCATTGAAGGACCAGCAGGAATCAGGACACGCGATATAGCAGGTCAGACAGCGTGTGCACTTCTCATTATCAATCACAGGGCGCACTATCCGCCAATTTGACGTCTTAAAGAGGTCCTGTTGGCGTACCGGCGCAGGTGTAATTGCCCCAAAGGGTACTGCTCTGTCGTTTGGGACATTGATCGTCCCGAATTCTGGAAGCTTTTTGGACATAGAATCCTCCTTGTATGATTTCTGTTTACACTTTCAGTTTTTTTCTTAGCCGCCCCATGAATATTCTGCGCGGGTCCTGCGGAATTTCTGGAACTTTACCTCGTTATACCCTCTCTCCATTCCGGCTACATCTTTTACTACCTTGGCTACGTTTTCCTTCTTTACCATACCCGTCACCTTTGCCATCGCCCCTACTATCGGGGCCGCTATCCCCGCCCCAACTCCGGCTGAGTCAACTCCACCTTCAGTACCCGAAAAGTCTACTGTCTTAACCCCGGAGATGCCGTCGGCATCTACCGTGGCGATCGCCCCCAACAGGTCCGCGTTCGGTATGAACTTCAGCATGTAGTCGATTGAACGGTCGGTATTAATCAGCAAAAGACCGCCTTCCGGCATGCCCCTTAATACGTTGATCCCCTTCACTATGGTCGCTTCGGCTACTACTACCACTTCGGGATGGTCATTAGTGTACACATACTTGTGCTCGATCTCTTCATCGCTGATCCTTACATACTTGCGGGTGGTCACTAAAACGCGGTCCGGCAAATCTTCATAATTGTCGAATACCTGCACGTGCTTGCCTTCCATTGCAACTGCATTGCCAAAGGCGCTTGCTATATCACGGCCCTCTTTGTCCATGACCACGCCCCGCGTCCACACTGTTACTTCGTGAATTTTGGCCATTAGCATACCTCCTGAGCATTGACCGGTAATACCGATCGGTTTTACAATCCCTCCAACCACTGCGCCTTACTACTCACTTTCGCACTTACCACCTCCCTTACCCTTATTGAATATTACTCCCTCTATAAGACCGCGGATCTGTTTTACAATGCCATCGTAGACCCGCTTTTTTTACGGCTTTCAACATTTCACATCCTGCCCTTGCCCCTGGATTCTTCGAGCGCGGACCTGATGTGGGCCGCACTGATGATAAGTTCCGTCGTGTTCTTTTGTCCGGTACCGTTAATATGCCCGACTATTGACAGTATCGCCGCCTTTTTACAGACAGACGCTATATCTGAACCGGTCATTCCTTCCGATCCCCCGGCCAACTCCCGTAAGTCCACATCCGAAGCCAAGGGCTTGTCTTTGCAATGGACTCTGAATATTTCGAGTCGTTCGCTCTCATCCGGAACGTTGAACCTGAGTATAAAATCGAGCCGTCCTGCGCGCAATAGGGCGGGATCAAGGAGGTCCTCCCGATTAGTGGCTCCCAGGACAACGACCTCAGAATGATCACTCAACCGGTCGAGTTCGTTGAAAAACTGGCTTGCCACCCGTTCCACAGCGCCTCCGTCACTGCCTGTGCCACGCTTCGCCACAAGGGCATCGATCTCATCAAAAAATAGAATGCACGGCGCCGACTGCCTGGCCACCTTGAAGATCTCGTGGAGCGCTTTTTCCGACTCGCCCAACCATTTGGAGAAAAGGATTGGTCCGCTTATGGAAACAAAATTCAACCCGGTCTCTCCTGCCAGGGCCTGAGCCATAAGGGTCTTCCCCGTGCCCGAAGGACCGGCTAACAGTATGCCCCGCGGAGATGAAACCCTGGCTGCCCTGAACAGGTCCGGGTATCGGTGGGGCCATTCGACAAGCGAGACCAGTGTCTCCTTGATTTCCTTGAGTCCTCCCACATGTCCCCACTTGACGGCAGGCTTTTCGGTGATGAACTCACGGGTTATCGACGGTTCGATTTCACGCAATGCGGCAAGAAAGTCATCCATTGTGATCCGCAGTTTTTCTGAAATTACGGGGACGTCATCAAGCCCCTCCCTGCCGCAAATAGTAAGGTATCTACGCAGTGTAACCATGCCGGCTTCTTTGCATAATGCCTCGAGGTCGGCACCGACAAACCCGTGCGTGATCTGAGCGAGTCGTTCGAGGGTTACATCGTCGGACAAGGGCATACGCCGGCTATGGACCTTTAATATTGCAAGACGTCCATCAGCATTAGGGACCGGGATCACGATTTCCCTGTCGAAACGGCCCGGGCGGCGCAATGCAGGCTCTATCATATCCGGAATATTGGTGGCCCCGATAACAATCACGTGGCCCCTGGAAACCATGCCATCCATCAAAGCGAGGAACTGGGCCACAACCCTCTTTTCCACATCACCCAATACATTCGCGCGCTTGGGGGCGATGGCGTCTAGTTCATCGATAAAGATAATACTGGGGGCTTTGGTTGAGGCCTCCTCAAAAATTTCCCTGAGCCTGGCCTCACTCTCACCGTAATACTTATGTATTATTTCAGGTCCGTTCACCCTGATGAAATGAAGCTTTGTTTCGCTCGCTATCGCTTTTGCAATAAGCGTCTTCCCGGTCCCGGGCGGGCCGTACAGGAGTACTCCCCTCGGCGCCTCTATGCCGAGATGTTCGAATACTTCGGCATAGCGGAGGGGAAGTTCCACCATCTCCCGGACCGACCTCAGTTGCTTTTCAAGTCCGCCGATATCTTCATAAGAAACCTGTGAAGACCCGGCGACGGCACGATCGGGACTCTTCATGATAAAGACCGTGTGCTGGTTAATGATTACAGCTCCCGACGGTGACGTTCCTTCTATCCCGAAAAAACGGTCCTTTCCCCCAAAGAGCGGAATATTGATATGGTCATCTGCAATTACCGGCATACCCTGGAGCACTTTTCCGTAGTATTCCAGCTCGCTCTCGTGCGGAAGAGGACTATTGATCTCTAAGGGATAAAGTACGACCTGAGTTGCTGTTTTACGCGGGGCTTTCCTGACCTGTACTGCGCTGCCCACATTAGCCTGGGCGTTGTTACGGGTAATACCGTCAATCTGAATTAGCTGCTTTCCGCAATGCTCGTCAGGAATTCCTGTCACCCGTGCGACAGTCTTCTTTTTCCCTGTGATTTCGACAAGGTCGCCAAGTACTACCCCCAGAGCCTTCATATCAGTGGGTGAGAGACGGGCCCAGCCTTTTCCGACATCCTCAATGAGCGCCTCTATTACTTTGAACTCCATACTGCCCGTCATAATAGAATCTGACATTTTCTTTCCCCTTTTTATCCATTGGACTGACCATCAGATGATTCTATGATAAGCAAGCCGATAACCGTTGTCAAGACAAAAAATTACATAAGCCAATATCGGAACGTGCACAAGAAATAATGATCGCTTCCAATCTTAAATTCAGGACCTTCCGGTCTCTCTGAGGGAGAAATTCTTGTCATTGACTCGTTCTTTGAAGGGATAGCCTTGGGAGTTTGCAATTTGACTATTGAGAAATCGGCGTAGTATTCTTATGATCCTTGCGATGACTTAATTTACCTGGCTTTGCCAAATATGCTTTAATGTATATGGGAATATAATTTATTGTGGAAAAGAAAATAGAACAGATCTTGATAGCTAACAGGGGAGTACCGGCAGTGAGGATTATGCATACATGCCGGGACAGGAATATCCCCACAACCGCCGTATACAGCGCCCCCGACAGGCTCGCAAATCATGTATTCATGGCCGACAGGGCGATATATATCGGAGAGGCCCCGCCCATTGAATCGTATCTCAACATGGACAAGATAATAAATGCCGCGCTCCACAGCAAATCAGATGCGATCCATCCGGGTTGGGGTTTCCTTGCCGAAAACGAGGTCTTTGCGCAACGCGTAATAGATGCAGGCCTGACATGGATAGGCCCCGCTCCTGAAGTCATCAGGATGATGGGAGACAAGATCCAGGCAAAAATTCTTGCACAGAAGGCTGATGTGCCTACAATCCCGGGTATCAGCGATGTTACGGATGTCGAGCAGATCAGGAAATGGATGCGTGAGGACGATGTGAGCTTTCCGATAATGATCAAGGCTGCGGCCGGCGGAGGAGGCAAAGGAATGGTTAAGGTGGAGAACCATGAACAGATGGCGCCCGCCTTTGCCCGGACACGGTCGGAAGCGAAGAAGGCCTTTGGCAGCGAAACCGTTCTGGTCGAGAAATACATAGAACGCGGCAGGCATATCGAGGTACAGATCGTCGCTGACCAATATGGAAACGTTGTGCACCTGTTCGAAAGGGAATGCACGATCCAGAGGCGTAACCAGAAAATAATCGAAGAAGCTCCATCTCCGACCCTTGATGAAGGTCTCCGGCAGGAAATATGTTTTACCGCGACCCGGCTCATGCGGGAGATAGGCTATACAACTGCCGGAACCGTAGAATTCATTTTCGATTCCAGTACCAATAAGTTTTATTTCCTTGAAGTGAATACCCGTCTGCAGGTGGAGCATGGCATTACTGAGCTCATAACCGGACTGGACATAGTCGGCATTATGATCGATGTGACTATGGGAAAGCGATTGCCATTCAAACAGCACGAAATACGCCCGAACCGGTGGGCGCTGGAAGTTCGCCTCAATGCAGAAGACCCGAAGACCTTCAATCCTTCTTTTGGAAATATAACCAGGCTGCAGGTACCCATGGGGCCGAATGTCAGGGTAGCATCAGGAGTTTATGAAGGCGCAGATATCCCACCTTACTATGATTCGCTTTTTATGTTGCTCATGACTGCCGGCACCGGAAGAAAAGATGCGATAAGAGTCATGGACCGTTCCCTGGGAAGAAACCTCAGGGTTGAAGGTATAAAAACTCTTCAGCCATTGCTCTTAAGCATAATCAGGCACCCCTCTTTTATTGAGGGGGATTTTTCGACCCGTTTTATCGAAGAGAACATGGACACGCTCGTATCCATGTTAGCAATAAAC
>CAWHNC010000029.1:0-10898 GCA_963830245.1 Nitrospirota bacterium
TTTCAGATCGTATCGAGTCGATACGAGACTTAAAACTGTTCACACTAGTGGCTAAGATTTGAGAGTCGTTCAGCTTATTCCAGTGTCTAGTAACTCTGTTCAAAAAAAAGTTATGCCTCACATTCACAAAGTGACAGAAGTCATTCGCTTGTCTGGCCTTGAATCCGTCTGTCCTCATTCTCTTTGAGTTCGATGTAGCTGCTCTTGTAGAACGTTGGCTTTCGATGAATTGCGGTCCAGTGTATGGTGGGAGGCTATGAATCGGGAACGCTAGTTTTCGTGGAGCCGGCGTTGAAATACCACCCTTGTGTTACCGGGACTCTAACCTGCAGCCGTAATCCGGGCTGGGGGACACTGTCTGGCGGGTAGTTTGACTGGGGCGGTCGCCTCCTAAAGAGTAACGGAGGCGTCCAAAGGTCTCCTCAGGCTGGACGGAAACCAGCCACTGAGTGCAAAGGCATATGGAGGCTTGACTGCGAGGCAAACAAGCCGAGCAGGTACGAAAGTAGGGCTTAGTGATCCGGTGGCACTGTGTGGAAGGGCCATCGCTCAACGGATAAAAGGTACGCCGGGGATAACAGGCTTATCGCGTCCAAGAGTTCACATCGACGACGCGGTTTGGCACCTCGATGTCGACTCATCGCATCCTGGGGCTGAAGTAGGTCCCAAGGGTTGGGCTGTTCGCCCATTAAAGCGGTACGTGAGTTGGGTTCAGAACGTCGTGAGACAGTTCGGTCCCTATCTGCTGTAGGCGCAGGAGACTTGAGGGGGGCTGTCCTTAGTACGAGAGGACCGGGATGGACGGACCTCTGATGTTCCAGTTGTCACGCCAGTGGCATTGCTGGGTAGTTATGTCCGGTAGGGATAACCGCTGAAGGCATCTAAGCGGGAAGCCCACCCCAAGATGAAGTCTCCCAGGGAGTAATCCCTCTGAAGGTCCGTGGTAGACCACCACGTTGATAGGCTGGAGGTGTAAGTGGAGTGATCCATTCAGCTGACCAGTACTAATAGACCGTGCGCCTTGACTACTTTCCTTCTTCCCTTAAATCCCCTGCTTGTCAAATTTTTTTGTTGCACTTATATATTGAATGTTTTCGCAGTATAATTAAAGAAAGGGAAAAACGGCGACACCCTTTCTTTAATTTTTTGTTATAAAGGGGTTTGACCAAAATGAAAGAAAGAGACATATTTGAAGAGATCATAAACCTTGGCAAACGGCGCGGCGTACTTACATATGATGAGATAAACGAAGCACTCCCATCAGAATTTTTCTCCCCTGATGAACTTGAAGATCTCATGGATGTCCTCAGCGATATGGGAGTTAAAGTCGTAGATTACGAGGAGTCGATTCTTGGCGAGGAGGAAGTCGAGGAAGAAGTTGAAGAGCACGAGAGGGCTGAAGATCTTGTTCAGGCCTATTTTAACTCGATGGGGGACATCTCAATCCTCACAAAAGATGAGGAAACCGACCTCGCAAAAAAGCTTGAAGAAGGCAGAGATATAATAAACGGCATAATATCTGCACTCCCCATTTTTGATAAAATAAAAAACACTATTGATATAGAAGATGAAGACGGCATTGCCACAGAAGAAGAAAGGGCCGATGAAGCACTTATAAAAACGCTTTCCAGGCTTGAGGAATTGATAGATACCGCCCTTAGAGCGGATGTAAAAATAAAGAAGTACAGCACTCTGAAAGATTTCAGGTCCTTTATAAATGAGAAAAAGAAAAAGAACCAGAATACAAAGCGCTATGATGTGCTGCTTAAAGAGGTACAATCTGATTACAAAAAAATTGAATCAGAGGTCGGCGCCAAGGTTGAAGCTCTTAAAGAGCTCTGGCTAAAAATATCCAAGGCGAGACATCTCGTCATGGAGGCAAAGAACGAACTTATCACTAGAAATTTGCGACTGGTCGTCAATATCGCTAAAAACTATGTAGGCCGGGGTCTGCCCTTGCTGGATCTTATCCAGGAAGGGAACATAGGCCTAATGAAAGCGGTAGACAAATTCAAATATGAAAAAGGATTCAAGTTCAGTACATATGCTACGTGGTGGATACGCCAGGCGATAACAAGGGCGCTTATCGACCAGACAAAAACAATTCGTGTCCCTGTACATATGATGGAATTCTATAACCGTGTCACCAAGGCCTCAAGAGAACTTACCCAGCAGCTCGGGCGCGAACCGACGAATGAGGAGATTGCAAAGAAACTCGTGGTCCCGGTTAGAAAAGTTGAAGAAGTATTCAGGGCTATACAGGACCCGATCGCGTTGCAGACTCCTATCGGCGATGAGGATACGGAACTGGAAGATTTTATAGGTGATAAAACGAGCCCGTCGCCTTATTCAGATGCCGAACGCATAGAGACTTCAGAGCAAATACAGAGAGTCCTGCGGACCCTGACTCCCAAAGAGGAAACCGTAATCAGGATGCGGTTCGGCATTGGAGTTGACAGGGACCATACACTTGAAGAGGTAGGCCGGTATCTTTCCATTACAAGAGAGCGCGTACGTCAGATAGAAGCAAAGGCCCTCAGAAAATTGAAACACCCCAGCAGATTAAGGGCACTGAAAATACTGACCAGTTAAAAACAAGTAAGCGGTAGGCAGTAAGCAGCAAAAAAAACAAAACCCGAAAACCGCCTTTAAATGTTCATCAGCTTTTGGTGCCTACTGTCTACTGCTTACTGCCTACTATCTTCAAGTTACAGCAATTATAGATTCGCTTATCACATCCATCAGGCGCTCCATAGACTCAACGCTTATGCTGATTGGGGGCATAATAACAATCACATTACCCAGAGGTCTTATTAAAACACCCTGGTCACGTGCCTTGCACGCAACTTTCCAGCCCATTCTTTCTTCCCAGGCGTATTGCTCCCTGGATAACTTATCCCTGACAAGTTCGATGCCCGCCATCAGCCCCTTATTTCTCACATTGCCGACATACGGCAATTCTGCAATATCCTTTAATTTACACTCGAGCAGAGCAATTTTATCTCCAGTTTTGTCTAATGTATGCTCTTTTTCAAAAACCTGAAGACTTGCAAGGGCAGCAGCGCATGCCAATGGGTTGCCTGTATAAGAGTGTCCGTGAAAAAAGGTTTTCAATTCGCTGAATTCACCGAGAAATGCATTAAAGACATCATTAGTGGTCAGCGTAGCAGCAAGCGGCAGATACCCATTGGTAATTCCCTTGGAAATGCACATGATATCGGGAACTGCAGCTTCATGCTCAGAGGCAAACATCCTGCCAGTCCTGCCAAAACCGGTAGCGACTTCATCCGCAATCAAAAGCACATTATAGTTATAACAGAGTTCTCTTACTCCCCTTAAATAACCCTCCGGCCATACAATCATGCCTCCCGCAGCCTGCACAACCGGTTCAATAATAACTGCCGCAATCTCAGCGGAATGTTGCTGTAAGATACCTTCCATTTTTTTCAGACATGCAAATGAACACTCAGGGCAGGTCTTGCCCATCTCGCATCTGTAGCAGTAAGGAGAAGGCGCCTTATAAGACTTAAACAGCAGAGGTTCAAAGGCGCTATGGAAAATATCGATGCCGCCGACACTCACCGCGCCTAATGTATCGCCGTGATAACCATAGTTAAGGGACAAAAAAGAATTCCTGCCGCTTATACCCTTGCGGACCCAGTATTGGAAGGCCATTTTGAGCGCAACCTCTACAGCGGTGGAGCCATTGTCGGAATAAAAAACCTTTGCAAGTCGACCCTCAAGTCCTGCGAATGATCTATCTGTAAGACCAATGAGCTTTTCAGCAAGTTGTATCGCCGGCACATTGCTCAAACCGAGCAGCGTGGAATGCGCTATTTTATCGAGCTGCGCCCTGATCGCGTCATCAATCTCATGTTTAGTATGTCCATGAATGTTGACCCACAACGATGAGACGCCGTCAAGGTACCATTTCCCATAAATATCCTTTACAAAACAATCTTTCCCCTCAACGATTATAACCGGGTCTTCTTCAAGCCAGCCTTTCATCTGGGTAAAAGGGTGCCAGATAAACTCTTTATCGGATTCTTTGAGATGTTTTATTTCATCAAGGTAGCTCATGGCACGTATCCGGTGAAACAATGCATTAGTATACCACAAGTAATCGGGAGGAAGTGATGCAGTTTATAGAGGTTTAAAGACCCTAAATGCTGTAATTTTTAAAAATCTCACGCCTGACAGGACATAGACAGTAATGACATAAACCATATGGCATCAGGTAATTGCACTGACTCCTGTTACGCTCACATTTGTTTATCTCAAGAAATTCTCCCATTCCCCTACCTATGGAACAAAAAGAAAAAGAGTCGCCATTCAAGCAGCTGAAATCATGCAGACATCGCTTTGTCCGTTGTTTAACTTCTTCGCTGACCGCATATGCCATACTGTTTCACCCTTCATATTTCAAAAAACCGTAGGTAGGCACCGCTTAAGCAATATTAGCACAAACAAGACTTGTTTCGGTAAAAAAACACAATGCCCAAGGTTGATTAACAAAACCTTAACCCTGGTTTAATATTCCTGTAACATGCTCACTGTTAACATGGGTATTAGTCTAATGAAAAAAATCCTGTTCATTTGCGGCTCGCTCAATCAGACAACTCAGATGCACCAGATAGCAAGCCATCTGATTGATTATGCATTGTTATTTCACTCCCTACTACGGTGACGGGCTCATAAGAACGCTCACGCGCAGTGGTCTGCTCGATTTCACAATTTTGGGCGGCTCGTTCAGGCAGACCACCGAGCATTACTTTCAGGCGCACCGCTGCCCTGTTGACTATGAAGGGACCAATAATCATTACGATCTTGCCGTCACCTGCAGTGATCTCATAATACAGAAAAACGTCAGAAAAAAGAAAATAATCCTTGTGCAGGAAGGAATGACCGACCCTGAAAATTTAGTCTATCATCTCGTCAGGAGATTGGGCCTGCCCCGCTATCTTGCCAGCACATCCACAACAGGGCTTTCCAATGTCTACCACAAATTCTGTGTCGCTTCTGAAGGCTACCGTGACCTGTTCGTAAGAAAGGGCGTCAGACCCGAAAAAATTGCTGTAACCGGTATCCCCAATTTTGATAATGCGCGGCAATACCTCGATAACGATTTCCCCTATAGAAACTATGTGCTTGTCGCAACTTCGGATGCGCGGGAAACCTTCAAGTTCGATAACAGAAAGGCGTTTCTGAAAAAGGCCCTCTCGATAGCAGGAGACCGGCAGCTGATCTTCAAGCTCCACCCCAATGAGAATGTCAGACGCTCCTCGTCAGAGATAAAAAGGTTCGCGCCCCAGGCCCTTATTTTCCATGATGGCAATGCCCATCATATGGTCGCCAATTGCAACACCCTTATCACCCAGTATTCTTCTCTTGCCTTTACCGGCATAGCGCTGGACAAAGAAGTACATTCTTATTTTGACGATAATCTGCTCAAACAATTGAACCCGATACAGAATGACGGGAACTCAGCCAAAAATATAGCGGATGTCTGCCGGAGTTGCCTGCACTAATATTTTACTTTAAGGAGGAGCACATAAAAAAAGATCAGCACATAGTTACTATGATCCAGACCAGGACCGGTTCGACAAGACTCCCTGCCAAAGCCCTGCTTCCGTTGGGGGGCAAACCGGTTTTCGTCCGCATGGTAGAACGCGTTAAACAGGCCTCGCTTTCAGGAAACGTCGTTGTAGCCACTACATGTGATGAAGCAGATAACATCATCGAGCAGCTATGCCTGAAAGAATCCATACCCTGCTTCAGAGGACATCCTCAGGACCTTCTCGACCGACATTATCAGGCGGCCGTGAAGTACGGCGCAGATGTTGTTGTTAAGATCCCCTCTGACTGCCCGATTATCGATGTCGGTATTATCGACAGGGTGCTCGGTTTTTTTGTGGAGCACACGGGACAATTCGATTACGTGAGCAACCTGCATCCCGCAACCTATCCTGATGGAAACGACGTGGAGGTCTTTACCATGGAGGCGCTGACAGCAGCGTGGGAAAAAGCCGGGAAAGACTATGAAAGAGAACACACGACTCCTTATTTTTGGGAAAACCCCGAGCTCTTCAGGACCGGAAATGTGTTCTGGGAGACGGGTCTCGACTATTCAATGTCGCACCGGTGGGTGCTGGACTACGAGGAGGATTATAAGGTGATACAGACATTATACGATGCCCTTTCAGGTAACGACGCCTATTTCGGTATAGGGGCAATTTTAAATTTTCTTGATAAAAATCCTCTCATCTATAAGCTCAACGGAAGATATGCAGGGGTGAACTGGTACCGGCACCACATTGAAGAATTACGCACTATCACGCCGGCACAAACAAAACTGCATGGTGCAGCATGAAAAAAGAGCAACTTTCCCAGTTGAAACAGATGGCCCTGAAGGTGCGGGAACACTGCGTAAGGATGTCAGGCTCAGGGGGCGCCTTTACAGGCTCTGCCCTGTCGTGCACCGATTTGATGGTCTACCTGTACAGGAAATTTCTTTCTTGCGATCCCGGCGACCCCGGACGTGACTATTTTTTCCTGTCGAAGGGACATGCTGTCCCTGCGCTTTACGGCACACTTGCAGAGATGGGCGTTCTCCCGAAAGAACGGCTCTCGGCACATCTTTCTTTAACCGACGATATTTACTGGCACCCCAATAGAAATATACCCGGCATAGAGTTCCATTCAGGCTCGCTTGGCCATTTGTTTGCTGTCGCAACCGGCGTTGCCCTTGACTGTAAAATGAGAGGACAGGACAACAGGGTGGCGGTGATCCTCGGGGATGGAGAGCTCAACGAGGGGTCCAACTGGGAGGCCTGCATGCTGGCAAGCGCCTATAAGCTCGACAATCTTATCATCATTATAGACAGGAACAGATTTCAGGCAAATAAAAAGACCGAGGAACTGCTCCCTCTGGACCCTCTTGAAGCCAAATTCAGGGCCTTCGGACTCGCTCCTGAAACAATAAACGGGCATGATTTTGAACAGATGGACCAACTATTTTTGCGCCTCCCGTTTGAACCCCACTGCCCCAGCGTGGTTATTGCCGAAACCATACGAGGGAAAGGGATCCCGAGCATAGAGTCCCGCACTGACCGCTGGTTTTGCAATTTTTCAGACAGCGAGGTGGAAATAATCTTGAAAGAGCTCCATGATACTGCGGCAGCGGACACGGCAGGGGCCGCGCGATGATGACCTACCAGGAATTGCTCAAGGATATTGCCTTAACAGATGAACGTTTTATAGTGATGACAGCAGAGAACCTGGCCTCTATCCGGGGCATTACCGGCTCCCTCGGCAGTCGGTTCATCGATAGCGGCATTGCAGAACAGGCGATGGTAGGGATGGCTGCCGGACTGGCCCTGCGTGGCCGTATTCCAGTGGTACATGCGCTCAGCGCGTTCCTGACCATGAGGGCCTTCGAGTTCATCAGGACAGATGTCGGCATAGGTAATCTGCCAGTAAAGCTCTGCGGCGGGGTACCAGGTTTTCTTTCCGATGCCAATGGGCCGGCACACCAGGCGCTTGAGGATATCGCGCTTATGCGCATCATCCCGCCCATGAACATATTCTGCCCGTCTGATGAACAGGATCTCACCCTTGGACTCAGGCAAGTTCTGGAGCATCCCGGACCGTTTTATATCCGTCTGAACCATGCAAAAGCTGTCATTGAACATGGGTCGGACTTTAAAATCGGCAAGGCAGAGGTTGTCTTTGACGGAGACGATATTACAATCCTCGTTTACGGAATGCTGTTCGCCGAGGCCGTCAAGGCCTGGACGGCTCCTGCAGGCAGAAGGATTAAATGTCAGGCTGCTCAATATGCGCACCGTTAAACCCATTGATGAACAAGCCATCATCGAGGCTGCACGCAGGACGTCCCTTTTGGTGACCCTTGAAGACCACTTTATAACCGGCGGGCTCTACTCTATTGTGTGCGAAACACTCATAAGAACAGGCATCAACTGCAAGGTGCTGCCTATCGCTCTCGAAAACAGATGGTTCAAGCCGGCCCTTCTGCCCCAAGTGCTCGAATATGAGGGCTTTACCGGAGAAAAGATCGCGGAAAAAATCTTTAAAATTTATCATGGAGGGCAATAATATGCCACAAGCCGCTGAATTAATACGTAAATATCCTGACATCAGCGAATCGGATAAACTCTATGCCCGTGCCCTGGGTCTTATACCGAACGTAACACAGACGCTTGCAAAAGGTCCCGCTCAATACGTCAAGGGAGTTGCACCCAAGTATCTTAAAAGAGGCCTGGGTTCCCATGTATGGGATATCGACGGCAACGAATTCCTTGATTTAACTATGGGTGTAGGCCCCCTGTCCCTGGGTTACTGTTATCCAAGGGTTGATAATGCAATACGGAACCAGTTGCATGACGGCATAACCTTCTCCATGATGCATCCGCTCGAGGTTGAAACTGCCGAACTTATACGTTCCATAATCCCCTCGGCCGAATCTATACGCTTCAGCAAGACCGGCGCTGATGTGACATCAGCAGCGGTCCGCCTCGCGCGGGCCTACACAAAACGCGACAAGGTGCTATGCTGCGGATACCATGGATGGCATGACTGGTATATCGGAGTAACAGACAAGGACAACGGAGTCCCCCAGAATGTAAAAGACCTTTCCTTTACCTTTAATTATAATGACCTTGAATCTCTCGAGACCTCTATTGATGAGGATACGGCATGCGTTATCCTCGAACCTGTAGTCTTTGAAGAGCCCCGGGACAATTTTCTTGGCAGAATACGCGAGTTGTGCGACCGTCACGGGATCGTGCTGATTTTCGACGAAATGTGGACGGGCTTCAGGCTCGCCCTGGGAGGAGCGCAGGAATATTTCGGTGTCACCGCTGACCTCGTGTGCTACTCAAAAGCTGTAGCCAACGGGATGCCCCTCTCGGTGCTCGCAGGGAAAAGAGAGATTATGGAACTGCTCGAAAAAGATGTGTTCTTCTTCACCACGTTCGGCGGCGAGGCCCTGTCACTCGCAGCGGCCTGCGCAACAATGGGCGAACTGAAAGAGCGCAATGTTCCGGGTTATCTGGCAAGACAGGGTGAGAAAATAAAAAATGCTTACAATTCCTGCGCCTTTAGCCTCGGAATCGATTATACAAAATGCATCGGCCTGCCCTGCCGGACCCTCATCACCTTCGATGCTAAAGCCGGCGATCCTCTTATCATGAAATCTTTCGTACAGCAGGAATTATTCAGGCTCGGGGTTCTGTGGTCTGGCTTTCACAACATGAGCTTCTCTCACAGCGACAACGACATTCAGTATCTTTCCGATGCGTATGTTGAAGTGCTTGCGCTCCTCCGGTCAGCAGTAAACGAAGGGAATATACGGGAACTCCTGCGGGGCGAGCCGGTGCAGCCAGTATTCAGGAAAACAAGCAATTTCAATACTAAACCAAAACAGAGGACAGCGCAATGAATCTGTTTTCGCTGAAAGATAAAGTGGCCATCGTCACCGGCTCGCTCGGCCTGATAGGAAAAGAACACTGCCGGGCCCTTGCAGAAGCCGGTGCACATGTTGTGGTCAGTGACCTGGACGAAGACAAGTGCCGCGAGTTCGCCCTCACCCTGACACCCGAAGCTCTCGGAGCAGGGGCCGATGTTTCCGATGCAGCATCTGTCAGCGCCCTGCTCGAAAAGACGCTGGATCGCTTCGGCCATATCGACATACTTTTGAATAACGCCGCCGTGAACGAGAAATTCGAGGATCCGCTCCTTGCATTGCAAATGTCGCAATTCGAAAATTTCCCCCTCAGCCAATGGAAAAAAATGATGGACGTCAATGTTACCGGCGTATTCCTCTGCTCTCAGATCATCGGCGCAGCCATGGCTGAACAGGGCAAAGGCAGCATAATCAACGTAGCATCCACCTATGGAGTCGTAGCCCCGGACCAGTCACTCTATAAAACACCCGATGGACGGCAGGCCTTTTACAAATCTCCAGCCTATCCCGTCAGCAAGGGGGCGGTGATCGCTTTCACAAGATTCCTTGCTTCCTACTGGGGCCGGCGCGGCGTCAGGGTCAATACGCTCTCGCCCGGAGGCGTCGAAAACGCACAAGACGACTTTTTCGTTAAAAACTATTCTGCCAAAACACTTCTCGGCAGGATGGCGCAGCCCTCCGACTATCAGGGAGCTGTTGTCTTCCTGGCAAGCGACGCCTCCAGTTACATGACCGGCGCAAACCTGATTGTTGACGGAGGATGGACGGCCATATGAGCAGCGGGAAGGCAATAGCTGCAACAGTTAAGGATAAGGCGCGAAAGATACGGTTGCTCCTCACTGATGTAGATGGGGTGCTCACCGACACGGGAGTGTACTATTCCAGTGCAGGGGAAGTGCTGAAGCGCTTTTCCATTCGTGACGGGATGGGAGTGGCGCGGCTTCGGCAAATAGTGAATGTGCAAACCGGCATTATCACGGGGGAGAAGTCGGCGTCCATAAAAAAACGTGCCGAGAAACTTCAAATAGCTGAACTGCATCTGGGGATACATAAGAAGGTGCAGGTGCTCGAAGAAATTATGGCAAGGACTTCCCTTGGCAGCGAACAGATCGCTTATATCGGCGACGACTTGAACGACCTCGGAATCATTAAAGCTGTAGGGCTCTCCGCCTGTCCCGGCGACTCATTTCCGCCAATAAAAAAATTAGTTGATTTCACCTGCAGCGCAAGCGGCGGACAAGGCGCATTCAGAGAATTTGCGGAATTCATCATTTCGGCGCAACTCAACGGCAAAAAAACGGCCTCACTAAACAACAAATAAGGAGGGATTCTCAATGAAACCAATCAGGAAGGTGCATCTGAATGAACGGAGTATCGGAGAAGGCGAACCGGTCTATAGCAAAAAGAAATACGT
>CAWHNC010000030.1:0-25392 GCA_963830245.1 Nitrospirota bacterium
ATTTGTTATGGTCTCCTCGTTCCGTTGGTGTTGCTACACAACTGCATCCCGGCCAACCGGTGGATTTGCAGTTCGGGTTTTGATCCATGGCCGGCGAACTCGCAATAGATGTGCATGGTATGACCAAACACTTCGACGGGATTACTGCTGTCGATAATGTTGAACTCCAGGTGGGGACGGGCGAAATATGCGGCTTTCTGGGCCCGAACGGCAGCGGAAAGACAACGTTCATACGTATGCTTTGCGGCCTTCTCCGGGCTGACTCCGGCAGCGGCACATGCCTCGGCCACGACGTGATCAAAGAGAGTGAATATATAAAGCGGCAGGTCGGTTACATGACGCAGCGCTTCAGTTTTTACGAGGATTTGACCATTACCGAAAACCTGGATTTTGTCGCCCGCATGTATTCTCTGAATAACCGGGCGCAGGCCGTTCAGGAAAGCATCGAACGACTTGGGCTGATTGAACGGAAGAACCAGCTTGCGGGCGAGCTTTCAGGCGGCTGGAAACAGCGCCTCGCACTGGCGGCATGCATGCTTCACCAGCCGAAGCTCCTGCTGCTGGATGAACCGACTGCCGGTGTAGACCCGAAGGCGCGGCGTGAATTCTGGGAGGAGATCCATCAGCTTGCGGCACAGGGGCTTACATTCCTCATTGCGACGCATTATATGGATGAAGCCGAACGCTGCCATAAGCTTGCATTCATTTCGAGCGGCATTCTGCTCACCCGCGGTACAGTCAGCAGAGTCATCGATCAGGCGCATCTTACAACATGGTCGGTCAGCGGACCGGATCTGCTCAAATTGGCCGAACAACTCCGTAACGTTCCCGGCGTGGAGCAGGCGGTGCCTTTCGGTAATATGATCCGGGTCAGCGGCGATGATCCTTCCGCTGTTGAGAAGGCTATCGCCCCCTATCGCACTGGTCTGTACAACTGGCGCCCGGTAGATTCAAGCCTGGAAGACGTTTTTATTCATCTTATGAATAAACCGCACAACGGACCGTTGTCATGATAAAGAAAATCGGGATTTCCCCTGCGCGGTTTTGGGCCATGGTGGTCAAGGAATTTATCCAGATGCGCCGTGACCGTGTAACCTTTGCTATCATGGTAGGCATTCCCATCATTCAGCTCACCCTTTTCGGCTTCGCAATCAATACTGATCCGAGGCACCTTCCGGCCGCTATGATCATTAATGACAACGGCTCGATGGGCAGGACTGTTCTTTCCGCACTTCGGAACAGCTCTTATTTGGAGTTTGTCCGGCAGGTCAAGACAGAGACCGAGGGGCGCCAATTGCTGGAACGCGGCGACGTCAACTTTGTCATAAATATCCCGGAGAATTTCACGCGGGACCTTCTTAGAGGCGACAGGCCCTCCATTCTCATCGAGGCGGACGCAACCGACCCGATAGCTGTGGGTAATGCCCTGGGCGCAATGAGTCCCCTGTTGAACTCAGCTTTGCAAAACGATATTAAGGGCCCGCTTTCTTTTCTTGCCGGCGCTGCAGGTCCAATTGATCTGCGCGTCCATTCTCTTTATAACCCCGAGGCCATCACTCAATATAATATAGTGCCCGGTCTCATGGGCGTTGTCCTCCAGATGACCATGGTCATAGTGACGGCGCTTGCGATCACTCGCGAAATCGAGAGCGGCACAATGGAGAATCTCCTCTCCATGCCCACGCGCCCGATCGAAGTCCTGGTCGGCAAGATCGTTCCTTACATACTTGTCGGCTATATCCAGGTGGTGCTGATTCTTTCAGCCTCATACTTCCTTTTCCATGTCCCGATAGTCGGCAGCCTCTTCTGCTTCTCGCAGTTGCGCTCATCTTTATTATTGCAAACCTGGCTATGGGCGTCACCATTTCCACACTGGCACAAAATCAGCGACAGGCCATGCAGATGTCGTTTTTCTTTTTGCCGTCGCTGCTGCTTTCGGGGTTTATGTTCCCCTTCAGGGGCATGCCTATCTGGGCACAGGCACTCGGGGAATTGTTCCCACTCACGCATTTCCTGAGGATTATCCGCGGGATTGTGCTAAAAGGGAACGGTTTTGCTGACGTCATGCTGCAGCTTTGGCAAATCGCGCTTTTTGCCGTTCTGGCCGTGACTATCGGCGTAAAGCGCTACCGGAGGACACTGGATTGATTATGAAGAAGCTGCTCTGGGAATTTGCGATGCTTGCTTTGCTCTGTTCATGTGCCGTAGGCCCTGACTACAAGAGGCCGACGTGGCAAATATCACTCCTCAGGACTGGCGCTGGAAAATTGCAGAGCCGAAAGATGCGCTCCCTAAAGGCGAATGGTGGAAGCTTTTCAAAGACCCGGCACTCGACGACCTGGAAGCAGTCGCGGTGTCAAATAATGAAAATCTCCGTGCTGCCGTGGCCCGAATAGATGAGTACCGTGCCGCAGCCGGGATCAGCCGAAGCCAATTTTTCCCGGAACTGTCCCTCGATCCCTCGGCCAGCCGGCAGCGGACTTCGGCCAACCAGCCGATTGCGATCCCGATCCCTCCCCAGTTCAGGGTGACCTCAGTTCACCTGAATTCTTTCAGCGTTCCACTCGATTTAAGTTATGAAGTGGATCTATGGGGCCGCGTCCGCCGCTCTTTGGAATCCGCTCAGGCCCAGGCCCAGGCCGGTGTAGCGGATTATCATAACGTGCTCCTCACGCTTACTGCTGATGTTGCCGTCAACTATTTCACGGTCAGGTCTTTGGATGCTGAAATTGCCATATTACGGCGGACAGTGGAACTGCACGGCGAATCCATCCGCATATTTATCGACCGTTTTAAAATCGGCACAATTCCGGAAAGCGACCTTGCGCAGACAAAAAACTGACCTTGCGAGTGCCAAAGCCGAGTTGGCCGATACTGCCCGTCAACGTGCAGAAACCTGAATGCCATAGCACTGCTTTGCGGCAGACCAGCCAGTTCATTTGAACTCCGAGAAGACCCATTGACTGCTGAGCCTCCGGTTATACCGGCAGGCCTGCCCTCATCTCTCCTCGAACGTCGGCCGGACATTGCGAGTGCCGAAAGAAACCTGGCGGCAAAAAACGCCCAAATAGGAGTAGCCAAGGCTGCTTACTTTCCCGTCCTCAGCCTGACCGGGCAGGCCGGGTATTTGAGTAACAAGGTGGACAATCTATTTGCGGATGGAAGCCGCATCTGGTCGTTCGGTCCAGGGGTCAGCATCCCGTCGTTCACCGGGGGGCGGACTGCCGCCGGCGTTGACCAGGCAAAGGCATCTTATGAGGAAAGCCTGGCAGACTACCGTCAAACTGTGCTTACAGCATTTAAAGAAGTTGAAGATTCTTCGCGCAAATTGTCTTCACCGATGAACAGACCACTGCCCAGAGCGAAGCCATTGCCTCAGCAGAGCAGATAAATATGCTGGCAAAAGACCGCTTCGAGGCCGGAGCAATCAGTCGTTCTGAACTGCTGGATGCCGAGCAGAATAAGCTTCAGTATGAACGCCAGAAGGCCCAGACAGAAGGCCGGCGCTTCGGCGCCAGCGTGCGACTGATCAAAGCCCTGGGAGGCGGATGGAAGACCCGAGTTTCAATGATAACGATATAATATTTTATAAAATCAGACGGCTAATCGGTTTTCCCCCATGACCAAGGGCCTCCCGTATCTCGCGCATGTGATCAATATGAAAGCCGATGTGATAATTGGAGAGTCCGGTCGCCAGCTGGGCCAAGTCGGATACTCTCCAAGGGGCGAGTCCTTGAGCGCGGGAATATGAGCGCTGCGCAAAAGTTCTTTTTCGGAAAGACCTTCGACAAACTTTGCGATACGAGTATATTCCTGGTCAAATTCGACAGCAGTTCGGCAAGGCTCATCCTGCTTCTCTTCCCGGTCCAATGGGTATTCTCGGGATCCAAGTCTATTTCAGGTTTGTCCAGTTCTATAAAAGACTTCAGGATCTTTACAGGGCCGCCACCCTCTGAACCGCAGAGGTGAGAGATGATCTGCTTGGGCGACCATCGACCCTCAGGAGCCCGGGACGAGTTCTCCTCGTCAAGCCCGTCACAAGACTTCTTGAATTCAGCCATTTTTGTGAGTACTCCTTGTGCGATTTCCTTTCCATCCTGATCCGGCATATATTCTTTCCTCCTTTCTTGATCTACCTAAATTCTATCATGCCCCGCGTTAAATGGATAGCAAGCGTATTCCCTATCGGGATACCGCTGCCGGAAGCTTTGGAGATATGCATTGGCCTGCACTGTTCCAGCCGCCGCCCAGGGCTTTGATCAGAAGCACGCCGGCGCTCATTCTGCGGCCGGCAATATTGACAGCCGTGTTTTCGTTGGCCAACTCTGTCGACTGGGCTACAATGACATTAAGGTAACTGACTGTCCCTGCCTTGTACTGGTTGGTGATCACAGCCAGGGACTGCCGGGCAGCCTTTACTGCTTCATCCTGTACCAGGGCCTCTTGCTCCAGGATCCGAAGGGCAGCCAGATTGTCCTCCACTTCCTGAAATCCTGTGAGGACCGTCTGACGGTAAGAAGCCACACTCTGCGTCATAGGCTGCTCTCGCCTGCTCAGAGACCGCCTGTCTTAAGCCCGCATCGAAAACCGTCTCGGATATTGTCGACCCGATCGCCCAAAAACGGTTTGGCCATGTCAGCCATTTGGAAATATCCGATGACGCAAAGCGGCCAGATGCGCTTAAAGTGATATTGGGATAAAACGCAGATTCGGCTACTCCGATCTGTGCATTTGCCGAAGCGACTAACCGCTCGGCAGCTGCGATATCAGGCCTGCGTTCGAGAAGTTCTGACGGCAAACCGACTGGAATGGCAGGCGGTACAGCAGATAGCGCTGCAACAGGAATGGAAAAATCCGACGCCGGCTTTCCTGTAAGCAAGGCAATGGCGTGTTCCATCTGTGCGCGCTGAACGCCGACATCGATCGCCTGCGCCTCGGTGGTCTTGAGCTGGGTTTCGGCCTGGAGCACGTCAACGCTGGAATCCACGCCTTGCGCATACAGGTACTTCGTCAGTTCAAGGGACTTTTGATAGTAAACAACAGTGGAATCCAAAAGCTGTTTCTGCGCATCCAGTGTTCTCAACTGAAAATAGTCCTGCGCCAGCTCAGCCTGATCACTCAAGCGAACCGCTCCGAGGTCTGCCTCGCTCGCCTGGGCATTAGCCTGACTGGCCTCGACTGAACGGCGGACCCGGCCCCAGACATCAGGCTCCCAGGATACGTCAACAGGCAGCTGGTAGTCCGAAACGATAGAACTGCCGCTTCCCCGGCCGACATTCACTGCTGCACTACGGGTACGCGTATAAGAGGCCCCGGCAGTGACTGTTGGAAAGTAGGCGGCCCTTGCCTGCTGTACCAGCGCCCGAGCCGCTCTGAACTGGGCTTCCGCTGCAATGACGTTCTGGTCAGATATATTGACCTGCTCTTCAAGGGCGTTCAACTGAGGATCATTAAATATCTCCCACCACGTTCCCTTGATGCAATTGTCTTTGGGTTGCGCCGTCTTCCAGCCGGCAGCTTCCTTGTAGGCGGCAGGCGCAGCAGCAGACGGTTTCACGTAATCGGGCCCAACCGTACAAGCCGCCAGAAGAGTCAACTCGGCAGTAATTATCAATAACCTGGAGATTTTCTTAACCATCATTTATGTACCCCTTTCATGCGTTCGATCCATAGCCTGAATCGGTCTAGATAAAGATAGACTACCGGTGTCGTATAAAGAGTCAGCATTTGGCTGAAAATAAGCCCGCCGACAATGGAGATGCCCAGCGGACGGCGCAGTTCAGACCCCACTCCACCCCCCACAGCCAATGGCAAGGCGCCCAGAAGAGCCGCCATGGTAGTCATCATGATAGGCCTGAACCTCAACAGGCAGGCCTTATGGATAGCTTCCTCGGGACTCTTCCCTTCGTTACGCTCAGCCCCCAATGCGAAGTCTATCATCAAAATACCATTCTTCTTCACTAAGCCGATCAGCAGGACGATGCCGATCAGCGCCATAAGATTAAGGTCGGTACCGGAAAGCATCATGGCCAGCACCGCCCCCACCCCGGCCGAGGGCAACGTGGAGAGAATAGTGATAGGATGGATATAGCTCTCATACAATATCCCCAACACAATATAAACCGTAACCAGTGCAGCAAGTATCAGGAATGGCTGATTTGCAAGAGAAGCCTGGAACGCCTGGGCTGTCCCGGCAAAGCTGCCCCGGACACTGGACGGTATTCCCATCTGCCTCATACTACTTTCGATAATTTTGACCCCATCTCCGAGCGCTACATGGGGCGTCAGGTTGAATGACAAAGTCACCGCAGGAAATTGACCCTGGTGATTAATTGCCAGGGAAGTGGCAGTCGGTTCATAATGGGTAAACGCACTAAGCGGTACCTGTGCACCACTGGAATTAGAGACATAAATCTCTTTAAGTGTTTCAGGGCGCTGCCAGAAACTCGGCTCGACCTCCATGACCACATGGTATTGGTTCAGCAACGTATAGTTAACCGCCACCTGCCGCTGGCCAAAGGCATCATACAGCGTATCATCGATCAGTTGTGGAGATATCCCCAGCCGGGATGCTGTGTTACGGTCTATAACCAGAGAGGCTTGCAGCCCCTTGACCTGCTGGTCGCTGTTAACATCCGTAAGTTGAGGCAGCGTACGAAGTTTCTGCAGTACACGCGGGCCCCATGTGTTAAGATCGGATACATTGTCTGCCATAAGGGTGTACTGATATAAAGTATTTCCCAGTCTGCCTCCGATGCGCAAATCCTGTACCGGCGCAAGAAACGTAGGCGCTCCTGCCACCCCTGCCAACTGCCTGCGCAGCCTTCCCATAACTTGAGCAATACTCGACTTACGCTTTTCGAACGGCTGAAGAGTAATGAACATGCGTGCCGTATTGGTCGTCGAGCCTCCGCCGCCGGTGAAACCTATTACATACATCACCTCGGGGTCTTTCCTGATTATATTAACGACTTGAGTAAGCTTTTCCTCCATAGCCTGAAACGATATGCTCTGGTCAGCCTGAATTCCTCCCGAAAGCCGCCCGGAGTCCTGTTCCGGGAAGAAACCCTTTGGAATTTTTATAAACAATCCGACACTTACCACGACAATGGACAGCATCAGCATGATCATAAACCTCGAATGACGGAGTGCCCAGGAAAGGCTCGTCTCGTAACGAGAATGCATCCAGTTAAAAAGGTTCTCGCTCGCATTATATAAAATCCCGTGGACCCGCGGCTTTTCTTGCCTGAGCAGTGTGGCGCACATCATGGGAGTAGTCGATAACGATATTACAAGCGAGACAATAACCGCTGCAGAAAGAGTAACTGCAAACTCCCGGAACAGGCGTCCGACTATGCCGCCCATGAGGAGAATCGGGATAAAGACGGCAACCAGAGAAGTGCTCATGGACAGAACAGTAAACGCGATCTCTTTGGTTCCAGACAACGCCGCCTGCAGGGGGGGCTCCCCCTTTTCCATATAACGGGTAACATTCTCCAGCACGACAATTGCGTCATCAACGACAAACCCGGTTGAGATAGTGAGCGCCATAAGAGAGAGGTTATCAAGAGAATAGCCGCACAGATACATTACGGCAAAAGTACCGGTAATAGATACAACTATGGCTACGGCCGGAATAAAGGTGGCCCGGACATTCCGAAGAAACCAGAACACAACCAGTATCACGAGAATAGCTGAGATAACGAGCGTTTCCTCAACGTTCTTCAACGACCCGCGAATGGGCGGAGTACGGTCCACAACTACCGACAAATCTATAGCGCCCGGTATGGCAGCCTGCAACTGCGGCAGGAGGCCGCGTACATTGTCCACCGTCTCGATTATATTTGCGCCGGGCTGCCGGAATATGACAAGCATTACACATGGCTTACCGTTGACAAAACCTGCGGCGCGAATGTCCTCCACAGAATCCTCCAGTTTCGCAACGTCAGACAGCTGCAGTGCCGCCCCCGATCGATAGTTTATGACCAGGGGAAGGTATTCCACGGCTTTATAAAGTTGATCGTTGGTATGGATCTCCCATGTCCTGTCGTCCCTGGAGAGCTGTCCTTTGGGCCGGTTTACATTCGTATTTGACAGAGCACTGCGCACATTTTCGAGGCTTATGCCGTACTTGTTCAACGCCAATGGATTCAGCTCTGCACGGACTGCCGGAAGTGAGCTCCCACCCACAAATACCTGTCCCACACCCTTCACCTGTGAGAGCTTTTGTGCCATAATCGAGGAGGCCGCATCATACATCTGCCTCCTGGTCAAAGTGTCGGAAGTGAGCGCCACGATTAGAATAGGCGCATCGGCCGGATTCACTTTGCGGTAAGTAGGGTTGCTCGGCAGGGCCGCCGGAAGCTCTCCCCTGGCAGCGTTGATAGCAGACTGAACGTCACGGGCAGCCCCGTCAATGTTGCGGTCCAAATCGAACTGCAGGGTGATGCTGGTCGAACCACGGTTATTCACCGATGTCATCTCGGTCACCCCTGCTATATGCCCTAACCTGCGTTCAAGAGGGGCAGCAACCGAAGTCGCCATGGTTTCAGGGTCTGCTCCAGGGAGTGACGCTCCTACAGATATCGTTGGAAAGTCGACCTGGGGCAACGGTGATACGGGAAGCATACGGAACCCTATTATTCCCGCAAGGACAAGTCCGGCTGTGAGCAGCGACGTCGCTACGGGCCGCTTGATGAAGACTGCAGAGATGTTCATGGCCGGTCCGGGCCGGTCCCGCCCTCTGCTACGGGAACAGGGCCTTCAGGCTTATATCTTCGCCTGCGTCTTGTTGCCAACCTGTCGAAAGCCACATAAATGACGGGGGTCGTATAAAGAGTAAGCACCTGGCCGAAGATCAGTCCGCCTACAATGGATATGCCAAGCGGATGGCGCAGCTCAGAACCCATTCCCCGGCCCATCGCCAGGGGTAAGGCGCCCAGAAGCGCTGCCATGGTAGTCATCATGATAGGCCTGAACCTGAGGAGACAGGCCTGGTAAATCGCGTCTTCAGCACTCTTCCCCTCATTTCGCTCGGCTGCCAGCGCAAAGTCGACCATCATGATGCCGTTTTTCTTCACTATGCCTATCAAAAGGATAATGCCGATTATGGCAATTACGTTGAGCTCGCCGCCGAAAATCATGAGTGAAAGTACAGCTCCGACTCCGGCTGACGGCAGAGTTGAGAGGATGGTTACAGGGTGAATGTAGCTCTCGTACAGGACCCCTAAAACGATGTAGACCGTTATCAAAGCCGCCAATATAAGAATTGGCTCATTAGTGAGGGATGCCCTGAATGCCTCTGCCGTTCCCTCGAAACTGCCCTTTATACTGGCTGGAAGGCCCAGTTTTTGTGCGGCCGTCTCGATTGCGGTCACCGCCTGCCCAAGTGCAACTCCCGGAGCAAGGTTGAAAGACGTGGTTACCACCGGGAACTGCCCCTGCCTGTTAATGATAAGAGGACCGGTTGTTTCCGAGACCTTGGTAACCGCCCCGAGCGGGACCTGGCCACCGATTGTCCCGCGCAAATAAATTGATTGGAGGCTGCCCGGGTCCTGCTTAAAGTCCTGTTTGACATCAAGGATGACACGATACTGGTTCAATTCAGTGAATATCGTGGAGATCTGGCGCTGCCCATAAGCGTCGTATAAAGTATTATCGATAAGTTGCGGCGTTATCCCGAACCGTGCAGCAGTGGCTCGGTCTATTGCAAGAGCGACCCTGAGCCCTTTATCCTGCTGATCGCTGCCGACATCGCGCAACTCAGGGCTCGCCCGCAGCGCATCCACGAGCTTGGGAGCCCAACTGTTCAGTTCATCGAAGTTGGGATCATCGAGCGTATATTGGAACTGGGTGCGGCTGACCCTTGCATCAACGGTAAGGTCCTGTACCGGCTGCATGAAAAGCGTGATACCGTTGACTGCCGCCAGTTGGGGTTCGAGCCGGCGAATAACCTCGCTCGCGCCTGCATTCCGTTTATCCAGCGGTTTCAGGTTTATAAGTATTCTCCCGGTGTTCAGTGTAGTATTTGTCCCGTCCACTCCTATGAAAGTAGAGAGACTTTCCACTGCCGGATCTTTGAGAATCACTTTTGCAAGAGCCTGCTGCCGTTCAGCCATGGCAGTAAACGAAATTGATTGCGGCGCTTCAGATATTCCCTGAATGGCCCCGGTGTCCTGGACCGGGAAAAAGCCTTTAGGTATCATTATATATAACAGCACAGTCAAAACCAGGGTGCCAGCCGCCACCACCAGCGTTGCTGTCTGGTGCTTCAAAACCCATTTAAGCGTCCTTCCGTAAGCGGCGATTATCCGGTCGAACATCTGCCCCGACGCATGATAGAACTTCCCTTGCCGGTCCTCTGGGACATGTTTGAGTATTCTGGCGCACATCATAGGCGTAAGGGTAAGGGAAACGACAGCCGAGATCAGAATCGTTACGCCCAGAGTGACAGCAAACTCGCGGAACAGGCGCCCCACCACGTCTCCCATAAAAAGCAGCGGAATGAGCACGGCAATGAGAGAAACCGTCAGCGATAGAATAGTGAACCCGATCTGCTGCGAGCCTTTAAGGGCCGCATCCATAGGGCTATCTCCCGCTTCAATATAGCGGGAAATATTTTCAATCATGACGATGGCATCATCCACGACAAATCCGGTGGAGATAGTAAGTGCCATCAATGAAAGGTTATTAAGGCTGAATCCCAGCAGGTACATCACCCCGAAGGTCCCGACCAGGGACAACGGCACAGCAACACTCGGGATGGTAGTTGCAGGCAGGCTGCGCAGGAAAACGAAAATTACGAGAACGACCAGCACTACAGACAGCAATAACTCATACTGCACATCCTTCACAGATTCACGAATGGTTGTAGTACGGTCAGTCAGCACGGAGACCTTTATAGCGGGCGGCAGGGAGCTTTGCAACTGCGGAAGCAGCTTCTTGATGCGGTCTACTACCTGTATAACATTTGCGCCGGGTTGCCGCTGTATGTTTACTATCACAGCCGGTGAAATATTCATCCAGGCAGCCTGGTTCACATCCTCGGTATCATCTATCGCCTCGGCCACATCAGACAGGCGCACAGGCGCACCGCTCCGGTAAGCTATGACAAGAGAATTATAATCCTGGCTCTTAAAAAGCTGGTCATCGGCGCCTATGATGAAGGACTGTCTTGGTCCGTCAAAGCCTCCTTTTGCCTGATTGACATTTGCGGCAATGACTGCCGCCCGCAGGTCTTCAAGGTTAAGGCCGTAAGACGCCATAGCGGTCGGGTTGGCATTTATCCGGACAGCAGGTCGCTGCCCGCCGCTGATACTGACCAGTCCAACACCCGCCACTTGTGATATTTTTTGTGCGAACCTGGTATCCGCAAGATCTTCTATCTTAGGCAGGGGAAAAGTATCCGACGTAAGCGCAAGCGTCAGAACAGGTGCGTCAGCCGGGTTTACCTTGCTGTAAACCGGAGGGACCGGGAGGTCAGACGGCAGGTATGTGAAAGAGGAGTTAATGGCCGCCTGTACTTCCTGCTCGGCAACATCCAGGCTCAGCTCCAGACTGAACTGTAAGGTGATGACCGAGCTTCCGCCCGAGCTTGCAGAGGTCATCTGAGTCAGGCCGGGCATCTGGCCGAACTGCCGCTCAAGAGGGGATGTTACAGCTGTAGCCATGACATCAGGACTTGCCCCGGGGTAGAAAGTACGGACCTGGATAGTAGGATAATCTACCTGTGGAAGGGCTGCCACGGGCAGCTGGCGATATGCAACAGCCCCAACCAGGAGGACGGCTATCATAAGCAATGTCGTGGCGATAGGCCGTGTTATGAAGATGCGGGAAATATTCATAAGGTCAAAACCAACCACTGAGGACACAGAGAGACAGAGAAAATAAAGGAGAGAAGGTGCGAAGATGAGAAGGGGAGAAAGTGGAGATTGCACATCTTCTCACCTTCACAAGTTCCCACGTTCGGCATTTTATTCTTAGTGCCTCTGTGTCTCCGTGGTTTCACTTTTTACCGCCGTTATTGCCTCTCTGACCGTCCTGTCCCGGCAGTTCCACCTTGCTTCCATCCCGCAATCGTTCGGCGCCATCAATTACGACACGTTCTCCGGCAACAAGTCCGGAAGTAACGGAGATGTTACTGTTCTCTGCCGCGCCCGTTGTCACAAGGCGCACTCCGGCAGTGTTGTCGGCTTTTACTACATAGACAAATGTACCCTTCGGCCCCTGTTGAATGGCTGATGCCGGCACGATAATGACGTCGCGCTCCACCTCTACAAGCAGCCTGGCATTGACGAACTGGTTAGGGAATAGCCCGTTGTCCTTGTTGGGGAATACAGCCCTGAACTTTACAGTGCCGGTGGTCGTATCAACCTGGTTGTCTATAGTCAGCAGGTATCCTGCGGCCAGTTTCTTTTTTTGTTCCCTGTCAAAGGCCTCGACCTGCAGGCGAGCTCCGATTCTTAGCTTGCCCAGCACCTGCGACAGATTGTCCTCGGGTATGGGAAAAATAACTGTAATAGGCTGAAGCTGGGTAATTATCACTATGCCGGTGGTGGCAGTTGTTTGAATGATGTTCCCGGGGTCCACCTGGCGCAACCCCACTCTTCCGCTGATCGGCGAGGTGATGCGGGAATATATCAATTGCAATTTGGCGTTGTCCACATTACCCAGATCGGTCTTGACAGCGCCTTCATCCTGGAGCACCAGATATTCCTGGGTATCCAATTGCTGTTTTGGGATAGAATCCTGTTTTGCCAGTACCCTGTATCGCTCAAGATCGATCCTCGCATTCTTAAGCAAGGCCTGGTCATGCATCAGTTGCCCCTCTGCCTGGGCCAACTGTGCCTGGTATGGCCGCGGGTCGATCTCGGCCAACAGATCGCCACTTTTCACAATCTGGCCTTCCCTGAAGAAGACCTTCATCAGTTCTCCTGCCACACGGCTTTGCACTGTTACAGTATTGAGAGGAGTGACCGTGCCAAGCCCGTTAAGATAAACACCTATGTCACCCTTCTTCGCTGCTGCTGCCACAACCGGCACGGCGGCTGTGGAAGGCGCCTGTTTACCGCTCTTGGATTGTGCTCTGCCGCCCCTGGTCAGTAAGACATATGCACCAATGAGGAGAAAACAAACCAGCACCAGCGCCAGCCACTTGCGCCTGAACAACTCATGTATCATTACTTTTTCCTCCCGAATGTAGCCGCTTAATTAGTGAAGATTAAAGAGCTTTTTTACACGCATTGGCGACTTATATACTATAAGTAGACGTATTCCACCATCCAAAAGTTACACTTTCTTACAGTTTGCCGGGTGAGACATGACCGCATATAATCTTGTGCATACTCTGATCTTCCTTAGCGGTTCCTGCAAATCCTGATGTAAGTGCTTACTTACATCAGGATTTACTTTATAGCACAAGTGTGACGATTGTCAACCGGATATATTAAAGCCTTCCGTTGACGAGATCGGTCACCACCGAAGGATCGGCAAGCGTCGAGGTATCACCGAGCGCCTCTATTTCTCCTGCGGCAATCTTTCTGAGAACTCTCCTCATGATCTTGCCGCTCCTGGTCTTAGGCAAGCTTGGAGCAAACTGCAACTTGTCAGGACTTGCTATGGGACCGATGACTGAACGCACATGTCCTATCAGTATTTTCTTAAGCTCCTCAGTCGGCTGCTGTCCGCCCTTGAGCGTGACATACACGTAAATCCCCTCACCCTTAATATCATGAGGGAACCCAACCACCGCTGCCTCGGCAACCGCTTCATGGCTTACAAGGGCTGATTCCACTTCCGCCGTGCCAATCCTGTGACCCGAAATGTTGATTACGTCATCAATTCTTCCCATAAGCCAGTAATCGCCGTCCTCATCACAGCGGGCGCCATCGCCTGTTAAATAATTACCGGCAAACCTTGAAAAATAAATTTCTTTTATTCGTTTATTTTCCGGGTCTCCATAAGTGCCCCTTATCATACCGGGCCAGGGTTTCTGAATCACGAGATAGCCTCCCTCATTGGGACCTGCGGGTGAACCGTCCTCTTTCAGGATTGCAGGAACTACGCCGGGGAACGGCCTGCCGGCAGAGCCGGGCTTAAGCGTCATTGCACCGGGAAGAGGAGTTATAAGAATGCCGCCGGTCTCGGTCTGCCACCACGTATCAACAATCGGAAGTTTGCCCTTTCCTACATTCTGGTGATACCACATCCATGCTTCCGGATTGATCGGTTCTCCAACGGACCCGAGCACCCGCAAAGAAGAGAGGTCGTGTTTTGCAATCCATTTCTCACCCTCTTTCATAAGTGCCCTTATGGCAGTGGGCGCAGTGTAAAAGATAGTGACGCGGTGCTTGTCGCAGATATCCCAAAATCTCCCCGGATCTGGGTATGAAGGTATCCCCTCGAACATGAGACTTGTTGCGCCATTGCTTAACGGCCCGTACACAATGTAACTGTGTCCTGTAACCCAGCCTATATCGGCAGTGCAAAAATGAATGTCCTCCTCATGGTGATCGAAGATCCATTTGAAGGTAAGGTTTGTGTACAGCATGTAGCCGCCTGTAGTATGGAGCACCCCTTTCGGTTTTCCGGTTGAGCCGGAAGTATACAGAATAAAAAGCGGGTCTTCCGCATCCATCTCTTCAGGCTTGCAATAATTGCCAATGTCATCGGCATTAATCTCTTCATGCCACCATAAGTCTCTGCCCGGCTCCATATCAACGCCGTCTTTTCTTTTTACCACTATCACTTTTTCAACAGTAGGGCATTCCTGAAGGGCAACATCGCAATTTGACTTAAGAGGCACATTGCGGCCGCCCCTTGCTCCCCTGTCAGAAGTTATAACGAGAGAAGGCTTGCAGTCCTGTATCCTGTCCCGTAGCGCATTGGCGCTGAAACCGCCGAAGACGATACTGTGGATTGCGCCTAACCTCGCACAGGCAAGCATTGAAATGGCAAGCTCGGGAATCATAGGCATGTAAATCGTGACTCTGTCGCCTTTCCTGACTCCGTGTTTCTTGAGAACATTGGCGAACCTGTTGACCTCATAATAGAGCTGCTGATAAGTATAGGTTTTATAGCTGCCGTCGTCAGCCTCCCATATCAGCGCTGCCTTGTTCCTCGCCGTTGTATTGATAAACCTGTCAAGGCAATTGTACGACGCATTCAATTTGCCGCCGCTAAACCACTTTATTTCGGGTTTTTCAAAGCTCCAGTCAAGCACCTTATCCCACTTTTTATACCAGGTAAGATGTTTTTCAGCCATTTCTGCCCAGAACCCTTCGGGGTCTTCCACAGATCTCTTGTAGATCTTCTCATACTCCGCCATGCTCTTTATATGCGCATTCTTGCTGAATTCAGGTGATGGCGGGAAAGCCCTTCCTTCAGTCATTAATACTTGGATTCTTGCGTCGGACATTTGTCGCTCCTCCTTGAGACAGGATTTTAATATATTATTGCAGAATACGTGTGAATATGCAGCATCTTCATGAACTTATAATTTAATCCTTGGGTGACAATATGTCAAATCCTAATTATGCTATGGTAACAGGATAGACAAGACAAAAAAAGGCTGATTGCTATCGAGGGGAAACGGCACTACCCATGTATTACTTCATTCCGATACCGATGTATACCCTGAGCTTTTCATCGTCAAACTTCGTTTGGGCCTCTTGCTCGGGCCAAAGGAGCGAGACAAGGATACCTATAAGAAATGAAGCCCCCATTGATATCACTGCAGGGTTGTTCATCGGGAATATCGCTCTCGGCATGGCAGCGTTCAACTCTTTTCTCTTTGCGTCTGCCAGCGTCCTTTCTGCGGCTATCGCAGCATCGATTTTCATCAGGTCCCTTCCTCCAACCTTCTGTTTTTCGAGTGCTTCGATTTTCTCCCTGGAGCCTGTTTCAAGCTCCTTCATCTGTTTTTCAACGGCAGCCTTGTCATCTTTGTGCACAACATCTACCCATACTGCAGGACCCAGTATTATCAGACCGGTAGCAAGCACCAGCCCTGTATAGAGGCTTGTCACCGCCCCCATTGTAGTAAATTTTCTCCAGGTGACCGAAAGCAGCAGCGCAGGGAAATTAGCGCTTGCGGCAACGGCAAAAGCAAAACCGACCATGATCGCAACATTCTCCCCCTTAAACAGTATTCCCAAAAAAATCGCCGTTATGCCGAGTCCTATGGTTGCGATCTTCGCAACCCTCACTTCTTCTTTTTCGTTTGCCGAGCCGCGCCGCACCACACCGATATAAAGATCTTGAGAGAGCGCCGAAGCCCCGGCCAGGGTAAGTCCTGCAACAACGGCAAGAATAGTGGCAAATCCGACAGCGGCCAGGAACCCGAGGAAGGGCGTTCCACCCAGGAATTCCGCGAGGAGCGGACCAGCCATGTTTCCCCCTTTATCAATACCCATGACCACCTTCTGGGTAACGAGCACGGCTGCGCCAAACCCTATGGTAACGGTGAGTATATAAAAATAACCTATGAATCCTGTCGCATAAAAGACCGACTTCCTCGCCTCTTTAATATCAGGCACGGTATAGAACCTCATCAGAATGTGCGGGAGCCCGGCTGTTCCAAACATAAGGGCAAGACCCAATGAAAATGCCTCCAGCGGGCTTTTAATCAAGCCGCCAGGCTCAAGGAACTTGTCCCCGTACATTTTGGATGCCTGCCCGAAAAGCTCGCCATAACTGAATCCAAATTGCGCGAGAGTGAGCAAAACGAGAATAGTGGCTCCGCCGAGCAGCAATACCGCCTTAATAATCTGGACCCAGGTCGTAGCAAGCACGCCCCCGAAAAGAACGTATGATATCATCAGTACACCCACCACGACAATCGCGGCTTCATAGGGCACGCCAAAGATGAATTTGACAAGAGTTCCAGCGCCCACCATCTGTGCAATCAGATAAAAAAGAATAGTTGTAAGCGAACCTGAAGCAGCCGCTGCCCTTATGGGCCGCTGTTTTAACCTGTAAGCTACAGCATCGGCAAACGTATATTTACCGAGATTTCTTAACGGCTCGGAAATAAGAAACATCATAATCGGCCACCCGACAAGCCAGCCTACCGAATAGATAAGCCCGTCATATCCCCTGGTGGAAACCAGACCGGCTATGCCGAGAAAGGATGCCGCGCTCATGTAATCACCCGCAAGCGCAAGCCCGTTCTGAAAACCTGTAACGCCCCTGCCGGCGGCATAAAATTCTTCGGTGGTCCTTGTACGCTTTGCTGCCCAGTAAGTAATGCCGAGGGTCATGATAACGAAGAAGAGAAAAAATAATATTGACGTGATATGCGCGTGCCCGATAGCTGTTTGTTGCATTACTGACCTCTCGCCTTATCTTTTACCTTTTTTACCAATACGTCGTATTTGTTATTGGCCCACAGTATATAAACCCCGGTCAGCACCCATGAAAGCAGGATGATGCCGACCGCAACAGGTATCCCAACGGTAATGGCTCCGGAGAGCTTTGCAGACAGGAATGGTTTATTGAAGGCAATTAGCGCAACAAACCCCAGATAGAGTACCAGCTCCAGTACCGCAAGGCCCAGCGATATACTGTTTTTCTGCCTTGAAAGGGACTTGAAATCCGCATCATTAAGGATGTCATTTTTGCTCGTCATCACCACCTGCCAATAAGAGAGGGGCTGGAAAGACTTCTCCAGCCCCTTCCATTTGACCCATACGTTTGCGTAATCACTCAGGTTTCGTTTTCAGATTCTAAAACTCTACCTTGCCTTCTCCCTGCACCATTTTTGTTATCGCTTCTACAATTTCCGGATTGGCCAATGTCATGACATCCCCCACGTCTGTGCCGTTGGAAATGGCGCCGAGCACTCTACGCATGATTTTCCCTGAACGCGTCTTCGGCATGTCCGGCACAATCCAGACCTTTCTCGGTCTTGCAATGGCCCCGATTTCCGTTATTATAGCATTTGATATTTTCTTGGCCATTGCCTCGTCTCCCTTGATTCCAGGTTTCAAAGCAACATACAGATCAGGTTCTTTCCCTTTTATATCATGCTTCACAGGAACAACTGCAGCCTCCGCGACCTCAGGGACGGTCATAGCAGCAGACTCGATTTCCTTTGTTCCCAGTCTGTGTCCGGAAACATTGATAACATCGTCGATCCTGCCCAGGATGCGGACATACCCGTCAGCAGCCATAACAGCGGCATCACCGCTGAGGTACGGCCAATCTCTCCAGTCTTTACTTTTCGGGTTCTTGCAGTATCTTTCAAAATACGTCGAGACAAAGCGCTCGCGGTTGCCCCAGATAGTCTGGAACTGGCCCGGCCAGGGGTTCTGAATGCATATGTTCCCTGCCTTGCCCGAGCCGGCAGGGACTACGTTTCCGTCATTATCATAAACAATCGGATGAATGCCGGGTACTCCCGGGCCTGCGCTGCCGGGCTTCATCGCCTTGATTGCCGGTATGGTGCTGCAGAGGAATCCGCCGTTTTCTGTCTGCCACCAGGTATCAACGATAGCTGCCTCGTTCTTACCCACCTCGTGATAATACCACTTCCATACTTCGGGCTCGATCGGTTCTCCAACTGTAGTCATATGCTTGAAATGGTAATTGTACTTCGCAGGCTCATCAGGACCAACCTTTCTCAGCGCCCTGATGGCAGTAGGCGCCGTATGGAAGATGTTAACATCAAGCTCCTGGGCAACCCTCCACGGTCTGCCTGCATCCGGATATGTAGGTACGCCTTCGAAAATAACAGTCGAAGCGCATAGTGCCAATGGGCCATAGACAATGTATGAATGCCCTGTAATCCATCCGATATCGGCCATGCACCAGTAAACATCTTCCGGATGGATGTCCTGTATATATTTTGATGTGCCGGCGACATAAGCAAGATAACCGCCGGTGCTGTGTTGAGCTCCCTTGGGCTTTCCGGTTGTGCCGCTGGTATACATAAGGAAAAGCGGCGCTTCGGCGGGCATCCAGACCGGATCAACGCGGACGCCGTAATATTTCTTCAGCAGATCGTTGACAAAGAAATCGCGCCCCTCGACCATCGGGGTCTTGGCAGAATATTTGCCGGGATAGCGCTGCCATACCAATACCTTCTTAACCTTATGGCCATCTTTCTCTGCGTCTGCAACAGCGATATCCGCTTTTTCCTTGTGATCAATAAGCTGGCCGCTCCTGTAATAGGAGTCCATAGTTATAAGATAGTCGCTCCCTGAGTCGACGATCCTGTCCGCGCACGCCCTTCCGCTGAACCCTCCGAAGACCTGGGAATGGATAATGCCGAGCCTTGCGCAGGCAAGCATTGTAATGGGCAGCTCCGCAACCATCGGCAAGTGCAGCGTTACCCTGTCTCCCGCCTTAAGGCCCAACTCATCCCTTAGAATAGCTGCGAACTCGTTCACCCTCACATACAGTTCCTGATAGGTAACATGCTCGACCTTTTCGGTCTCGAGTTCAGAGACAAAATGGATTGCCGTTTTGTTCTTGTTCTTGGCCAGATGCCTGTCGACGCAATTATAGCTTGCGTTGATCTTTCCTCCGACAAACCATTTGAAGCATGGCGCGTCACTGGTATCAAGGGTTGTATGCCAATACTCGTACCAGGTCAGCAGATCGGCATATTCCTTAAAACAGTTTGGAAAGTTCTTCAGCGAAAACCGGTCGTAAATGGTCTCATCCGTCATGTTCGCCTGGGCAATGAATTTTGCTGAAGGATAGAAAAACTGCTCTTCACCCCAATGCACGGCAATTTCAGCTTCTGTTGTTTCAAGTGCCTCTTTTTTTTCAGCCACGACTTTTCCCTCCTTGCATCATTTAGTTATTTGATCAATGAGAATTATTCTCACTCTTTATCCTGTTACCGTTTGCTGTCTGGAGGCCCATGTGGGTCGCTGGGTAACTCTGCAAAGTACAACTGCAACGATCAGCACAGCTGCCGAAAGATAGAAGGCATAATCGAGACTGCCGGTTATGTCCTTGATTGTCCCTGCAAGTCTGGCCATAAAGAAACCAAGACCCCACCCCATAAAGACCAGGCCATAATTGAAACCGAGGTTCTTCGCGCCATAATAATCGGCAGTAAATGCCGGCAGTAGAGAAAGTCCGCCGCCGTACTGCCAGTAAGCTATGCCTACTGCGAGGAACAGTAAAAAGACGTTTTTGGAAGCGATAATGGAAGGCATCGCAAAGAGACACAAGGCCGAAATGACACAGTTTAAAGTGTATGCATTGGCCCTGCCGATTTTATCCGAATACAACCCGGTGCCGACTCTGCCCAGCGCGTTTACAGCTCCTCCGAAAGAGACCAGTATCCAGGCATTTAACGCAAAAAACGGTATACCCTTTGCGGTTGATGCCAGGATCCCTGCTGCATTTGCAATGATCATGAGACCTGATTGAGTCGAACCGATAAAAAGGACGACCAATGCATAGAACTGCCAGGTACCGGCCATTTCCCCTGCTGTCCAGTCATGCGCTGACTGCTTCTTTGCCGTAGCGGCAGCTGATGCTGCGGTTACTCCTTTGGCGCCCGGAGCCACATATCCCACAGGAGGCCATGAAAGGAGCTGTCCGGCAATAACAACAACGACAGCGAATAAAATACCGAGGGCGATAAAACTCCCTGAAATGCCATAGGAGTCGATCAGGTTTTTTGCCAGTGGCGCGATATAAAGCGCTGCACCGCCGTATCCGCCGACAACCAGACCTGCAATCAATCCGCGTTTATGCGGACCAAACCACTTTAGTGCGGCAGGAGTGGGCGCCGCATAACCTATGCCCATGCCGATGCCGCCGAGAATACCGAATCCGATAATAAGACCGTTATAACTCTTCATCAAACCGGAGAGTATGCATCCTGCCGCAAGGCACAACCCCCCGAGTGTTGCGCCTACTTTGGGCCCGAACTTGTCCTGGATGCGCCCCCCAACGATCATAAATACCGCAAAAATAATGACGCACAGGGAAAACGGTGTAGCTGCTTCTGAGTTGGTGAGGTAAGTCCAACCCTCATTGATCCCGGTCATAGGCTGGCCCGCCAGTTTTACATTGATCAGCGCACTGGCCCAGACGCTCCAGGCATAAAGAATTCCTAAGCAAAGGTTTATTGCCATTCCCGCAAAAGTGACTACCCAAGCTTTGGCCGGCACTTTATCTTCTGCTAGTGTCATTTTATCCTCCTTACAGGACTAAATTTGTGCAACATCCTAAATCGCACTTAAAAAATGCCTGACTCTTTTCACCAAAAAATAAATTTCTGCCAATCACCCCCTTGACCGGGCATTGAACCACAAAAGGGAACTTTCCCGGCGTTATGTTCCCGTTCATACCGGTTGCACCCATCACTCTGGTCCTTGCAGGATCTCCGTAGATGCCATATGCGCTTTACCACATGAATGCCTTATACCGCTCGATGGTTGAGTCCTGAAGCGTTGCGATCAAGTGGAAGGCGTCCTTAACGGTTTTTTTCTCAAGGTTGCTGAGCTTATTGGGATTAATAAAATTGTCGATGGCCTTGCCTTCCTGCAGCAGTTCAGCCTGGTGGTGGACTCTTAGCAGAGTAATGAACTGGAAAGCATGCTCTATCTCATCCGCATATTCTTTGACTATCGTGTGCTTCTCCCTCAATGCTCCGATCCGCTCGAGCGTTGAGGTCTCTTTCACTCCACGCTCAAGCGCAAAAAGCCTGACAATGTCTACAAGCGGGGCCAAGCCCTTGATCTTAATATTCAGCTCATCTTTATGCTCTCCGCTCTTTTCAACAACAAAGGACTTCAGAAATCCCAGGGGAGGCCTGTTCTTCACCACTGTGTTCGCAAGATTCCCCAGATACACTTTCTGCCCGTCGATAACATCTGTAAGATATGAACGCAATTCATCCGCAAGGGAAAAGTCACCGTAAAGCGGCCTGAAGTCAAAAAATATAAGTGACTTCATTACTGCATCTGCTGTCGGCGTAGAGATCCAGTCCGAGAAGTATTTCTTCCACACTCTCAGCGGCTGGCGCCACTGGGAGTTGCTCGCCATGTAATGGGCCGGACATGGGGTAAAGCCGCATTTTTCGAGGCTTTCATTCACAAAAGCGGCAAATTCGGAGAAGTAATGGGAGACTGCTGCCTGCTGGTCCGCTGTGGCCGTATCGTCATATATTAGCGCATTGTCCTGGTCGGTCCTGAATATCTGTTCCCTCCGGCCTTCGCTTCCTAACACTATCCAGCAATAGGCGACAGGCGCGGGACCGAATCTCCGCTCCGCGATCTTAAGCACTTTTTTAATCAGGCGGTCATTGAGTTCAGAGACAATTTTCATTATATTGCCTGCCTTAGTTCCCTCCTTGAGCAAAAATCCGACAAGGTGGTTAATCTTTTCAGAAACAGACTGCAGGCTTTCGATAGTCTGCCTGCTTTCTATATCTTTCGCGAGGGAAAGAGGCGATTTGCCCTGAAGCAGCAATAGATCATGGTTGGTAACAACGCTCCTCAAAACGCCGTCTTTTACGACAAGCAGGTGGTGAACATTGTATTGCAGCATTTTGAGCACTGCCTCAAAGCAATAATCCTTTGCATCAACCCTGATAAGAGGCAGATTCATAATGTTCTTCACTGTCTCACGCGGGTTACGTCCTCTTGCAACGACTTTATCCCGTAAGTCCCTGTCTGTTACAAGACCCACGGGAAGATTGTTGCTGTTCACAATTACCACCGAGCTGGTCCTGTGCTGAGACATTACCTGGGCGGCCTCCTGAATGGTTGCTCCATCGTTGATAGTAATGGCCTCTTTATTAGCGATTTCCCCCACTTGTGTTGTCATCAGGATATGATCGCTGCTCCCGTAAAAAGAACTCCTGTTGCGCATTTCACTGCAGGTCTTGTCCATGTATTTTGTGAAATGGGTCTGTAATAAATATTCGGTAAACACTGGTTGGGAATCGATGAGTGAAAACACTTTCTCCCTGTCGAGCAAATAACATACGGTATCATCCATCGCTACGATTGTTGTCTTTTGTTTCTCCTTTGCCATAAGGGACACAAGCCCGAAGCTCTCTCCCTCGCCCCTGCAATCAATGACCATTTCCTCGTCATCGTTTGATCTTAAAGAGATTTTCACTCCGCCTTTTTTTATGATCCTTAGTGAATCACTTGCAGGTCCATCCTGCCTTAAAACAACTCTGTCCTGCGGATAAAATTCCATTGATATGCTGCCGGCAAGATCTCTTATAACAGCTTCATCCAAAAACTGATAGGGCGGAGTTTCCTTTAAAAAATTAACAACATCTTCAAAAAGCATATATTTTATTCACCTCAAATATAGTTTGAAGCAAATAAGGTGCCAAAGTTTGGTTTAATGAAACTACGTTTTAAATCAAAGGGTTTTTAGAAAGGCTGGTTTTTTTTGAGTAGAGTCCGTGTAACCTAAAGTAATATAAAGGCAGTAATGCTACAAAAGGTAACGTGCTGAAAGGGCATCGCCCACCGGATCCCGAAAAGTTTAGAACAGAGTCGCAGGGGAAGAGATGGCAATCTTTTTTTATCAGTTACTTTCCCGACTGGAGTATTTCTTTCTCGACACCCTTAGCGAGTAACAGGCGTATATATGCATTATATGATATCCCTCGCTTTCGTGATAGCATCTTCAGTTTTTTCAAAACCAGCGGATCGAATTTCAATGTCACTGGTGTAAGCTTCGGTCGTTTGAACGTATCAGTGCTTTCCTCCATCTCTTCCCAGTATTCCGATATCGAATGTTTCCCCCAAAAAATTATCTCTTCTTCCTGTGTCCTAAAAGTTGGCAGCTTCTTCATTACTTACCTCTTCTCTTATAAAGTTTTCGTGTTTTGTCATCCATATCCAGTGCCGTTATTACCCTCGCACTACCTTTACCCTTCAAGACATAAACAACAAAAAGATATCTTCCGGCAACGGTATATCCCAGCAGGTACCGGGTTCCCTCGCGCCCTTTCTTCACCCAGGGTTCATCATCAAAAGCGACACCCTCTACCTCGTCTGGAAATACACCATGCTTTGCTATGTGCTCAATATTGTCATCGTCCCACTCAAAGTCAGTGATTTCCATATCCTATCTTCCCAAAACGATATTGCTATTGTCAATATCTTCAAAAATAAGTTTCTCTGTGCTTCATCAACGCGGGGATTCTATTTTTTACTGACCATTACCTTAGAACTGAGCATACATTCGTGGTAACAAGACGAGACAAGAAAATTGAATCTTATTCATGAGGCATTTTTAAATATGCTATTCTGCGCAAATAATTAATACCCTTCATACTCTGAAAAAAATTGAGATGTCTTTGCCTATCGGTTGCTCACAGCAAAGTCGCACTGGATGGTATCCTGAATTTACTGCGAGGTACGAGCGGAAATACTCGTGGTTCATTTCAAGACTGCAGCGACTGGACTTCCGCTGTTTCAGCCGCCTGCTCATTCATCGACGCGATGGTCATTTTTATTAGTACCGACGTCTCAATTGCCTTGTTTTTTTCTGGTCATACCCGATGTCAGCCCTTGACCCAAATTCTCTGTCAAGCCCTGGCAAGCCGCCAAACTGCCTCAACCCTCTGAAAACATTCGCGAAAAGATTTTTTTGAAGTTTGCCGATTATTTCGCGCAAATCGCTAGGCTTGAAGATGCAGGAGATTCTTCATGGCCTCCACGATTATTTCGACGCTTGCGGCTCTCAGGCCACCAGGACACGTCCGACTTCATCGCCAGAATCAACCAGGAGTCCATGACCGGCGTGGTCACGCACAAAGAAGCGACGCACGATCAGGACAATGCCAGAATCGCACTCAGCGCACTCAGCGTCCGGCCAAAACCCGCAGGCAACAGGCTCTAAATCACGCTGAAAATCATCGGCAAACTCGGCCAAGGACGAGGAGGAGTGATTTTTATACCCCCCGGGGGTATATTTTGCCATCTAACTCATGTGTAATCAACAAATCTACCTTGAAATCGTCGACAAATTTAGTCGAATTTCGTCGATATTGTGGTCCAAATCGTCGCTTTTTCGGCCCCAGTAGCAGCGTTTCATTCAGCCACCCTCTGGCCCGTAGAAGCAAAAGAAAAGCGGGAGGGCTGGTTAGCCATCCCGCTCAAGTTGGGGAGCCGCTGCGTGCAAACTCAGTGCGCCAGACTATCCAGCGCGAGATTCAGGTCGAGGACATTCACGCGAGGCTCGCCGATAAAACCGAGCGTCCGCCCCTTGATCTGCTGATCGATCATGCTTCGAACAGCCGCCTCAGTCAGCCCGCGCGCCTTGGCGATGCGCGGCGCCTGAAAGTAGGCATTGTCGGGCGTGATGTCGGGATCGAGACCGGATGCGGAATACGTCACCATATCGATCGGAACCGGCTTGCCCGGATTTTCGGCGGCGAGCTTGTCGATATCGGCC
>CAWHNC010000031.1:0-33077 GCA_963830245.1 Nitrospirota bacterium
AAAAATTCCCCTTTTAATCCCATTCAGGTGCAACAGCAAGTTTATGGAAGCGTAGGGAGTAATTTCAGGATTCTCTCGTTTCAATCCCATACAGGTGCAACAGCAAGTCCCAAATTCGGAGTTTTACGAATACTGACAGCCCACTTTCAATCCCATACAGGTGCAACAGCAAGAGCACTGCCTCGTTTCCAGCGGTATTGCTTTTAATCCTTTCAATCCCATACAGGTGCAACAGCAAGGCAAAATTAATTACCTTGCTGCAAGTAGTTAGGTTTCAAAGAGCAAATTACCGTCGTCGGAGTCCGGTTATGCGGCTTTCCCGGCACTGCGAAGACTGATGTTCTTATACCAGTTCTTCAGATAAGTCATATAGGGTTTGTACATCTGCGCACCAGTTGCCACACGAGAATCGAGAATGTGTATCCTGCCCTTGTCACCTTCTTTTCTACAGAGCCTGCCCAAGCCCTGCCTGAACTTATTGAACACCTTACTGCCAGTCTGCTGCATCACAGTATCGGCAGCTCGTAAGTTGCGGTACTTATCGTTCTTGTCAAAATACCGTTGTTTCATATCTATTATTGCCCTGAATTCCGGGCTGTTCGGATTGTGCCATGGCACACGTACGATAAAAAGGTCCCCGAGGTGTTCGTTCAGTAGATCAAGGCCCTGCCACATTCCGCACGAAACCATAATCGTTTTGGCCGAGGCCTTCAAAAATTCCCGCTTGCATGCCGATATTGAATGATGTGTAATATTTTGCGCTATAACAATGCGATCAGTTAATTTCTCAAGTCGCCTTGTCAGGATCGCAACATCCGCCTGCGCCGGACATAGCACCAGCGTTCCATTATCGGAAAGCGCAGTTTCCCTTGTTATCTGCCGGGCACAGTAATCAACATAAGCGGTTCGCATTTTTTCATCGGATAGGATATCTCCCGTAAAGTTAAAGGTCGGAGCGTCGGAATAGAGGATCACCTGAACATTGTCCCATGTAAATGGTTTAGGATATATCCTCTCAAGAAAACCTTCTTTATAGGATATCCCTATGCCTGTAGTATTCTTGATATAGTTGAACGTATTGAAATTATTTGAACCGCCATCGGTGAGGGTTCCGATGTCATTATCACCGATTTTGTGTTTTTCCAAAGCAGATTATGCAGCCAATAGCCGACATCAACTTTCTGGCGGCACAGAGAAGGGAACGCCTCAATATCAGAGAAGGTGACGATATAGTAGCTGTCGTCATGGGAAATGGTTTTGGACTGAGGTGCGTCAAGTTCAAGCGCTTGCCGGCGCAGCTTGCTGAACCCGTTGGCGAAGCCACTCAACCCCGAGACAGCATCGATGAGTCGGGCATAACTGCTGCGGCTGCTCCGGCCCATCTCATCTTTTTTCTTCGCTGCTTTAGATGTGACGCTCCTGACGGAGGCGATAATGTCCAAAATCCCTTCCAGACGCTTATACAGGAAGGCTTCGCGCTGTTGGGTCGGCAAATCGTTGATAGCAAAGTATCCCCTCTCGTGATAGTCGCCTAAAATAGCCGTAATCTCCTTTGCGCGTTCTTTTACTGCGTGGTGAGCATCCTGCGCCGCCTGCACAAGGGCCTTCTCGCCCTTAAACTCTTTGTTATCTTTAATTAAAGCATCGGCCAGTCTTCTCATCCCGGTACTTATTGTAGATAGCGCAACCTTGTCCGAGAACAGGAGTTTAACGGAATCCTCAAGATCATGGGCCTCGTCAATGATAAGGTTTTCAAGGGTGATCGGAATGCCTGAACCGTTGCTCCTTGCGATCGAACCAAGGAGGGTATGTATCAATTATAATGGAAGCTATCGTTGCCATGTCCTTGGCGTGCTGGTAAAACACTTCGTCATCAACACTGGATTTATTCATGGACAATGCAAGATCAGCGATATCAACATCTGCTGAACCGAGAGCGTCAAATTCATCGCGCAGGGACTCGATATCGCCGCCCTTATCTTCCGGTACTTGATAAACGCCTCCAGCTTGGGCCTGTCTGCCTCGGAGGTCGAATCAGCGAGGTCCTGCAGGGCTGTCATGGACAAGTAATTGGATCTCCCTTTCAGCACGGCGATACTGAGACCATCGAACTCTCCGGCTATCATGTTATCGAATGTCGATACCGCCTGGTCCTGCAGGTCCTTTCTTGGCGCCGAAACCACCACCTGCCGGCCTGTCAATGCCGCGAACTCCGCTGCGGCCAGTATATAAGCGAGGGTCTTGCCCGTACCCGGCGGCGATTCCAATAACGCCCGTTTGCCGCCCGTTAATGCCGCAAAAACATCACCGGTCATATCCTGCTGTTGCAGGCGCGGCCTCAGATTGTGCTGCCTGATTATTTTCAGGTATTTTTTTGCGAGTTCCGGATATTTGTCCAAATAACTTTTGTCAGAAATTTTCATTGCCTTGCCCCTTCTCAATCTTCCGTTTTGTGTTGATGCTGCGGAACAGCCATCCTACCGCATTGATATTGTCCGCGTTTACAAAACATTCCAACAGCCCGACATCGTCAAAAGCTTTTATCTTTGCCTCATTTTTCTCGTAATACTTGTTCTCAGTATTGTCGCCGGCCTTCATATCAGCAGCTATCGCAAGCAGTTTTACCCGGGAGGCTTGCCGGCGAATTCCCTTTCAACAATGTCGCTGACGTTGCAAAGCAGCGTCCTGTCTACAAGGGTGATATCGGGTCCGAGATTGACAAAATACTTGTCACGGCTGTAATTGACTATGCCCATGTGGATTATGTGCGAGCCGTTTCCCCCGCCTTCGTTCAGGGCTATTACAAAGGGCGGCCCAGGGGGACTCAATAACACTCCTGATAAAGACGCCCATGATAGGGATCCCGGAATAGTCTTTGACCTGTCTTCCCCGACAATCGGGGAGCACATGTTTTCAGAGAATATTACGCCGAACGCCCACTTCAGATACGGAGTTCTTATGGCCGCCTCACAGTAGGGGCAGACTACTCCAGAAGTTGGGGCCTTAAGCTGGAAGAATTCTCCGAAACTATTACTGAAAACCCCTTTCTCACTATTTCCCACTTTCCTGTATCCGACCTTAAATCCTGTCCCAGGCCGCCCGCAAACTGCACATGGGTAACTTTCCTTATTCTCTATGGGCTCCCGGGTAACAGGATATTTATGACCGTGGGCCCTGTAAAACAGCTCGGTCGGGTACTGAGTCGGGCTTGTGCTCATTTCTGTCCTGGGCCTCTCATCTGATGTCGTTTTTATCTTTCTCATAAAATTCCTCCCACTCCAGCCAGATAGCGGCAAGATTGCACCCAGTATGCAGGCTTCAATCTCTGGAATATGACTGGTGACTTGTCCCATTCGATTTTCATCTGCACTCCTTCCCCATTACATACGGGAAGGGTCCGCACTATAGGACCGTTGCACGGTGACACGGAATATTCCCTAACACGCCCGGACGCATACGCTGACTTCTTCCCTATATGAGTGATTTCTTCCGCCATAAGCTCCCCCACGGCATCAGCTTCGCCTTCAAAATCCCATTCTATTGCTTCCAGGTAAATAGTATTAAAGGGCAGGACGTATTTTTTATATGGCCCCCTGCACTGATCGAGCGTCCCGGTGCGGTCACGTAGTGCCTCGACTGCTTTTTCTTCGCCCCAGTACGGGACCAGTTTGCTATACGTGTTCGCCTTGTAGTAAGTGACCTCTCCCAACTGCCGTTCGCCAATCAAGCGGGGAAGAGAATTCATGTATATGAAGTCATTCCCCCTACAAATAGGTATTTTCTCAATAGGGAGCGTTTCCGTTTCCTTAATAACTTCGTCCAGCGTCCAGTTGGTGGTCCTGCCCTTCATACGTTCAACGGCAGCGGCGGCAAGTAAAGCGTCGAGCGGGTTGAAACACGAAAGAGATGACAAAATAACGGCACCACCTATTTCTGCTCGGATTGTATATCGTTGTGCCATTGTTCCCCCCTTAAACCAGCGCCGGTCTGTTCTTTCTCAGCTCATTCAAATAGGAATTGAAGGCTGCAAGGTGATCCTCAAGCAGACCGTCCAGGTTAAAACCACCTTTGCCATCCACTGTGACAGAGCCGAGATCCCGATCTCCAGCCTTCACCCTGTATGTAATGGCGAGAGATCCTTTACCCTGTGAGGACAATGCACCGATGAAGGGCACTCTTGCGAACGACTGCAGGGCGGCCAGAATTGCTCCAACCTCAATTTCGGTGGCGTTTTTCACGATAAGGTATTGATCAAACTCTGTGCCGGCGGGGATAACCTCAAGGCTGAACGGCATCTGACGAGGCTGCTCTTTTTTGTCTGATTCGCCATTTTCACCTTTATTGTTTTTCTGTTCCGCAAGCTTCTTGTCATGTTCCATCATCGCCTTAATGCCGTCTTCGCTCAGAAGACTCAAAATCTCCGGACGCTTGAAAATATCATGGCGGTAGAAATCCTCGCGCACTATCAGGTCTGATGCACTGAGACTTCCATATTTGTTTTCATCATAATCACCAAAAAGCGCCCCGGATGCGATTGTCTCACGACAGATCGGCTTCGCCTCTGATACGATTACTTTCCCGGGTGATGGGACTCCATTCATGCTCCCACCAAAGAGGGCCAGGGCCACATTGTCTTTTTTGACTCCCTCGATGTGTTTCATTGTATCGGCAAGATGGGTTGACTGTTTCGCAAATCCCCCGCCGCCCTGGAACAGGACGATGAGCGGTTCATAGTCAATAAGGCCGCCTATGGCCTGATGCATAAGATATGCGATTTGGCAGCGGTACATGGACCGGATAGTCATGGGGCTGAGTGTCGGAATCTCCACTTTAAGCCGTCTTTCGTCAATAGTAGTGATTACCGCGCTCCTCCTGCACAAGGAAAAATTGCCCTTCTCTCCCCCTTTGCCACCCTCTGTCTTCTTTGTTGAGCCCATCAGCTGAGTGATAGGGCCTACCGCAGTGCAATGTCCTGAAAATATCACGTTGTCTTTGATCATGTTTTCTCTCCTTTTTGTTAAGAAAGATTATTAATAAGGCCTGTGCACATCAACACATCCGAAGCCCAGGCCATTTTTAGCGCCAAGCCCACAGAGCAATGACATGTTGATCAACTCGGGGCTGCCGGACAGAGTAAACTTGCCTACATTGCCTATTATGGTGTTGTGTTTACCGTTATCCTCCTGGAACCTTACCTCACAGGGTCGAATATCCTTCGGGGTTATGTTGAGGTAAGGATTCTCAAGAGTATCTCCCTTTAATGCCTTGAACTTATCCATAAGATTGGCAGTTAAGGCATCCTGAACCTCTTTCGGATTGGCATGTCCCACTACCAGGCAGCTGCTTTTGCCGCGGATAATCACCGGCGACATTGTGAATACGGTTGCCCGTGCCGAGGAATCGGCATTGGCTGACAATTTGGGAACTGGTAAAAGTCGCGGAGCTTCCTGACTAACAAGAACATTCCCATCTGATAAATGCAGGTCAGGGATTCGGGCGATTGCCCCTTGCAAAAACGTATACATGAATTTGGGATCCGGGGACCCAATCTGTATTACAAACTGATTGTTCTTGTTTTGATATGGCCGTGAAAATACATACGGTTTAATAACTTTCTTCTCAAGACGGATACCTTTTTTCTTGATGTCCTCAGCGTAAACGGGATCGTGCCTCGCCAAAATAGCATGAATCCATGAAGCAATACGGCGTAAGTCGACGCCATAATTCAACATGGATAGCTTGCCAGCTCCGGATGTTCTCGTTAAGTGAATGCGCAGTCTCACTGTCCTCCTCCTTTTTCTCTCCAGGTGATTATCTCGGACTTTCGCCGGTATCAGATATTAGGAATTCCCATTTTTGTCTTTTTCGCAGATAAGAAAAAAAGGGGGATGCACACCGATAAATCAAGTTAAGGATTAGGAAAATGCTGGAAAGTGTAAAGAAAAAACGCCACTTCCCAGTTAGGGAAAGTGGCGTTTTGCGGGGCTATCGCTCTGTTTAGCTACAGATCAGCCCTCGCTTTTATCGGTCATGTTATCGACAATCTCATCGATCATCTCTTCAATGGCGCTTGCTCCCGAGCCAAATTGTGTTGTTGATTCCAGTGTTCGTTGCAATTTCGTCCGGCTTATTGTTTGCCGGTGAAGGAGGCGATGGGTTGGGAGAACAAACACCCGGAAATATGAGGGCATTCCGCTTTATTTTTGGCACCCCTCAATAGCGCGTTTCATTTCCACATGGTTTCATCTATTGTCTCAAAATCCTTCATTTTTTTCTGGAACTCTTTATAATCCAGATCGCTCCATGTCCCGGCGAGATGGTCTAAATCGTTATATACCACCGTGCGCTTTTTCTTTTTGAGACCCAGTTCTTCCTGAAGAAGCTTCACTAACGCTGCGTTAACACTCGTCCCTTCGTGTTTTGCTTTTTCTTTAAGAGCTTTTATTGTCAGTTCGTCAAGTCCTCTAATTGTCATCGTTGACATGCTCGCCTCCTGTTTACACCTTCCCCTTATGTAAAATAAGGCCATCGATGTTGTCAAAATGCTCATCGTATGAGAAGAGCGCCAGCCCATGCCTCATAGCGGAAGCTGCCACCCATAGATCGTTAGTCGGGACGGGTTTGCCCTTTCTCTTCAAGTCCCAATACACCTTTGCATAAAACTCTGCAGTTTCTTCATCCAGTTGAATAACATTGACACGCGGGGAATCAAGGAACTCTTCAAGCTCTTTCTTGTTTGTGGCTTCTTTGTTACCACCCTTAAAGCCGCCCAATAATTCGCCCAAAACAACAATATTCACGCCTATATATTCCACTGTTTTAAAGGTACTTACAGCGTCAGTTTCGTTTTTCTTAAAAGACGTATAAGCATTAGTATCAATCAGAATTCGTTTCATTTTATTTTATCCCTCTTTACGGTACGACTACACATAATGATAGCATATTGCATTCGAGAGATGCTATCACATTGCATCCCTCTAACAAATGCTTGATCAACTGCTGCGCGATGACTGTACACTCGATAAGAACTGCCGGTCGAAAATATTGTTGCGCCGACATCACAGTGCGAGCATGTATTCGTCAGGAGTCATCACTGTAAACTTGAACCCCGTCAGCATGCCGGCCAGTCTGACGTTTGCCCCGCCCTTGCCTATCACAGCAGCCTTCTTGGTTGTAACAATAGTAGCCGTTTTCTCAAATGAATTTATCTTAATATGACCGTCAAAATTGAGAGCGGCGCGAATGGTTTCTTCCATGTCTTCGGGATCATAATCGACGATCTCGATCCTTTCTCCTGATAGGTTTTCCTCAATCTCGAGGAGGGAATCTTTGTATTTGCCCCATTTTATAGGCCCAGAGCCATTGTATTCGACCAGTATTTTGCAGCAAACGCCCGGCTCTCTTGCTATGCCTCTGACCTTAAGATCCCTGAATTCCGGGATGTAAGAGGTAATGTAATTTACAATGAAATCGATCTGTCGCCTCGATACATAAAGCTGATACCCCTCACGAGAGGTTTGGTTGACATCGTATAGTATGACTTCCCACTCTTTCCCCTGAATGTATGTTTCCCCGGAAATCCTTTCATCTGCCGGCATGATCCCGATGGTGCCGAAGATGTTGAATACCACAGCCTTGTCCTGTTTTTTAAGCCTGAGTATTTTTCGGTGCGGATTGATACTCATAGCGTATCCGGTCTCTTCGTGTATGTATGTGGCGAGGTCCCACATCCGGTAATCCCTGGGATACACCACAATTTTTTCCTTGCCGGACTCGACGTATATTTTGTATTTGCTGCCGAAATCCAAAAGAGTACCTTCAAAACGTTTGTTGACCTGGACCATCTCGTAGCTGCGGCTGCCCAGAAAAAACGTTTCACCCATCACCTTGGCTTTAACAATCTGAGCCCGACAAGACCTGTATGTCGCGAAAATTTTTTCGCGCTCGAACCTTTCGACAAAGAACTTAACTCTCTCAAGAAAAAGCTTCGGTTTTACAATCGTGAATATTTTTGTAAAAGGGACAATATTGACTTCATCTGTTATATCAAGAAGTTTTGGCGGCATCACCGAAATGTCTAAAATCACTCTTCTGCCCATGGACAGATATATGTCTTCAACAGCGCATTTGATGGCTTCCATGACTTCGGACTCCTCAAGATGGTAGCTGCTTTCACGGAGATATGCGTCTATGGTCGATTTGACCGTTTTTAAGTAGACTTCAGGATCATATTCCGGGTTTAGTTCTATTTTCTTGTCATCAATAAGGTCCGGGGTGATTTTCCTTTCGACGTGATACTTGGCTCTCTCAAGCAAAAAACGGGGCTGTGTAATTGCGAACAGGGATTTGAAAGGGATTTTTTCTTTGGTTCCAGCGCTTACAATCTTTGCATCGTTATCATCAGAGATAACTAATGTTGCTTTCCGACCTATTGCGCTATAAACATCTTCTACAGCGCACTTGACAGCTTCAATTATGCAGGATTCATCTAATGGATAGCCCTTGAGCTCAACATAGGCATGAACTGCGTCTCTGATTTTATGGAAATAATGGTCGTTAGGCAATAGTTATTCCAGGATAATTTATTGGATTCTGTATAAGAATATTAATGTCCAGTGACCATTCATATTCTTATTTCGGGGTTAACTTGCTATGAAGCTGACTGACTGATCGATTTCTATTTTTTCTGCATATTTCCAATAACATAGTAAACAAGGTCTTCAGTCTGGTATGACTCTTTGATAAACTTCTTGAAAGCGCTCTTATATCTGTCATTATATGCAGTTGTGACAGCCATTACAGTCAGGCCATTGTCTTCTGCCACGGTCATAGGCCCGTAATCGTCGGAATTGATTTTTCTCCCCTTCGACGATAAAAGATCTGTTATCCATTGCGGCACGGCGCCGACCTGTTTCCGGATGCTCTCTTTGTTGTCTGCAGGTGCAGCATAAGCGGATTGCGCAGAAACAGCTTTGCCCTCTTCATCAATCATTGCCGATGTCTGCGAACCTGTTTTCCCCATGCTTCCAAAAGATTCAGTGGTTTTCTGTAAAAGCTTATAAATCTCCGAAGAAGAGGTTGTTACGAGTGCGCTGCTGGGAATAGGTTCTTCCGGTCTGACGACCTTGAGAACAGCATACATCTCAGTCAGCGCCTGCTTGTTTTGTCCAGCCTCAATAATTTTTTCGGAAAGAAGAGCTATTTCGATGTTTTGCTGTTTGTATAGTTCTATCAATTTTTTAATTTCGTCATCGAGGGCATTAATGCTTTTTGAAAGGGCATTAAGGCTTGTCTCCTTTGCATTGCCGGAAACCAACGATATCTCCATTACCTGTTTTTTTGCCTCGTATGAGCACTTCTTTGAAATAAGGCCTTCCAGGGAGTTCAGGATCTTTGCGTTGTCCTTCCTGAGAGCTGCAAGCGCCGCCTCCATGTCATTGGAAAGCTCGTCTATTTTCCGGATATCTTTGTTATCTGACAACTCCCCGGCTTTTTTTAAATTCGGGCCTTCTACGATCTTCGTATCGGACACGACACTGATATTTGAACCGATAATCCACCCTGTTGACCCCGTTGTCGTTACGACGCGATACCATCTTTTATTCCCCTTGCCTCTTGTCTCGAGTATATTTCCGGAAGCCCCGGCCTGAAGCTCCCTGATTACAGCAGAACCGACAGAAGGAAACTTTTTCAGCATTGAGTCCTTGACAAGCTTGAAGGATTCATCCGCAGCAACAGCAACGGTCGTTTGCACAATAAATACCATAACCAAAACAGTCCAGAACGGCGCAATTTTTTTTATCATCTCAGTTCTCCTTTTAGGATTCTTCATCGGTAACTTCGTCAATAATGCATCGCCCGGTGCGATGCAATTTGCCTGCATTTTCCTTTTCTTCCTGGCAACCTACACACATGGCAGCGAACGGTCTTGCCTGAAGCCTTTTTTCGGGTATCTCCTCTCCGCATTCCTCGCAGATACCATAGGCTCCGTCTTTGATTCTCAGGAGGGCATTGTCTATCTGCAGCAGTTCATTATTCCTTTTGTTGCTATGTATGGTATCCATCCACAGATTATGCGTCGCGTTGGCGCAGTCCACTTCGTCTTTGATTTCCTGGGTTTGTGCTGCCAACCCGATTCGATTTTTGATACACTCGGAAGAAGCTTTAAGAATTTCCTCTCGTCGGGCGAGCAGGTGTGACCTGATCTTTATCAAGACTGCCTCTCTGTCCGAGGTTCCTTTATTTGTTGCCGCCAGTGCCATTTATGTTTCTCCTCCTTCTTCTATTACATTTTCATTTCAGATATTATTTTCAGGTCGAATTTGAGACTTCTTAAAGAATAAAAAAAGAGGCTCCCCCTTGCGAGGGGGGGAGACCTCAGGGAGTGAGAGACGCCGCATAGGTCTAAGCCGGGGCTTCTGCCGCCTGTTTCCTCTTGCCGGCCTTTTGTGTGCCATTATTGCCGTTATCACCGATATCGCCGAGCTGCTCTTCTGTTCCCGGCTGCGGATTGGGGCGCACGCTTATCAGGTCATTTCTGACGAAAGCAACAAGTTCGTCTACAAGCGATATGAAGCTCGCATTAATTGCATTGCACTTGTCTATAAGTTCAAGCAACCGTTTCTGATCATAGCCGCGCCTGCCGATATATTTCTTGAGTTGTTTAACCGAAAAATCGTAAGAGTTAAGCCTGCGCACAATATCGCCGCTTTCCAACGATGTATTGCGTACAACCCATGTATCCTCTTCCTTGGCCATGCTCTCTTTTCTTTTTTGTATCTCTTCTTTTGTTAATTTTTTCCTCTCCAATAAACTACCTCCTTTTATTTTGTGTCAGATTGGTCCAGTGAATCTGACTGCTATATATATTAATTCTGCTCATATTGACCATTTCTATGACTCTTGAGAATTATTACCTCATTTTTCTTTTTTCGCGTCCACGTCACTGGCAAACTTGAGATTCAGGGTGCAGATCGCCGGTCTGGTTATATCTTTCCACAGTATGTCGTTCCTGAACTGCACGACATTCTGTTGAAACGGACTCCCTTTTGTTTCAATGGTCATAGTGAATATGGCTTTCCAGCCATCAACCTTTACATATTTTCTTTCCGTCAGTTTGTTCAATATGATTTTTGCTGTGACCCTATGCCCGCTGTTTTGGAGCGCAATCCTGGCTTCCTCAACAATGCTGTATGCGATGGCCGTATGATCATCCATTATCCATGCCCCCGGCATCCTTGTATTAAGGGGGAACCTGCCGGAGGTAATAAGATTCCTGATGGTCTCAAGAAGCGTTCCTGTTATATCTGTCTTTGTTACGTTTTCCGTGACGTCGTCAGCCGCGCTCTGCTCATCCGCCTCGGCTGTGCCTTTAAATTTACTCCCCATAATAAGTTCAGCAAAATTTTGAAGGCCGATATAGTTGTAATCGTTGGGACTCATGATGACAGATGCAAAAATAGGGGTCATTTTTTTGTGGAGAGAGTATGCCTTATTGCCGATATATTCCCTTTGTACATTGCCGCCGTTCCTTTTAAGAAAGAAATACAGTCCTTCTTTGAGCGGGCACCATTTGGCGTTGTCCTCTGAAGTGATAATCACCTCGGATGCCTTTCCAATATCGTGCAGGAGTCCTGCAACCAGGAGGGCATATATTTCAATATGTTGGAGATCATCAATGACCTTCCCGCTTTCATCGAGGGCTTCGTCATTATTTTTATTTATAAGGATGTCCTGCGCGTGTAACATAATGTCAGAAATGCCTCTCATGAGAGAATTAAACTTCATTTGACTATTGGTATCCTGGGGAATGTCGTTGAGAGACTCTTTTAGATATTGGACCATATAATCCACTTTCCGGCTAGCGTGTTTGTCAGCCCTTTCCGATGAAATAGAGTATTGGGCGGCCTCGCCGATATCGTAGAGCAGTCCCGTAAGAAAATATGCGTACTGCTCGCGGGGCTTCACCACTCTGGTCTCGTAGGAATCTATGGTGCCGTCTTTAAACTGAAAGAATAACTTATTCTCGAAGATTTTAAGATTATTTATGGCTGTTTCAAGAGAATGCAGGAATAACCCGAAAGGGCGTGCATGGTGGTGACCTTCAGATGCCGGCAGATCCCATACAAACTCAAGAAACCTTTTGATCATTCCGAGCGCTAGTTTATCGGCTCGCTTGTCAATGAGCAAGTTGGGAAGAATGGTAATAAGTTTGTCGTATTCCTTTCTGACATCTTCCGGAAGAAAATCGAAGGGACTTTCTTTTTTTGTTGGAGCGGCAGACAAGGATTTTTTTTCGCCCGGCGCAAGTATCTTTAATATTCTGCTCAACATCTAAACAGAATTCCCCGGATATGGATATCCTGCGAATCGGCTTTCGGAGATGTGCGCTCTGGCGGCCATACGACATATTTACCATTCTTGAGCTTAAACATCCTTGAGCATTGGAAACACCGGAAGAGACGCCTGATAGAATACCAACGAGTATCGAGAGGAAATACGGCCCCCTTGCATCGAGGGCAATTACTTATCACTTCATAGGAGTACAACCTGCCTAAATATATTTTCTTGCCTTTCCCATTACCGTTTCCGTTTTTCTTCATGTTCTGATCTCTACTTGATATTAGAAATAAAAAAATCCTGCCTATCGGCCCGCTAACATCAGCCGTATAGGCAGGATCTTTGACCGGATATTAATTGTTTGAGGCCTTACCAATCTTGATCAGGTTATCACTGATGACCTTACTGATCGCTTCGAACTTCTTATTGACTGCATCTTTTGCCTTATTCAGAGAATCCTGGATCACCAGAAGGTTTTCCTTTCTGGCCGGATCGTCGGGATCCAAGCGGACAACCTCGTCTTTGAGGAGGTTGATCGTTGCTTCCATCTCTTTTTTCAGCCGCGACGCAAGCTCAAAAATATGGTTGCTCTGCTTGGCGAAAATATTATCGATCTTCTGAATCAATTCTTCGTGGTCTTTATGTTGTTGTTTCTTGAGATCGGAAATTTCCTTGTCCTTTGCCTTGATTTCTTCAAGCTTAACTTTCATATTATGTTCATTCTTCTTGATCAGGTCCTCTACCTGAGCGCTGTTGTCGCCGTGCTTTGACAAGGTCTCTTTCAGTTCATTTTTTTCTTTCTTAAGGTCATTTACTGTTTCCTTATAAGTCGATACCTGCTGTTCCAGTTTTGTGATCTTTTCGTCTCTTACCGCGATTTGCTCCTGTAATTCAGGATCCTTGAAAACTTCACTAATCTTTTCCTTGTACTCGGTTTTTACTACGGCAGAATTGTTAAATCCCGAAGCGACAGCCTGCTGAATGCTTAAGGGAAGAGAGCCAAGCGCGGCTATGAGATCCTCATCGCCGCACATATTGAATATACCTTTCTTTATAAGGCCTTGCAGTTCAGGATGACATTCTAGGGCTTTTTTTGCTCGATGTGCCATCCTTCTTGACCAAATCTTCTCAATCTTTTCGATTTCCTTCATCATATCAGCAGGCGAATACTGGCGCCTTTTGAAGTTTTCATCCTTCCAGGCATCGATAATGTCAGTATCCGAATCGAAATGCCGAACATAACATGGCACGGTACCGCCAAGCTTTTCCGCTACCAGAGTCCGTCGCCTGCCTGCGATACGGTAATAACTTCCGTCAATATTCATAACTGTAATAGGCTGCAGAAATCCCTTACCGGCAACAGATTCCGATAATTTTGCAATATCCATCTGACTTATGGGGAATGCCCCATTTTCCTCCAGAAATTTTATTGCGGGATGAGGCTGGATTTCAGAGGGCTGAAGATGAAGCAATTCCCCTTCTTGAGCTGTTATTACCGGCATGTCAGTTTTGTTTTTTTTCACTTGATTGTCCTCCTGAATTATGGCTTCAGTAGAGGCTCTGTGGCTGACTCTGCCCTGCGGACATGGTCTACAGCCTCGTTGATCACCTTCAGCAGGTGAAATATGTCAAAGGTGATCTGTGCGTTGGGCAGGTTCTCCGAGACGCCTTTGATGAACGCCGGCGACATGTCGCAGCTCACATCGGTGATAGCAGCGGGGTCCCCGCCGTGCTCAGTAAGCGCTGAGGCAAACTCCTTGACCGTCTCGTTACCGCGACCCTCGGCCACGTGCACGGTCCGCCGGTCGTCCATATCGACAAACAGGGTAATGTAGTTATGGCCCCTGCGCATAGCCGTCTCATCCATGCCCACGGCTGTCATGCCGGAGAGGTCCACGCCTTCCAGGGCGCGGTCGACGTACTTCTCGAGTATCGACCATATCCTGTAGTCAGACTCTCCTACTATTACAGCGACAGTATGCACCGGCATGTTGGTGGCCAACTGTAGTACCAGAGCCTCAAACAATAAGGTGAACCCATGCCCCAGCCCTGACCACGGAGGGTTGACCATACGGATACGTCCCTCTCCGGCATCTATGCGCGGGATCCGGGCATGCAGATAACACTCGTGCTGGAAGAAGTTCAGATGCCGCCACTCTTTGTCTATCGTATAGTACACAGGGAAGGTCCCGGAGATATCTTCTTCAGGACTCTCATAGCGGAACCTGGATCCCTTCACAAAATAAATATAGATATCCAACCTATTGGCATGCAGGTCAAAAGCCGACCTGTGGATATAGTACGGCGGCTCTATCCCCAAGTGTTAATTGAGTTGCTTTTTTATTATCTCTATCCTATCTATGATAGAATTTTCAACCAGTTCTGCTATTTCATCAGCCTGTATGTCCATCAGCCGACACAACTCTCCGGTAGTAAGAAGAAATATTTTTACCTGGTCCACTTTTTTTGATTCAATCAGATGCTGAATAACGCAAAAACAGAAATAAGTCTCAATTGGAAGAGGGTTTGAGATATAAGATAGCAGTACGCTATCGGCTATATCTTTTACATTAGCTCCTAAAAATTTAGCGAGCAAATATTTTCTCCGCATCACTAATACATTTTCCAAGTGCAGACCGGTTAATTTGCTAATTTTTCTCATTGATAGCTTTTTATCGCCTGTGAGAAGCGCCAGAGCTTGATATCTCTTTCGTTCATTCCTTTTTACCATTTTATTACTCATCAAATCTCTTTCTTTCACTTTTCCAAGCTATTAAACCTTTTTCAGGGGGGTGATCGCGATCACCCTGTTTTGGGCGTTTTGGACTTTCGCCCATTTGGGGGTGATCGCGATCACCCCCCTGATATTAGGAGACAGCAGCAGATTTCACCTCATCAATTTTTTCAATTACCATGGACACCTGGTTTAAAGGCACATTAAGATCAACAGAAATTTTTTCTGGATCATACCCAGCATCAATCATCAAGGCGATTTCTTCGGCTTTCTTAAAAGAAACCATCTGGATTATGTCGGCAAGCGTGCTTTCACACGGGACAGTACGGTCAGTATGCAATCTGCTCCTGGACAACACGCCGGGATTTGTTTCGAGTATTTCTTCGTAACTGACTTCTCGCATTTCCATTTTCTTCCCTCTTACAATCAGGGATTTGAGCTGTTGGGCCCAATGATGGACAAATTCATACTTTGTGTCGACTGTCTGATTGTTGCGGGCCTCGTCAAAAGTCTCTGCCGCTTTTACATAAGCTTCCTTTGCCAGTACAAACAGTTCCTCATTGGAACATTTGAATTTCAGTTTATTTTTGATTGATACGGCAAGACCCCAATTGGCCTCTAGAAATGTCGCCACAGCGCGAGTGTTTGAACTTTCCTCTTTAAAGCTTTCGAGAATTACTGTGATTTTCATACACTCCTCCTGAAAAGGACATTATATTTCCGGATAAAAACCCGGCTTCTTTATATAGAATGTTTCTACAAAAATGTCTTAAAATTCTTTTTTCCCAAAAATTGAGCACAATTAAGGATATTAATTCAGCTATAAAAAATATTTCTATATACTAGGTATATTTTTTATTGCTTCATTCAGGTGTGTTTTGATTGGGGATTTGTTGCCGGTACTCAGCAGCGCAGGGGCGCTGTCTGGATGAATAGGGAAGTAAAAAAAGAAATGAAAGGAAGTTTTTTGGGGAACTGCGAAAAAGATTTACGATAAGATCTTAATAAAGCCTCGCTTTGCTCGGCGGTGCGACACCACGGGGTAATGGACCCCGCGGGTCGGCAAGGGTCTCCGCTTCGCTCCGCCGCCCTGCACCCCAACAGCGCAAGGTTCCCGCAGCAGAGACTGCGGGGTATAGAGATTAATTAATTTTATCCCGGTAATATACTGCTTTTAATACTATTTGTTTTTTATCGTTAACCGCAATTTCGTCTTTCCTTAGAAGTTTATTGAGTATCTGAGAGACGGTTTTCTGAGTCAAACCAGCGTAAGCCGCGATATTGTTTTGTGTTAGCCGTATAGTAATTAAAATCCCATCACGGGTCCATTTCCCGTGCTGTGCGGCTACAAGATTAAGGATTGTTCGAACTCTTTGCTCAGCATCGCCAAAGTGCGTCACTTCCAGCTGCAGCCACGATTCTCTGAGTCTTGAACAGAGCGATAGCGTGACCTGCCGCAAAGTCTGCACGTCATTTAATATATATTCTTCCACCTTTTCTTTTGATAAAAAACACACTTCACAGTCAGTTAATGCAATAACCATTGCCGGTAACGTTTTTCCATCAAGGATAGACATCTCGCCAAAGGAATCGCCTTTTTTATGTATGGCTAATATCTGCTCGTGACCATCCTTATCGGTACTAACGACTTTTACTATTCCGAAGTGAATAATATACAGACAATGACCGGAAGACAGCATATCCATTATCATCTGCTTTCTTTTGAATTTTTTCCTGATAGCTGCTTTTGCGAGCAAAGCAAGTTTTTCCCTGTCAATGTTTGCAAATAAAGGTATGTCTTCAAGCAAATTATCATTTTTGGGAGACGTGGTGTAACTTACCGGTAAATTACTAATTAATTTATACACTTTGCAGTTGTTTTTGCATTATCAACCAAATTAATATTTAACGTATTACCCAAAATTGACATATCGTTATTTTTCCCCGGAAATTGTTATTAAAAAATGGCAGGAGGAAGAAGCTGATTAAGACAATGGTTCGAGTCGCTTCTTTCTTCATTGAAAGAAACCCTGAATATCAATTAGATGCGATACAATGTTAAAATTTATTTTAGCCTCTTTTTCATAAATATGCAATAAAAAAATCCCAGCACAAAAAAAAATCCCAGCTTCTAATATTAATACAGAATCCATATCCTGAAGAGGAAGTACCTCTCAATGCCTGTCTCCTGACAGGGATATCGAGCGGGAAAAACAAAAAAGCCACCTCCCGAGTAATTCAGGAGATGGCTTTTTTGTTAAATAGCAAGCTGAAGGGGCCTTCCGGCCATTCCTTTCACACCGTGAACCGGCGCAGGCTTTAATTTCCCTTTCGTCAGCACATAAAGCGACTTATCTTGGATTCCCCCCTCGATAAGTGGAATGGCCGAGCACGACTTGTAGAGCTGCTCGGTGCCGCCTTCTTTATCCAGGATCGCTACGATATTATCGAATGATCCATCAACTTCTTTAAAAAACTGAGAGAAGCGCACTTTGTAGTTCCTGAAGTTTTGGACAATTACTTCTCTGTATTCCTCTGATTTAAGAAACTTTAGCGCCTCCTCTCGCTGCTTTTTGCTTCCTTTGTATACGTCCACAATTATCTGTGCGAGAATTGCCCCGCATAATGCGACAAGCGTGTATTCGTCAGTAAAATCGTCATCGCTATGCATGTGATACCTCTTTTCCTTTTAAAATGGTCACACCTCCAATAGTTGTTGTTACATCTTCCGGTGTTGATAGGAATGCTGCGTATTTCGGATTTGCGCTCTTTATCCTGCCCGAAGGTTCTACGATATAGGGCCCGGCGCAGTATTTTGCCCATGAGCAGGTCTGTTCCTCTTCCGGGATGAAAAGCTCGCATTTGATGCACTTCCCGGGCTCAGGTTTAAATTCCTGCATCAACGCTATCTCGCGGTCCTCATCAAGAATGACCTCGATATCGGGCCGGTGCTTCTGGATTAACTGTCCAATAAGACCGGTGTGGCAGAAGAAGTTGCCTGTATGACGCAGATGCTTTTCCTGTGATTTGGAATACGGGCACCAGCATACCAAGACAATATCCACTTCAGTCTTTAAAGAGTTCAGCCAATCGGCGATCTCCACCCACCGCGTTTTATAAGCGTCGGATACTGCTACTTTATACGCCTCCGGCGATGGGTGGTCCTTAGTGCTTATGGCTTCACCGTCCTTATCTATAGGGATGAGACAAGGGATTGTTTTTAAGCGGCTTCCTTTCGGCTGGAAGCGGGCCACCGAAAATTTCAGCCCGTTGTATTTATCAGCACACTCAAAAGAAGTCAATATTATGGCCATTACTTACCTCCCCCTCAATAGTATTTTTGCAATTGCCGCTGCCTGTTTGAAAGGATTTTCCCCCTCTTTTTGCCAAAACAAAAAGTGATCATTTTGGTATACGAGTAACAAACCGAACCATCTCCTGATTTCGATGTTCCTGGTTCTGTGCAGAAGCTTCCCTGTACCTCTTAACATCTCCAGAACCTTCTTTGCTGACAGTTCCTGGATCAATACTTTTTCGGCATCGGAAATATACGGAAAGATTTCTGCGGATATATCCTTTGGAGCAGAGGCAATTCGGGTAATAACGGATAAACGCTCTTTCTGCTTTTTCCGGACAAGGAATACCTCACCTATCTGCGCCGAGTCGATAATGCGCATCATGGATTCGTCGCCGGATTTCTGTATATGCGACTGTGGATCTTCCCCCTCGGGCAGGAGTCCAACTTTGACTGTCATGTCCCCTGCAAAGAGGATATCGAGAAGCTTTTCCTCCAGCACTTTACTGGTGGCATTCACCCCGGAATCATCACTGTCATTGAGCAGTATCAGGTCATCGGTATAGCGCCTCACCTCTTTTAACTGTTCTGCAGCGAATGCCGTACCCATGGGGGCAAAGGCATTGTCGAATCCGATCTGGTCGAGAGCTATCACATCTGTATAGCCCTCAACGCTGATTCCGTACCCGAGACTTTTTACGCCCTGTGGATTAAGCCCGTAAAGCGTGCTGCCTTTGCAGAAAACAGACGTATTCGGGGAATTGATATACTTTGGTTTCGAGTCATCAAGAACTCGACCGGCAAAGGCAACAACAGCGTTGCTTTTGATAATGGCAAACATTATTCTGTTCCTGAAAAGTTCTCTGTCTCCATTCGATCCGTCCACTATTAACCCAGCCTGCTTCATTTCATCAACAGATACGCCTTTGCTCTTGAGCGTTGAGATATATCCTTCTCCGACGTATCCGAGCCTGAACTTCTTAATGCTGTCCAGTGTGATTCCACGACCCTTGAGATAGCCGAGCGCCGACTTATTATTCATAAGCTGAGAATGGAATAATTCAGCGGCGATTTCGTTGACTTCGAGAATTCTCTTATTGAACGGGTTGAAGTTAATTTCTTTGCCGGCAAGCTTTGCCAAATATTGCACTGCCTCTTTGAAGTCGGCAGCCCATCCCTTCTCAATCACATAATCGGCGTAGCTGCCGTCTTTGCCGCATCCGAAACAGTGAAATCGCTTCTGGTCATGATATATGACAAGTGATGGGGTTTTCTCGTTATGAAAGGGGCACAACATTTTAAACCTATCCCCATATTTTTTGGCCTCGGGGAAAAGGTCTGTAAGACCTATCCCGGCGTAAATTTCATCCAGCATAAACTTCTCCTGTCACGTCCTGAGATTTAGTGTTTGTGATACCGAATCTCTGAATAGCTTTTATAATGTCTTCGTCTTCTCCCCATTTTTGAAAGAGAGGAGATTCCTTTATTGCTTCTGATATTTCTTCCGCTGATAACATTTTCAACTCCTCCTTTTCTCTTTTTATAAATTAAAACCCTCAAAAGGGGTATCGCAGATGGATACGACCCTTTTGAGGGTTATGCGTTTAATGGATATTAGGTTTATTCAAAACAGTCTCTATAGGGGGGAAACACTATAGAGACTGTTCTGGCAATACAATCAGACAGAGGCCGAATCAAGGTCGTTACTCTTTGCGGCTTCGATACTCTGCACGTTCTCCATATCCTTTGTGGCGGATACGTTGCTGGACATTACCTTCGGCATGAGCAGAAACAGGTGATTATTTCCACTGATAAATACAGGAAACTTGTTATCTTGCTGAAAGCGCAGTACTACTTTATCCTGGCCGGTAATATCGGCATATTTTCTTATGCCCCTGGACAGTTTTCTTGCATCGAGAAGTATTTTTTTCAGGGAAATGCGATTCTCGGATATCTTATAGGGTCCAAAAGACCCATTGTCACCTTTTGATGTTATATATGTGCCGTCCTCATGCTTTTCGAATAGAATATCAACGTTCATTAAAGATGCGCATTCAATAACGTGCAAAAGAGAACCGATCTCGGCCTCGATCGAGGAATCAGTTTTCCTGCTTTTCTCCAGCATGCGGTTGTAATCGAGAAAAACAACGTTCAAACAAGGAGTGCAGTATTCAAAGTCCCCTCCCTTCACGATAATAAGTGCCTTCGTATTTATGACTTCGATGTCTTCAGCGGTGAGTCCTTCCAGAAACCTGACGGCATTTTTTACGCTTGTCTCGCTGATTACCAGGGAGAATACGTTATTATCAATCCCGGCAGTTTCGACATCGGTTTTAGTTAACTGTGTCCTGTCTGTCGTTACGATACTCAGCTGGGTATTCTCATATCGTAACAGGCACCCGTAAGTCATGGGCTGACATATGCCTTTTAATGCAAGCAGCAGGTCGTCAGTTACCACCCTCACCCCTATCTCTTTGTGATCGGGGAACGCTATATCATAATCGCTCGTGGGCTGTTTAAATGACAGGCCAGAGGCATTGGCCACAGTCAGGCTTCTCGTAGTTTTGGATATCATGATTTCGTCACCGAGCACACTGAGTATGCCCGAGTCTTTTATGAAGACATCACCACGGGACACCGCCCTGCAAACGATCTGATACCGCACCATGTCATTACCCGCTTTTTCGATAACGTTCGCCAGGCTATCCGATCTGGTTTCTATCTTGATCTGCGACCCTGGCAGCGCCAATATATCTTTCTTTTTTAGAATTATTTCCATACCATTACTGCTCCTTCTGGACATCATTTGCCCAGATCTCTGTGTTATAAGCAGTCTTACCCTGGTATGAAGTTTTGGTGCATTTCAAACGTCCCTTTACCAGAACACAGTCCCCTTCAGCAATATTGGCGGCGATCTCTTCAGCTTTATCGTAAAAGGCTACAGCTTTCATAATGTCCGGCGGGGGCCCGTTTGGGACTTCCAATTCGATTTCGCAGACCGGGACGGTGCTTTTGTCGGTTTTCTGTCGATAGTTAAGAGTAATTGTCTGGACTGTTCCGATTACCCGGAATTCGTTCAATTTAAACACGGAGTCTCCTTTCTTTAAGTTTTCAAAAAAAATAACCTCTATGGGCGTACCAAAAGATACGGCCCATAGAGGCTATAGAGTTGCTAATAGATATTAATGAACTACTGCCCTAAGAATCAGCCTTCAATGCCGAGCCATTTGTCCACTTGAGTTTTGGAGAACAGATAATCACGTCCGCGACAGCCTTTATTAATCGGCTTAATAGGAAATATCCTGGTTCGCACGTGCCTTCTGATTGTGTAAGGCGAGAGTCCCGTTAGTTTATGCAGATCGTTTGTAGTGTAAGTCTGTTTTTGCATTTTTGTCTCCCTTCGCAGCTTTCTTTATGCACATCGGATATTATCTTTTGCTCCGGTTAGGACCCCGATCATCAAAGCAGGTTGATTATATCCCTCATCTTTTTTTCAGAAATATGCGTATATCGCATCGTAGTCTCAATGTTGCGATGCCCTGCCAGGCGCATAACCCTCGGTAGCGGATCGCCGCATTCTATTCGCCAGGAAATGAACGTATGCCGCAGGCAATGCAGTGATATATCCATTTTCTTGAAAAGCCTGTCATTGTAAGCCGAATCAATGACATATTTGTTTATTGTCCTGTTTTCGGGTGAAAACACAAAGCGGCCTGCCTTCGGGACATTTCTGATTCTTTGTATAACCTTTTCCCGCCATATCGAATCCTCGATAAAAATGACCCTTGTCGATCCGGTCTTTGGCTGCCATATGTTATCTTTCAGTTCTTCCTCGGTTTCAGACGGCAAAACGGACTTTGGTTGAATTTTGATCCTGTCATCGAGGACATCGTCGTAGGTAAGATATTTCACTTCTGAAAGGCGGAGGCCGCAGAAAAGAAAGGTAATGGTCATTTCATAAAAAAGTCCATAAATGCCCTTTCTCTCTTTAGCCTGCTGGAGCAGGTCCTTTGCTTCGTCATAGGATAAGGCCCTCGGGAGTCTCACCGCACTATCAGGATATTTCTCAATTAGGTCTATGGGATTATCTTTGAATGGGAATGCGTTTTCCGAGATGGCGATACCTATCATTTGTCTGATACGGTCAAGATAGATATTCTTGGTTCGATTTGAGAGCTTATCCTCAAGGCTCATCTCCTCTACGTGACCTTCCACGGCTTTCCTGTATTCTTCAAGGTTCGTAATTTTTATATCGCCCAGGACTTTGAGAATTTTCCTGGTTGTGGACATGTATGACTTGTAAGTATTCGCTCCCCAGTGCTTCTTTGCATAGGTATCATACAAATCAAAAATATCATTTAGGGAAACATAGGTGACAGCTTTCGTTTTGAGAAATTTGGAGGCCTCTTTCTCAGATAAGACCCTGAAATTCATTCCCCGCCTTACATCTTCATCGGTATACACTCCCTGTTTGGTAAAAAACTCAAAACGCTCGGCCTCCTTCAGAAAAACATACGCCTGCTCTTGCGTACTTCTGTATTTTTCGCACTCCATAATCTCTACTTGAGTATAGAGGTTATACTTGATACGCCAGCCGTGGACTTTATGCCTATTTATGGTTGCCATATTGATATTATTTAAGGGGCGATACCCCCATCTTCTTGTTCATGATAGCATTGGCAGTCCAGGCGATTTTTCTTCGATTCAACCCCTCAAAAATCTACCCGAAAAGTACCACAATTCTACCAGTGCTTGGCCAAATCTACCTGAAAACTACCACCCATTTTGGCCACTTTGGACCTCTGGAGCTACTTTTAGTTACATTTCAAACGGTAGATTTTGCTTAAGAATAGGGATTGTAACTGGCTAATTTGAAAGGAATTATGTTGTTTTGGAAAGGTTTAAGGATTAAAGCGGGCGACGGGATTCGAACCCGCGACCTCCAGCTTGGGAAGCTGACACTCTACCACTGAGTTACACCCGCATTTCAATGAGTTACGGAATATTATAACATGGATTGTCATAATATTGTAATAATCTTAGCTGTTTTGAGCCTGATTTAGTCGTTACACATGATGGCTCCACTGCCGGCAGAGCTCACAAGTTTTGCATAACGGGCAAGATACCCATGCCTTATTTTGGGACTGGGTTTCTTCCATCCGGCAAGCCTTTCCTTCAGTTCTTTGTCCGAAATAATAACTTCTATTTTCCTTTTTGGTATATCTATTCTCAACCTGTCCCCAGTCTTCAATACGGCGATAGGGCCGCCTTCCATGGCTTCCGGGGAAATATGGCCTATACAGGGTCCGCGGGTACCGCCTGAAAACCTTCCGTCGGTAATAAGAGCTACTGATTCGCTTAACCCCATTCCCGCGATAGCCGAAGTAGGAGAGAGCATTTCCCTCATTCCAGGTCCGCCCTTGGGCCCTTCATATCTTATGACCACGACATCACCGGCTTTTATATCGCCATTCATGATAGCCTTCATTGCCGCTTCCTCGGAGTTAAAAACACACGCCGTGCCTTCAAATTTCAGCATATTCCTGCTCACAGCAGTCTGCTTGACCACAGCTCCTTCCGGCGCCAGATTCCCCCTAAGAATTGCTATTCCGCCCTCTTTATGATAAGCTTTGTCCCTGGTGTCTTACGACTTCTTCATCCAATACAACTGCATCCCGCGCAATAGAAGCAATAATCCAGCCCCGAAACGGTAAGAGAAGAGTTGACCCATTCCTTCGAGTCTTTTAAGCACTGCCGAAATGCCCCCGGCGTTGTGAAGATCTTCCATATAATAGATACCTCCGGGTATCATATTGGTAATATGAGGGGTCCTGCGGCTCAGGGTGTCGAATGTCTCAAGACTCAGCTCAATGCAGGTTTCATGCGCGATTGCGGGAATGTGCAGGGCTGTATTAGTGGACCCCCCCAATGCCATATCGACCATGATAGCATTCTCAAAAGCCTCACGTGTCATTATTTTGCGTGGCGTTATGTTCTTTTTAACAAGCGATACGACCCTCACGCCGCTCTCAAAAGCTATTCTCCTTTTTGCGCAAGCACGGCAGGGGCAGTTGCACAGCCCGGCAAACTCATGCCCAGCGACTCTGTTACACAAGCCATTGTATTGGCGGTATACATGCCCTGGCAGGAGCCGGCCCCCGGACAGGCGCACATTTCCAGGGCTTGTAATTCATCCTCTTTTATCGATCCCTTTTTATATTTCCCGACAGCCTCGAAAGTATCGCTGGTTAGATTAAGCCTCCTGCCCTTATAATGTCCCGATAACATCGGCCCGGCTGTTACTACGATACTCGGAATATTCACCCTGGGCACAGCCATAAGCATGCCGGGAGTAATTTTGTCACAATTGGTAAGAAGGACAAGCCCGTCAAGCTGGTGGGCCTCGGCAATGGTTTCAACCATATCGGCGATCAACTCTCTTGATGGAAGAGAATAATGCATCCCTCTATGTCCCATTGCAATACCGTCGCAGATGCCCGGAATGCCGAAGAAAAAAGGATATCCTCCCCCGGTATGAACACCCTTCTCGATAAAGCGTTCGAGGTCCCGCATGCCTATATGTCCCGGAATTATGTCCGTAAAACTGGTAGCCACCCCTATAAAGGGTTTGTCAATTTCGCTTTTAGGGATACCGGTGGCGTAAAGAAGCGCCCTGTGAGGAAGCCTTTCAAGTCCTTTTTTTATTGTATTGCTTGCATCATATTGCTCCACGTGAAGAGCGTCGGGCGTCAGGCGTAAAAGGCAAAAAGCACAAATAATTAAGCCGGATAAATACACACTGCATAGTCTTGTCTCTCCTTTTGCGCACGACACCCGACGTTGTTTCAGTTATTTTTAAAGTTTTTTATCAACTCTGCTATCTTGTCTTTTTTGGAAAGTTTCTCTTTCTTCAGGCGATGCGACTCCAACTCCTCTTCAGTTGTAAGATAATGTTTCTTGTCGAGTTCCGCAAGCATGCGATCCAGTTCCCGATGTTCCTGGGAAAGCTTTCTGAATTCCTCATTATCCCTTTTTAAAGTTTCAATGATTTCCTCATCGCTCATACAGCATCCCCCCCTTGCAGTTATTTCTACAATTGAATTCTACAACAAACAGGCCCAAGAGCGTCAAGCATAAGTTAATGTCTCAGTTTGTTTTTGCTCGGGATCAAATAGCCATTTGATCTTTTCCGTGCAAGTACTGAAGATAGTCTTTTTAAGCCATTTCTCGATTTGGGCTCGGCGCACGGGGTCCCCAAAAAGTCAAAGACTTTTTGGGGTGCAGGTTACTCGCCCTCTTCTGATAACCCTGGTGATCCCAAGCAAAAACAAACTGACATTGCCAAGCGTATAATGTTTCACTCATTTACCTGTTCCCGGTCCAGTTAAAGGCTTGTTGAATTCAATAGGTCCTCCAGGCTTGACCACTTTATCGGCTCCATAAGGGATTTCTTTTGCTCCTGCCTGCTTACGGCGGGCGGAGTTGTGGTGGTTTTAAGTGCACTTGAGGTCACAGGCACCGTTGTAGTTATAATTGGTGTTATTTCCGTCTGCTGTTTGGACGTCTTGGCAACTTTCTCGTTTAGTAGTATTATGCTGATCCTCCTGTTCCTGGAATCAGTCGGATCATTTTTATAAAGCAATTGCGTGTCCGCATAGCCCACGACTCGGGCAATCCTCCCTGAGCCGATCCCGTCGTCTCAAGCGCCCTGCGGGCTGATCAGGCCCTCTCAGTGGAAAGTTCCCAGTTGGTGTATTGCTGAGTCTTGAGAGGTGATGAATCGGTATGTCCTTCCACAGCAATCTTGTTCGTCATATCTTTAATGTTATCAGCAACAAAATTCAATATTGTCTTTGCACTCGGACTAAGCTCCGCACTGCCCGTATGAAACAGGGGTTTGCCTTCGGTATCAACAAGCTGTATCCTGACGCCGTCTTCGACAATATCAACCATAAGATGCTCCTTTAATCCCAGCAATTTTTCATCAATACCCTTTTTCAGCCTCTTTGAAAAATCCTGGCAGTTTCCGCGTTTTACCTGCCGCAAACTCCTGGCTGGCACTACTCTTCGCTTCAACGCTCGGCTTCGGTAATATATTGGACGATTGTTCCATAAACGATTTCCCGCTTTTTTCGAATATCGATATTCTTTGAAATATTCAGCCATGGCAGCCCTCTTTTCAGGAGAAACCATAGCGAGAAGCCACATCAAAGGAAAAAAGCCATCATCGCAGTGACAAAGTCGGCATAGGCAACCTTTCCAACTGCCGCCATGGCCGCCTTCATGACCCTTCTTCATCTTCTTGACGATTATTGTCTTGGATTTATCTGCCATAATAAAAACAGGTAAGAGGTATAGGCAAAGGCAATAGGCAAAAAAAGAGAAAAGAAATATTGTGAATAGATTTTTGTCCTTTCCCATTGCATCGCCTATAGCCCGATTTTCTATTTTTTCAGTTCCCTGATCCTTTCCTCGACTTGCGTAAACGATGGCTTACGGTTGCGGGGATTACGCTTCTGCCGAACTCCACTGCAATCTGAGGAGCCGCTCCCCCACAAAGCCTACAAGGGCTATTTTCAATACATTCAAATATTCTTTTCTTCAGCTCGCCACAAACTCGAGATTCTTGCCATCGGGCCGACAAACCATAGCAGAGCAACACGCCAAGAAACGTTCCTACCAGCGCAGTGGCAACGCTATGCCCGATTATTTCCGGGGGTTCGCTTATCTTACCCATTGTGAGAACAACTCCGAGCACCGCTGCAACAATGCCGAGGCCCGGCAGAGAGTCTGCAATATTGGCGACACTCTTGGACGGATCATCATTTCTTCGTGATGAGATTCAAGCTCGGTATCAAGCAGCGACTCAAGTTCATGGGGGGCAATACTGGTGGTCATAACTGTCCTGAGGGTATCCGTTACCAATGCAACAGCATGATGGTTATTAAGGAATTTCGGGTAATTGCTAAAAATCTTGCTCCCGGCAGGATTATCCACGTCTGCTTCAATCGAAACAAGACCCTCTTTTCGTATTTTGCTGAATATTTCACTCAAAAGCAATAGCACTTCTATATAATCATTTTTGGAATAAGCCTTGCCGAAAAGTATCTTAACAAGACCGCCCAGGACATTTTTGATGACTTTCATCGGTGAGGCAATGATAAAACCTCCGATAGCCGCACCAAATATTATAAGTATTTCAACAGGTTGAATAATGACACTGAGATTTCCGTGCTCTATCAGGAAGCCTCCGAATACACAAACAACAACAATAGCCGCACCGATTATTGGAAACATATTCTAACTCCCAGGACCTATCTCCTCTGTTCTGTAGTATTTCACGCTGCCTTCTGAAAACATACTTGACAACTTCATCTCTTATATCCTCATCCATAGCAACGAATTTTGTTGCAACTAAGTAAGCATTCGTAAGCATTTCAACCTTGACGACTTCGCCGTAGACAAAAAGCGCTACGGGCGGCATCATCGGCAATACAAGCCTGGCTTCAATAATATTGCCGGTGGAATACCTTTCTTTCGAGAGAAATCCGAGCCCCCCTCCGCTGATATTCACACGCGTAACAGGCATTGACCCGAAACCGTCTCTCTGCATGATGAGCATGTTGACTATAGCGTCGAGTTTTGAGTTCAGAAGCCTGATCCAGTCATTAAGGAGCTTGTCCTGCAAGTCAGGCAGGTCCCTCACTTCGATGGATGCGGCTTGACCTGACATCCTGGACCTTATTGTCTCATGCTCTTCTGCCGGAACAAGACGCACCTGCAGAGGCAAGTAAGCGTCAACTCTTGAAAACTCCCTCAATTTGGAAAATTGCTCTTCCGCCTCCCATACACCTCGTCAATTTCGTACTGCGTTCAGCGTACCGCGTTCTGCGTTACTATTTTATCTTTTAACACTGTACGCAGTATGCCGAACGCAGTACGTTTATTTGCCTATAACTATCTCGACCCGTCTGTTTTTCTGCCTTCCCTCCTCGGTGGCATTGCTTTCGATGGGCCTGAATTCAGCATATCCGGCAATTGAAAATTTGGCCGGATCCAGCTCCTTTTCAATAAAAAAATGAAGCATGCTTGCTGCCCTGGGCAGTGGACAACTCCCAGTTGGATGCATATTTGGCGCTCGCAATCGGGATATTGTCACTATGTCCTTCAATAGTTACCTTTCCCGGAGCTGTCAGAAGCAATTGGGAAAGTTTCTCCAGCACCCCTCGTATTTCCGGCTTCACATCTGCCGATCCGGAGCCGAAAAAGGACGGCATCTGAAAATGTAATTACGATACCCCTAAGCTCCTTCTTTACGCTCTATGCCCGCCATATCACCGGTCACTTTCCTGATATTCTGCGCGAGCGTTGACTCGCCGGTATCAATCACAGCAATAGGCTTATCAATTACCCTGAAAGTCTGGTTCAAAGAACCGGAAAATTGCTCCATTTTTGCCTTATCAACCGATGATAATGCATAAAGTGCGGCAAAAAAAGTAAACATGAGTGTAATAAAATCAGCATATGATATCAGCCACCGATCAAGATTTTCATGCTCATCCTCACCTCTGCGCCGGCTTCTCATACACTCATACACTCATATACTGATTCACTGTTTCTCATGCTCTGCCAGGAATGAATTCAGGCGGGCCTTCAGAAAATATGGGTTGACGCCGCTTTCCACACCCAGAACTCCTTCGACAATCAGTTCCTTAATGAATATTTCTTCTTTCAGCCTGTTCATTATTTTTTTACCAAGCGGTAAAAAAATAAGGTTGGCAGAGCCGACTCCATAAATCGTTGCCACAAAAGCCACAGCTATGCCGCCGCCGATTTTGGACGGCTCTGTGACATTCCGCATCACCTGGATAAGACCGAGCACAGCGCCCAGAATGCCTATGGTCGGCGCATATCCGCCGGCAGATTCAAAAACTTTTGCAGCCTTCCTGAAGGTATCCTCATAAGTGTCGATCTCCTGGGAAAGTATGCTTCTTATCATTGCCGGAGGTATGCCGTCTATCACAAGATTTATCCCCCTCGGCAAGGAAATCATTGTCTATATTTTTTATCTGTGGCTCCAGGGCAAGAAGCCCCATCTTCCTCGCCTTTAACAAGAAGGCCCAGTATCTCCTCTATAACTTCACCCGGAGATGAAGACCTGCCGACAAAGACCATCTGAGAGCTTTAACTGCATTGAACATATCAGTAAGTGAAAAGCTCAGCAGGGTAGCTCCGAGCGTACCGCCGAAAACAATAAGCGCCGCAGCGGCCTGCACAAGATGAGCGGGGTTGCCCCCTCAACCATGTTGCCGCCGATAATCGCGCCGAACCCCAAGAATAATGCCTATAAATGCGGCTATGTCCATTTCATCCGTTCTTTGCCTCTTCACCCTAAATTAATGCAACGTAATTATACACTATAAATTGAAATAACTTTAATATAACAAAAAACAGCAGAAAACATCTCTGCTGTCCCTGGGTAAAACATACAACGCTGGGGTATCTATACTTTGTCCCGTATCTGACACCAGCCTTCGCGCAGATTTTTCATCAGCCCGACAACATGGAGAAGTTTGTCGCAGTCGTTCCAAGGTTTGCCCTGACAATCTCTATCATCATATAGTTATACAATTGCGCAAGTCAACAGCCACTTCTCCGCCTGCATCCATATTCAGGCTGTTGTTGAGTTCCTGAACAATCGCCAATGCCTTGCTTATATATCTGAGCTTTATCTGAAGCTGTTTCATATTGATCCCTGTAACGGCCTTATTAAGGAACTCGATGGCCCCGTCATAAAGCATTATAATCATGTCTACAGGATTGGAAGTAGTCATTACTTTTGTCTGCGTGTATGAATTAAAGCATATGATGTATTTACCATTACTCTACTCCATTGGGATTGTTGCTGGTGAGAAGACCGGTCTCAGTAGTAAGATAGCTGCTGATGCTGTTCTCGTTGGCAACGAGATTGGTAAGGTTGGTATATTCTGTCGTAAGAGATGTCTGTTCAAGAGTAAGCTGCTGCTGCAGAATGGTCTCCTGGTTTTGGTCATACGTCACCCGGGACTGCAGATCACTCGTCTCAGCCGGAATAGCGCTGTTAACAGCATTGGACAGGCTGGATGACAATTGATTTGCAAAATTGTTGATCATGTTCGTTATATCTTTCGCACCGGTACCGGTACTGTATGTCAGCGGAAAGCGTCGATGAATCAAGCGACATAACACCATTGCTATCTGTGGTAATGCCGATGGAGGAAAGATACGTTATTCAGCGTGTTACTGCTAAAGCCGTATTGGGTGTTCATGATAGACGTCAAAGACTGCTGCAGGCCAAGCACTATTGAATCACCGCCCAGTACCCCTGGTTCTGCTGCTGGGAACTTGTACTTGAACTGCTTGGCGCTTCATAGAGCGAATTTATGGTACTCAGCGCCAATTATATGCTGTAACGAATGAAGACAAATTGCTTGAGAGCGCACTGCTGTCGGCCGCTACGGTAACGGTACCTTCTCCCCCCGAAAGTAAATTTAACGTGACACCGGGAATGACATCAGTAATGGTATTGCCCGGCCTGTCTATCGTGACACCGTTATTGACTTGTAATTGTGCATCCATGCCAGCGCTGAGACTGGTTCATGCTTCCGATGTTGTTTCTGGAACTGATTGTCCCGTCAGCGCTATTGTAAGCAGGATCAAACGCAAATGCGGAAAGACCAAAATTATCCGTGTCTGCAGAAGACTCGTTGAAATTCTCGGTGCCTGACTCATCAGCCTTTATTGTTATCCTGTTCGCGCTACCGGTCGAATTCGAGGCTAATTCCAGCACATATGTCCCTGTGACAGCGCTGCCAGTGAGGCTGCCCCCTCCGGATGATATAGCCGCAGAATCTGAAGTGCCACCCGGATTAAAACTGAAACCTAGCTGCTGGGGTGTAATAGTGCTGCTGCCCCAATTAATGGTCAGCGGATCGGTTGAGTTATTCTTAATACTAAATTCATTGGTATCTGTATCAAAACTTACAGCATATTCACTGGACGGTGTATTGTTGTTTCCAAACTCACTCGTATTGAGGGCCTTTTGAATTGCAGCGGCAAGATCGCTGCCCGAATAGTTTCCGGCTGCTATCGATACTGTTTTGCTGCCGGTGCCGTCGTTAAAAGCCAACGTATTGTTTGCAATGGTGCTGCCGGTGCCATCATTAACAACAAAATTTGAGGACTGTTGTACCACCGTTGCAGTGACACCCCCGTTAGCGCTGTTGATTTCGCTTGCCAACCCAGAAAGGGTGTTATTCGAAGAGTTAATGGCAATTATACTGGTCCCGGATCCCGACTGGACCTGCAAATACTGCGTGGCGCTTTCCGACAGGTCCGCCACCGGGCTTGACTCAGAGCCGAATCCCGTAGAATAGATGCTCTGGGCGCTTGCGATATTCGAAACGTTTATATCAGTGGAACCCGCAGTCGCTTTGCCGGATGCCGTCGCCGTGAAATACCCCGTGCTGGGAAGAAGTGGCAGTCAGGCTCACAGTGGTATTCTGCAATGCCTGGACAGCAGTATTCAGAGATGATACGGACGACAGTAAAGTCCCGTATGCGCTTATCGCTGTTTGATATCCGGTTACAGAATTCTGCAAGTTTGTCAAGGGCTCCTCATTAGCCTGCATGAGCTCGCTAACAATGGTGTTTACATTGATGTTTGAGGCCCCGCCCAAACCGAAAGACTGTAAAAGGCTGGATACATCTATCGGACTCGTCGACATGTCAGTTCCTCCAAAAAATGTAACAGGTAACAGCTAAATGAGTGCGCCATGTTGAGCCTGTCACTCATTTATTATATCGGTATCCTGAGATTAATCTTTAGCATCATATATTAGTATATCAATAAGAGTAGAATAAGAGCAATAGAGATAGTAGATATGAGTATATGAAAAAATGGGAAAATGGGTATATGGGTACATGAGTAGTGGGAATATGAGAAATTTCGATTCACAACTATGCCCGATATGCCCATTTACGCCTTTACGTGAAATAGGCTCTCCGCTACCTGATTCAAATGCTTCATCATCGCCAGATATTGGTCAGGAGGAAACTGGGCCACCATTTTCCCTGTTTTATCGTAAAACTGCACAATGACATTCTTGTCAGAGTCAACAGCAATAACCCCGATTGCCTCAAAAAGGTCAGGCGCTGCAACCACATTTGCGCTGTTCGTCTGCCCGACTATCCTTGCCAGTGTTCTTGCCTGCGGAGTTCGGTGATTGTAACAATGTCATCCTGGTCAGCTTGCGATATACTGCCTTCACCCGATGAACCGGCCATCATAGGAGCCGTATCAGCTCCCTTATTCGAGTACATCTCGCTCTGGCCATTCATATCAGGCGTATTTACTATCGCCGCGTTTACGTTCATCGCACTCACCAATTAGTTATTTTATTCAGGGCGGCTGTTAAAAGCCGCCCTGTACTTCATTCACATCTTACTGCTTACTACTTACTGCTTATTTCTTACTACTTACTGTTATTTCGGAAGCAGAGCAAGTATCTGCTGAGGCAGCATGTTCGCCTGGGCAAGAATCGAAATACCAGCCTGCTGTACAACCATTGCTTTTGTCAGACTCGATGTTTCTGATGCATAGTCCGCATCAGTAATGGTACCCTGAGCTGACGTAAGAGCAATACGTAGACTCGTCGAAGAACAGGACAT
>CAWHNC010000032.1:0-8843 GCA_963830245.1 Nitrospirota bacterium
AACCAGCCGTGCCGTATCGGAGTGGGCCCGCAGGACTCGGGCACATTCTTCATCTGCTTCATAAACAGCAGGTAGCTATAGGTTCCCGGCCGCAGCGTCACCCAGTAGCTGGACTTTGTCAGCAGCGGTTTGTGCAGCGTCAGCAGCTGGTTATCGAGAATTTTGATACCGCACAGCAGGTTATTTTTCGGCTGCAGGACGGTCCTGGCCGGGTCGTGTTCCGGCAATTGCCTGTCTGTCTGCCAGTCAAAATCGCACCCATACCGATCGGCGTCCATGTAGGTCAGCTCAGCAGTCCTTCCTGCCGCACCGTTTGCCTGGTAACGGTATCCACCACGGAACTTGGGGTTCAGTATGGCGAACGTCGGCGGTTGGCTTCAATCCCGCCTCAGCCCCTGCCAGGGCCTGAAAGAAATAGGCCCAGAAGGCCCGTTTGTCGGCGTCGTTCATCGATTTAAATAGCGGACAAAGCGCCTTCACCGCTCGCTCCCGTTTCGGCGAGAGCAGATCCCCAGGCAGCGCCTCTTCCACAATCCTGTCCCAATCCGGATTCCAGGTCTCGTCGTCGCCCAGCTCCGCCTTTTTCTCGGCAATCGGGGTGGGAGGCGCGGGCTTGATCTCCGCTTGCGCCGCCACCGGTGCGGATTGCGATTGGGCTGTGCCTCCGCAGCCCATAGCCGTGCACAGCCACTCGGCAAGCACCAGCAAAGCAATTCTCGGTGAGCCCCTAAATCCATCACATGGGATGAGATGCGTCATTCCAGAGCCGCGTCTGACCAAACTCAACGCTTCGAGCGGGTATGTGTCGATGCACCCTGGAATCAACACCGATTTTGCGATTTCCAAAAATAGGAGCATACTGCGATCATGGCGCTTGTCAAAAAAATGGAGTGCGTCTTCTGTCCCCGGTAGCTCAAGAAACTAAGAACCTCGGTGCTTCTGCGCATCCATTCCCTCCTGCCAAACGTCTCTCTATAACAGGCCGTTCGTAACAAACTGGAGATCTTCCCGATGCCCGCACTCTCTTCGCTTCCCCTCACCCTGGCAGAACTTCGCGCCAGTAAATTGTTTTCAGAGGCGCAGCTCAAAACGCGCACCGTCAAAGACGAGATGCGCTCCAACTTGATGGCGCGACTGCAATCCCACAAAACAATTTTTCCCGGCATCATCGGCTATGAAGACACAGTGATTCCCCAGATCGTTAACGCCGTCTTGTCGAAGCAGAATTTCATTTTGCTCGGCCTTCGCGGCCAGGCCAAGAGCCGCATTCTGCGCGCCCTTACCGCGCTGCTGGACGAACGGCTGCCCTATATGGCCGGTTGCGAGATTCGCGACAATCCTTACCACCCTTTGTGCAAACGCTGCCGCGACCTCATTGCCGAGCGCGGCGACGCAACGCCCATCGCCTGGCTCTCGCGCGACGATCGCTACGTTGAAAAGCTCGCCACGCCGGACGTGACCGTCGCCGACCTGGTGGGCGATCTCGATCCCATCAAGGCCGCGCGCGTAGATACGCCGACGCGATATGAACTTATCGCCTCGAGCCACATGACCGAAGAGATAAAAAAATATCTGACCGCTGACAGCCTTTCCTATTTGAGTATAGAAGGCTTAAAAAACATCCTTCCCAATCCCGAGGATTTTTGCACTGCATGCTTTGATAACAAGTATCCTATAGAATTTCCGGGAAGGCTGCTCGAACAGATGGAACTGGCCTTCTCATGATCGCCGCTGCACTCAGATCCATTTATACATTCAACCTCGGCGTAAAGCGCCATGAGAGAGTGCTGGTGTTTACCGATACCCTTTCATCCGCAGAGACTGTCGGTGAGCAGGAACATTGCAGGCGGGAACGGCTCAGGGATATAGCGATTCTGACATCCGAGATCGGCAAAGTATATGCAAAAAAAATTATATACGAGGAATTCCCTGCTACGGGGAGCCACGGTTCAGAGCCTCCGGAGAAACTCTGGTGCAGCGCCTTTGGTGACAGGGCAGTCGGCGAGTTAAGAAAGTCAGGACTTCTCGATGCCCTTATAAACAAGACGCTTTCCGGAGACGGGATGCTTAAGGCGGCAGCGATAATATCCAAACATAAGAAGTATGCGGTCGATGCGGTTATCGCCCTTTCCAATTATTCCACGAGTCATACCCAGTTCAGAAATTTTTTGACGGGCCTGTGCGGCAGCCGTTATGCCAGTATGCCGCTCTTTGATTTCGCCATGATCGAGGGACCGATGGGAACAGACTGGAAAGCGCTGTCAAAAAAGACCCTTGCTGTCGCAAAGATTGTGAACAGAGCGGAATCGCTTAAAGTGACCGCCCCGAACGGGTCCGAGCTTACCGTATCAAAAAAAGGCAGAAAGGCGCTTGCCGATACCGGCATCCTTTCCAGGCCCGGAGCCTTCGGAAACCTTCCTGCGGGAGAAGTCTTTTTTGCTCCGCTGGAGGGTACGGCACAGGGTAGACTCGTACTTGAATGGGCCCCGACGCGACAGTTAAAGAAGCCGATAACTCTGCTGATCAAAGACGGCGTGGTGCAGGAGGTGTCGGGTGACGAGCCGTTCACATCAGTGCTGAATGCGAAGCTTGATGAGCGCCCGGAGAACAGGAACATAGCCGAGCTGGGAATCGGCACCAATAGCATGGCAAAAAGGCCTGACAATATTCTCGAATCTGAAAAGATACTTGGCACGATACATTTGGCGCTGGGGGACAACAGTTCGTTCGGGGGAAAAATAAGCACCCCGTTTCATCAGGATTTTGTACTGTTCAGGCCCACCGTTATTCTGGTGGCAAAAGACGGTTCGCAAACCTGTCTGCTCAATAACGGCGTTTTCTACTAAATATAATATCCATAATGCAGCTTTGGCGCATAACGACAGGCTGGAAAGAAATTTTAACCGCAGCAGGAACAGGATTTATCCTTTGGGGCTACTATCAGCTCTTTGCAGTTAACATGGAAAAGGCCATGCTCGGTAAAACAGTAACTACTATAGCCGTTACCGGTGAAGTGCCTGGCAGGGTAATCGCGGTCAAGCCTGGGAAAGTCCTTATCGCAAGGGATGGCGCCGTCGAGGAAGTACATGAACGGAGCATTATTAAAATCGATAATATTTCATTGTTTGATTATGAAAGAAAAAGGGCTGTAAAGGCTGTCTGCCTGTCCGTATCAGGCGGTATTGTGGTATGGATTGCTTTATTTTTTTTATAAACCCCTTAGACTTCAGTTCATAAATAAGGAAAGGAGCATACCAGGACATGGAACCGCTTGTCATATATATAACAGCGCCCAATGAGGAAGAGGGGGCCGGGATAGCGCGTGCGCTTGTAGAAGAACGGCTTGCAGGCTGCGTAAATATCGTTAAGCCCATCCGCTCTATTTATCGCTGGAACGAAAATATCGAGGATGATGAAGAGGTGCTTATGATTGTGAAGACCCAGAAACGGCTTTTTGAATCCCTTGAAAAAAGGGTCAGGGAGCTGCACAGCTATACAGTTCCTGAGATTATTGCAGTTCCTGTTGTTGAAGGTTCCGGGGACTACCTGAAATGGCTTGAGAAAGTGACCGGATAGCTCTATGAAAGATACGGACTATACCAGAATAATTTGCAGGGGATTTTGCTCTTTTTACAAAGAGGGCAAAGAGGACCTATGTTGCGGCGCCTTCCTGTTTCTCAAGAAAAACCTGACGCTGCACGAACTTCGCTCAGTGCTCGACTTGTCAAAAATGGCTGAACGCCCTCAGAAATGCACTTTTTCCGCAGATGATGAGATAAAAAAGCTTGTCTGTAATAAATGCGATTTCCTGGTTGACGGTTGCGATTTCAGGGAGGATGGTTCACATCCCCCCTGCGGTGGATATAGTATTATTGAGATGCTGTTAGAATAAATAAAAAGTGAGCCCTACGCTGCGCCGAGACGGGTGATGGTTTTTTGAGTTTCTTGCGGCGGCTGCTGATTTTGTGTCATATTTTCATTGTTGTTTGCAGCTGCCTGGTTGGCATTATTATAAGCCCTGATTGCCTGTGTAGCCTCGACATTTTGAGTTACCTGCGACTGCTGCACTGCCTGTGCGTTTCCATTTCCGGCCGGTATATTAGCTTGTGCTGTTGCAGCCGCCGTCATAGCTGCAGCACTTAAAGTAACCGTCACATCTGCTGCACTCGGCGTCTGGGCGTTTGCTTCTCCTCCACCGGCAGGCGTCGTCGCTGCCTGCGCGCCGTTGGCCTTCCTGTTTTGCTGCTGGGTGTCATTAAGGACATCTGTTGTTGTATTGTTAATTGCGATCTGACCTGTCTGCATACGCTCCTCCATCGAAATACTGCTACGACTAAGACTGTTTTCGACTCCGCTCTTTAATGTAGTTTCTCCTGACCCTTACGGTATTCGCATGAGCCTCAAGCCCCTCAACGCCCGCGATCGCCTCCACTGTATCTGCCAGTAGCATAAAACTTTCCCTGTCAAATTGCAACATACTGGTTCTCTTGATAAAATCATAAACTCCCAGGGGGGATGAAAACCGGGCAGTGCCTCCGGTGGGCAGAGTGTGATTGGGGCCGGCAGCGTAATCACCGAGAGGTTCAGGTGTCCAGGGACCCAGAAAGACTGCGCCTGCATTATGAATGCAAGCAAGGGTCTTTTCAGGATGCTCAGTCAATATCTCGAGATGCTCAGGCGCTATACTGTTTGCTATGTCAGAGGCCTTCTCTATATCCTCTGTCAAGATTATGGCTCCAAACTGTTTTAAAGATTTCTTTGCGATATCCATTCTGTTCAGGCACTTGATCTGTTTTTCAAGTTCCAGGGTAACTCCGCTGATAAGACTTTCCGAATCTGTTATCAATATGCTGGAAGCAAGCTCATCATGCTCAGCCTGGCTTACCATATCTGCCGCAACAAAAACCGGATTTGCCGTTGCATCACCTATAATCAATATCTCACTCGGTCCAGCAATCATGTCGATTGCAACTTCTCCGAAAACCATCTTTTTAGCAAGGGCCACATAGATATTTCCCGGACCGACTATTTTATCCACTTTGTTTATGGCCTTTGTGCCGTATGCCATGGCTCCGATGGCCTGGGCTCCGCCGATCCTGTAAATCTCCCTCACTCCCAGAAGCTCTATTGCAGCCATAACATATGGGTTTATTTCTCCTCCGGGGGTAGGGACGCACAAGGCGATTTCATCGACCCCTGCCACGAGCGCGGGAATCACATTCATCAATACTGTTGAGGGGTATGAGGCCTTGCCGCCGGGAACATAGACGCCCACGCGCGCAAGCGGCCTGATTATTTGCCCCAGGACTTCACCCTTTGCCTCATACGACCAGGACTTCTCCTTTTGTTTTTCATGGAAATTCCTGATCCTCGTTGCAGCGATTTCAAGCGCCTTGATACCCTGTTTTTCAGCCTTTGCAGCATGCTTTTTTATTTCTGTCGTCTTGACTCTTAAAGGCAGATTGTGCCTGTCAAACCTCTGCGTATATTTTTCGAGCGCCGCATCTCCTTTCTTCTTCACCTCGGCAAGTATCGCCCGCACCGCTTTCTCAATGCGGGGCTCAACACCGGCAGCCCTCTTTTTGAGAAGCTGAAGGAATGCAGCTACTTCACTCTTTTTCTTTAAAATCCTCATGGTTTGTAATTATATCATACCAGTGCGGCAGGAAGGTGCTATAAAGTTTAGGGCAGGTGGTTAGTTAACTCTTCTTCTCCTGGTTTGTGGAGCATCCAAGTTTCCTCTGGTAATTCGCTCAATGAAGATGATTGATGCAGCGTATGGTTGCACCGACGAGTCCGCAAAATCAAGAGGGCACAAAATCTGCTGAGTGCCACAAATAACTTTCAGTATTCGAGCGGGCTATTCAGGAGCTGCGGTATTGTCGGGTCGTCTGGGGCGTCATTTGTATTCCCCAAAAACCGTCATTGCGAGCGAAGCGCGGCAATCTCGTCTTTTTCAGAGATCATCATAGAGATCATGCCAAAGAGGATTCATGCTTTCAATCAATGCCACCTTCTTCTGCCGTGAGCCGCTCTTTATCTGCTTCTCTCTGGTGATCGCAGTTTGAGCATCTTTCGCCGTTTCATAATAGACAAGCTTGGTAACACGATACTTCTTTGTAAATCCCTCAACCAGTTTTTCTTTATGCTCATACACTCTTCTTTTTAAAGCACTCGTCACGCCAGTGTAAAGAACGGCGTTGCTCATATTTGTCATAAGGTAAATATAGAATTGCTTATCCATGGGTGCTCGAAAAATCAACAACTAGATTGCCGCGCTCCGCTCGCAATGACGTCAAAACAAAGACCTTTCCCCGGCAGTTACCTTTTGTACTCTGGTGAATTATACCAGATTTGAAATGTGCTGCCTCCAGGAAGGAAATGTGTGTTATGCCCGTGGCCAATAAATACAGATTTTAATTAGAATCAAGTATTGCTGATTCGCGAATGCAGTATACAACTTTATTATCCTTGGACAGTGTCAGAGTAAGAAGCCCGGGACTTATTCAAAAAGCTCTGGATGACTACCAGTCCTCTCAAAAATAATGATTCCCTCTTTTTTATCAATTTTATAGATGAGCAACCAATCGGGCTCTATGTGACAGTCCCTCCGTTTCTTATAATTCCCTGTAAGCGGATGATCACTGTGTCTTTCGAGCAGCTTTTCTTCCTTGATAAGTTTTTCCATTATCTCATCAAGCTTATCAATATCTTTACCCTGCTTCTTCATCTTCCTGTAATCTTTCTCAAAGCGGGTAGTAGTGATGAACCTCAACACTACTTGGCTCCCATCTTTTCTTTAAACTTCGCCATGCTCTCGTACTCATTGAGTTCCACCCCGGCATCGGTCTTCCTGAAAGTCTCTAAAGTTGTCTTATTAGGAATCTTTACATCGAAAGGCAATCCTTTCCTGAGCCTCACCTGGCTGAAGAAGACCGTAATCGCTTCAGTGGTAGATAGCCCCAACTTCTTAAATATTTTTTCCGTTTCTGCTTTTAAATCTTCCTCCACTCTTGCATGTATCATTGTTGTCTTTGGCATTCAAAACCTCCGCCTATGTTTTATATAGTATTGTATCGCACTTGAGATATAAAGGCAAGGGAACGAATTGCAATAAATCAACACTGGATTCCCGCTTACTACCTGCGGGAATGACAGCAGCTCAAATAGATTTCATGTGAGGCAATTGTACACCTGCTTGACACGGTCTAGGAAACTTGATATACTTTTTTAGTTTTTTGAGTTTTTCAAATATGTCTTTAAGCAGGGAGCGTTGTTATCTATGGAGCGTACCAAAGCGGATCTGAAGGAAACACCTGAACGGAGTTCCGCCAGGCTGAGGATTGTGGCCGGGGCACGGCAACATTTTTTTACACATGGGTTTCGCGGAGTGACTATGGATGATATAGCAAAAGAACTCGGGATGAGCAAAAAGACCGTTTACGCTCACTTTCCGAGCAAGATGGCGCTTGTCGAGGCCGTCATCCTCGATAAGTTCAGTGGCGTAGAGGCTGAGTTGCAGCAAATCACTTCCGGGTCATTATCAGGTTCTCCCGGAGTGCTGCATCGTATGCTTTCGTGCATACAGGGCCACACCGGTGAGATTCAGCCGCCGTTTATCCGTGACGTTCACCGTACGGCGCCTGAAATATGGGAATTGGTGGAGGGACGGCGCCGCGAGATAATTCAGCACTATTTCGGAAAGTTTCTTCGCGCGGGACGCCGGGCCGGGACCATACGCAAAGACATTCCGGCCAAAGTGGTCACGTACATTCTGTTAAGCGCAGTGCAGACAATTATAAATCCTTCAATGATGGAGGAGCTTGAGCTTTCACCAAAGGAAGGCTTTTCCGCTATCATGACAGTGATTCTTGAGGGTTTGATCACTGAGAAGGGGAGGTTGAAACAATGATCCGTGCAGGGGCTGTGAGGCTTAAAGTGTTGTTTTCGATTTTTTGTACGGTGGCAGCTTTTTGTGTTCTGACCGGCTGCGGCCGCCATGCTGCCAATCGCTTTCAGGGCTACGTGGAGGGTGAGTTCGTTTATGTCGCCTCACCGTATTCCGGCGCGTTAAAGTCTTTGAACGTGAGGCGGGGCGATCAGGTCAAGACCAACAATCAGCTCTTTGCATTGGATAATGAACCTGAAAGATCTGCCAGGGATGAGGCAGAACGGCGACTGCTGCAAGCCCGCTCCACTCTGGAAGACGCGAGGAAGGGCAAGCGGCCCACCGAAATAGAGTCTGCCGAGGCGCAGTTGCGTCAGGCCCGGGCAGCCCTGGTCCTTTCCGAAATTGAACTCGCACGCCAGGAAAAACTCCTGCTGACATCGGCATCTTCCGCGCAGGACGTTGACCGCGCCCGTTCAACACGGGACCAGGACCGGCAGCGGGTGGCTCAACTCCAGGCAGATCTGTTAACAGCGCATCTCGGCTCCCGGAGCGACCAGATTACAGCGGCAGAGGCCAATGTGAAAGCATTGGCAGCAACACTGACCAAGGCAGAATGGGACCTTTCGCAAAAACGCCAGGTTGCGCCTGAAGCCGGTCTGATTTATGACACACTCTACCGTGAGGGTGAATGGGTAGCTGCAGGACGTCCGGTCGTGATTCTGCTGCCGCCCCGGAATATCAAAGTTCGCGCATTTGTGCCGGAAGATATTGTCGGCTCAATTCATTCCGGTGACATGGTGAAGGTCATGGTGGACGGCGTGCCTGCGCCGTTTATGGGCAAGGTGAGTTTCATATCGCCGCAGGCCGAATACACGCCGCCTGTAATCTATAGCCGGGAGAGCCGGTCCAAACTGGTCTTTATGATCGAGGCGGTTTTCGATCCCAAAACTGC
>CAWHNC010000033.1:0-4916 GCA_963830245.1 Nitrospirota bacterium
GGTTTTGTAGCCGAGAGCGGGTACGTTGGCGACGATAAGAAGATGCGCGCGATTGGTTGACGAGTCCATGGTGAGGAGTTGGTGCGCAACTGGTTCGCCGGCGCCATCCAAGACTAAACTTCTTTTGCCGAGCCGGGAAGTTGGACGTCGGCCTCGACGACTTCGGTTCTGGGCCACGAGAGGGAATTGAAGACGACGACTGCGACGCCGTCTCCGCGGACGTTGGGGCCTTGCGTGTTGACGTGCGCGAGGAGCTCGTCGAGGGACGCGTCGGTAATCAGTTTCGCGGAGCGGGCAACGTTTCCAGATTTCGCTTGGCGTCGAGATAGTTGACGGCGATGCCGGAGCCGGGCATTACGTCGTGAAAATGATCGAAGAGCAGATTCTTCCAGGCGAGCTCGAATTGATCGTGTGCGTAGGGACGGCCGAAAAGCGATGCCAGCGAGGCATACTTTTCCGCGTCGAGCATCAATTCTTCGTCGCGACGATTTGTTTGTGGAACTGTCATAACAAATTGCGTTAACTCATGAAAGGAGGGACAGTATGGAAGGTTTAAAGGATTTGAAGGAAGCCATTAATGAGAATACAAAGGTCAGCAGGCGAAGTTTTTTGAAAGGACTCGGCGCATTGAGTGCAACGGCTACAATTTACGGTTGCGGAGGGGGAGGACAGTCCTCGTATTCGACCAATGCTGCTGTGGGGACGGCTATTGCTTCGCCGGCAGACACCCTTACCATGGATCCGGACGTACAGGTAGTAATGAGCACTCAGCCTTTTGACTGCGGCGGTCGCTGTGCACACCAATATAGAATTAAAAACGGTGCAATATTAACAATGACAAGTCTGGGTGATATCCCGCGGGCAGGAGCTGCAGCAATAGACGAGAGTATTACAAATTACCAACCCAGGGCCTGTGTGAGGGCATATGCCGGTATAAAGAGGACATATGCGCCCGACAGATTGAAAACCCCTTTGAAACAGACCATTGCAAGGGGCAACTTGAGGGGGTTTGTAAATATAACATGGGATGAGGCTCTTGATACAGTTGCGGGATGGCTTACCGAGATGCAGACCAGACAACAAACTCTGGGTTATATGCCGCTTGCAACTTCACCAGCTGCCGGCATTTATTATGGGCCAGGTCTGCTAAACAATACCCAAATCATACCTTACCTTGGGACATTTATAGGGCTTACAGGCGCATCTTCAAACGACAATTTGATGTATGCTCAATACGCTGTGCTCGGTCCAAATTCGGTAGGCAACTCCACTCTGGACATATTCAACACCAAATTCCTTCTTAACTGGGCGCAGGACCCGACAATTAAATCTGTGAACGATGCCTTTATTCTTACAAAGGCAAAAGAGGCCGGTATTCCGGTTTTAACAGTCAGCACAAGCTTTACCGACACTGCCAAAACATTATCCACCGGCTATGCGGCATATAACCTGCCCGCCTTTATACAGCCGAGACCTCAGACAGACGGTGCAATTCTTGCTGCAATGGCGAATGTGATATACCAAAAAGGACTGCATAACCAGGCGTTTATAAAGCAGTATTGTTTCGGGTTTTATCCGGGTGACACTGCTACAAACCAGGCGACAGGGCAGACATTTGTGTGTCCTCCCGGCATGTCATTTGTGGAATATCTTAACGGACTCCAGACAACCTATGGCGGTTATAGCGGGGTGCTCCAATGGGCCTCGAACCTTTCTGGTGTTCCTGCCTCGATCATAGAAAATCTTGCCATAGCCTATGCTTCCACGCAGCCGGCCATGCTGTGGGGAGGCACCGCAGGAGGGCAGAGGACAAACAACGGTATGTGGCATTGCATGCTTATAATGGCACTAGCAGCCATGACAGGCAATACCAACAAGCAGGGTGGAGGAGCGGGACTTGACATGACGAATGCTACGGGGACTGCTGTGGTTGTGGGGAATCTTACCACCCCCCTGACAACATTGCCGCGATATGGAATAATTGTCGCCTCGTCCAATCGGTTTTATGATATTGTGATGAACGGCCTCGACCAGAGGACACCTGCGCAGCTAAGGGCGGACGTCCAGGCTTTTAATGGTGCCTATGACCTGCTGGGTTCGAATCCGAGACTGCAGGTAGAAATGGTATATGGGGGTGTCAGTATTCAGGGTAATCCTGTTAACTCAAACCCAAATACAAACAAGAATTTATTAGCCTTGCAGTCTCCCCAGATCAAATATTCTGTAATACATGAGATGTTCCTAAATCCGACAGCAGCGATGTACGACATAATACTTCCTGCTGCAACTCATCATGAGCGCGATGCCATTCCTTATCTCCAGCGGGGCTATCAGTTATGTATGATGAATAAACTGTTTGATCCGATGTATCAAAGCATGTCCGATATGGCAATTGATGACCTGCTTGCGGCAAGAATGGGTCTTGCTTATGGTATGAACGGAAGGACAGAGAGAGAATTGTGTCAGGAAAGATGGGCCAATTCAACTATCAATCCCGCATACAAGGCAGTGTACCCTAATGCAACGCTACCGAGTTGGAATGAATTCAGCCAAAATGCGACAACCCAATTTCCTTTTCCCCCTGCTCAAGCATATGTAGGGCTGGGAAGCACACCGGCGGGTCAGTACGGGACGGATACGGGTAAGATACAGTTCTTTTGTCCTTCTCTCTTTTACAGGGATATGGCTCTTGGCTCTGCGTATCAAAAGCCGGACGGAGGTTATTACAGATCCACATACCCTCCCAAGCCAATGTATGCAAGGCCTCATCAAGGATACGAAGACATTATTGGGGGTACAAATGTGGGAGCAAAGGGAATCGCATATACCCTTCAGTTTACGACGAACCATCCGAGGAACAGAGTGCATTCAATATTCGACAATGTCCCTGTGATAAAAGATCAATTCCCAACGGTTGTAAGGATGCATCCCGTGGATGCCGGGTCTAGAGGCATCAGCAACGGCGATACGGTATATGTCTTCAATGACTGGGGGTGCATAAAGACAACGGCTTTACTTACGATCAGAACGAAGCCTGGTGTTGTGGACATTCAGGATGGCAGTTGGTACAGGGCGAGCACTCAAGAGACGTATACTGCCTGGTTTGACACAAACATGGACGGAATTCCTGAAAAGCATACTGTTCCCGTTGACGTGGGAGGGGCGCCTAATACTTTGACGCACGACTATGACGACGGGCCAAAAGACGGTGCACTATTCTATGCGGATTGCGCTAACAACCACTATAACGGGAACCTTTGCGAAGTCAGTCTGACGAATCCACAATAACGAAGTGAGAGGAGGGATATACATATATGAACCAATGGGGATTTTATTATGACCAGACAAGATGTTTAGGGTGCAAGACATGCGCGATAGCTTGCAAAAACTGGAATGACCAATTGAGGGGAGATGCAAATATCAATGTGGAATTGAGCTGGCTTACAACTGCAACAAACCCATCTGCGACAGACCCATATTTGAACCCTTCGGCGTATGAAAGCCTGCCCGGGAGCGATGGAAGCCAGAGAACTTCTGTGATGTACAGGAAGTACAACATGAAAGAGAACTGGAGAAGGGTGACAAAGACAGAATACGGGTCAGTGTATCCAAATATAGATGTGCTGGATCTTTCATTAGCTTGCAACCACTGCAACACACCGGCGTGCGTAGAAGTATGCCCGATGCAGATAATCTATAAGGAGTCAACATACGGGATAGTGCTTGTAGACAACACAAATTGCATATCGTGCGGCAAGTGTCAGGACGCATGTCCATGGGGCGCCCCTCAGTATTATGATCCCAACTTCAGGAGCTATACACAGGCTGACCCGTTGAGGCCGAAAATGACGAAATGCACGTTGTGTATTGAAAGGATAAGCGCGGGATTAAAGCCTGCGTGTGTGGCAGCATGCATGAACAGGGCATTGGATGCAGGGCCGCTTACCGATCTGAAGGCACAGTATCCTAACTGGGCGCCTGGATCGGTAATAGTCAATTTCCCGAGCGACGCAGTGCCTACGCTGGGGATAAATACAGGGCCAAGTATAATCTTCAAGCCAAGAACTCCGGTGGCAGGAGGGCAGGGAACTATCCAAAGCTATTAGAGAAGAAAGCAATAAGGAAATGTAATATCTCCAGCATATGGAAGCAACAAAGAAAGTCGCTGGAGATCTTCATAAAGGATCCTGTGGGTTGACTGGCCTCCCCCACAGGAAATTTCGGCTCCCTGTGGTTGACTGTCCCCTCCATAGGGAGCCGAATTCATTATTTTATCATCATCATTGAGTTTCCTGTAAACAATGATCTCATAAAATTACCCTCAAAATACAGAAACTTAATTGACAAAAATAATATGAGAAGTTTAAATTATGGTTTATTTAAATAAACGGAGTTAGGAGAATTAATGGGAGTCAAGGAAAAAAAAGCCAAGTACAAAGAGGAATTTCGCCGGGAGGTTATCAATTCGGCCCGTGACCTTTTTGTTAAAGATGGCTACGAAAAATTCACCGTGCGTAGTCTCGCCCAAAAAATCGACTTTTCTCCGGCGACCATTTATCAATATTTTAAAAACAAGGACGAATTGCTTTCTGCTATTTGTGAAGGGGATGTGAAAGAATTACTTACTATATGCGAAATATCAGAGAACATCAGGACAATCCGCTCTACTCTGCGCCAAGTTATGCTTTATTTTATAGAATTCGCTTTCGATCATCCTGATCATTACAAGATATTTCATACTTTGAAGCCAGATATTTATGGTACCCCAACAGATCATATGGACAAAAAGTCATTTGCGCGGGATGCACATTTAGAATTTAGAGAAATATTGAAGGCTTGCGTCAAAGCTGGAAAGCTACGCCGTAAAGATATCGATGTGGTAGCTCAGGTGCTTGAATGTGCAGGTCATAATTTGT
>CAWHNC010000034.1:0-10837 GCA_963830245.1 Nitrospirota bacterium
GGATTGCTGTCGTTGAAAGCGACTCAATATGGCACTGGCTTTCAGTAGCGCAGCACTACGGACTGCCCACAAGACTCCTTGACTGGACGTATTCCCCGTTTATTGCACTCCACTTTGCAACGGCAAATATTGAGAAGTTTGATACCGATGGCGCCATATGGGCAGTCAACTATGTCAGAGCACAGTTGGAACTCCCCAAAAAACTCAGGGAGAAACTGGAACTTGAGGGAGCTAACGTGTTCACCGTAGGAATGCTTTCTGAATCAGTCAAATCACTTGTAGAATTAGCCGAACTACGCAAGAATGATTTTGTAGTTTTCTTCGAGCCTCCATCGATTGACGACAGAATAGTGAACCAGTTCGCACTCTTTTCGGTAATGTCCAGCCCGACGGATGTATTGTGCGGCTGGTTGAAAAAACATCCTGCTATATGGCGCAAGATCATAATCCCGGCAAACCTTAAATGGGAGATCCGCGACAAGCTCGACCAGGCAAATGTGACCGAAAGGGTACTCTTCCCCGGACTTGACGGCCTCAGCAGATGGCTGAAACGGCAATACAGTCCAAAAACATAACCTCAGTTCACCACAGAGAGCACAGAGAAATTATTTAATAAAACATACTCACTGCTGTCTCCTCACTGTGATCTCCGTCTTTTCACGCTGTAAACCAAATTCATTTTTGTCTCTGTGACCTCTGTGGTTTATTTTTTTCTGTTTAATGAACTCTTTGCAAATTCAGGGAGTTGCCTCTTGTAACAATCTTTTAATCTGATTGTAATTGTGTTTTAATGATCCCTGTGTATAGTTAAGGCATATCAAAGAATATCTTTATGTTTGCCTTACCGGGTTTTGACAATACTTTTGCAGTAAAAGGGGGGGCATATGCCGGAGAATTCGTCGAGGGACAATTTCAGGAAGATGTTGAATGAAAAAAAAGTTGAGATCATCAGAAATTCTGCCGACGTGATGAAAAAGTTCATGTCCGGGGAAAACAGGCAGACTATCGCCGCGGGACAGGATGAAGGCGACTGCTCGGTATTTTACCAGTTCGAGCATATGAGCTGCAGGCAGTTCGATTCTCAGTTGGCAAGTATCAGAAAAATCGAGCTGGCACTAAGAAGACTTGATGAAGGAAGTTACGGCGAATGCGAAGAATGCGGTGAAGAAATCAGCATGGAACGGCTGAAAGTAATTCCCTTTGCCCTGCTCTGCCGTGACTGCCAGGAAGCAAGAGAGCAGCAACCCAGGAAGGGGAACTGAGACCCACAACTAAGTACGACTCTGTGGTATGCTTTAGCCATGAGCGGTCTTGTCATCTGGATTACAGGCTTGCCCGGCAGCGGCAAAAGTACTCTTGCAGACAGTATTAAGGGGCGTTTTCCACGTTTCTTCATTCTGCGAATGGACGAATTCAGGAAAATAGTCACGCCTGAACCTGTGTATTCTGAAACCGAAAGAGACCTCGTTTACCGGGCGCTTGTTTACACGGCAAAAACACTTTCATCGGTTGACCACTGTGCCATAATCGATGCTACCGGAAATAGGCGAAAATGGCGGGAACTGGCCCGGCAACTCATTCCTGACTTTGCGGAAATCTATCTCAGATGCCCCCTTCCCGTTTGTGCTGAAAGGGAAGTCACCCGCAGCGACAGCCACGGGGCCCCGAAAAACATTTATGCAAAGGGCAAGGCCGGCTGGCCGGTCCCAGGCGTCCAGGTCCCTTACGAGGAACCGTTGAGCCCGGAACTTGTCATTGATATGGAGTCTATATCCAGGGAAGAGGCTACAGCAAAAGCTTGCGAGTTTGTTTCCCGAAGACTTCCGTCTCTGATATAAAAATTAAGCCGAATTGCTTTTTCAGGGAACGTCGAATTGGGACATCTTTATGCCCAGTTCTTTCCAGTTGCACTCCTGAAGCACATGCGCCTGGGTATGAATGAACCCTGTTTTGACGGCACGGGCTTTAGCTGCTTCATCAGTAACGCCGTAAAAAGGCAGCATTACCATGATAGCCCGGTTAGTCATCTCCTGGGATGGAGTCAGGACATCCTTCCTTCGCGTATAGTATGTGTCTTCGCCTTCCGCGCAAGGCGCGGCAAAGACATTAAACTGCCTGCACGCTATGGGGCGGAACATGTGAATGGCGCAAGCGTTGTCCACCTGAAAAGGGCAGGGGCGGCCTTTCCTGTGTTCCAGAAGCTGTTTTTTTACAATGCTGCGCAAAGGCTGTCCTAACTTCTCTATAGTAAACCAGTAAATTCCCACCATTTCCAAAGGATACAGAGGGATATCACTATGAGTGCGGCAGCACTGGCCGCAACCTTTTTTGCAAGCCAGTTTGCTCCGGGATTTCTTCTCATGGTCCTGAATAGCCGCAGAGACGCCTTTGTCAATAATGGCGTATGCGTCCAGGAGAAGGGGAAGCCATGGCTTTAGTTTCTCCTCTTCCGGGAAACGGAGACGCGCGGAGGCTTTTCTATCTTTCATATTATTATACTATCACAAATGAAAAGTGATGGTTCTTATGTAGTATAATTATGAATCAATATATGCCCGGAGGACAGCATGATTAATTATTTCCCTGACAAGAATGAAAGTGTATTGCTCATTGTCGATATTCAGGAAAGGCTTGCGGCCACTATGGAAATGAGGGATGCCGTGATTAATAATTGCCTGCATCTTATCGAGCTTGCTAAAATGCAGAATATCCCCATTGTAATAACAGAACAGTATCCACGAGGCCTCGGGCAGACAGCAGTCGAAATACGTGAAGCGGTCACTGCATATCAGCCGATCGAAAAGCTCGCCTTCAATTGCTGCGATAAGCCTGCCTTCATGAACAGAATTAAGGCGCTCAACAAAAAAACCGTCATACTCACCGGCATGGAAACTCATATATGTGTTCTGCAGACATGCGTCAATCTTCTCGAAAAAGGGTTTAATGTGCATCTTGTCAAAGATGCCGCATGCTCAAGGACTAAAGATAACTGGGAGACCGGCACGGAATTTATGAGAGACGCGGGGGCCATCATCACCTGCACTGAAACAGTGTTGTTCCAGTTGCTCAAGGTCGCAGGAACAGAAGAGTTCAAGACGATTTCAAAGCGAATTAAGTAAGTACCGCTTCTAAAGTATTTGTCATTGTTCTACTTCTTGCCGTATTCTAAGCTGTGAAGTAAGCTGCATAGCCGGCAGATAAAGCACATGGTTAATCTGGCTTGGCTCGTAATCATTGTTAGACAGAAATAATAATGAAAAAAATTATAATAGTAATCGGACATGCTCTTATGGGTTGGAGTCTGTGTGGAGCAACGATTGGGATAGGACGTAATTTAACGTCACTGGACAATGCATTAATTATTCATGCGATAGCAGCGCCGGTTATTTTCGCGATGATTTCTATGTTCTATTTTAAGAAAGTAAATCATTTTTCTCCTCTATTTATTGCAACATTCTTCTTAGGCTTTGTCGTATTAATGGACATCGTTATTGTGGCAACATTAATTGAAAGAGATTTCTCGATGTTTAAGAGCATCATTGGTACATGGGTTCCATTTTTCACTATTTTCTTATCAACATTTATAACAGGTAAAATAATTAATAAAAACGTCTAAGTGTATAATTTTTCAGATAATTTGAAAGCAACAAAGAAACATAAGGGGAAAAATCATTTAAAAAGTGGCCTTAGAGTCGTTGCCCTATTTGAAGCGGCAAAAGGGTTACTTGTAGTGCTTGTCGGTTTTGGATTGCTGACGTTTATTCATAATGACCTTTACTCGCCTGCCGAGCAGCTTGTTCGGCACTTCCACTTGAATCCGTCCAGACATTACCCCAGGATTTTCATCGATGCGGCTCATCACTTGACAGATCGGTATCTTTGGGCAATGGCTTTTTCCGCGCTTCTCTACTCGGTGGTGCGCTTTGTACAAGCGTATGGTCTATGGCATCAGAGGCAGTGGGCAAAATGGTTCGGACTCCTTACGGGAGCAATTTATATCCCTGTCGAAATGGTTGCAATAATACGGGGCGCTACGTGGCCCAAAGTTACTGTATTAGTCATCAATGCAGGTATTGTGGGATATCTGGCTTACGCCTTATGGCTGTCACGCCATGACGAAAAACTTGCCTGAAAGCCCATTGGAGCGTGTCAGGGTCAATGTCGGCAAAGGTCTGCGGTTTAAAGCTTCTTTCAACAATCCGGACGTTCTGTGCAAGGCTTATCCCCAGGTCCCGGTAATTTAGCCTTCCTTCCACCAGCAGACTCTCCTTCAATAAGAGATTCAATATCAGCATAAGGATATATGGTAATGGCTCCATTTTCAGGCAAACATCCCGAGTCAATCGACGGTCCATACACACTGTAGACTTTTCTTCCCAACATTCTAAGCAAAACCCCCTGCTCTCCCCGGTGATGCGCAGTATGTGCTATTCTTCTTAGCATAATCCAAGCCCGTGTTCTTGCAACGTTAAAAAAGGACACCTCAACTTCCCACCAGGCTTTATCCTTTTTTTTAAGAGCAGCGAGCCGCTTTCCACTATCTTCAGCATACCGCTTTATAAATTCGATGCGTGTTTCCGGTTCCGGCAAGGGTGGCGCTCCGACATCAATACCGAACATATTGCAAAACCACTTGTTTTCACTCAAACACTGATGCACCATGTGTTCAAGGGCATTTCTGTCTCTCTTGTCCAGCGGATGAGGGCGGACTGAAAGATCATTATCCGTAAATGTACTCCAAACACCCAGGGTCTTCAGTCGTTCTGACTCGTAGGTGTCTACAAGAAAATCATATTCCATCTTTTTCTCCTTATCCTGACTTGTTAGCATGTTCACAAAAGATAATGCTTTACTGGAATAATAGGGTCGGGTCTACACATTTTACAGGGACAATAAAATCCCTATTTTTGTGTAATGTGTAGACCTGATAACTCATGCCTTTCCCGGGGGCCATCATCACCTGCTCTGAAACAGTGCTGTTCCAGTTGCTCAAGGTCGCAGGAACAGAAGAGTTCAAGGCCATTTCGACGAGGATCAAGTAATATCTTTATGAGCATCCAATTCCTGCTTTAAGGATTGAGCGAAGTTTTCAGCGTCATCTTCTTTTATAAAATCATGTTTGCACGGCATATTGTGCAAAATATTATGAGCCTTTTTAAATGCAGGTTTCAGTTTCTGATCCTGCGGAGAGCCCAACAAAATGTTCAATTTAAACGGTTCACCACCATCAACCAGACTGGTAATTCGTCCTAACCAAGCATTTGCCTTATCTGTGATGGAGATAGCTTCCATGAGATCAAACGAAACCGGTTCGTGCACATGCCATAATTCGTTCTTCCAGGAATATTTGAATTCATATTCGTAGTTGTTTCCAACAATCTGATGGGGCATCAGATTGCCAAGGATTCTTCTTTCTTCCAGGGGTTTCTTGAATAATTTCCAGACATCCTCGTTGCTTCTGTTCTGTCTTTCTTTTTTTTCATAATATCTTTCGACATGCCGAGTATATAATTGCTCAAGTGTCGCCTCTGGGTTCTCCGTCAAACCAAACCCTTCGGGTGAGACCTGTAAAGAACTGTCATCCGGAGGTAAAACCCTCGCAGTGAATTCTGTAACACTTTTGGGCATTGCATCGAATGGAAGCTCTGAAATCAGCTTTTCTCCCTCTTCTTCAAGTTTAGCCTGAATATATTTAACCACCTGTTTGAAATGCTCACCATTAACCTCGCAGAACATCCTCGATAGCCGCCCATACCGAGAAGTGCATTCCGCACTAAGAAAACGGACTTGAGGAGCGTACAATACAACGCCTATATTTACAAACTCGCCTGTTACAATATCGTGCATATACCTGAGAACTGTAAAACTGTAAGGTGTTTTCATGACAATGTCCTCCTTACCTCATCAATAAAATCGTTTACATGGTTAACGATTTCCATAATATGATCTGATATTTTCCCAACATTATGGCTGCGCCATTCGCCAGGGATAGCCGACATTATTCCACTTACCATACTTTCATATCGACCCGCCCTTCAAATGACCAAAAAACAAATGATTGCTCATAAACTTTAGCTTTGTTATTTCCCACGGCTTGACCTGTGGAAGTATGTCATAAATAAAGGAGAAGGCCATCTCATGGTCAATGATATAAAGCTGGTCCCCATTCCATAAAACATTCGGTTTATCTGCCCTCCTGTCCGGGTTTTGTATCATAGCATCAAAAGCAAATATCTCTGCGGCAGCCTGCATTAGACCTGAAGGCACTGCCTTTCCAATTGGCCATGTATCAAAACCGCATGTAATATTTTTGCTTCCAAAGTTCAGACCTATACTTTCCTTAATTTTCTGTAAAAGAGCACCGTCCGAAACTGCCTCAGCCCACATAGGGTCTAAATTTATTATAGCAGCCTCGGGAGTCGGTATATCAAGGTATGTAGCTAATTGTGAGGCAACCAGTTCAGCAACCAATCCATTCTCCTGGCTTTCCATTCCCGCTTTAAGCTTTACAATATACTCACCTCGCGGTTCCCCGTTTTCGTCTTCACAAAAGAAAAGACAGGGTTGTGTTCTACCCGATACCATGGTTTTTTGATAAGAAACTGCTTGCAGAACCTGAACCGGCATATATCTACTTTTTCCTCTCCGCTCGCAATGTCTCGCCCTCCTGTCGCTTTCCCTTTAGATAAATTCATTCACTTCTATTTTTGTGATATCCTATTCAATATCTTCCTCAAAAAAATCTGAATCGATCTTTTTTATTTCATAAGTCGAGGCGACTGATACACCTACCCCATAATCTATCATGAAATCAGCAAGTTTAATTCCATCAATAAGAATAATGCGGGCAGAATATTCACGCATTGATGCAAGGGCATCCTTAGTAAACGTTGATGTCGTTATAAATATGCCCTTTGCAGCTTTTTTTTTGGACAATGCACCTGCGAATTGATCGATATCAGGACTGCCTACTGATTTGTCGGTCCAGCGTTTTGCCTGGATGTAAATATTATCCAATCCGAGTTTATCTTCTCTGATAACACCGTCTATGCCTCCATCTCCAGTACCGCCAATAGCCTGGCCCGCATCCTTTAGGGAACCGCCATAACCCATTCTGACAAGAAGGAGAATCACAAGACGTTCGAAAAATTGAGGAGAACTGTTTTTGACTCTTTCCAACACTTCGGAAGCCAAAGCCGAGCGCATTTCTTCATAATGTGCAGCTATCGATTCGATCGGCGTTTCGGATGATGGCGTGTCATTTTCTTTCTTCGTTTTCTTTTTACCTTGAAACTCTCTAAACTCCTCAAATTGCGAAAGCAGTTTGTTGTCAATCCGTTCGGGTTTCTTTTTGAGAACGTCAATACCACGATCTGTTATTTTAAAATGGCCGCGACGAGTTGACTCTATTAATCCTGCCTTTTGCAAGTATGTTCTTGCCCATGATACCCTGGAGGAAAACTTAAAAGTGCCGCCACTGGGAAGCAATTCTTTTCTCTCTTCGTCAGTAAGTTTGTACTCATTCGCAAGTTGCCCGATCGCTGCAAGGAGTGATACCTCCTTTCCTTTATTTGCTTCCGCAATGCGAATAAGCGGTAACATTAAAGTTTCATAGTCGGGTATAGGCATTAATTTTTCTCCTTTATTTTATTTTGTATTATTAAATTTTCCTTTTGGCCCGTAAAAACTATGCACTTCGTTTAATTAAGGCATCTTAGCATATTTACAAGTGCCCACTATTAAGTCACATTTTATACTAAAGTACTGTTTTTTTGCAGTTGTGGCACGGATATTTCAAAAACCCTTATCTGTCCTCTATTACGCTATCCTGTCGTGGGGAATCATGCAGGCGGTACCTTAGAGCGTCAAACAAAATAAATCTGCCAGGGCATAGTATTTGAGCGGCTTCGCCGGTCTAGGTGAAACCATGGACGGTGTATCGGGCCGGCGTTCCTCGGAGGCAGGCGGGATGCCCGTCGAGAATGAGCAAAAATGCTGTGCCCTGGCAGATTTATTTTGTTTGACGCTCTTATCCGCCTCCTGCGCCTGACATGAGTATCTTGTCCCGCAGCCGTTTGACCTTGTCCCTGAGTTCGGCTGCACGCTCGAAATCAAGCTTTTTGGCCGCGTCTTTCATCTCCGTTTCGAGACTCTTGATTGCATCCTCGTTCAGATTGTAATCCGCCGGCTCTTCTGCTGCGGCAGCTACCGTATAATAATCGGACTCATATATCGATCCCAGTATATCCTTAATACTGCTTTTTATTGTTTCCGGGGTAATCTTCATCTTTTTATTGTAAGCCGCCTGCAGTTTCCTTCTTCGCTCGGTCTCATCAATTGCCTTCTGCATGGAGCGTGTTATGGTATCGGCATAGAGGAGCACCGCTCCATTGATGTTTCGCGCCGCACGGCCCGCAGTCTGAATTATTGAACGCTCGGACCTGAGGAAGCCTTCTTTGTCAGCGTCGAAAATGGCAACAAGCGAAACCTCAGGAAGGTCCAACCCCTCTCTAAGCAGATTGACACCTATCAGTACATCAAAGACGCCCAGACGAAGGTCCCGCAGAATCTCTATTCTATGGAGTGTGTCTATATCGGAATGGAGATACCTGGCCCGAACGCCGATTTCAGTATAATAATCGGCAAGGTCTTCAGCCATTTTCTTCGTGAGCGAGGTCACCAGCACTCGCTCCCCCTTTTCAGCCCTTTTCCGTATCTCTCCCAGCAGGTCGTCAACCTGGCCGCCTGCAGGCCTGACCGTCATTTTAGGGTCCATCAGACCTGTCGGCCTAATGACCTGCTCGACCATTCTGCCCCTGGACTTGTCGATCTCGTAATTGCTTGGGGTTGCCGATACATAAATTGTTTGCCTCATGCGGCGCTCGAACTCGTCAAACCGAAACGGCCTGTTGTCCAGAGCAGAAGGGAGCCGAAACCCGTAATCCACCAATGTCTGCTTCCTGGAGCGGTCTCCTTCGTACATGCCGCCAATCTGAGGAACAGTGGCATGCGATTCGTCTATTATCATCAGGAAATCGCCTTTGGACGGTCCGCTTATCAGATAATCGATCAGCGTATAAGGGGGGTCGCCCGGGAGCCTTCCGCTAAGGTGCCTGGAATAGTTTTCAATGCCATGGCAATAGCCGAACTCTTTGAGCATTTCGAGATCGAAGCGGGTCCGCTGCTCAATTCTATGGGCAAAGGTTATCTCGCCCCTGTTCCTGAAAAACCTTGTCTGTTCCTCTAACTCTTTCTCGATGCCTTTGAAGGCTTTTTTCAATTTAGCTTCAGGGGTTATCCAGTGGCTGTTCGGGTAGAGGGTCATTTTATGCATCCTGCTTATCCGGTCGCCCGTCAGGGTGTCGAATTCGTATATCCCGTCGATATCATCTCCGAAAAAATCTATCCTCACTGCCTTGTCCCGGGAAAATGCGGGATATATTTCAACCATATCTCCCCGCACCCTGAAATTGCCGCGCTTGAATTCTGCGTCTGACCGGACGTAAAGTATGTCCACAAGCTGCCGCAACAGGTCATCCCTTCTGATCCTCGTGCCCTCCTCGATAAACAAATGCATACTAAGATAGTCTTCGGGTGAGCCGATGCCATAAATACACGAGACAGAAGCTACAACGATGACATCGGTCCTTTCAAGTATAGACATTGTTGCTGAATGCCTGAGCCTGTCAATATCGTCATTGACCATTGAATCTTTCTCAATATAGGTATCCGTGGAGGGGAGATATGCTTCAGGCTGATAATAGTCATAATAGCTTACGAAAAACTCCACTGCGTTCTCCGGGAACAGCTCTTTGAACTCCCCGTACAGCTGCGCTGCCAACGCCTTGTTGTGAGCAATAATCAGGGCCGGTTTGTTGAGATTGGCAATAACATGTGCAACAGTAAATGTCTTGCCCGAGCCCGTAACGCCGAGAAGGACCTGATGCTTGAGGTCTTTAATTACCCCTTCGGTCAGTTCAGCTATCGCCTTAGGCTGGTCTCCTTTGGGAGTGAAGCTGGTCTGTAATTTAAAATCACCCATGAGTTTATGTTATTATAAATGAGTACAGTATGTTTTCTCTAATGCCCCTATGTCGCTTACATGACAGGATTGAAGAGAGCTTGACTCTATGAAACGAGGATGTTGCAGGACGCCACCCTTCCTATTCATGATATTCATGAAGAATGCGGCATATTCGGAGTTTTTAACCACCCTGAAGCGGCCAATCTCGCTTATCTGGGCCTCTATGCCTTGCAGCACCGCGGCCAGGAAGGGGCCGGCATTTGCTCTTCCGACGGAAAGACCATCTTTATCGAGAAATCGCTCGGCCTCGTCGCAGACATATTCAGTGAAAAGCGGCTGAAACGACTGCCGGGATCTATTGCCATAGGCCATAACCGGTATTCAACAGCAGGCGGCGGCGGCATCAAGAATGTTCAGCCTCTCATGGCAAATTATATCGCTGGGCTCCATAGCCCTCGCGCATAACGGTAATCTCATTAACGCCGACAAATGAGGGCGGAACTCGAAGCCGGAGGATCGATTTTCCATTCATCATCAGACAGCGAGGTGATCCTGCACCTGATTGCAAGGTCAAAGCACGTGGACCCTTACGAGCGTATTATTGAAGCACTTCGCAGCGTAAGCGGAGCTTATAGCTTCCTTTTCCTCAGAGAATCAGAATTAATAGTAGCGCGGGACCCATTCGGGGTAAGACCACTTTCAATCGGTACCGTAGACGGCGCATATGTTGTTGCCTCGGAGACCTGCGCGTTTGACCTTATCGGCGCTGAATATATAAGGGACGTTGAACCGGGTGAGACGCTGCGGAAAAAG
>CAWHNC010000035.1:0-33755 GCA_963830245.1 Nitrospirota bacterium
TGCAGGCGCTGCAAAATTGTTTCAAGGCAACCATCACCGCAGCATCAGTAGAATTCAGGGACTCAAATTAAAAAACAGCGTAGTTAGAAACTTTTCAGAGGAACTGAGGAAGATGTCGGCGCATATTGAGCACTGCAAGACCTCCGCCAACGGGCAAAACAGGAATGAGATAAAAAAACTGCGATCCAGCCTTGGACTGAGCATTGCTGAAATACACAGGGCGGTCAAAGAACTCGAAGCGGCAGAAACCGAGCTGGCCCGGGCAAAGGGGCGGCTTGTTGAATGCAACCTCAGGCTGGTGATCAGTATTGCGAGAAGGCATATGGCAAGAGGGTTAAGCCTTGGAGACCTTATCCAGGAGGGCAACATCGGTCTCATGAGGGCAGTGGACAAATTCGAGTACCGGAGAGGTTATAAACTCAGTACTTATGCTACGTGGTGGATAAGGCAGGCGATCACCCGCGCCATAGCAGACCAATCGAGAGTCATCACAATTCCCGTGCACATGATTGAGAATATCAACAGGGTCAATAAAATCACCAGGGAGTTGGTGCAGGAACTGGGTGTCGAACCGGCGCCGGAGGAGATAGCAAAACGTTCAAATATACCGGTTGACAAGGTGAATAACATCATGAAAATAGCAAAGGAGCCAATTTCCATTGAAACGCCGATAGGAGACGATGACGATACCATGCTCAAAGACTTTATTGCGGACGAGTCAAATCTCTCACCGCTCGAAATTGTCATCGGGAAGGACATGAGGGCACTTCTTAACAGCGCACTTGGTAAACTCTCTCCCAAAGAAGAGTTTGTAATAAGACAGCGCTTCGGGATAGGCGATGACGCCCCCAAAACCCTTGAAGAGGTCGGCGAGACGTTTGATGTTACACGTGAGCGCATCAGGCAAATCCAGGCCAAGGCGATAAAGAAATTAAAAGCTTCTCTGAATTTACCGATGCACGATAGAGGAAATAACGGTCATGTCAGACAAAAACTGACGCGTTTTTAGGCTATTACACTACAGAAATATAGGCCGCAGACTGATTCCATGAACCGACCCTTTGCTTTAAACTGGAAGAAAGTTATATGCAGAATGGAGGACTTCTTGTTCCAATTTCTGTTTTACCGGGTCCGGTGAGTTCAATTAAAACAATATTTCCAGGGTGATGACAAGAGGAGGATTGTAATGGGATTGGTTCAGGTCAAATTCTATGAAACTGCTGAAATCAGGGAAATAGAACCGACCGAAAGCTCGCTAACCGTGGATACCGAAACAGTAAAAGAAACCGCCGAACGGGAGAATGACCCTTTAAAGGCATACCTTAAAAGCATAAGGCTCATCCCCCTTCTGACCAGAGAAGAGGAAGTTGAACTCGCTATGCAGATCGAAGCGTCCAGATTGAAAATATTCAGCGTAATTTTCACCATGCCCTTTATCCTTAACAAGCTGACAGAGTTAGGCAGGCTCGTGAAAAGAGGAGAAGGCCGGCTTTCAGAATATGTCCAGGACCTTGAAGATATGTCAGAAGAAGAAATTGAGGCGGAAAAAGAACGGTTTTGCTGGACCACAGAATGGATCCAGGGTATTTTAAAAACTAGTGAAAATCAGGGTAACGGACCTGCCATAAAGCTGTTTCAGTACAGCGAACACTGCATTCCTGAAAAAATCAGCAATCTCAATTTAAAATACAGTGTAATACAAGCCTTTTCTCTGGAATTTAAAAAAATGTTGGAGCATATTGAGCACTGTAGAACGTCCGCCAACGGACAGAACAGGCATGAGATCACAAAACTTCAAGCCGGCCTCGGACTGAGTTGTGCCGAGACACACAGGGCGGTCAAAGAACTCCAAATGGCGGAAGCCGAGCTGGCCTATGCAAAGGAGCAGCTTGTAGAATCCAACCTCAGACTGGTGATCAGTATCGCAAGAAGGTATAGGGTAAGAGGATTAAGCCTTGGAGACCTTATCCAGGAAGGTAACATCGGTCTCATGAGGGCAGCAGATAAATTTGAGTACCAGAGAGGGTATAAATTCAGCACTTATGCCACGTGGTGGATACGGCAGGCGATCAGCCGTGCCATAGCAGATCAAGCGAGAATCATCAGAATCCCTGTGCACAGGATTGATAATATCAACAAGATCAATAAAATCACCAGAGAGCTGGTGCAGGAACTGGGGGTCGAACCGGCGCCGGAGGAGATAGCAAAACGTTCAAATATGCCCGTTGACACGGTGAATGACATCATGAAGATAGCAAAGGAGCCAATTTCCATTGAAACGCCGATAGGAGACGATGACGATGCCATGCTCAAAGACCTTATTGAGGACAAGTCAAATCTCTCACCCCTCGACGTTGTGATCAGGGCAGACATGAAAACGCTTATTGAAAGCGCGCTTGGCAAGCTCTCTCCCAAAGAAGAGCTTGTAATACGAAAACGGTTCGGGATAGGCGATGAAGCCCCGAAAACCCTGGAAGAGGTCGGCGAGGCGTTTGAGGTGACAAGCGAGCGTATCAGGCAAATACAGGCAAAAGCTATAAAGAAATTAAAAGCATCTCCAAATTTACGGACTTACAGCAGAGCAAGACACAGTAATATCAGGCAAAAACTGACATACCTTTAGTGCACTTGTCAAAAATTTCCTCTATTTTTTTTCGATGAAGAGTTTATCATCTGTTCCGTGATCTCCGGGATTAGTTCTTATGAACAGGAGATCGGATAAAAATGGTTTCTTAAGATAATTTCCTACAAAAGAATAGGGTTCTGACTGATTTCCTTAGCTTTCCAGTGTGCTATAGAGTTGATATATAGTGATTCGCAATTCGCGGTGTAACGGAGGTGCAAGATGCCTTGCCAATATTTCAATGAGGATTGTTTTGGTTTTTGCGGTGCAACAGCTTTTATACATGTGCCCGGCATAAGTGAAATGGAACAACTCTGTTTCGATAACTTTAATGCCTGTACTATTTATAATAAATTCCAGGACGGCCACGATCCTGTTACGAAAGACATCATTCAAAAGGAGAGCCCTTGTTCAGTGTAATTAATATTCCTTGAGCCAAGACCTGGGCCTCCCAAAAAGTCGCAGACATTTTAAGTCTTATAGGAAAATCATGTACGCGGAAATCAGCATTCTCCTACAATAACTTCAGACATCCGCCGATTTTTTACGCAACCTTACCGCGATACAGTAGAACATACTGATTTGGTGAGAAAATGTTTTCGCAAAGTTTTTTAGTCGCTTTTTTGCGCGCCGGCAATTATAGGACGTATTAAATTTTGCAAGCTAATAGGTTGACGGTAAGTCACTTGTAAGTGAAAGGGCGAAGCTTTTTCCCAAAAGCGTGTGGAGGGCCGGAATCTTCAATCCGTAAGTCGGTGCTATAATTATGGAGGTTTCAATTATGGAACAATTTGGTCCGGCCGAAAGTGCAGCCGCAGTCCAGGTTGTAATGCGGATTATATGAGTAATATATTGATTGTTGATGATCATGCAGTTGTCCGTGCCGGGCTGAGGCAAATTATTTCCGGCGTCTCCGGCATCACTGCCGTGGACGAAGCCGATGATGCCCGCGAAGCTCTTTCGAAAATTCAGAAAAATGTATATTCGGTGGTAGTCCTGGACATATCCATGCCGGGTAAAAGCGGTCTCGATGTTTTAAAGGAAATAAGAGATGAACATCCCAAACTTCCTGTTCTGATGCTGAGCATGTATCCTGAAGACCAGTATGCTATGCGGGCCCTGAGATCGGGAGCGTCAGGATACATGACAAAGGACAGCCCGCCTGCAGAGCTGATTACGGCCATACGCACTGTGGCCGCAGGCAGGAAATATATAAGCTCTGATCTTGCGGAAAGACTGGCCTACAATCTCAATGCCGACATGAAAAAAGAGCCGCATGAAATACTCTCGGACAGAGAGTATCAGGTATTGTGCATGATCGCTTCCGGCAAGACTTTAACCGACATTGGAGACCAGCTGTCTCTCAGCGTCAAGACAATCAGCACATACAGGAGCCGCATTCTTGAAAAAATGCAGCTCAAGAACAATGCTGAAATGACAAATTACGCCATCAGAAACAACCTCGTAGATTGACCCCGATAATCCAAAGCACCACAGAGAACCCGGAGAGATATTTGATAATAAGAGACAATAATCCTTATCCATGCGTTTGTCCCCGTGCGTCAAGCGGTCCTCAAATGGATTTTTACGGCCTATAGGACAATCGCTTACGCGAAAATAGGCAGGTTACTACATCAGATTCAGAAATCCGCCGATTATCAAGACCACTTGAACGCGATACATTAGAACATGCTGGTTTTAGTCAAAAAAATGTTTTGGATAATTATTTTCAGTCGATGATTTTCTTCACCTGAAATTACAGGACTTACTAAATTACGCAGGCTGACAAGTTAAGGAAAATCACTTGTAAGTGAAAGGGCGGAGCAGTGTCTGATGGTTGCAGGAAAGGACGAAACTGAATCGGTAACGCCGATTCGATGATAATGGAGGTTTCAATGATAGAAGAATTTGTTTCGGGCGAAAGGAAAATAGCAGTTGTCGGCCTCGGTTATGTGGGACTCCCGCTTTGCATAAGCTTCGGGAAGGTGTTTAAACAGGTGATCGGCTTTGACAGGGATGTCGTCAGGGTTGACGAATTAAAATCCGGGTTTGACAGAACGCTTGAAGTTTCGGCGGAAGAGCTGCGGAACTCATTTGCTGAATTTACCGCGGACCCGGAAAGGCTGAAAGAGGCGAATGTGATAATCGTGGCTGTCCCCACCCCGGTGAATTCTCATAAAGCACCCGATCTTGGATGCCTCAAGTCGGCCTCTGAGACGATAGCCGCGCATATGTCTCCTGGAACGACGGTGGTATATGAATCTACCGTATATCCCGGAGTGACTGAAGAGTTTTGCGGTCCTATACTGCAAGATATTTCAGGCATGAAGTCCGGCGTCGGGTTTAAGCTCGGGTATTCGCCTGAAAGGATAAATCCCGGCGACAAGGCCCATTCTATCGAAAATGTTGTCAAGGTAGTATCAGGGATGGATGATGAAACAGCGTTTTTGCTGTCCGGGCTCTATGGAAAAGTGACAAAGGCCGGTATTCACATGGCGCCTACCATAAAAACGGCTGAGGCGGCCAAGGTCATCGAGAATATCCAGAGAGACCTGAACATTGCGCTTGTAAATGAACTGTCTATAATCTTCCATCTGCTCGGCATTGATACAAATGCTGTGCTTGATGCAGCAAAGACCAAATGGAATTTCATGCCCTTTGTTCCCGGTCTGGTTGGAGGCCATTGCATCGGAGTCGACCCTTACTACCTTACCTATAAGGCGCAGGAGGTCGGATATAATCCGGAGGTCATTCTTGCTGGTAGAAGGATCAATGATTATATGGGAAAGTATATCGCTGAGCAGACTGTAAAGGAATTGATCAAAGCCGGATGTACTGTCAAAGGGAGCAGGGTTTTGATCATGGGGTTCACCTTTAAAGAGAATGTAAAGGATACAAGGAATACGAGAGTGATCGATATTTATAACGAGTTGATGGATTATGGTGTGATCCCGTATGTTTATGATCCGGTTTCGGATGGGGATTCCGTGCGGCACGAGTATGGCATCGACCTCATTGGCAGCCTGAACCAGTTCGCTCCGTATTCCGGATTTATCGGCGCTGTCAAGCATGATGCATTTAAAGACATCTCTTATGATTACCTGAAATCTCTTTCTGACGGGTGTCCTGTTTTTATTGATATAAAAGGGCTTGCAGGAATGGACGAGAGTCCGGTCCTCATGCATAAAAAAGATCCTGCCGGAAACAATGGAAATATCCCGTCGGACTATCGCTATTGGAGGCTTTGACCGCGCGGTCCCGGACACGACAGCGAAGTGCGTCCATAAAAGGACCGGGTAAAGGGATGAATAAGCATCATTATTCAGTTAACTGGAGGTAGTGAGATGTGTGGAATAATCGGATATATCGGCAGCGGTAATGCAATTCCCATTGTCATTAATGGCCTGAAGCGCCTTGAATACAGAGGATACGATTCAGCCGGAATCGCCTTTATGGAGGACAACAAGATAAGGGTAAGTCGTTGCAAAGGGAAGATCAGCGCGCTTGAGGCAATTACGTCCGGTTTTACGGAAGAGAGCAATATTGCGATCGGCCACACAAGATGGGCCACGCACGGCAAACCTTCAGAAATAAATGCACACCCCCACCGGTCCGGCGGCATTGTTGTAGTCCATAACGGCATAATCGAAAACTATTCGGAACTCAAACAGGAACTGCAGGCCGAAGGCTTTACCTTTACATCCGAGACTGATACCGAGGTGCTCTGCCATCTGATTAGGAAGCATGCGACCCACGCCCCATTTGTTGTGGCAGTCCGGAGGGCCATAAGGGAGGTAAGGGGCTCCTATGCGTTTGCGGTCATGAATGAAGCTGAACCTGATAAAATCATAGCGGTCAGGAAGGAGAGTCCGCTGGTGATCGGACTGGGAGATGGAGAATACTTTCTCGCCTCTGATGTGCCTGCCTTTCTGAACCACTCCAAAGACGTCATATTTCTCGATAATAATGAAATGGCACTATTCTGCAAAGACGGAGTCATAGTGACTGATTTCGATGGAAAGCCAGTGCACAAGAATAGTTCCGCGATCTCGTGGAGTCCTTCAATGGCTGAGAAGAACGGATACCGCCACTTCATGCTCAAGGAAATTTACGAGCAGCCCAGGGCTATAGCCGATACCATCAGGGGAAGGATATTTCCCGACAGAGGCGAAGTGCCGCTGAAAGCATTCAATCTTACCGCAGAGGTCATCAACGCCATCGACAGGATATTCATAGTAGCATGCGGGACATCCTATCATTCCGGGCTTGCGGGTAAGTATATGATAGAAGAATTGTCCAGGATTCCGGTGGAGGTCGACATCGCCTCGGAATTCCGGTACAGGAATCCCATGGTCACAGACAAGACATTATTTATTGCAATCACGCAGTCAGGCGAAACCGCGGACACTCTTGCTGCCGCAAGGGAAGCGAAGCGGCTTGGCGCAAAAGTGCTGAGCATATGCAATGTGATCGGCAGCACTGCCTCACGCGAATCGGATTTCGTGTTCTACACGCATTCGGGGCCGGAGATAGGAGTTGCATCCACCAAGGCATTCACCACTCAGATGGTGGCGCTCTATATGCTTGCAATTGGGATGGGCAATGTCAGGGGTACACTCGACAGGGACGCTGCCTCAAAACTCCTGGGAGACCTCCTTCAACTGCCGGCGCAGGTTGAGCATACGCTGGAACTGGATGCTTCCATAAGCGCCATTGCCAAAGAGTTTTTTAAGACAAAGGGGTTTCTCTACCTGGGCAGGGGGATAAATTATCCGATTGCTCTCGAAGGCGCCCTCAAGATGAAAGAGATATCATATATACATTCGGAAGGATATGCAGCCGGAGAGATGAAGCACGGCCCCATAGCCCTGATCGACGAAGACCTTCCAATTGTTGTGCTTGCTCCTGCAGGGAGGCTTTATGACAAGGTCGCTTCTAACATGGAAGAAGTAAAAAGCAGGGGGGGGACGATCATCGCGGTCACCTCCGCAGACAGCGCAGCCGTAAACAGACTTGCAAAATATTCGTTACCAATAGGAGAAAGCAACCCTTATTTGAATACGATTTTGTTAACGCTCCCGCTCCAGCTCCTTGCATATCATGTTGCGGTGTTGAAAGGATGCGACGTGGACCAGCCCAGAAATCTCGCCAAGAGCGTAACTGTCGAATGATGAACTTTCCCAAAAAAAACCTTGCAATTCACCGGAATAACGGTGGATCCGGAAGACCACCGGACGCCGGCCTGAGACCCGTGGGTATGACGGACAACAAAAAGCTGGAGGAAATGTTTGCTGAAGATGGGTATAAAAAAGTCCTCGATCGGGTTTTCCTGGTTTCTGAAAAACTGATCGTGCTTGACGGCATTGACGAAGTATTTGAGCATATAATAAAAACCATAATAATCCTTACCAGTGCTGAAGCCGCTGCCATGAGGATTTTTAATATGGAAAAGGGGACTATCGAAATGGTCAAGGGATATGGACTGTCAGGCGGTTTTTTCAAGCAGCCTCCAGTCCGAATAGGTGAAGGCGTTGCAGGCAGAGTAGTGTTCGATGGGAAGCCATACTTGGTCGCCGATGTGAGCAAGGACCCGCAGTGCGTAAAGAAAGAACTTGCCGGTCTCGACAACATCAGGGCAATAATATGCGTTCCGCTGAAGGTCAGGGACAGCAACATAGGCTGCATGACCGTATACAAAAAAACACCGGGAGCCTTCACCAAAAACGATCTGCTCTCGCTGGACATAATTGCTGCGCAGTCAGCCGTAGCTATTGAAAAATCCCAACTCATACGCGAGTTGCAAAAACAGGCATGTTTCGATCAGCTTACGGGAATATATAATAAAAGTACCATACTCAGGCATTGCGAAGCTCAACTTGATCTTTCGCTCAGGCATGAGCAAGCAACAAGCCTCATTTTCCTTGATATCGATTATTTCAAGGCCTTTAACGATACTCACGGGCATCTTCTTGGTGACAAGCTTCTGGGAGATTTTGCCAAAGTCCTGAAAAAATGCTGCAGGAAATCCGATATGCTCGGCAGGTTTGGCGGAGAGGAGTTTTTGATAATAGCGTCTCAAACATCGAAACAGGACGCCTATGCGCTTGGTATTAAATTAAAAGAAGCCGTAAATAAATATAAATTCCTCGGATCGGGCAGTGGCCGTGTGCGGGTGACATTCAGCGCAGGTATAGCGTCTTTTCCGGAAGATGGCTCTGACATAAATGAGCTTCTGAAAAAAGCAGATCAGGCGATGTACAAAGGCAAATCCGGAGGAAGGGACATAATTACCCTGTATCAGGACAATATGGCGAGTGTTTTATGAGTATCAAATCCCTTGCACAAAACACGCACTAAAAAAGTATTAAGGCAGGAAATTTATGAAGATAAAAAATCACACGTTTGACTCTTTATTCAGAGTAGAGCTCTTTTCCTCTTTAGGCACCGATGAAGTGCAGCAGGCTATTGACAAGATGGTTGTGAAAAACTTCAAAAGGGGTGAAGTTATCCTGTATGAGGAAGACGCAAATGAGTTTATGTACATAATTCTGGATGGAGAAGCAAAGGTAATCCAGACAACGGAAGATGGAAGGGAATTAATTTTAGCCATGCACAGAAGCGGCGATTTTTTTGGCGAACTCTCGTTAATCGACGGCAGGACCTCACCTGCATCAGTTGTTGCAACCAAACATTCTGTCACGGCCATAATTTCAAAAAAGGATTTTTTCTCTCTGATATACAGTAGGCCTAAGGTCCTCAATAACCTCCTCCTCATACTCTGTTCACGGTTCCGTGATTCATTGGGGATGATCCAGATGCTGAACTTTAATAATGCGCTGCAGCGCATTAAAATGCTGTTTATAATGCTGTACGAAAAATATGGTGGAGAAGAAAACGGCCTTAAAGTATTGCGCATAAAACTGACGCATCAGGGCATAGCGGAGATGGCCGGTATGAGTCGGGAGACTGTCACGCGAGTTATCGACAGATGGCAAAAAGATGGCGACCTTACTGTTCTCAAGAATAAATTTATCGCGCTGAATCCGGATTTCTTAACAAATATAAAGAATATCAGGGTGCTTAACGCGGAAAACAACTATGGTATGGTTTCTGTCAGCCGGCGTGACAAACCAGGCGCCGGCATCGGTTTGCCGGGGCAATGCAGGCGGATTTCAGACAAACCCATACTTGCCGCAGGATGATTTTTTACAGAAATAGAGTACAAGAAATGAAACCACAAAGAAATAGACGTAAGGCCCGTCATTGCCGCGCAGGCTAGGATCCAGGAAACAGCACTGGATTCCGGATGAAGTCCGGAATGACAGGGTGCTAAAGCTATGGAGGGTAATTATGAATAAGAGTAGGCGTGTTTTCATCATATTTGCAGTAATACTGCTCAATTTCGCTTTTGCGGCAGTATCAAGCGGCGAGATCCCCATTGGAGAGGAAGACATGTTGCAGATACAGCTTTGGGACCATCCGGATCTGACTGCGAACGTTCCTGTGAGACCCGGGGGAGTGATTTCGGTCCCGTTTGTCGGTGAAGTAAAAGCTGCTGGATTAATGCCCAGCGAGTTGAAGGCATTGCTTGAGAAAGAGTTTGCCGCATATATCAAGGTGCCTTCTGTAAGCGTAGTAGTGACCGCGGTCAACAGTTTCAAGATCTATCTGATGGGGGCCGGGATAACAACAGACACTGCTGCCGCAGCCACCCCGGGGGGCAAGCCGGCGCGATGACACTCAGGAGGGACACATCCCTGCTGCAGTTGTTCGCCCAGCTTCGGGTCCAGAAGGATGCCGATCTCAGGAAAGCATATCTGCTGAGAGGCGGGAAGAAACTTGATATCAATTTTTATAAACTGGTTGTCGGCGGCGATACTTCCCAGGACACCCAGCTTCGACCTGATGATCTGATATTTGTGCCTGATACTATTCAGCAGCGTATAAGAGTTGTCGGCGCGGTGAAGGCGCCGGGAATATTTCCCTTCATGGAAGGCATGACAGCTCTTGATGCTGTTTTGAGTGCCGGAGGATTCAATGACTATGCCAGCCAGAACAACGTGGAAGTAGTCAGAAAAGGGGGGGACAAAGTTGAAAATATCAGGGTCAGACTCAAGGATGTTATCAACGACGGCGAGGTCGGCAAAAACCTCCTGTTGAAACCCGGAGATATTGTAAAAATCAACACGGGTTTATTTTAAAAAACTTGAACTGCGGCAGCCTGCTCAAGCTGCAGCCGGCTTAGAAAAAGGTAGTCCCAGGAGGACGTATGGAACCGGTTCAGACAAATGATTTCGACATAAAGCGTTATTGGGAGATCTTGAGGAGGAGGCGATACACGGCGTTGGCCATAGCGCTTGCAGTGGTCTCTATATTTACGTGGGGGAGTTTCCTGTGGCCGGAGACATACGAGACAAGCACAACATTCATTGTTGAGAAGAGTTCTTTCCTTGACCCCCTGATAAGGGATGCGGGCGTCTCCGGCACCCGTGAAGAAAGAATTAAAAACCTCAAAAACACTCTTACCAGCAGAGGCATCATCCAAAAAGCGGTGGAGAAAACTGATTTGGCAAAAAACTTGCTCCGTGCGGACGCCGCCATCGACCATGTGCGTAAAAACATTAAGGTGACGGCAAAAGGTCTTGAGGCAGACAGCAATATATTCACTATTTCGTATGCCGGAAACGACCCCAGGTTTGTGCGTGATGTGGTGAACGGCCTTGTCAGTGAATATGCGGAAGAAAGTCTGAATAATCAAAAGGCGGATGCAGCCGGGGCCTATGATTTCATTAGAAGCCAGCTTGCCGAGTACAACTCTAAACTCGAGGAGTCCGACAAGTCAATCAGCATCTTCAGGTCGAAGAACCCGCACTTCGTCCCACAGAGTGAACTGACGGTTAGTCCACGAGACGACGGCCTTCAGTCCAGGGAAGTGGAGACAGATATAAGGCTGAAGGAACTCGCGACTAAGCGGAACAGCCTTCAAAGACAGCTTGCCGGTGATAAGGAGATCGCTGTTCCCGACGTTGTGAAAGAGGGGTCGCCACAGGCGAGATTAAACTTCCTGAATAACCAACTGGCGCTCCTGAAGGCCAAATTCACCGACCGTTATCCTGAGATTGTTAAGGTGAAAGACGAGATAGCAGAGCTGAAAACAGAGATCTCCCAGGCTACGAAACTGCAACAAACCAATCCTGCCGCCGCCGAGCTGAATCCCGTATACCAGCAAGTGAAAGCGGAATTGCAAAGGACGGATGCAGAGATCGAGTCACTTAGGGACCGGTACGCCGAGCTGCGGCGTCACAGTCAGCAGACCCATGGAGTATCAGGACTGATGCCGGGAGCGCAGGAGGAGTGGTCGAAACTGCAAAGAGACAGGAATGAATATCAGAAGATATATGATGATCTCCTTCTAAAACTCGAAAAAGCCCGGGTCACGAATGACCTTGAGCTTTCTAAAAAAACTGCCGGCATAACGGTCACGGACCCTGCCCTGCTTCCCAGGTACCCGGTCAAACCTGACAGAGTTATGCTGATAATTTTCGGCATAGGCATGGGTATTGTCTCAGGCATTGGCACGACCGTATTGCTCGAGAATTTGAACAAATCGTATAAAGACGAAGAGTCTGTCGAGTCTGACCTTAAACTGGCGGTGTTGGCCTCTATCCCTCAGGTACAAACCAGTGAGGACGAAATTTCCGAGAGGCGGCTCGATAAAAGAGTGTTCACGTGCGCCGTTATGTATTCTTTGATTATAGGCCTGGTATTGGTAGAAGAACTGCTGGCTAAATTTACAAATTTAAGAATTCTGCAATTTTAGGAGATATAAAGCTATGAGCAGAAGAGAACAGGCGCTGGAAGAGGCCGTAAAGATGAGGGAATCCAGAGGGACTGCGGGGGCAGCGCCGTCGGCGCATGCTGAATCTCAGCATACCCTGCCCATGTTTAGTGAAGGTGCAGGGATAGTTGACCCTGCAAACGTCAATAAACATATAACATGCGTTACCGAGCCTTATTGCCTTGCTGCCGAACAATACAAGAGGATCAGGGCCGGAATCCTGAAGAGTACTTCCAAAAGTTTCCTCAACACGATCCTGATTACCAGCTCGCAGATGGGGGAAGGGAAAACGGTAACGGCCATCAATCTCGCTGTCACGATGGCTAAAGGTATCGACCATACGGTGCTTCTTGTGGATGCCGATTTGAGGAACCCGTCTGTCCACAATTTTCTGGGAATCACCCCGAAGAAAGGTCTCAGCGACTATCTTTCAGGAAATGCCTCGCTTTCCGAGGTCATATTCAGGACCGGGCTCGGAAAGCTGGTTGTGCTGCCGGCAGGGGAATGTCCGGACAACCCTTCGGAGTTGCTGTCATCTGAAAAGATGAGTGCCCTTATTACCGAGCTGAAGCACAGGTATAAGGACCGGTATGTGCTCCTGGATACACCCCCTCTGCTGGCTGTCGCAGAAACGCTTTCGCTGGTAAGATATGTGGACGGCGTAGTGTTTGTGCTCCAGGCCGCGCGCACTTCACCCAAGGTTGCTGCCAGGGCGGTTTCGCTCATTAAAGATTTTCCCGTCCTCGGCGTTGTTCTGAACAGGGTGCCTCCTTATCTCACCCGCATTACACAATCGTCGTATTCTTATTACAGAGGCAGGGAAGGAAATAAAACGTAAAATTATCCCTAAGGAAAACCATGTATACATCTTTTTTCAAGCTCACATATAAGCCCTTTCAGCTTACACCGGACCCCATGTTCCTTTTTATGAGCAGCGTTCATAAGCGGGCGCTCACGTATCTATCTTACGGTATTAATGACAATAATACCGGATTTATCCTCGTGACCGGAGAGGTGGGGACGGGGAAAACTACTATTATCCGGAGTCTGATGAAGGACCTCAAGGATGATGTGCGAAGGCTCGCCCGAATCGACAATACAAAGGTCACGTCGGAACAGCTGATGTCGATGATCAACGAGGATTTCGGCCTCGATACACAAGGTCGGGACAAAACTCAATTATTGTCCGATCTCACCAATTTTCTGATTGCAGAGTACGCAGCGGGAAAAAGGCCGATGCTCATTATCGATGAGGCGCAGAATCTCTCTCCTGAACACCTGGAAGAAATACGGCTGCTATCAAATCTTGAGACCGACAAGGCAAAGCTCCTGCAGATACTGCTTGTCGGTCAGCCTGAACTGAGAAAGACCCTCGCGCAGCCGGGACTGAGGCAACTGAGGCAGAGGATAAATATCAGCTGCCACATCAAGCCACTCACGAGGGAAGAGACGGAGGACTACATATTCCATCGCCTGCAGGTCGCCGGCAACAGGGAAGCCGTCCTTTTTGAGGAGGGCGTCCTTGAAATAATCCACCGTTTCAGCAGAGGGACGCCGAGACTCATAAATATTATCTGTGATTTTCTGCTGCTCTCCGCTTTTGTCGAGAAGACATCTGTGCTGACGCTCAAGCTTGCTGAGGAACTTACCTCCCAGATCGAGGGAGAAAACAGATACTGGCAGGATGATGCGCAGCCAAGAGACCTCAAAACTGCCTTGGGCCCGGTCAAGGATATACTTGACCGGCTCGACCGGCTTGAAATTGCCTCATACCAGTGGGGTTCTGCCGGCTCAGGGCGGAAGGATATGGATGAAAGGTCCGCAGTGTCATTGGAATGCCTGAACAACGCTGTCAGCGAGTTCAAAACCGAGATGACGGCATTGAACATGATAAATCTTAAAAAAACGGATGCTCGGCTGGATAGTCTCGCCGGAGAGATTGAGACCCTCAAAAAGAAACTTGACGAAACCGACAGAGGTTCCGTGCCAGGCAATATGCATGCGCCATCACGCAGTAAAAACGGGAACCTCTGGACAAGAATGTTCTCCAAAGAGTCACTGCCCGTCGTTAAATGAATAGCGAGCGTATTCCCTGCGGTCTTGCCACAGGGAAGATCAATAGCAGCGTTTCTCAGAATATGCCCCGTATTTCGAGAATCATAAATAGGACATAAACAAAAATAAGACGGAGGTCCGCAATTATGTCACCAAAACCTGAGATAAGGGATTTTATTGTCCAGTATTTTTTATATGGAGAAGATGATAACTTCAGTGATGATGTCTCCTTTCTTGAGAAAGGGATCATCGATTCAACGGGGATCCTTGAACTTGTCGCTTTTGCAGAGGACAAGTTCGGGATCGAGGTGAAGGATGAGGAACTGATTCCTGAAAACTTCGACTCTCTCGCCAAACTGACCTGGTATGTTACAGAAAAGATGAGTGCCGGAGAAGGTTCCATAATCCAGGCGTCCCCACTGCCGGTTTAGGACGGCGGTCCGAAATAGCCTTTGTTGGGTGGCGGACAAATATCAGACGAGCGCTAACATGCAGCAAGATGCTTTCTTACAGACAAAACAGCAGTAAGCTGATTTGTTTTATTTGTCCTGGATGTTATAGAAGTTATAAACAAAATTATGATGCTACTGTTGAATAAAGTGGAGCAGTCCCGAAGCCGGACCGCTCGCAATGGAAGGTAATTATGAATAACAATGCACTATTATCTCCCGCAAACCTGTTTTGGAGGCAACTCTGCGACAGTCGGGGCGGGATACCATGAATACCCGGACCACTCTTATAATAACGGACATATTCATAGCGGTCTCAGTAATGTTCTTACTACCCGCGACAATAGCCCGCGCTGATGGGGCTTATGCCGTAACACTGTATGGCTCTTACCTCCTGAAACTCTTTCCCCTGGGCATCCTGGCTATAGTTTCTTCCTTCATGGCGGAAGTTTACGACATGGAGAAATATTCAAAAATGAAGGAGCATGTTTTCAGGATAATGATGGCAGGAATGCTGTTTTTGCTGACTGCATCCGCATTTTACTACGTATCCCGCACAACAACGTTCGGAAAGACGGTCTTTGTCGAGGTAATCGCGCTATTCGTTATACTGCAGGTCCTTTGGCATACTGCGTACTTCTCGTTTATAAACTCCGAGGACCGCCAAAAAAGGGTACTCATCCTGGGCTCAGGGTGGTTAGCCCAAAAAACAGGGGCGGCACTTGCGTCGTCAAACTGCAACCGCAAACTAACCGGATATATAAATATGAATGACAGCAAGATGCTTGTCCCGCTTGAAATGGTTGCCGGCAACAGCAGCCAGATAGCAGAAATAGTAAGAAAAGAGGGAGTGCATGAGATTGTAGTCTCGCTCCATCAGAAAAGGGGTATAATGCCGTTGCGCGAGGTACTGACGTGCAAATTCTCAGGAATCAGGGTCTACGATGCGCCCAGTTTCTACGAAAAGGTCACCGGCAAACTGCTTATTGAAGACACACAGCCCAGCTGGTTCATTTTTAACGAACGCTTCAGGATCACTTCCTCAAGGAAGTTCATAAAAAGGACTGTTGACCTGTTGTGTTCGGTTACCGGCGTCATCCTGTCCCTTCCCCTGCTGCCGCTAATCGTAATTCTAATCAAAGCGGATTCTAGAGGTCCTGTTTTATTCAGGCAGACGAGGGTTGGGGAAATGGGGGAATATTTCACGATTTACAAGTTCAGGACTATGAGGCGGGACGCCGAAAGCGCAACAGGCGCAGTGTGGGCAAAAGAGAAAGACCCCAGGATTACGCGAATCGGGAGCTTTTTGAGAAAAACAAGGCTTGATGAGCTGCCGCAGTTGTTCAATATCCTGAGAGGCGATATGAGCGTAATCGGTCCCAGGCCTGAACGCCCGGAGTTTATTGCAAATCTCAGCAAGATAATACCTTTTTATTCGGAACGCCATTTTGTCAAACCCGGGCTGACGGGCTGGGCCCAGATAAGGTACCCATATGGCGCCTCAGTGGAGGATGCTGTCGAGAAGCTGAGGTTCGATCTTTATTATATCAAGAACTGGTCGTTATTCCTTGACTTCAGAATACTCCTTGGAACTGTCAAAGTGGTCATTTTCGGCAGGGGCGCCAGGTAAGTCAATATGTGCGGAATAGCCGGAGTCATTAACCGGAACACTGCTGTCCCTATGGAATTGCTGGAGGACATGATTGCGGCAGTGCGCCATCGCGGTCCCGACGGATTCGGTTTTTACAATGACGGGAACGCGGGCCTTGCCCACGCCAGATTGAGCATTATAGACCTGGAAGGCGGCTGGCAGCCCATGCACAACGAAGATAAAAATCAATGGATTGTTTTTAACGGCGAGATCTTCAATTACCCGGAACTCAGGGTCGTTCTTGAAAAACGCGGACACCGCTTTTATACTCAGTCCGACACCGAGGTAATTGTACACCTCTACGAAGACCATGGAGCCGAATGCCTGAAGTTCCTGAACGGGCAATTCGCTTTCGCGATTTGGGACAAAAAAAAGGAAACGCTTTTTGCGGCCAGGGACAGGGTCGGGATAAGGCCGTTTTTTTATACCCGGCATAACGGTTCATTACTGTTTGCTTCAGAGATAAAAGCCCTGTTCGCCAGCCAGTTTGTCAACAGAGAAATAGACCCGTTCGCGCTCGATCAGATCTTTACGTTCTGGCTGACACTTCCGCCCAGGACCGCATTCAAGGACATCTATGAGCTTCCTGCAGGGCATTATATGATTTTTGACAAAGGAGACCTGAAAATCGAAAAGTCCCTGGGACCTGGATTTCACAGTGGAAGACAGCACCCGGACTGAAAGGGCCTGCGCCGATGAGCTCAGGGAACTCCTGCTTGATGCTACAAGGCTCCAGCTCAGGGCAGACGTCCCTGTAGGCGCTTATCTGAGCGGCGGGCTTGATTCAGCCGTGATTGCCGGCCTCATCAGGAATTTCAGCGACAGTCCCCTTAGGACATTTTCGGTCACTTTTGACGATGCAGTGTTCGACGAGAGTGAATACCAGAGACAGATGATAGCCCATCTGGACACTGACCACAGCAATATAAGATGCACTTATTCAGATATCGGCGCTGTCTTCCCTGACGTCATCTGGCATACCGAAAAACCGGTTGTGCGGACCGCGCCTGCGCCCCTGTTCATTCTTTCCAAACTCGTGCGCGAAAGCGGGTATAAGGTTGTTCTGACGGGCGAGGGTTCGGATGAGGTCCTGGCCGGATATGACATTTTCAAGGAAGTCAAAATCAGGAGATTTCTCGAAAAGTTCCCTGACTCCAAATACAGGCCTCTTATACTCAAGCGTCTGTATCCATATCTCGCCCAATCACCTGTAAAGTCGCTCCCTTATGCCGTTTCCTTTTTCAGGGCCGATGCCTCCGGTTATCCGCCTGCTTGCTATTCTCACGTGCCCCGGTGGAAAACAACATCGAAAATAAAAACCTTCTTCTCGAATTCGCTCAAGGACAGGCTGGGTACCTACTATGGCATCGACGAACTATCCTCTCTGCTGCCTGACCGCGCCGGCGAATACGATGATATCTCCCTGGCGCAGCATCTCGAGATAAAAACTCTGCTATCGTGCTATCTCCTTTCATCCCAGGGCGACCGCGTTGCCATGGCCCACTCCATCGAGGGAAGGGTCCCTTTCCTCGACCACAGGGTGATAGAGTTCTGTTGTAAACTGCCGCATACCATGCGGATGAGAGTGCTGACCGAAAAATATATCCTCAAGGAATGCATGAAGGGTCTGCTTCCGCCCTCAATTATAAAAAGGTCCAAGCAGCCTTATATGGCGCCTGATGCCAAAAGTTTTTTCCAAAAGGATTCTCCGGATTATGTCGCTGAACTGCTTTCTGAGGATAATTTGAGAAAGACAGGGTATTTCAGCCCTAAAGCTGTTTCTGCCCTGATCGGAAAGTGCCGGCAGAACCCGGTACTGGGATTCAAGGACAACATGGCAGTAGTCGGCATTGTATCCACACTGCTGCTGCATGACCGGTTCATCGATAATTTCGAGGCTCAAAGCTGCGGCGCATTTAAAAACGAGACACAAGCCGGCAATTATGTCGTTAAAATCTGAGACCAGGTATTCCATGGACGTAAATTGGCCTGTACAGGTAATCTGAAATGTTCCGGCACACATTGGTAAATCACTTCCTTGAGTACAGCGCCGCAAGGTTGCCTGATAAAGTGGCGCTGATTCATCAGGACAAACGGTTGACATATGCCGGGGTTGATGAGATGTCAAACCGGCTGGCGAATTGTTTTCTTGGGTCAGGGGTGGAGCGAGGCGACCGCATCGCGATTTTCATGGATAACTCCATCGAGGCGATAGTGTCTGTTTTCGGGGCATTAAAAGCCGGCGCAGCCTTCATGATGATCAATCATACCACCAAGGCTGAGAAGCTTGAGTACATTCTGAATAACAGCAGGGCCAAATTCGCCGTTGTCCAGGGCAGGATGACGGGTTTATTTGAAGGTCTGAGCTGCCCGGCTCTCGAAAAAATAATTGTTACCGGAGGCAATGCCGGAGCGCCGTATATTTCATTCGATGAAATCATGAGTTCAGGAAACTGCACGCCTGTTCAGACCCGGGGTATCGATCTCGATCTCGCATCCATCATCTATACTTCCGGTTCGACAGGAAATCCCAAGGGTGTCATGCTGTCACATTTGAATATGGTCTCTGCTGCCCACTCGATCACTACCTATCTCGAAAATACGGAAAACGACATTGTCCTCAATGTGCTGCCGCTTTCGTTTGATTACGGTCTTTACCAGGTATTGATGACATTCAGGTTTGCCGGTACCATTGTGCTTGAAAAGTCATTTATGTATCCGTACAAGGTCATTGAGCTGATATCCGCCGAGAAGGTCACGGGATTTCCCGGAGTGCCCACCATTTTCGCGATGCTGCTGAATTTAAAAAATCTGGACAAGTATGATTTCAGTTCCCTTAGGTATATCACGAATACGGCGGCGGCTTTGCCTGTCAGCCACATCCGCCGGCTGAAAGAACTGTTCCCCCGGACTAAGCTTTATTCGATGTACGGCCTCACCGAATGCAAGAGGGTCTCTTTTCTCCCTCCCGATGAACTTGAAAAAAGACCCTCTTCGGTGGGCAGGGGCATGCCCAATGAAGAAGTATATATTGTGGATGAAAACGGCAACTGGGTGGCCCCAGGCATCACTGGTGAGCTTGTTATCAGGGGGGCGAATGTAATGATGGGATACTGGGAATTGGCAGAGGAGACCTGTAAGTGTATCCGGCAGGGCAGGTATCCGGGTGAGCGGGTCCTTTATTCAGGCGATCTTTTCAGGATGGATGAGGAGGGATACCTCTATTTCGTTGCGAGAAAGGACGATATCATCAAGTGCAAAGGCGAAAAAGTAAGCCCCAGGGAAATCGAAAATGTCTTATATAGCCTCGATGGAATCCTGGAGGCAGCGGTCATAGGGGTCCCGGACGAGATCTTCGGTCAGGCTATCAAGGCATTTGTAGCGCTGGAAAAAGGATCGGCGCTGACCGGAAAAGAAATTTTGCTCTACTGCTCACAGCACCTCGAAAACTATATGATACCCAAATATATTGAGCTTAGAGATTCTCTGCCCAAGACCGAAACGGGCAAAATCAATAAAAGGCTGATCGCATGATAACCGTGCAGTCAAGTCCTGGAGGCATGGGCCATGGACCATATGTTTAACGCATTTACTGTCGACGTTGAAGACTATTACATGGTTTCAGCTTTCGCTGACGTAGTCAGGTTTGAAGACTGGCACAAATACGAAAGCCGGGTTGTTGACAACACTTGCAGGATACTGGACCTTATGTATGAGTACAAGGTAAGGGGCACTTTTTTCGTACTGGGATGGCTGGCTGCACGCCATGCATCATTGATCAGGAAAATTCATGATTCGGGTCATGAAATAGCATGCCACGGTTACAGGCACAGACTGGTCTATGATATGACGCCGGAACAGTTCAGAAAAGACGTCCGCCTGACGAAAACCCTGCTGGAAGATATCAGTGGAAGCCAGGTATTTGGGTTCAGGGCCGCCAGTTATTCGATAATCCAAAAATCGCTTTGGGCGCTCGACATCCTGGCAGAGGAGGGTTACTGCTATGATTCAAGCATATTTCCCATTCACCACGACCGGTACGGCATCCCGAACGCCAACAGGTTCCCCCACGTAATCAGGACAAAGAGCGGCAACCTGACTGAGTTCCCTCCATCCACATGTTCCCTTTTAGGACATAACATTCCGGTTTGCGGAGGGGGATACCTGAGAATTTTGCCTGAAAATTTCATAAAGGCCGCCATCAGACGGATAAATAATCAGGAAATGCAACCTGTCATCACCTACATTCATCCATGGGAAATCGATGTCGACCAACCCCGGCTGAACGGCCGGTTTCAGTCCAGGATAAGGCATTATTTGAACCTTAAAAGCACTCTGCCGAAAATTACCGCCCTGCTGGGGGAATTCAGATTCACACCACTTTTGCATATGCTGGATGAACTTGAGCAGCCTCAGTCCCAGATTCTTCCCTGCCTTGAGGCAAAACTTGCCGGCAGTACTATGGAGTGAAATATGGGTGTGAACAGCATGACCCTGAGACAAAATGGCGCATGATAGTTTTGATATAGACAAGGGAGCAAGTTAATATGAACGGTTATTCCTCGAATACGTTTAGAAACCAGGAAATGAATGTTATGTCAACATGCCGCCTATCGTCGGAAAGTGGATTATTCATGGATATGAAAACCAGGACGAAGAGACATAAAATCCTTTTTGTAGAATGCGGATCAGGCCGGGGAGGGTCATCCAAGTTCCTTTATTACCTGCTGAAATATCTGGACAGGAAATTGTTTGACCCTATCGTAGCTTTCAATTTCTCCAATGACGGCCCGGACACTGAATTGATAAAAAGTCTTGCCGTTCCCGTTTTCTTTTTACATAAGGAAAAAGAGAGTTTTGAATATATCCCTGTTAAATTGCTTATGGGCAGGGCGCGATCGATGATTCCACGCCGTCTGAAGGTGATCGCAAGATTCCTGATGAGAGCAATGATTATAGATATCCCCGCAATATTCAGATTTAGGGCCCTTATTAAAAAGGAGGGGGTGTCGCTCGTTGTCCTCAATAACGACGTTCACTACCATATTGCCGGAACGATCGGCGCAAGGATAGCGGGCATACCTTGCATTTGCCGGAAGGCCGGTGGGATCGACGCCGGAAGGCGCGTAAAGAGGCTGCTGACGCGGTATGTGGATTTGTTTATTGCCATTTCCAGGGCAACAGCAGAAGACCAGATGAAAAATAATCCCGAAACCAAAAGACTTGTGACACGAAGGGAAGTAGTGGATTTGAGCATAAATAAAGCCGATAAGTCTAATGGGAAAAAAGATGACCTCTGCGTACCGCCCCACAAGAAAATAGTCGGCAACATCTCCCGTTTTGATCCGGGGAAGGGACAGATGGAACTGCTGGAAGCTGCAGCCATGATAAAATCCGGGTATCCGGACGTCTTTTTTCTCATGGTCGGGGACGGAGTGATGATGGATGAGCTTCAGGCAAGGGCAAAGGCATTGGACCTCACGGATTGTGTCCTTTTCACAGGATGGAGGAATGACATCGCGGATATACTTTCCAAACTGGATATATTCGTACATTGTCCCAGCACATGTATAGAAGGTCTGGGTATTGCTAACCTTGAAGCCGCTGCCATGGGTAAGCCATCAGTTGTTTCTGACAATGGCGGTCTGCCTGATGCTGTTGTCGACGGCGTCACAGGTTTTGTGGTCTCTCCCGGAGATATTGAAGGGATGGCTGAGGCCGTACTAAGGCTTCTGAATGACGGAGGAATGGCCGTACAGTTCGGAAGAAATGCGCGAAGAATGGTGAGTGAAAGTTTTGATATAGTAAAGGGGGCCAGGGAATATGAACGTTTATTTCTTGAATATGTTTAGAAATGTGGCGGTAATGAATGTTCCGTCAACCTGCTGCCTATCGTCGGAAAGTGGGTTGTTCATGGATATGAATACCAGGACGAAGAGACATAAAATTCTATTTATAGATTGCGGAGCAGGCCGGGGAGGGTCATCCAGGTTCCTTTATTCTATGATCAAATACATGGATAATAAATTGTTTGAACCCCTGGTTGCTTTCTATTTTTTTAATGACGGCCCTGACACTGAATTGATGAAAAGACTTGCTGTTCCCGTCTTCTTTTTACATAAGGAAAAAGAGAGTTCTGAATACGTCCCTGTAAAATGGCTTATGAGCAGGTCGAAGTCGATGATTCTGCACCGTCTGAAGGTGATCGCAAGATTCCTGCTGCGAACAGCTACGGTAGATATCCCGGCCATTCTCAGATTGAGGACTCTTATTAAAAGAGAGGCGGTATCGCTCGTTGTGCTGAATAATGACGTCCATTGGCATCTTGCCGGAACGCTCGGCGCCACTTTATCAGGCATACCTTGTATTTGCCGGAAAGCGGGCGGGATCGGCGAAGGCAGGGGCATAAAGAAGCTGCTGACAAGGTATATTGATCTGTTCATCGCTATTTCCAGGGCTACGGCAGAAGACCAGATGAAAAATAATCCGGCGACCAAAAGACTTGTAACAATCCATGAAGGAGTGGACTTTAGCATAAATAATGCCGATAGGTCTAATGGAAAAAAAGATGACCTCGGCATACCGCCCCATAAGAAGATAGTCGGCAGCATCTCCCGCTTTGAGGCAGGGAAGGGACACATGGAGCTGCTGGAAGCTGCAGCCCTGATCAAATCCAGGTATCCTGATGTCACTTTTCTCATGATCGGAGACGGGGAAATGATGGATGAGCTTCAGGCCAGGGCAAAGGCATTGGACCTGACGGATTGTGTCCTTTTCACAGGATGGAGGACCGATATCGCGGATATACTTTCCAAATTGGATATATTTGTCCATTGTCCGACCACCTTTATCGAAGGTCTGGGCATTGCGAACCTCGAAGCCGCTGCCATGGGCAAGCCATCAGTTGTTTCTGACAATGGCGGGTTGCCTGATGCTGTTGTTGACGGCGTTACAGGTTTTGTAGTCCCTCCCGGAGATATTGAAGGGATGGCTGAGGCCATACTCAGGCTTCTGAATGACGGGGAAATGGCCGCACAGTTCGGAAGAAATGCGCGAAGAATGGCGCATGACAGCTTCGATATAAAGAAAAACACTATGGAATATGAACGTTTATTCCTTGAATATGTTTAGAAATAAGTAAATGAATATTCTTTCGTTGACGCCCGAAGGCAGGGAACGTTGGGACAAATATGTACACAAATCCTGCTTAACCAGTGCTTATCATCTTAGCGGCTGGAAGGAAGTAATAGAAAACAGTTTTGGCCATTCAACCGTCTATCTGCTATCGGAAGATGATAATAAAGAGATCAAGGGCATTCTTCCAATGGTGCAGCTCAAGAGCGCGTTATTCGGCAATTACATGGTTTCTCTCCCGTACTTCACATATGGAGGAGTCTGCGCCGACAACGACGAAATAAGGGATAAACTGATTCGCGCGGCCATCGAATATGCGCAATCCTCCAAAGCTAAACACATAGAAATGCGCCACACCGGGCCGATAGCAAACGGACTGCCGGTAAAAACAGCCAAGGTCTCGATGAGGCTGCTGCTTGCAAAAAATGCGGACGATCTTTTTAAGTCCTTCCCTGCCAAATTAAGGAGCCAGATACGCAAGCCGGCAAAAGATGGGTTGTATGCGAAGTTGGGCAGGGAAGAAGAGTTGAACAGTTTCTACGAGGTTTTTTCGGTGAATATGCGGGACCTCGGCACGCCGGTTTATTCAAAACATTTTTTCAGTAATATTCTCAGGACGTTTCCTGATTGCACATGGATCTGTTCCGTATACACAAAGGACGGCATCCCTGTCGCGTCCGGGTTCCTCCTGGGATTCAAAAATATGATAGAGATTCCCTGGGCCTCGTCTTTAAGGAGCTATAACAATTTAAGTCCCAACATGCTGCTTTACTGGTCTGTGCTCAAATTCGCGTGTGAATCCGGATATGGAGCGTTCGATTTTGGCCGCTCCACGCCCGGAGAAGGGACGTATAAATTCAAGTCACAGTGGGGCGCAAAACCGGTTCAGCTGTACTGGCATTACTGGCTGAAAAATGGCGGCGCGCTGCCGGAACTCAATCCCCGGAACCCCAAATACCGGGCAGCAATAGAAGTCTGGCGCCGGTTGCCCGTCGGACTGACAAGACTTATAGGTCCGGCAATTATAAAGAATCTGCCATGACCAGAATCAACCACCTAAAACAGCGAACCACAGAGAACACAGAGTTTTTCTCTGTGCTCTCAAGTCCTTGGAGAAAAAGAGACAAAACAGAACTTTCACTGAAGAGTGCACAGAGATGAAGGGCTAATGTGATGTTATGTCTTTTTAAATCCGTGATTTTCTCTGTGTCCTCTGTGGTTTGTTGGTGAATTAGGGATGAGGATAAGACGCGTAATTCCTCCTGCCGCAGCCCCTGTTGATCTGAAGAGCCTGTTTTGCGGCCTGATTGGAACCGTATATGGGACGGGATACTTGAAAAGGCTCGAAAATGAAATTAAAGAGTATTTCAAAGTCAAACACGTTTTCCTGGTTTCTTCAGGCAAGGCTGCGCTGGCGATAACACTCCGGGCGTTGAAGACATTGACGCCGGGGAAGGACGAAGTAATTATACCTGCATACACATGCTATTCAGTGCCCTCCGCGATTATGAGGGCTGGATTAAAAATTTCGCCCTGTGATATAGACCCGTCCAGTCTCGATTTTGATTATGATCAGCTTGAGAAGACAATAAACGACAACACATTGTGCGTTGTTCCAACCCACTTGTTCGGTATCCCTGCCGATATGGACACGATCAGCAGTATTTGCAGAGAAAGGTCAGTATTTATTGTGGAAGACGCGGCTCAGGCGATGGGAGGGACATACAAAAATAAACGTCTTGGGACTATCGGAGATGTCGGATTATTCAGCCTTGGCAGGGGGAAGAATGTCACGTGCGGAGCTGGGGGGATCATTATTACAAACTCGGAACGAATCGCCTATGTTATCAGGGAAGCGTCCGGCTCTCTCATGAAGCCGTCGCTTATTGGAAGCATTATTGAATTCCTCAGGGTGGCGACCCAAAATATTCTTATAAACCCTTACCTGTACTGGCTCCCATCCGGACTGCCGTTCCTTAAACTGGGAGAGACAATATTCAATAAGGATTTCCCGGAAATGGGCTTCTCGGGGATGAAGGCGGGGCTAATGAGGAATTGGCGGAAAAGGCTGGAGAAGTCGAACAGCATACGCAAAAAAAATGGAGAGCAGCTCGGCAAACTTCTCGGCCTGGATCGCGGTAAAAAAGAATCGTTTCCATTACTTCGCCTGCCTGTCATCACCAAAAATAATGAGGAAAGAGACATTATGTATGCCCTTTCCCGCTTTTATGGGACCGGCTTCAGCAAGATGTATCCCGCCCCGGTGCATAAGATCGAAGAAATTATGGAACAGTTCACCGGAAAAAGATTTCCTGTTGCCGAGGCTATCTCCGGGAGAGTTCTGACCGTCCCTACACACGAGTTGCTTTCGAAAAAGGATGGAGAAAAAATACAGCATATATTCCAGGCAGCCCGCAGACGTCCTTCCAGCGATCTCCCTTATCTGGCATCGCGTAAAAATGGTGACTGTCATGTTTGACATAGTATTCTGGCTTTCTCTCGTTTTGGTATTTTATGCATATTTCGGTTATCCCTGCGTGCTCATTCTTATCTCATTGTTCAGGGACCGTCCCGTGAATAAAGGCAATATCACTCCCCTGGTTTCATTTATCATTACGGCATTCAATGAAGAAAAGCGCATAAGGCAAAAAATCGAGAACACCCTGGCCCAGGATTATCTCAAAGACAGGCTGGAGATTATAGTGGCATCCGATTGTTCTACAGACAGCACCGATGAAATTGTGAATTCATATAGAGATCAGGGCGTCAAACTTGTCAGGGCCCATGAGAGAAAAGGGAAAGAAAACGCCCAGAAATATGCGGTCGACCGCGCCGCCGGTCAAGTGCTGGTATTTTCCGATGTGGCCACTATACTTGAGAGCAACGGGATATCAAATATAGTAAAAAATTTCCACGACCCCACCATAGGGTGTGTCAGCAGCGAAGACCGGACCATAGGCGAAGGAGGCCGGATCAGCGGAGAAGGGGCATATGTCCGGTATGAAATGATGCTCCGGAACCTTGAGACAAAAATAAATACTGTTGTCGGACTGAGCGGCTCGTTCTTCGCCGCTCGCAAAGAAGTCTGCCGTGAATGGGCCGTGGATCTGCAGAGCGATTTCAATACGCTGCTGAATTCGGTCAAAATAGGTCTGAGGGGGGTCTCGGACCCTGAAAGCATCGGCTATTACAGGAACGTTGCCGATGAAAGAAAAGAGTTCGAACGGAAAGTAAGGACTGTCTTACGGGGCATATCGGTTTTCGTAAAAAGCCTGCACTTCCTGAACCCTTTGAGCCACGGCCTTTTTGCCTGGCAGATATTCAGCCATAAATTGTGCCGCTGGCTTGTACCGTTTGCAATGATTACGGCCTTTATAAGCAATCTGTTTCTATGCCTGCCTTCAGCCACAGGTGCCTCCTCCTTTTATTCCGGCATATTTGTGCTCCAGGTATCTTTTTATGCTATTGCGGTCTACGGGATGAAGGCAAATTCGACAAAAAGTTTTTTTAAATTACCAGCTTTTTTTATTGTTGTCAACTTTTCTATTCTGGCTGCATGGTATCTCTATCTCAGAGGGGAAAACATGACCATGTGGTCACCGTCCGAGAGGAGCGCTTGATAACCCCAATAATGAAATTGACCACAGGGAAAATAAATGAGTGTATATGAGCAAATGAGCATATGAGTTCTGACTTGCCTCTGTATTACTCATCCCTTCCTAAGTTCCTAAACTCATTTGCTCGTTTTTCGACCCTCCCTCTATTTTGCGCTGAACCGCCAGTAGACGCCTTTGGCGCCAACAGTAGGTGCCTAAGGCACGCCTGATGCGCTTGTTAAGCCCATCGGCATATCATCTACAGCTGAAATCATCAAGTTCTTACAATAACTTCAGATATCCTCTGATTTATACGGCAATCTAACCGCGATACATTAGTACATAGGCGATTCGGTCAATATATTGTTTTGTCGCAGTATTCTTGTCGATGATTTTTTACTCAGGAATTTGCAGGACTCACAGAATGCTGCCAGATAACAAGTTGAGATACGATTATTGTAAGCGAAAGGGCGGAGCATTGTCTCATTGATAAATTACACTATATGAAAGTACATTGTAAGAAAACAATCCTGTATATCTTTTCCGGTGATCTTTGGGCCGGAGCCGAAGTCATGGTGTTCAATCTGCTGACAACTTTAAAAGAGAGCCGGGAGGTTGGGATCATCGCTCTTTCATTAAACGAAGGTACTCTGACCAATAAACTCAAAGAAAATGGAATCGAGGTGCATATTATCCCCGAGGGCGCCAACTCCTTTGCAGGTATATATGCCAGGGCCCTCCGTCTCTTTAAAAAAAGAAAAATCGATGTCATACATTCCCACCGGTATAAGGAAGACATGCTTGCCGTTCTTCTCGCCAAATCGCTTGGTGTAAAAAAATTGTACTCAACACTCCATGGTCCTCCGGCGTCGGCTTTCAAGGATAATCAACGCGACAAGCAGGTCGGGCTGAGAATGAGATTGAATTATTATCTCTTAAATTCATTTTTTACCCGCGCGGTCGCTGTTTCACATGACATGAAGGACTCTCTCGTCAGTCAGGAATTTATCGCCGAGAGGAACATAGGAGTCATACATAACGGCATCCCTGTTCCTCCGTTGCATAATGCTCATAATACTTCGTCGAACGGGAAGGGTTTCCACATCGGCGCGGTCGGTCGTTTGGCGCTTCAAAAGGATTATAATTTGTTCCTCGAAACGGCTGCGGAAATAAAAAAGGTGAACGGCGGCGTACATTTCAGCATTCTTGGCGACGGACCGCTAAAGGAACAGTTGATGCTGCGTGCAAAGGAGCTGAAAATAGAAAAATATGTGGAATTTCTGCCTCCCCGGCGTGATCCGTTCCCCTATTACCGATCGCTCGATCTTTATCTCAACACTTCTTTATGGGAAGGGATGCCTCTAAGTATATTGGAGGCAATGGCCTGCGGAAAAACGGTTGTGGCCCCCATGGTGGGCGGCATACCCGAAATCATCACAAGTGGAAAGAATGGGTTTCTTTTTGACAGCAGAGACCCCAATGCTATTGCCGGATCCTGCATCGCGTTAATGAAAGACAAAAAATCATTGGATTTTGTGGGCAAAGATGCCGCTGAACATGTCACCTCCGTATTCAGCGTGACGAAAATGGCCGCTTCTTATCTGGATCTTTATAGAAGCGGCAGTTAAATGAAACGTTTTCGCATGCCATGGCTGATAGAAGGACGGATCATACAGTTAAAGGCTGAGTTTCGTACCTTGCGCATGTATTTTTTATCCTTAATTCCGGGGTGCATTGGTATATCACTCCGGCATATGTTTATACCGTTTAAGTCAATAAAAACAGGAGTAAGGATACAACACGGAACATGGTTCGAATATCCTGAAAAGTTATCTTTAGGCAGTTTTGTTTCTATTAATCAGAGGTGTTATATAAATGCCGGAGGAGGTATAGAAGTAGGCAATTATGTATTAATAGGACCCAACGTTACGATATACTCACAAAATCATAATTATAAAAAAAAGGATATGTTAATAAAAGATCAGGATTACGATAAGAAAACCATTGTTATTGAGGATGATGTTTGGCTGTGCGCCAATGCAATAATTTTACCGGGTGTGATCATAAGGAAGGGTAGCGTTGTCGCTGCAGGCGCAGTTGTTACCAAGAGCACAGAGCCATATTCCGTTGTTGCTGGTATTCCAGCTGTAAAAGTGAGTGAAAGGCGGTGAGAACAGATTCTATGGGAAATCAGTTCCAACACCGAAAAACTGAGAATTAAACCCTCTGTAATGGACATTCTTTCGCCTATCAGAAACATCATAAACGAAGCCCGCAAGAGGAAGAAAGCCGCCTATTTGGCCGTGTTAGTGAGCAAGGGGCTTAAAATGGGCAAGAACGTGCAGGTCATAGACACCTTCTTTTTTGATCCTTCCCATTGTTTTTTGATTTCCATCGGCGACAATACCGTGATATGTCCCAATGTAAGACTTATAGCGCACGATGCAAGCACAAAAATGATATTGGGTTACACAAAATTAGGTCTTATCGATATAAAAGAGAATTGCTTTATAGGGGACTCGACAATAGTTTTACCCAATGTGACAATAGGCCCGTCCTCAATAATAGGCGCCGGTTCTGTTGTGACGAAGGATGTGCCCCCTTATTCGGTAGCTGCGGGGAGCCCTGCGAAAGTCATATGCAGCATACATGATTATGTGGAAAAAGTCACGACCCTTTGCAGTGAAAAAAAGATTTTTGGGCAGGAGTATTACATTGAGAACCTGGACCAGGCCGGGCGACAGGAAATGATCAACTCGATTGGCCGGTCATTTGGTTTTATTGTGTAGAGAGTCAACAAAATGGCCGAAACTTCAATTAACATTATTAACAAAAAGACAATGAGCGCCGCTGTGAAGGACTATACTGTTGTCAGCGGTACCTGGACTGATCAGCTCACACCTGCAGAGCAAGCCGCCTTAAATGCCGTTGCCGACGAAGTACGCGATAAAAGAATTCTTGATCTGGGCGTAGGTGCAGGGCGCACAGTAGGAGCCTTGAGGGAAATAAGCAGAGATTATATCGGCATAGATTATGTGGATGAAATGGTGGCGGCATGCCGCCGCCATTTCCCCGATGCAAGATTTCGAAGAGTGCGATGCAAGGGATCTATCTCTATTCGGCGATTCCTCATTTTCCCTGATAGTGTTTTTATGTAACGGGATCTCCATGGTTGATCACGAGGGCCGCATCGCTATTCTCAAGGAAGCATATCGACTCCTGACCTCTGGGGGAGCGCTGATATTCTCTACATTCAATAGTGACACCAGCCACAATGCATTATTCAGGTTCCCACCTTTCCAGTTTGTGAAAAATCCTTTACGGCTGGTCGTGAGAATAATGCGCTTTATTGGCTGCACGGGGATAAGGATTTTTAACCGCGTCCGGTTTATCTGGTTCGAACAGAGGCATCCCTCGTATTCCATACTTAATACGGTGTTCCATAATTACGCAACTTTTGGTTATTATATTTCGCTCGAAAGCCAGCTTGCTCAGCTGGAATCTATCGGTTTTCAAAAGGGTGTTGTTGCTTTTGACCCCTCCGGGCGGATTGTCTCCGGTAATGTGACAGACGAAGATTTCACCATCCTGGCCCGAAAATAGTAACTGAGATGAAATATTTGCTCATCCTTTTGCTCTCTATATTCTTATACGCTGCAGGAGATGCTCAGATGGAGAAAACTGTATGTCCGGCCATCGGCCAATTAACTGAGAAAAACATGCAAGAGCTTTCCATGAAGAAGATATTCTGGGGCCATCAATCAGTGGGCCAGAATATCCTGGACGGTATCATCAAACTTATGCAAGGCAACAAATCAATCAAGCTTAATATTGTGAAAACAGACTGCCCCGACGCTTTTTCCCGGCCAATTTTCGCGCACGTCGATATAGGGCGGAATGATGATCCGTATTCAAAGATCAACGCTTTTCGGGATTATATGCAAAAAGGTATCGGGAATAAAGTGGATATTGCCTTTTTCAAGTTCTGTTTTTGGGATATCAGGGGCAAAACCGATATAAAGCGGGTTTTCGATACTTATAAAACGACTCTATTCGAATTAAAAGCTGAATATCCGGGAGTAATATTTGTCCATTTTACTGTTCCCTTGATGGTACATGCGGATGGCCTGAAAGACCGGATCAGGCGGGTGCTAAATCTGGAGAATGACTCGGATCTTGATAACATAAGGCGCAATGAGCTTAATAATTTGCTTCTTGCGGAATATTCGGGTAAAGAACCCATATTTGACATTGCCTCTGCGGAGTCAACCCTGCCTGGCGGCAGCCGGTCCTCATTTTCCAAGGACGGCAAGACTTATTACTGTCTGGCGCAGGAGTACAGTTCCGATGGAGGGCATTTGAACGAATTAGGGAAGAAAGTTGTTGCTGAACGATTGTTGATATTTCTGTCAAAACTTTCCGATAGTAACAGACGAGGACCTGCTTAAGCAGATTGTGGCTTAACTTATGAGCAAATTCCGAATCATACAGACCGACCCTGCTCAATTCAGAGAACAAGTTCTTGAGTTCTGGAGAAATTATCTTCCCGGTACTCCTCCTGAACGCTTTGAATGGATGACTCGCGGCAACCCTGCCGGACCCGCTATATGGTTTTTTGCGCAGAGCGCCAAAAAAATACCATAATTAACTTGCCGGCCGGATTTCTGACAACGGCAGGACAAGCGCCATGTGAACAGATTCAGCCGGGCTCACTGGGGATTCTTCATGCTATGTTTGCGGCGTATCCTGGTTCCCCCTATCCTGTTTCCGCACCCCTAACGGATCGCGGCGGGCCGCGGCTTGAGGGGCGCGGGTTGGCCAGCCGCCCTCCATTGCCAGGCACACAAACGCCAGCAGCAACAAGGGCAAACTCAAATCCAGCGACCGTTCCTCGCGGCGAAATTCGGCCCCACACGCTCTGCCTTCCAGACATGCCTTCAACCGGGTACAAGCAAGGTTCCCCAACGCCGCCAGCGTGTCGCCGGCGATGAACTTGCGGCGCCCTTCCTTTTCCAGGACCGGCACGGCCACCCAGCGGGTTTCCTTGCCCAGGCGCAGCGCATAGACGCCGACGCGCGGGAAGGTGGTGAATTGGCCGGCCAGGGCCTTTCCAGTCGAGCGGGCTGCCGCCCAGCAATTGGACCGCCGGAGCCTCCGAGCCGGCGGGCAACCCGGCTGCGGTCGCCGGCCACCAGCGACGTGATGCCGCCCTGCGCGCCGGCGTGGTTCAGCGCCATGCCCTGCGCGAGCGCGACGAAGGCGGGCTTCAGCGGCAAGGTGCTCCAGGCCGGATCAAACGCCAGGCCGCTGGCCAGCAGCAGACCCTGTCCCACCTTCTGCGCCGCAAGCGTGATGGCGAGATCTTCCAATCCAAGCAGCGGCGCGGCTTGCGATTCGACGCGCAAGGGCAAATACCGGAAGACCTTCACGTTGCGCAATGCGACTTCACCCCTCGCATCGCGCACATCGTCAAAGATCGCGCCAGCCTTGTCAAGCACAGTGAGCGCAAGGCCGTTGGATGAACCTTGCAAACTGCCCGGCGCGATGGCCAGCCAGTCCGGCTTCCTCCCCGTCCCCGCCGTTCCGGCCGGCAAGGGTGTCACCAACGCCGTCCCTCCCTTCAGCAGGAACTGGCGCAAGGCTTCCAGGCGCGCGCCTCCTTCCGCGCCCGCTTTCAGATCGCGTCCCACGTCATAACCACAAAGCCCGGATTCGGCCCGGCGGCGAATGACTCGAAGGTGGAGAAGGATGTGGCCACACCCGACAGTCGGCCGTCGCCAGTGGGCGAGAGCGCCAGCGGCAAGTAACCGAAGTCCGCAGCCTTTCCCAGGAACACCGCCGATTGCTGCTCAACGCCGACATACGCCGCTGCCGCGCGGTTGTCCGCGGGAAAATCATCGCCCTCGACGGAGAAGATCGCCCAGCGCAGGCCGGGATGGGTGCCTGGAGAGTGACCGGGGTCTCCCTGGTTTCCTGGGGCGCGACGGTAACGTCAGACCCGCCGCGATTGCCGGCGTCGTCGAGCCAATTCAAGCGCACCTGCGCCGCGCTCGCGCCGGAGTTGGCCAGGCGCACCTGGACGGGGAAGCGGCGGCCGGCGACAACGGGCCGGGACGGCATCTCGACCTGCGTCAGCGAGACGTTGGGCAGCCCGGAAGAGGGCGACGCGATGCGGTGAACGACCATGCCCAGGCCGCGCGGCGGCGGAAAGAGCTTGACGGGCGGCTGGCCCCATCTCCTGTTGCAAATCGGAAAACACCTGGATTTCCCGGCGCGTGGCGGCGCCGGCGTCGATCATTCGCATCGCCCGTTCGACGGCGGTGGCACGTTCCCGCTGGCTTCGGTTTCGGCGATGGCGTCCAGGCCAAGTTGAGGGCGGTCTTGTCCTGCGTCAGGCCGTCGGGCCGTT
>CAWHNC010000036.1:0-9916 GCA_963830245.1 Nitrospirota bacterium
GATAGGGCCGAGCATAGAGAACAGCGGAATAATAACGACACCGGGCGGCCAGGTGCTTCTTGCCGCGGGCCACAGTGTGCAGCTTGTTGACTCCTCAAATCCTGACATAGCAGTAGTGGTGAGCGCTGATGGAGACAGCGCGGTCAACCTGGGGCAGATAATAGCGCAAAGCGGTAAAGTAGGCATTTACGGCGGGCTGATAACGCAGAGCGGCATAGTAAGCGCCGACAGCGCGACAGTAGGCAGCAACGGCCAGATAATATTCAAGGCGACCAATAATGTAACGCTTGATGCCGGCAGTATTACGAGCGCAAATGGCGCCTCGGGCGGGCAGATAACGATTCGGAGCACTGCCGGCAACACGAATGTATCAGGAACAGTGAGTGCAAAAGGAAGCGATGGCGCGGGCGGCAACATAGAGGTGCTCGGCAATAATATTGCATTAACCAGCAGTGCGCTGTTAGACGCCTCCGGTACGAGCCTGGGAGGGTACATCAAAGTCCTTGGCGATATGACTAACGGAACAGTGCAGGTCGCAGGCACACTTAACGCAATGGGACTCAACGGCGGCGACAGCGGATTCATCGAAACATCAGCAGCACATTTACAGATAGATAACACAGCCCGGATCACCTCAGGGCAGTGGCTGCTGGATCCGGTTAACCTCACCATTGATTCAGGCGCGGCCAACGCTATCGACACTGCACTGAATGCAGGCAACGTGACAGTGCAGACTGGTGATTCACTTGCTACTACCACTACCATTTATGGCGGAACCATCAGTTTGAGCGGCAACGGCAATTTAATAGTTGCAAGCTCTATCAATTGGAGTTCCAATTCGACACTAACTCTTGACGCATATGGAAGCCTTAATCTAAACGCCAGCAATCTAACCGGTGGCAACGGGTCCATCGTAAACCTGTACGCGCAATCGGGTAGTATAAGCGGCACGGGCATTATAACTGCAGGGACTCTTAATGCAAGCGCGTTTAGCGGCATAAATCTGACCGGCTATAACATTGTGCCGATAGTCAGCCTGGAAAACGGTAATAGCGCCCCTGGCAACATCGTCTACAACAGTAACGTAGGGACCGGGAACACTCTTTCAGTCAGCGGTTACAATCTTTCTTCGGATGGCACATTTCAGGTATCTGAATCCGGCGGTAATCTTGTCATAACCGGGATTAGCACCAATAATGGGCAAATAGTTCTGGATACCTATGGAACCCCTGGAGATATTACAGTAGCTGGGGCAATATATGCCGGTACTAACGGTGTTGTTTCAGCATCGACCAACGGCTCTATCAACGGGCCGGGTATTATAACTGCAAGTTCTCTTAATTCAGAAGCGCTGACCGGCATCAGCCTGACCGGCATGAACGTTGTGCCGACAGTCAGCCTTACAAATACAGGCAGCGGCGCCATAAGCTACAACAGCAACGTAGGCTCCGGCAATACTCTTTCAGTAAGCGGCTCCACCAATAACTATACTTGCGGCGACTTTACTATCACCGAAAACACCGGTGGGATTACCGTCAACACGAATAATATCATTACCAATAACAGCTTTGTGACACTGTCGGCTGCCAATGATATAAACGTCATCGGAAATATTACCGACGGCGCAGGCTCTCCCAGCTTAGTGACTCTTACGAGCACGGCAGGCAATGTCAACGGCTCTGGAATTATTACTGCAGGCAGTCTTACATCAAGCGCGCTGACCGGCATCAGCCTGAGCAATATAGGGGCGCCTAATCTTTCATTTATAGCTAACGGTGGTGCAATAAATGTCGCTGATACCGGTGCACTCACAGACTTAATAGTGAAGACAAACGGCGGTACTTCAAATATAACTGCAACCAATCTGACTTATAACGTGCAGGGAAACGGGGATACCACGATTTTTGCTGTTAATAACACCGGGAATCCACTGAACTTCAGCTATGAAAATACCGGCGGCAATACTATAGTTGGCGGGGTTATAAATGCCGGCGCCGGCGGATCCGGCAGTGTGACGTTAATTTCTGACAATGGCTCAGTGTCCGGCTCGGGTGTAATAACTGCAGGCAGTCTTACCTCAAGCGCGTTGACCGGTATCAGTCTGACCGGCTACAACGCAGTGTCTACGGTCAGTCTGACAAATGGCAACGGCAGCGGCAACAGCGGCGACATTGCATACACAAGCGGGGCGCCGGGCAATCTTTCTGTAAGCGGCTATAGCTATACGCCGGGCGGAGCCTTCAGTGTTACCCAATACCCCGGCTCCTCCGGCAATCTGATAGTTGCACCGGCTAATATCACCGCTACAAACGGGAATGTGTCACTAACCGTGTGGAGTCAATATGGTTCCGGGAATCTCACAGTAACCGGCAACATAAGTGCCGGCACAGGCAATGTCAACCTTTTCAGCTCCAATGGAATCAGCGGCACAGGTGTTATAAGCGCTAATGGATTAACATTAACATCCGAAGCATTGGCAGGGATAAGTCTGACCGGTAATAACGTTGTGTCACAGCTTCAAATTTATTCTTATGGCGGAGGCGCTGTGAATGTCAAAGATACTGCTGCGCTTAATTATTTATACGTTACTACCTATGGCAATACTTCCGCGCAAAACATCACTTCACCTGATTTGACTTCTTATTCCGTTTCAGAAGATGGCATTAATACCACAATTGCAAATGTCACCAGTAGTGGCAATCTGAACTTCGGTTATGAGAACACCAGGGGGAATATTGCAGTTAGCGGTGCAATAAAGGCGGGCACATCAGGGTCCGTGTACCTGAATTCTGATTCCGGCAGAATAAACGGCTCAGGCATAATTACTGCGGGCTCTTTAACGTCGAGCGCCCTGACCGGTATCAGCCTGACCGGAATGAACGTTGTGCCCATTGTAAGCCTGACAAATGGTCGCAATGGTGATGGCGGCCCGGAGGGCAGCGGTAACATTGTGTACTTCAGCAATATTGGATCATCGAACGCCCTTTCCGTCAGCGGCTATAGTGTTGTTTCCGGCGGGGCCTTCAACGTTACTGAAGCTTCGGCCAACATCTTAGGCGCCGGCAACATTATGACCAACAACGGCAGTGTGATTTTGACTGCCGCCCGGAATATTGTTATCAACGGTGCTGTTAATTCCGGAGCCAATGGAGCAGTCACGCTAATATCAGACAATGGATCGTTGTCCGGCTCAGGCGTTATAACCGCAAACAGCCTGACAGCAACAGCCGCTACAGGCATTGGCTCAGTTGCCCAGCCGCTGAACACGCAGGTATCGAAACTTAATACCTATAACTCGACATCCGGGGACATTGATATCAGCAATACTGCAACAACTCTCACCCTTGATGATTTTTCTCATATTTCTCCAACAAGCACCTGTACCTATTGTTGGGGGGATCTGTATTACGGGGTTGAAAATAATGGCGGCAACGTTGCCATCAACAATGTCGGTGCGATAAACATCCCGCAGACAAATGGATCGGGAGTGTACGCAAAAAACAATGTCACACTGACGGCCTCGGGTGATATCAGCTCTGCCGGATCGTTTTCTGATTTTACGGCCAACTCCAAGTCAGGCAGCGTTACTCTTCAGGCAGGGGGTAATATATATCTCGGTCAGAACGGCAATTGGGGGGATACTGTTGTTGATAGCGGCTCAGGCTCCATTAATCTGAACGCTGCCGGAAATATTACAGTTGACAATAATACATACATTCATAATAACGGTTCAGGCAACATCAATCTAACTGCCGGTGGAAATATTACGATTAATAACACAGCAGAACTCTGGAGCATACCTGGCTCCGGCAATATATCCTTGATAGCGGGAACAGGAAACATAGTGCTTCAACATTCCAATCCTGAAGCCTATTACGCCTCTAACACCTTTATAGAAACCACCTCCGGCACGGTTACACTGACAGCGGCAGGGGGTTCCGTGTCTGAGGACAGCACGAGCTACATAAAAGCCGACAATCTGTCGGTGACAGCAGCCAACGGGATCACTATGACACCGGGTACTCTGTCGGATGGCACTCTCATAAATGGAAACCAGGTCAGCACTATTGAGGCAATCAACACCGCCACAAACAATATTGCAATATCCAATACTGTGCCCCTTACAGTAAACGGCCTTTCCAACACCGGCACGGGGAGCGGCAATATAACTCTTGTCAATTATGGCGCGGTTACGACCAATTCAGCCGCCGTTTCATCCTCCCATGGAGGTGTCGCCATAACTGCGAACAGTCCTCTTGTTATAGGCTCTGGCGGAGTCAGCGCTTATGGCAATATAACATTGACAGCCGCCAATACCGGCAACCTTACAATTGACGGAAATGTCACGTCCTCTAACGGAAGTATCGCAATGAACGCTCCTGGAGGCAATTATATCGTTGCCCCCAACGTCAGCGTTTCAGCTCCAAATGGAACAGTTACAACACCCACCCCAACACCTACTCCTACTCCTACTCCTACCCCAACACCTACTCCTACTCCTACTCCTACTCCAACACCTACTCCAACGCCTACTCCAACACCAACGCCTACTCCTACGCCAACACCTACTCCTACTCCTACACCCACACCTACTCCTACACCCACACCTACACCCACACCTACTCCTACGCCAACACCTACTCCTACGCCAACACCTACTCCTACGCCAACACCTACACCTACACCCACACCTACTCCTACGCCAACACCTACTCCTACGCCAACACCTACTCCTACGCCAACACCTACTCCTACGCCAACACCTACTCCTACGCCAGCTGCCGGATCGCAGTCGGTTGTTGATACAGTACAGGATACTAACAACACTACAGTAGTAACGGTTGATACGGCCCTTACTGCGATAACTCAGAGCACAAGCTCTTCGAATACGACATCTTATTTCGGCGCGTCAGGCGGTTTCCAGAGTTCTTCTTCCGGTGGAAGTCCAGGGACGCAGTCAAACGATACATCAGGCCAATCGCAGGATACTTCTTCCAGCGGGGGGACCGGGCAGGTTTCAAACAAAGGCACAGGAGGCAGTTCCAGTGGTAATACACCGACAGGTAATGCGCCACCCAAAAAATTATATTGCAATTAGCCTGCTGCTGATCCTGGCTGGCGCCTGCGCCCTGATTGTTGCCGCTAATTCTTTTGCAAGCGAAAAAATTGGGACAGTTACTCATTTAAGCGGACCGCTGTTTGCTAAAAAGGCAGATGGAACGAGCAGGGTCTTATCAGTGAATTCAGTAATTGAAGAAGGAGATACAATCATTACGGAAAAAGGCACCTATGGACGGATCAAGTTCACCGACAACAGCGAAATGACATTACGGCCCAATACCCAGATCAGGATATCCAAATATAAATTTGACAAAGATAAACCTCAGGAAGACAGCTCCGTGTACGAACTGGCAAGAGGCGGGCTGCGCGCTGTTACAGGACTTATCGGGAAGCGCGGCAATATGGACAGCTATAAAGTTAATACTGCTGTCGGCACGATCGGTATAAGAGGCACAGACTGGGGAGCATTATACTGCCAGAGCGACTGCGGAAGTTATCAAAACAACTCTGGACAGACTCCGCAGAACGGCTTATATGTGGACGTTGTATCCGGCAAAATTGTGGTGTCTAATAGTGCCGGCTCCCAGCAATTCAGTCCCGGCCAGTTTGGTTTTGTAGGTTTAAGTCAGCCGCCTGTGATTTTGCCTCCGGCTTCCGGCGTCCCGATCAGCACGGACAAGGGAATAAATAAACCTCCTGAAAGCGTTCTTGGCACTCATTCAGGAGGAAATAAACCCGGCCAAAAAGATTGTATAGTGCGATAATCATAGGCAACAGGTAAAAATAACTTTTCAGGGCGGTCGTCTTTAGCTCTCGAAAGAAAATATGTTATAACCCAATTAAGCACTTCTTTTTCACACTCTTGTTTTAAGGCATTTGCTTTTGGTTTTCGATTTGTTTCATAATTTCTTTTATCAATCACTCAACCAAAGGATAAATTATGAGAATAAATGCAGCAGCGTTCGCCTTAATCTTTGCCGTTACCTTTGCAGGCGTCTCTTTCAGTTCAGATGGGGTTGCCGCTATCTTAACCACAGATCAAAGCAACACGAAAGTGGATATCTCTTATATCCCACTCGGCAATGCGTTGGTCCTTGGCCACCCGGGCGCTAAACACAGGGTAATTGTTTTTACCGATCCGGATTGCCCGTTCTGCGCCAGGCTCCATACGGAAATGGAAAGAGTCGTGGAGGAAAGAAAAGATATAGTTTTTTTTATAAAATTGTTCCCTCTGGCTGCTCATAGAAACGCTTACTGGAAGTCGATTGCCATCCAATGCAATAAATCATTGAAGATGATGGAGGACAATTTTGAAGGCAAACCGATTCCGCACGTCGCGTGCGGCACGAAGGAAATTGATGACAATATAATGTTGGCTGCATTTTTGGGAATCACGGGTACTCCGGCATTGATACTCCCTGACGGGACGGTTCACATGGGGGCACTGCCGGCCAATAAGCTTATCGAGCTTTTTAGGGGGAGGTAACAGGAGTCATCACCCGGCCTGATTTTATTTCCCCTCTCTGATAAGGTCAATGTCTATATCCAGCCCGTATATGACTTCACCGCCGTTTCCGTCCGAAATCTTTATCTTGACGCTTCGCTTGCCTGTATCCTCTTTTTTAATCTCCCATTTGATGACCCCGGAGGATTTGTCTATGATCATGTTGTCAGGCGCTTCCACGAGAGAATAAGAAAGCACATCCTGGTCCGGATCATATGCCTTGACCTGATAGGTCAACAGCCTTCCGTCGAATTTAATTTCTTTATTTTCGACAACCTTTGGGACACTATTTTTTATCTCAGTCGTAAGAATGCGTGGCTGCCCATATTCCTTGCCGTTATAAGGCGTTATTTTCACCGACAACCTGTCGCCCCGCTTGAAACCGCTTATGCTATCGCCGGTTCCTGCGGGAAGACCATTTTTTGTCCATTCATAGTTATATGTGACCTTTTCGGGACCTTCGGCAACTACCCTCGCTATGTCCGCATCACTGCGACTTTCCAGTATCAGTCTGGCCCTTGTTGCCGGCGGCACGATGACCGACAATTTTTCCGGCGTGTCAAGTGCCGAAGCGTCTTCTCCGGATATGGCAATAGCATCATGTTGTTCGACTCCGGCCGGATTTTTAGTTTTGACCCCGGACGGTTGCGAAGAAGAGCGGAAGAAATACCAGGCGCAAAAAACAATGACTAAAACTAACGGCAAACAGAAAAAAAGTGTTCTTCTATGAATTGGGGCCTTAATAGCCTCGAAGTATTTATCGTTATCAGTAGGCATAAACAGCGGAGAGACTTGCTTTTTCATCAGGGTTTGTCTGGCGCTGGCCCTCCACCTCCACTCTGTACATATATGGGATATGCTGCGGAGTTATTATTCCCGATTGTGACCCGACCACCCCGGCGCCCAAAAGCGAGATTCCGCTTGTGTCTGTGTTGCCCGGCTGCGTATCAACAATCTTGATGGATACCTTTAATTTCGACTGGTTAACCCCGCCGTTGAGTGTCAAAGTTATATCCGGATTATCCGTGGGATCAGGGCTGTTGCTGGCGCTGATGCATGGTCCTGTTGGTGCGAACCAATTACTCACAGGTTGAGTTAATTTGGTGGTGAAACACAGGTTTGTCATGTTGGTTCCGGCGTCAAGAACGCCTGGGACAGTCAAAGAAGACAGAGGAGTAGTCCCACCGATTGTCTTAGATATAATATTTTGTGTAATAATATCTAACCCTCCATGAGACGCCTCAAGGGCTGTTGCATATCTTTTCTGCAAGCCTGACATCTTTGTGCCCTGCGTAACAAAATAGATGGCTGCAAGGATTATCGCGAGACCGATAAGCGTCAGCAGCAGGGCCGTTACAAGCGCTATTCCTTTTTCATTCTTATAACCCACGCTTTCTCCTATAACAGATTGTCAGTCTTGACCACTATCGTACTCACTTTCCAGCGGTAATTTTGCCAGCCCGGGCCTATTAATGTGGATAAATTATCCGTGCTGCCCAACCCAAATTCTCCAACCGTTACAGTAGAGTTAGGGTAAGTCGGGTAAGTAAAGCCTGGGTCCATCCTGCCCTCATGTGAAAGGATATACAATCTCACCTCCACAACCTGATTGCTGATCACATTGGCGGGAAAGGTAGTGGCTGATGAAATGTCGTCAGTCTCGGCATTAATAACTCCGCCGGCGTTAGTGTCCAACATATAAACCACCTGCATGTCGGCAACGCAGTCGAGCAGCGGCAGCAAATTCGTCATAGTGCCGTCAGCATGGCTGACCATGGCTTTTACCAGCTCTCCGGTATGAGGCGCGCAGTAGGAGGGCACATTGGATGTTGAAATATAGTAATCAGCTCTGTTGAATGGCATCCTTAAATTATAAACAGGATCAACATCGTATATCAGGTATGATTCTCCAGGATTGACAGGCGCAAAGCTTGACGAAATTCCAGCGCTGTTATACTGAGTGGAAAATGTTGGACCGCTCATTACCAGTTGTCTTATATTTGTGGAGCTCTGCTGAGGCTCGATGACTATTACATTGTCGCCGTTTGAAATATTATTGGACTCCCAGGACATCGGCTTATAAGGTGCGTTTCCGTAACTTACATAGCTCCAGTTCTGCGATGATTGGTTCGTCGATACCGCCACACCTTTGATAATGAGATAGTCGGAGCCGTTAATACACTGGTTGTTTGCGCTTAAAATGGCCCTGGGCACATTGCCTGGAGCATCATTATAGTTGGAGGGATCAACGCCTGCACCGCCGCAGACAAAATTGCCCGCAGCTGCCTCGTTGTAAGAAATAGAGTTCCTGAAAGACCATGGCAGGCCATAGCCGGCGCTTCCCATATCGGTCCGGAGCATTTCGAGGCCGACAATTCTGCCCATCTGTGTTTCGGTTTGTTTGGCCTGCTGCGTAGACTGCTTTAGAATAAGCGTAAATGTGTTCGAGGTCAAAGCAAGCACAAGAACAAACAACGTCATGACGACAAGAAGTTCGACAAGGCTGAAGCCGTCCTCTTTCCGTGTACGTCGTTTACCGTCAGATTTCATTATTGCCTGCCCCGCTATGGGTTGTTGATCACTGTCGAAACAGTGCTGAATAAAGGTTGCCCTTATACCACCAGCTCACTATTACCTGAACACTTAAATCTCCGGCACTATCGAGGGGTTCGGGATCGCACACAACATTATAATTCATTGCCACGCCCCTGACATATCTCGTAACGACCACGGGGGAGCCGGTCGGGCCGCAGATCGGCAGCACTGTTGGTTGGGGCGGTTGCGATGACAGATATGGGAAGTTTATGTCGGGAAAAGGAGTGTTTTTTATATCGCTCATCTTCGCCTGGGCAAGAGTCGCTGCCTCATCCCTGAGTACATTGGCAAGATTATTCTGGATGACCACTGCTGCAGTATTGAGAAGAGCCACATCCCTACCAACAAAATAAACATCGCGATGAAGACCTCTATAAGAGTAAAACCACTCTCCTGAATACACAAGTTATTTCTTTGCGAGCCGGTATTTTGGAACACAGGTTCCTCCATTCATAGCATTCATAGCGCCCATGCTGGTCTTTGTGGTTTCAACAAGAATGCAATCGTACGCTGCGCCTATGGTATCGTTAATCGAAATGGTCCCGGTGGTAACCTGCACAAGCCCTCTGCTATCAAATATGATTTCCACACCTGATGGCGTCCCGCTATTCCACAAAATAGTATTGGTCATGGGGGGCGGATTCAGCAGAAGGTCCTCGCCCGCGATCGGACAATTGCTGGTGGAACAAGCGCCGAGCGTATCTTCATAAACAGCATACTGTTGGGCATTTAGCGTTACAAAATGAGACGTGGTCC
>CAWHNC010000037.1:0-5855 GCA_963830245.1 Nitrospirota bacterium
TGAATTATGAATTGTTGCTATATAAAGAGATAATATAATTGCACGTTCGGTATAAGAACCTTTTAGATCTTTTTCGGTTATTTCAAGCGAATTGCTTTTTTTTATTTCAGCTATAAGCTTGTCAATCGGCGAATTATGTAAACATAATTTTAAATCGCTACGCATAACAGATAATGTAGATCGGGAATATCGCTGTTTGATTGCGGATAGTAATAACCACTGTATAATTTTACCTTTGCCCAATTGACTGGGTTTTAACTTTGCTGCTAACACTACGATTGGCATTAACATTGCGCCCGACCAAAGCATATTCATATCAGATATTTTTAATTCATTTTTTAGCAAATCCATTAACCAATTAATACCTTCATCCAATTTGTTCCATGCAATCTCTAATTTTTGAGATTCTATATTAAAAATTGTTGGATTATTATCACTTGGAGCACTCTTTAATATTGTATTGCAGGCAGAAAATAAATGACTAGGGTAAATCCTGTCAAAAGAAGATTCTCTTAAATGTGTGAGAGTCTTGTATACTCTCTTTTTTATAAAACCGGCTTGCTTAAACGATAATTGGGCAGATTCTATATCTCCACCAGATAATCGAGTACCGCTTGTATTGATTCTTTTAAATACTTCAACGGCATTTTCTAATGGGTGATTTTTCATATATACAACTGGAATTTCAGCTTCTTTTAAATTTCTGCATTTTTCAAGATTGATTTCTATATCTATGCGTTGTGTATAATGATCTTTAACTATTTCTTCTTTAATATTTATATATTTTTTATCACTAAAAATATCCTCTAAGGGACAATACGCCGTATCATTTTCATATTTAGGTTTTGATAATACAAACTTCTCGTCAATTGGGTTGAACAAAATCTTGATTGTCCCGTCAAAGGCATCAACTAAAGAGTGAGTTCGTTGTTGACCATCTATTATCCACTCAGATGTATTAACTTCTTTATTCCTACGGGCTTTAATCGTCGTTCTTACAGGTGGAGCCCAAATTAACAGTGTTCCTATTGGAAATTTCTTATAGATTGAATCAATTAAATATACGACCTTTTTTTCTTTCCAAACATATTCCCTTTGAAATTCAGGTATGCCTATTGATGTATCTTTGTATCCTTTGATAAGATTTTTAATTTTTATAGTATCGGGCTTAATATCCAATTCATTTTTTCCTGTTTTGGGCATATAGATCCTTCAATTCGATATAGAAAATGTGAGACCTTAAGCAAACAACGTCAAAAACTATTCACGCTCAAGTTGCGACTAACAAGTTATTGAGTCGGCCCTCCTTATCATACGTACGGCCTGTGACTTCGTCAAGAAATCGAACGCGGAAATTTGACAATTTTGGGCGATATGTGAAAAAAACTGGCATCGTACGAAAAATGCAAACTCCGCCATCTCTCTTACTCGGGGATGGCGGTTTTATTTTAATATCTTTAATACTTAAAACCTGTCTTACAGGTGGAACTTTCTGCATAGGAAGGGGAAATATGGGATTACTGCTGACTGAGGAGTTGACCATAGACGCACTGGAGGAAGGTAACACTTATCACGAGGCCACTTTTTCTGAGCGGTATGAGATTGTGAAAGATGTTAACAAAATAACCATTGTGCTGCTGCCGCACGAATTGGCCAGAAAATTACCGAAAGAAATCGTAAACGACGCCAAGAGGCGGTTCAAGATAGACGACAACCGGTATGTTATGAGCAGCGCTTTCAGAAATAAGGGCGCGGGATTCAAGATGGTATTCTACAAACTTTAAACGGCGGGTCCAACCGATTCTTCCACCACTACCTTCTCGGAATGGGAGGGTAGTGGTTTTTTTATGTGTACGAAAAATATTGGCGTTGCCATCCGATGCCCTTTGTCAGGAGCAGCAGGTTTTACCACAAATTAATATTTATGAAGAATGAAGTGGTTCAATCACAAGCACACTGCCGGCGCAATCGTCTTTGCTCTCACTGGAAACCCTCTCCCGGTGTTCCCTGCTGTTATCGGAAGCATAGTCCCCGATTTGCTTGAAGGCATGCCGGATGAAGAGGATCCGGATCAGTATAATGAATGGCGAAAAAAGCACCGTCGTCTTACTCACTGGTTCGTCCCTTATCTCACCGTATTTCTTGTTCTGTATTTGTACGTTTCCCAAAAGGGTTTTTTTCATCTCGGATATGGAGAGATTTATTCTCTTTTTCATAACCGGGAGTATTTATGCGCGATCATTGCATATATTCTATGTTTCGCTGCGCTGGGAGGCCTTATTCATATTGCTGCGGATTCAATCTGTGGAAAGGTCCCTTCCGTCAACCCTCACAAAAGAGTTGGCGTTGAAATGTTTAAAGTAGGTTCGCTTTTGGAATACGTCATTGCATTTGCAATCACCCTGACAATGTTACAGATAAGCCGTGTTCCAGTAGTAAAAACAATATCAAATATCCTGGATCGTTTTATATGAGCGTTTCATAAAATAAAGCGTGACCAAGGGAATTACATTAATATCCGTAGTGACACAAAAAATCGGCAAGAGGATAATGGAACGCAATAACGAAACGATAATTTGCATATCAACCGCATTGGAATTTAAAGACAGGCAATTACTGGAGCACTCAATGCATACGGCTCACATTGCACAGTGCATTGCGGAAATTCTTATCAGCGACGGATTCAGACATGCGCTGCCGACGTGTGAAGAGATCCTGAGAATCGGCATAGTTCACGACGTCGGCAAGCTCAATATTCCCGATGCGGTTTTGATGAAAAGTAAAAGCTTAACGAAGAGGGAAACTGAAACAGTAAAGTTTCATCCGACCTGGGGGTCTGAATTTGTATCTAAAATACCCAGCCTGAAACACCTGGCTGTCTATGTTCATCAACACCATGAAGAGCCGGATGGCAGTGGATATCCTTTAGGGCTGAAAATTAACGATATCCGGCCCGCATCGAGACTCATCAACGTGTGTGACCGCTTCTCGGCTATGACCATGGACCGGCCATATCGGAGAAGCATAGCGCCTTCTCATGTGATAGGAATACTCGAAAAAGACATAGAAATGTTTTTCGGGAGAAGGAACAAGAAATCTATAATTCAGTGTCTGCTTTCGATACGCCACATTCAATATATCGCCTGCGACGAAGATACGCATCCGCTTATTAAACAGTCAATTCATAAAATTTCTGCAGGCGTTTAAAAAAAATATGCTGCCAAAACTTTTGTCTTCATTAAGAATAGCAAGTGACGCCATACAAGCTCTCTGCTACTGCACGGTTCTTGAGTGTGGCGGTACGGGGGGATTCGTATCAATAATAGACTGGAATTATTTCGATTCGGTCGTCGGTTCATACAGGGAAAGGCGAAAGGGGAATAGTAAAAATCCGGTAAGGCTTTGGGAATATGAAGGGATAAAGCCGGGAGAAACCGGCACGGTCAAAGATATATATGTCTTCCATAGTACGTTAGGCTGGAAAACAGGTGTAGACGGAAGCACCGTTGACATGGATACATTCAGGACCATTGCCGAAAATAATATTAATCTTGCTTACCCTGTTTATCATGCCTGCCTGAGAATCGAGGATATGAATCAGGAAAGGGATTTGCTGACGGGAGTATACAATCGCGGTAAGTTCTTTATGGACATAAAAGGGAACGTTCTGACGTCTCAAAAGATGAATGTGAACTTATGGCTTCTGTATATCGATATAAATAATTTCAAGATCGTGAACGACGTGTTTGGGCACGATACCGGCGATAGAGTGCTGAGAAGCATTTCACAGGAGATAAGAGGGGTTATTGCCGGATACGGCACACTTTACAGGCTCGGAGGCGATGAATTTGCCGCAATTATGATAGGCATGGAGGTCAAAAAGTTGAACGAGCTTGTAAAGAGAATGGAGATGGTCTCGGAACAGGCGCCCTGCGGGGTTTTTGTTAATGCAAGTGTCGGAGTCCAACAATACAGCATAGAGTACGGTGAAGGGGAGAAGGCTATTGAACGTATTATGAAAGAGGCTGATAAGAAAATGTATGATGCAAAACGAAACAAGCGGCATGTAAGCGTAGTTTGCGAGAAGTGTCACTACAGAGAAAAAGGAATAATTAAAGTCTGTGCTTAATTGCGCCGACTGCATCAAAATTCCACTCGCTATCATAGTCCTCATTGCATCTCAGCTTGCTCTCAAATATAGCAGTAGTATTATTGCAAGTATGATTGCGGTACTGCCGGTTATTGCCCTCGTCACCTACTCGTCTTCTAAAGAACCTCAAAAGACTGCCTTGCATCTGGCTGTCTTTATGATGATAAGCGGCCTCACGTTCTTAATAATGCATTTCCTTCCGGACCGAAAGCTCTTGTGGGCGGCAGGCGTTCTCTGGGCCTCTATTACATATCTGGCTTTCAAAATAATCGGCTGATCTTAATATTTATAAGACCATTAATAGCCTCATATGGGCGGTATCTTTTTAAGGAACTGCTCATATGAGGTTTTTTATTGTTTAAAAAGGAGGAACCTGTGAATGACGTAATTGGAGTGCCGGAAGAAGAGGTTATCGGTGTTTTCTGTGTTCTCCAGAAAAAGGCGGACCCCGATATCGTACCCCATAAAACTCTGAGAAGGATGCAGCATGTTGCAGAGTATATCCGCAAGATCAACTTTTATCTCCCCGATATGAAGAGACTTCTATATGACGGCGTAGAAATTGATTATTACCCGAGAAGATCGCTGTACGCCTTTAATACTCCCTGTGGCCTGTGTGATTATGCAGGACTCTGCGTCTATGGCTCTCTGGAAGGTTATGCGATAGGGTATGATGCTACCGAAAGGAAGTACGCAAAGCCCTACGTTTCCCCTACAGAGATCATCAGGTATGAAACCTGTCCCAGGCAGTGGGCCTACTACAAAACCGGCATAACGTCCGTATATAGGGGGGCAGCGTCAGAATGCGGGACTTGTCAGCACAAAGGGATTTTTGCCTACATTATTGAAGGCAAAGACCCGGTGGAGGTATTCATAGAAGAATGGCATAAGCTGGAGAACGAAAAATACCTGAAATATGGTCAGAAGGACAGCTTTAAAAGTCTGCTCGGCATAGGCGAAAAGCTCATGAAAAAATTCCCCGAGAAATGGGAATCCTGGGGAATGGAAACCATATCTGCCGAACAAAAAGCATCGGTGGAATTCGATGACTTTATTCTAAAAGGGAAGCCAGATTTCAAGGGACGAAAAGAAGGTCGGATAATCATCTGGGACTGGAAGTTCACCGGAGTCAATTATGGCGATATCTGGACTCTCCTTTCCGATCAAATGACAGGCTACGCGGCCCTGCATCTTTTGCAGCCTGTGGAGGTAGCCTGACAATGCTCATTAAGAAAAAAAGAGAAAATCTTAATAGTGCGCATGCAGTTGCCGTTGTGATGAGAAAAATATTAGAAACGGAAAGCGAGATCGACAGGAGCAAAGAGCATTTCTGGACCATCGGATTAAATGTTAAGAATGTTACAGAGTTTATCGACCTTGTTTCTTTGGGTACTCTCACAGGCTCGTTGGTCCATGCTCGTGAGACCTACAGATTGGCCGTGATGAAAGGAGTGGCTGCGATTATTTGCGGGCATAATCATCCAAGTGGTGACCCCGCACCGAGCCGCGATGATATCGCAATTACGGAAAGACTGAAACAGGCCGGAGACGTGTTGGGGATACAGTTGCTTGACCATGTAATAATCGGTAACAATGGTGGTTATACCAGCCTGAAAGAGCAAGGGATGCTGTAAATAAAAAATACAAACATAAACAGCCGGGATAGAGAAGTTTTCTCTCTATCCCGGCTGTTTTATTTTAGGGC
>CAWHNC010000038.1:0-6398 GCA_963830245.1 Nitrospirota bacterium
ACAACAGTGCTCACACTTATTGGCTTAATTATGATTCTAATTCTAACAATCAGGCTCAACTTAACCAAGACAATGCCTATTGTCAACTGTTAGCCAATAGTGCTGTCCGAGACGTTCAAGCGATTCAAGCAAACACATACTATAGTGGGTTAAACAAAACTGGGGCTGCATTAGTAGCTACCAGCAACACATTGAATGTCGTTGCTACAAATGTCAGCACGTTTGAAAACTGTATGACGGCTAAGGGCTGGTATAAGACACAAGCGCAACAAAATACTGGGCAGCTTCATGAGATTGAAAGAACGGATAATAATATAAAAACATATCGCGTTCAGATTTTCACTGAAGACACGCCTGACAACAAGCTTATAGTTAAAAGTGTTATTCCAGGAGGCCCATCAGATAAGGCAGGAGTTAACGCAGGGGACATAATTCTGTCTGTAGATGGAATTAAAATTACCAAAGATGAATTTCTCCCCTTAATGACTCGCAAGCAAAAAGGTGAGCATGTCGTATTAGTAGTTGAACGAAATAACAAGATTATTAATTTCGATATTGAACCGAGAGAATTCTCTGACCCCACAGATTTTGATAAAATCAGACATCTTTTAGGGGATAAGAAGAAAGTTGTTTTGGCTATAATTATTGGACAAATTACAAATGCGATGCCAAACTCAGACACCAAAGCTCTGGAAGTATGGGAATCTGGCACACGAAACAATTTGCAAAACGAGCTGGAAAATTATTGGTTGAAGGCAAAAAAAAATGCCACTGATAAAGCCATAGCAAATAATTTCTCGATTGTGGACAGAAGCAGAGTAGACGGTATTTTAAATCAATATTTGCTAAGTGAGTTAGACTTTGTTTCAGATAAGATTAGAGCAAAAATTGGTTATATCACCGGAGCAACACATTTATTACTTATTGAGTTTGGTCGTTCCCCGTATCAAAATAGTGGCGCTTACACTGATATTTTAAACAAACGATTAATAGACGTTACGACAGGAGAAGTGCTGGCTATTAGCACAGCCAAAGTTACAATGGGGTGGTAATTGCCCTTTTAGAAGCGGTGCAGAATATAGAGAGATCAGGGGATAGGCCAACGGACCGACAAGCGTAATGCCCTGTAAAGATTTTTGTAATTAGACTGTTTCCCCCTACCCCATATCCGGAGCGGGGGAATCTCCTTTTTATTATTTTTTTTGTGTGGTATCATAAATACAAGATTGTATTTATAAAAAATGGGGGCGTGTTATGAACTTCAATACAAAAAGCATAGCCAAAATAACCGGCCTGACTCAGAGACGGATTGATTACTGGGATACAACACATTTTATTAAGCCATCGATACGTGAGGCTGCCGGTACGGGATCGGCCAGACTTTATGCTTTCTCTGATTTGGTACAGTTGAAGGTTGCAAAAACATTGCTTGATAATGGTATAAGCCTCCAGAAAATAAGAAAGTCGATCAACTACCTAAAAAAACACATGCCGGAGATTGAGAAGCCCCTTGCGGAACTGCGCTTTCTGACAGACGGTGAGACTATCTTTGTACTCACGAACAAGAGACAAGAAATTATCGATACCCTTAAAAGCGGACAGATTGTGTTTTCCATAGCCCTGGGTAAAATCCTGGAAGACTTACAAGGTGAAATTTTGAAGTTCCAGAAAGACCGGAATTATTTTGTGACAGTTGCCGGGAAAAAATACAATGTAGTTCTTCACACGGATTCAGAGGACGGCGGTTACTGGATCGAATGTCCAGCGCTCCCCGGTTGTGCATCGCAAGGAGATACTGTGGAAGAGGCACTTGCAATGATTAAGGATGCCATCAAAGGACATCTTGAGTTATCAGTAGAGCGCAAGAGGGTTAAAAAAGCCTCGTGAGCGTTTTAAGCGGCTTGATGTGGGTGCCGCTCGAAAGGAACCGAATGTGCCGGCGGCGTGTGTCTGCTTTAGCTGATCAGGGCGCAATCCGGCGTCAAACGCCCGGAATCGAGACGAGTTGTTTTAATCAGTTGCAACCCTGATTCGTAACTTTTCTTTATTATTTTAAACAGCTCACTGCTTATTTCTATAGGACCTCCCTTCGAATGTGATGAACTTTCCGTTCATGCTGAGACGATCAAGTATCGCCGAAGCAGTAACGGTATCGAATACCTTTCCCCAGTTTGACGGGACAAGGTTGGTAGTGACGATGGTTGTGCCCACTTCTGCCCTTTTTGAGATTATCTGGAAGATGCAGTCAGCCTGCTCCTTGGTCGGGATAACGTAACCGATCTCATCCAGACAAAGAACATTGGCACGTGAATAGTATTCTATGAAACTGTAGACACTCTTTGCCTTAGCCATTTTGGCAGTGTGTTACCGCCGGATAAGAGCGGATCCACATTGTCGGTATTAACGGACCCACCCCGAAGTTGCATGTTTTGACTTTGTAGACGTGGCAGCGCCGGTTTTAGGAGCAAATGGGGATATGCCTTTGTTACTATAGAAAGTGAGTCGGTATTTTAGCGTCGAGGTATGTGAAGGATATATCGGCGGCCGCAAATATTACGCTTTCGTTTTTGCTTTCCTTGCCTGAGTGTTGAGCTTTTTTGATTCGTGCATTCTCCAACTGGGGCCATCGATATTGATTATGATGGAATGATGCACCAAGCGGTCCACTATGGCGGTGGTGACTACAGGATCCCCGAGATAATCGCCAAGGTCTTTGAAGTCGATGTTCGTTGTCAGCAATGTTGAATTTTTGCAGTAGCGGCCCTCTATGACCTTGAAGAACAGAGATGCGTTTCTTGAATCTTGCTGCTCCAGGCGGTCGAAACCCACCTCATCGATCAGGAGGATATCCGGCCCCGTATATTGCCTGAGTTTTCTTTGCAGAGTGTTGTCTGCTCGACTTGCCATCAGGTCGGCGAGCATGTCGGCTGCCGTAGTATACCGGCAACGGTATAGCTGAGAGCAACCGATGAGAAGAAGGGCTTTTGAGATGTGGCTCTTTCCACTGCCGGACGTGCCGGCAAGCACTAGTCCTTCTTTTCGTCCCACAAAGTCCAGTTTGGCAAGTTCCATTATCTGTGCTTTGTCCACTCCGGTCTGGAAGACGAAGTCAAAGTCTGAAAGAAGTTTTCTCTCAGGCAGTCTCGATTCTCTGACTCTACGCTCTATCCGCCGTTCAATCAGCGCGTTTGCCTCTATGGCAAGCAGCCGTTCAAGCACTTCTGTCGGCGGCAGCGCTTTTTGAGCGGCTTCGGTGAGCTCTCTTTCAAGCGCCTTCTCGATACTGTTCAGCCTCAGGGTCTTCAGATGGCCCCGTATCTTTGTCAGTGTCTCCTCTGTTTTCTTCATCTTCATTCTCCTGTCTGAGCAATTTGCTGTACTCATCGAGCGACCGCTGCGTGATTTTAGGCAAGGCCTTTTGAAGCTCCTGCCTCGCCCGTTCATTGCGTATGGATTCCAATGTGCGCGGCGTCGCCTTCGCATTAAGTATTCTCTCTATTGCCTTGCCCTCAAAGGCCTGATACCTGAGGGCATATTCAATGGCCTTGTGGATGTCATCGCTTTGGTAATGCTCTTTCATGCGGAGAATATACCGGGCGTGAAACCCGCAGTTCTTGGGATGTCCTTCAGTAAGCCCTTTAAGGAACTCCCCGGCAGCGCTGCCCAGTTCCAGGAAGGTCTCTCTTACAGGCTCCAGGCCATAGCGTATCTTTTCCGTCCTGAAGTGCTCAGGGCTCTCCACTTTCTTGCCTGCCCCGGCACGCTGCCGTTCATGCCTGGCTATGCAATCCAACTCCGGGTTGTAGATCAGCACCTCGTGCTCGGTAGCCTTGATGCTCAGTATGTCGGCTATGTTGCCGGACGGAACGGAGTAACGGTTTGTCTCAATATTGATAAACCCCTCGCCATCGCAAACTCTTAAGAACACCTCTGATGTATCATAGGGCTGCAGCGGTAATGGCTGAAGGGCTGATTGTTCCTGTTCTATGAACAACTCTATCGGGGGCCGTTTCGTAGTGTCGTGGATATGCAGGTCGGATTTCTCTTTGAGCCACCACAGGCGCATTGCCCTCAAATCTTCCATGTCCTGAAAGTCCCTGCCGCCCAGCAGGTTCCCTTCGACATATTTAAACGGAGATTCAACTTTCCCTTTTGTTTGGGGAACTCCTGGGCGGCATGCTATGGGCTTGCAGTTATAATGCGTGATAAACGACGTAAATGCCGGATTGAACACCGGCCTGCCACACTCCCATCTGAGCACTACAGTTTTTTCATTGTCATAGAGGCACTCTCTTGGCACTCCGCCATAATACTGAAACGCATCCTGGTGACGGCGGATAAGACTGTAGAAGTCATGGCGCACCGTAAAGTCGATATATTGCCTCCTGGAAAAGCCCAGTATATAGGAGAAACACTGTACCTGACATTTGCCGGTACGTCTGAAGTTGATTGTATAAGGGCTCCAATCCATTTGACCTTGCACCCCTGGGCCTGTTTCAAACCTTATCACAGGCTCTCTCTCAGGAACCCTCATATCCGCCACTTTCTCTTTCAGTATGCTCATCCCTCCGGTATAGCCTGCGTTCTTCAATTCCTCGAATATGCGAACGCACGTAATACGCGGATATTTATCCAGCAGCCTTTTTATTTCCGGCTCGAAACTGTCCAGCTTGCTTGGCCGTTTCTGCGTTTTCTTGAGGACATCATGGCCGTTGTTGCGCCTATTGTCATGCGCCCTGAGTATTCTCCTTACTGTGTTCCGTCCTATTTGAAACTGCCTTTGCAGTTCACGGATCGACCGCCCTTCGTTATGCATCATGATCAGGGCCTGCTCAAACTCGCTGCGATCACGGATGAATTTCATCGCACCGCCTTTAGGGTCACGATTGTTTCTTCGGCTGCGCCTATGGCCCTCTTTATAGGTTCGTAAAGATAGCTTTCGATTTTGCTCTTCCGGACTCTTTCTGATACAGTCCGGCAAATATGTGAAAACGATATGAGTTTTGCCTCTATCCCCACCGGCTTTGACTGTTTCCTCTCTATGATCTCCCACGGCCTGTACAGTATCGCCTCATATTCCCACCTCGGACGCGACAAGAGATGTGATACCAGCCTGGCCGTTTCCCTTGTCGAAAACCGGTGCTTCAATATCGCGTCTGCTGCAGCTTTTTGGTTGCCGCGCGGCAACTTCCTCAACTCCCGTCCGGCTATCACCGATATCAGCCCCAGTCTTATATCTTGCTGCACCTCTTCGCTTAGCCCTGTAATCAACGCTATCCTGCGGCTTACCCAACTCTTGTGCCTGCCGAGCATAGCCCCGATTTCTTCTTGCGTCAGTCCGTCTTCAAGGTGCAGAGACTGTATTATCATCGCCTCTTCTATTTCGTTTATTGCCTTGCTGTCGCGGTTAAACTGTATGATTGCTGCTTTGCAAACCCTGCCGTTCATCTCCATCATCTTTGTGCGTAATACCGGTTTGTTTAGCTTACGGCAGGCCCGCAGTCGTTTGAATCCATCTATAAGTTCATATCTCTCTTCGGCCTTTACGCATACCACCGGAGATAGCTGCCCATATTTTTGTATCGATTTCATCATGGCTGCATCTGCACGGGGGTCCACTATTCGATATATCCCGTATCTTTCCCCTATCCCGGATACTTCTATTTCAACAATTTCGGCCTCTTCTTTCATCCAGCTAAGATTACACTGGCGTCCGGGGCAAATGGAAGAAAGTCCTCTCTTTGCAATCACGGCCTTTGAACTGCTACTGAACAACCCCTTGAGATAACGCCTATTTCCACTATGAGCGTGTCCATCTTTGCAATATTGTGATTGCAAACAGGCTTTAGCAGGTAACGCCCTGGTGTTATTCCCTTTCCTGACTTTTGCTCGTCCATCTTTGCAATCTTTGCCATTTCCGGCTTCAATCCCCTCAGCAGGTTGCGCTGCCTCTGCTTCTTTCGGTTCCGTTCTGATATGCCGGATTCCGCTTGCGATATTCTTTCCAGTAATCCTTGTTCTTGCTGCTCCACTCTTTCTGGGCTTTAGCCTCCGCCTCCCTGTAATCGCTATCTGTTGCCAGCTTCTCCTTCTGCCATTTTCTCTTCCTCATTTTCTGACATTTAGGGTTACTGCAATACTGCTGATTGCTTACCGCAGGCGATGGCGTAAATATTTTCTTGCAGCTTACGCACGTCTTCTCCATCTTCCCTCCAACATCTGCGTCGATAAGAAAAGCATGGAATATTGTTGTGAAGGAAGAACAGAGCTATGGTCGTAAAAGTTGATTACCAGATTGCAGGGTGCGTCCAAAATCTGATTGCGTTTAAGTATTCAGAAAGCCGACTAATGGGTCCATGAATCGGCGGCGGGTGGGTCCATTACTGGTCGGCGCTAAC
>CAWHNC010000039.1:0-27833 GCA_963830245.1 Nitrospirota bacterium
ACTCATCCACGGGCGAATCCCCATGTTTCGCAGGAACAAAACGCCAGTTTCTTACAGCGCCGGCAGCAGCCTTGTCCAGGATTTCGTACCCTGAAGAATGGGCCGTCTCAATTTTGACTGCAGTTCCCTTGCGGCTCACAAACACTTTCAACATCACCATTCCTTCTATTCTCATCCGTCTCGCAAAAGCAGGGTACTCAGGCTTAGGGTTATTTAAATAGGCAGCTCCAAACTGGGGAGGTGTTGCCGGGCCTTCAGATGCCTTAACCGTGGCTATTGCGTGTTTTTCGAGTCCGGGAGGGCCGGTCCGGACGGTATCTGAGGGTGCTTTATTATTGGCCGTCAGGTTTGCTTCAGGCAATGACATAGCATGAGTGGATACCGCGGGTGACCGAGTCTGGCTGGACGTTTGTTTTGATGGTTGTTGTACCGGCACTGACTGTTGCCGGGCCATCTGCCGGACAAATGGTTTTGGAACGATAACCTGACTGGCTGACGATGGGAGATTAATAAACTCCACATTCAGGGGCTTCAATTTTTGGGCTTGCCACGTTAACTGTACTATCACTGCTCCCCATAGCAGCAGAGCCACAAATAATCCATAAGGGAGGTTGCGCCACGTATCATCAATAATATATTTATTCTTCATGTTGTTTTTAAAAGTTATATATAAGGCTCAGGCGACAATTGATCGGCTCATCCGCGTGAAAGTGTATATCATTTGTCCCTGATCCTCCGTTAGGTATAGCCGTAGCCGGAGGTTCTGTCGAAAGCCTGGAGGCATAATAATACTCTATGTCATCTGCCTTTGCGTTAAGCAGGTTGAACCCCTGAAGCACCACCTTCAAATTCCTGGTAAATTTATATCCTACCTCCGCCTCCAGCGTGGCCGAAGGCTTTGCAGTTACTCTATCGTCCTGAACAAGCGGATACCGGCCAAGGTAGCGCAACCGCAGGGCGCCAAAATACGGACCCACATCATGTACCGATACACCGAGGGAAGCGACGCCTTCGGGTGCATTAGGTATAAAGTTCCCTATGAAAGGAGGATTGCTTGTGTCTGTAATAGTGGTGCGTGCCCTGGTATATGCTATATCCGCATCTATTGTAAGCCATGGTGTCGGCTTATAATAATTAGATAGTTCAATCCCCCTGCGCCTGCTTGGCGGGCCAGGCGAAGTCTCACCTCTGTCTCCGTCCCACTCAAGTTCTGAATCGAAATCCAACTGGAATAATGACAGCTCAGTCTCAAGCCCCGGTATGATGGTAGTACGCGCGCCGATCTCGTATCCCTTGGAGCGGACAAGCGGCTTAACTGGTGAATTAGGAAGCGCTCCGGGGATGCCTGCGTCCGCTATTGGCACACCACTCTGAACAGTGCTTCGGGCATCGTTGCTATGAAAACCCTCGCCGGCATTGATGAAGTACTCAGTGTTATTCCACGGTCCTAATATCATACTTAACTTGGGACTTGCCATGCTGCCGACTTTCTTGCCCGAAGTCCCGACTCCGGAATTATCGTTTATCTGCATAAGGTCGCCGCGGATGCCTGCAACTGTGCGAAACTTGTCAAACCAGTGAATGGTGTTTTGAAAATACGCCGCTTCGCTGCTTTCAATCACATGGTCTTCCAGCCAAACCTGAAGAACGTGCCTGTCTTCGGTGTGGTTCAGGCCGTTAATAATATTGTCATTTTGCAGTTGCAGTCCGACCGCATTTTCCATATCGAATCCGGCCACCTTGCCCGTCAATGTATGGCCGGCATTAAATGCGGTCGATATTCTGCGGTCCCACTGTTCAAATTGGTCACCATGCACAGGATCAAACAGAAAATAAGTAAAGTCGGAAAACAATGTCATCCGCTTGTCGATAATATATATATTGGTTTTGGTAACAGAATCCCCTTCGGTGTGCTGCCAGGCTGCGGAAAGACTATAGCGGCGGGTCCAGGTGAAGTCACTTGGGCTAAGCGAGCCAAAACGCGATATCAGGTCTTCATCCACAGCGCGTTCGGCAATCTGGTTGGTAGCGTCTCCCTGGCTTGTATACGCCATAGCAGTTACGTTAAAGCGGTCTTTCCCTTCTCCCATACTGTAACGCAACACTCCATTAGCTTTCCTGAAGTCGGCTTTATTACTCCACGGACCGTCGTTATGTTCGTACTCAAAAGCGCCGAGCAGGTTTCCAGGACCCAGCTTTATGGAGTCGGCGAAGAGCTCGCGCTCGAAGCCGTATGTTCCCACGGTGGTACTTGCAATCCCCTGCTTCAGCGTATCCACATAACTGATATCTATCGCCCCTACAGATGAAAAATCCCCGTACTCTGCGTAGTAAGGCCCTTTGCGGTACTGAATATAGTCGATCAGTTCGGGTATCATAAAGTTCGTGTCGGAATATCCCTGGCCGTGCGCATTAGTGCGTTCATTGATATCCATGCCATCAACGGTAATCCTCAGGTCCGTGCCATGATCGAGATTGACGCCCCTCAGAAAATATTGATTGGCCTTGCCTTCTCCGCTGTGCTGTGTGACTATCAGACCAGGAACCACTTCCAGTAATTCTCCATTCCGGTATGCCGGGCGGGATTCGATTTGTTCCTGGAGGATAGTTCCCTCATTTGCAGAATCCGTGGCGCCGACCAGGTTTTCGGTCGTGTCAGTTACCTCCACAACATCCAATGTCTGTATGCCTCCGCCATATACTTGCGGTGCAAACAATAAACTGAATAATACGACAAGCAACATTTTGCAGCATCGGGCTGCTTTCCCAATACCTTTGCAATAGTCGCTATGCATAAAATGTCGCCTCTTATCAAATTTTTATATTGCCGGGCCAAATGCGATACTAGAAAAATAATATTGCTCCAGGTCGACCAGCAGACCGGAATAAAAAAAACCACGATAGCTGCGCCTTCATTGCGCCGGCCTTCGTGGCTTCCGTTCCGTAAATTATGTAAATACTAAATACGCTATTCCTGGATTTCTACCCAAGCGGTTCTTGATAAAAATGTTAGCAGAGGTTACGTTTCCCTGTCAAGCCGAAGGATTGCAGCCTGTCAGGGCAAGAGTCACTTCCGCTCCTTTAACTGTCGAAGAAACTGCCGTATCCTTTCTGCATTTTTCCCCAGGTCACTTACGCCGACACGCGATTCAGACCGAATATCGACGCGGCATCCTGAATTTTGCTGCCTGAGCCTGATCACAATGTCATCGTTGAACCCAAACCAGAAAGTAGTGGCAACAGCTTCAATACGCCCGGCGTTCTTGTTAGCGTCGATGATCTGCCATCCCAGCTTCCTTGCCACGGCAAGGGCGCTTTCAAATGCCTGGGCCGGAGGAGCAGGGAGGATAAGAGGGACAATGTCCGGATATGCTTTCCGCTGTTGGGCGGCCACCTTATCTCCTCCATAGACAGGAGAATTCACATCACTCTTGAGAAGTTTAAGGATTGTGAAAAACTGTGGAGGATTCTCGGTGTCGGTAGTTATGTCATGAATCCCCGGCACGTTCTCAGCCACATGTTTCCAGTGAAGCACCACGCCCGCAATCAAACAGCCCATGACGACACCGAGGAGAGCCCACAGAAAACCCCGAACTATAACAATTCGGAGAGACGCTATGAGTCCGATCAGTGATATGGCTGCAGCCGCAATCCCCCCGTAAGCAGACCCTCGAAGCACTGAAAGGCCGGTCCGGTAGTTCCATAGCCCATAGCTCGTGCCCGACCCTGACAGGAGGGCGGCAAGGCCTGCCGCCAAGGCAATGAAAAAACCTGCTCTGGCAATTATGTATGACTTATTCTTCGTCTGCATAGATACTCTCCGGTTCCCTTGCTGGTCTGTCTGTGACCTGATAACATAGGAATGTATTCTAACATTGATCGGGTAAGTTATAATATCAGAATGAAGAAAACCGCAATCATCGACATAGACAATACCTTGTGGCAGTTTTGTGACGCTTTTTACGAGGAACTGAAAAAAATTAACCCGAACTTTCCCCACCCGGAAAACTGGAAAAACTGGGACATCTGGGAAGGATATTGCACTGAGCAGGATTTTTACAATGCGGTAAATGCCATTCATCAAAACCAGGACAGCCCCAAGTTTCAACCTTATCCGGAAGCCAGGGACCTCCTGTCCGGGTTGAAACAAAATAACTATCATATAACCATAGCAAGTCATCGGTCTGCCGAGCATATGGGCCAGACCGTGAGATGGCTGAAGAAACATGGGTTGGTTTATGATGAGATCCACCTGTCCCATCATAAAACCACTTTATTTGATAATAGCACTGATGTGGTGGTGGACGATGCACCACACGTATTGGAAAAAGCTGTAGAGAGCGGAGCTTTAGCCACCGGGCTGTTATTCCCGTGGAATAGTGCCTTTCATGATAATGGGTTCAGGCTGTACAGTAACCTTAGTCAGATACTGGACTGTATACTGAAGCTATGAGGAGGTTATTATTATGAGTTTGCACAACCCGGCCCATTCGGGCGGGTTTCTGATTGACAGGCGGTCATTGTTCCAGTATTAAGGACCTGTATTTCGGATATTCTTCCTCAACCTTTGTCTTTAAAATATCGATCTGCGATGCATTTGCCAACCCAATAAATTCCAGATCTTTCCAGATAAAATCATAGTTGTCGCAGATACCTATTTGCAATTCGGAACAGATATAATCAGCTGCCTTTACCAGCATCACGTCCATTATATCCTTGCGGTCGGCTATTTCAGAGGCAATGCAGTGGTGCAGCGAGATGGCGCTGAGAATGTCGCCCGGGAGTTTCCATGTCCTTGCCGTAAAGTCGCCCATCCCACAGTGGGTGAAACCAAAGAGGGCAAACTCTACAGCCTCAAAGGACTTGTCTGAAGACCTCACCTCATCTATTACCATTGCGTATTTCTCTTTAAAGTTCATATTCATTATCATCTTGCCTATATCGTGCAGCAGGCCATGAATAAGATGCTGGGTCGCGCGGCCATATCCCAATTCTTCGGCAATAAGCTTGCTGGCAACCGCAACAGCTGCACTATGCTCCCAAAGTCCAATATCTATTTCATCAGCATGCCTTCGGAGATCTTTCAAGGCAGATATTACAACGATGTCATTAACAGTCTCAAAACCTAACCGCAAAATAGCCAACTCGATCGAACTCACGCCGTCGCCTCTGCTGAAATAAGTGGAATTAGCCACCTTAAGCAAACGCAAAGCAAACGACGGATCAAAGGAAATATTTTTTGCCAAATCATCCGTGTTAGATGTCTCTTTATTCAGCATATCCAGGATTTTAAAGGCCAGGACCGGAATGGACGGTATATCCAACTTCGATACATCGGTGAGACTCGCAAGGTCCTTGTCATTTATTGGATTCATCCTTATCCCCACATATCTATCCAGACTCTATAAAACGGACACAGCAACTTTAATTATGCGTCCTGATAATGAATCGCGCCAGTTTCAACCGGAATTCTGACCCATCAGGAACCCTGGTGGCCGTTTCCTTCCAGAAAGCTTTCCACTGCCTGCCAGTATGCGTTGAACCGTTGCACCTGAGGGAGGTGTCCCGCACCCTCGATCTCCACCAGGCGACAATCAGGAATTGCTGCCTTTGTCCTGCGTCCCAACTCCGGGTAGTTGCCCATTTTGTCTTTCACACCTGCAGGGGCCCAGGCTTTGCCCATCGCCGTTCTATCCAGTTGTCCAACAATCAGGAGAACAGGCATCTTGAGATCCACGAATTCATAGAGCACCGGCTGCGTGAATGCCATATCCGTTGTCAGGGCAGACAGGCGAGCCATTAAGTGCCAATCGGGTCCCCGAATCCAGCCGGCTTGTATCTCGACAAGACTTTCATATTCCGGTCTCCAGGCGCCGCCAAAATAATTTTCCTTCATGTAGTTGCGGACCTTATCCAGGGTGGATTTGAGTTCATCGGCATAAAGTTCATCGATGGTCTTATAGGCAACCAGCCTCTTCCAGTCCTCCAGGCCGATCGGGTCCACAAGAACAAGCCGCTCGACGCGCTCGGGAAACATCAAGGCAAACCTGGTTGCCAGCATGCCGCCAATGGAATGACCAACCACATATACCTTATCGATATGAAGACTGTCCAGCAACGCTCGTGTGTTCGTGGCAAGCTCTTGAAAGTTAAATTGGTAGTGTTCCGGTTTTGATGATTTCCCAAAGCCGATCTGATCCGGGGCTATAGCCCGGTACCCTCTGGACACGAGCGCTCGAATCGTGGGTTCCCAGTATGCTGCACAAAAGTTCTTACCGTGCAGAAGCAGCACGGTTTGACCATTTGCCTTTTTGGGGACCACATCCATATAGGCCATCCGAAGAGGCTGCCCCTGAGATGAAAAGGAGAAGCTCTTGACCTCAAATGGATATGAGTAACCCGATAGATCGGCGTTGTAAGCTGAGCGTGGGTCCTCGGCCCGGGCCTTCCAGGGAGACAAAATCAGAGTTCCCAGGATAATTAAAAAAAGCAGCTTAGTATGCGTCTTCATGTAACACCTCCTGGATAACGCGGCAGTCGCCTTACGATATCGATAGCAAACATATGCTATTCCTGCCGTCTTTGTTTTTACTTTAGAACCAGAGGAACCAGCTCGCATCGCCCTTGTGTCCAATACTGGTTAAAACTTGCCGCGCTTTCCTTTAGAAAAATCATATTCTTTTTTCATTTATGTGCAGTTATTCCACGTACGCCGGATTTTTTTGTCAAGCGCTGCGTCGTTTTTGCAAGATCGAGCAGTGACCTTAATGCATCATTGACAGCGGCTGAATCAACAAATTCCTTAGCCACATCAGGTTCGAGCATGATAATATTAGCACCTTCGGCCAATAGTCGTTTATGATACTTCCCTCTAACGGCCTTTGAATAGTCAAAATTGTATTCGGGTTGCAATTCGTCTTGAACTTTTCTTGTTTTATCCTTCATGTCTTTTCCTTAATAGCTTCATCAAAAGATAACTTATGCTTTATTTCGTTCTTTTTAGCCTTTACTCTATCCCATTGGAATTGCATATGTTCAATTTTATCACAATGTCGCAATTTGTAGATTTATAATTGAGCAACTGTCAAATATTCTGTTTAATGACAAGTATCAATATAGACCTTCACTTCGATTCACCAGATACCGACTTATTTGTAATAGGTATTATTTCAGTTGGCTTTTTCATGCTGATCTTTGAAAGTGTATGCCGTACCCCTTAGCGGCATTTAGAATCAATCCATTTTGTTACGTATAACACCGACAACATCATTCTGTAGAAATTCCGCCACAGTAATAATTACCGCTTCTACTCCTCGCATCAGACGACTATTGAATTGTCGGGGTATTCAAATCGAACCTCTATGACGGGGGGCAATATTCTGCGTGAATTAAACCATACTTATAGCCATATTTTTATATTGCCAAGTGACCCACGCGTGTAGTATATTTATTTATGGCTAGTGCCCGTTTTGAATGGGATGAAGAAAAAGACAGAGAAAATCGGGTAAAACATAACGTTTCTTTTGCTCTGGCGCAACATGCTTTTCTTGATCCCGCGCGTTTAATAGTTGAAGATATTGGCCACAGCACGGACGAAGATAGGTTTTACTGCATAGGGCGTGTCGGCGAAGGCGTAATGACGGTCAGGTTTACATATCGCAGACATATTGTTCGTATTTACGGAGCCGGATATTGGAGAAAGGGAAGGAGGCTGTATGAAGACAAAAATAAAATATAGTGATGAGCCCATGGGTGACCTGAGAGTAGTCAAAGATTTTCTTCCTAAACCGGAACAGTTGGCCCTTAAGGAGGAAAATATTAAGATTACAATTTCGCTGAATAAATCAAGCATCGCCTTTTTCAAAGAAAAAGCCAAAGAACAGCATACGTCGTATCAGAAAATGATCAGGCGGCTTATAGATTGGTATGCCATACAACATCAAAAAAGAGCATAACCATTCGCTTAATAAATCTCTAAAAATAGCGCATTCCTTTCGAGACGAAGTACTATATACACAGTAAGCGGGATATTCATTTCTACACCTTAACATCATCTGTCAGATTCTCATTGACCATCTATCTCCAAAAGAATCTCTCGCCTGTGGCTGAAAAGCGACAGTGAGGAAGGAGTTGAGAATCTATTTGTCATTATTTGAACCGGTCTTCCAGACTATTCAACTCAATGAGGAAAAATTATTCTGTTCACAGTTTGTTCACAGTTTGTTCACAGTAAAAAAGGCGGTTTTGTGATTGCAACTTGTTGAATTAAAGAGAAGAGGAAAATGCCGAAGGCGGGACTCGAACCCGCACAGCCTTGCGACCACTAGACCCTGAACCTAGCGCGTCTGCCAGTTCCGCCACTTCGGCAATCTTGAAAACCGTAAAGCTTGAGAAGCAACTCGTGATGAAAAACGCACATAACAGCTGCGCATTCGAGCTTTATTATAGCAGGAGTAACACTTTACACACAATGTTGCTGAACTGCGGGCAGTGTTCTGCATTAAGCTTCACGGCTTTATGATATGTTAGAATAAGAACATATGGAAATACCGGCAGCGGCATCTAATTTCATTCGCACTATCGTAGCTGAAGATATGAATACTGGAAAGTTCGGGGGACGGCTTATGACGCGCTTCCCGCCTGAACCTAACGGATACCTGCATATAGGACATGCCAAATCAATCTGCCTCAATTTCGGCCTGGCACGGGAGTTTGGCGGACTTTGCAATTTTCGTTTCGATGATACCAACCCGAGCAAAGAAGAGGTGGAGTACGTTGAATCAATAGAAGCGGATGTCCGCTGGCTTGGGTTCGACTGGGGCGACCGTCTCTACTATGCATCCGACTATTTCGAGAAGCTTTTTGATTATGCGTTGCAGCTTATAAGAGCCGGCAAGGCGTACGTGTGCGACTTGAGCGCCGAGCAAATACGGGAATTTCGTGGTACCCTGACAGCCCAGGGTAAGGATAGTCCATACCGCAATCGCTCTGCAGATGAAAACCTGGATCTTTTCGAGCGTATGAGGGCAGGTGAATTTGAAGACGGCGCGTGCGTATTGAGGGCAAAGATTGACATGGCCTCAGGCAATATCAATATGAGAGACCCTGTAATGTACAGAATAAAGAAAGAGTCTCATCACCGGACAGGTGACAAATGGTGCATTTATCCCATGTACGACTACGCCCATGGCATTTCTGATTCTATCGAAGGAGTGACCCACTCCATCTGCACCATGGAATATGAAGACCATCGTCCGCTTTACGACTGGTTCATAGATGAATTGAATATCTACCACCCTCAGCAGATCGAATTCGCCCGTCTCAACCTGAGTTACACGGTACTGAGCAAACGCAGGCTCCTGAAACTGGTGAACGGAGGGTTTGTGAAGGGATGGGACGACCCGCGTATGCCGACCCTTGCAGGTATTCGCAGACGCGGATACACACCGGAGTCCATAAGGAATTTCTGCGAGCGCATCGGCGTCGGCAAAAGGGAGAGCACAGCTGCCCTCGAACTTCTGGAATTCTGTGTCAGGGAAGACCTGAACAAGCGTGCGCCCAGGGTCATGGCGGTGCTCCGTCCTTTAAAAGTGGTAATCGATAATTATAACGCAGGAGAGGTGGAATACCTTGATGCGGTCAATAACCCCGAAGACCCCGGCGCTGGTACGCGTAAAGTGCCCTTCTCGCGGGAACTCTACATCGAGCGTGAGGACTTTATGGAAGACCCGCCCAAACAATTCTTCCGTCTTGCCCCTGGCCGTGAAGTGCGGCTGCGGTATGCATATTTTGTTAAGTGCGTTGATGTGAGGAAGGATGCAAATGGCGAGATCACAGAAATTCATTGCACATACGACCCGGCCACCCGCGGGGGCGATGCGCCTGACAAACGCAAAGTCAAGGCAACGCTGCACTGGGTTTCCGCTCCGCACTCGTTGGAGGCTGAAGTGCGTCTCTACAATACGCTGTTTACAAAAGAGGACCCTAATGACCTTGAAGCCGGCGAAGATTTTACCTATTACTTAAATCCGAAGTCGCTGGAGGTGCTCAATTGCCGGGTGGAGCCTGAACTGAAAAATGCAGCGCCGGGAAGCAGGTACCAGTTTGAGAGAATGGGCTATTTCTGCGTTGATTCCGCGGATTCCACTCCTGAAAAGCTGGTTTTTAACCGTACCGTTACCCTGAAGGATGAATGGGCCAAGATACAGAAAGCAGGTCATAGGTCATAGGTAATGGGCAATAGAATTTTTCCCCATAACCTATGACCCATCACCTATTACCTTTATTAATCTCTTCAACACTTTTTCTTTTCCGACGATTTCCATAACCTCGAATATGCCGGGACTTGCGGTGGTCCCGGTAATTGCGACGCGCGCAGGCTGGGCTATGTCTCCGAGTTTCAACTTATGTCTCTCCGCCAGCAATATGAACGCTTTTTCAATTTCCGCTGCGTCAAAAACCGATATATCAGAAAGTAGCGTTTTCAGCTCAGAAAGAGAGCGTAAATGTTCAGGTTTAAGAAATTTGGTTCCGGCCTTGGGCTCGATCTCAACATAATCAAGGATGTAATAACGCAATGAATGTGCAAGCTCCACCAGCGTGCGCGACCTCTCTTTCAGAGAGAGAATAGCTTTTGAAAGCCATGGCATATCAAGTTGCAGGTCCGAGGGAATTAAACCATCCCTTATCAGAAACGGCATCACTGTCTCTGCAAGAGCTTCCGGCGTCGACCCGTTTATATACTGGCCGTTGAGCCAGAGCAGTTTTTCAGGATTGAAGACAGCCGCAGATTTCCCCACGCTCTCAAGCGAGAAGTATCGGATCAGTTCTTCTCTTGTAAACACTTCCTGGTCGCCGTAAGACCAGCCCAGCCTTACCAGATAATTTACCAGTGCATCAGGAAGGAAACCCATCTCTTGATAAGACATAACCGATGTCGCACCGTGACGCTTGCTTAATCTGGTCTTGTCGGAGCCGAGGATCATCGGCAAGTGGGCAAATTCCGGAACTTCCCATCCGAAGGCTTTGTATATGTGTATCTGCTTCGGCGTATTGTTCACATGATCGTCGCCCCTGATGACGTGAGTTATTTGCATATCAATATCATCGACAACCACCACAAAATTATATGTCGGGGTCCCATCTGAGCGCAGGATAATCATGTCTTCCAGTGTATTGTTTTCAAATACGATAGGCCCTTTTATCAGATCGTTAACTATTGTGCTTCCCTCCTGGGGCATCTTGAACCGCACAGCAGCAGCCCTGCCGGGCAGCGGCTCTTTAAGACTGCGGCACCTGTTGTCGTATTTGGGTGACCTGCCATTAGCAAGCGCTTCCTGCCTCCTCTGTTCGAGTTCTTCCGGGGTGCAGTAGCAATAATATGCCTCACCTGTTTTAAGCAACTTATCGACATACTCCCGGTATATACCGAACCTGGTGGTCTGGCGGAAGGGTCCCTTGTCCCATTTAAGTCCAAGCCACTCCAGGCCCTTTATAATGGCCTCTATGTACTCATCGGTCGAGCGGCCTGTGTCGGTATCCTCGATCCTCAGGACAAATGTACCCTTGTGGCGCCTTGCAAACAGCCAGTTAAAAAGAGCTGTCCTGGCGCCGCCGATGTGCAGATGCCCTGTCGGACTCGGCGCAAATCGTACCTTAACCGGTCTGTTCAATGAAACCTCCTGGATTGAATAATCTGAGATAATAATACGTTATGCCAGGCAGATGATTCAAGGCGGCTGAGACGAATGATGACAAATAATTTCTTATACTGTAAAATTCTGTAGACTGTTTATCCATTTTAACGGGTTGCTCGGGAAAGGTTCGCATGTCCTATTACGACGAGTTGATTGAACAATTGTCACACCTCTATGGGATCGTCCCCGAGTACTGGGACATCTTCGGCAACCTGCATATTGCTTCCATTGATACAAAGAAGGCCCTCCTCAAGGCGATGAAGATAGACGTTGACTCGACCGAAAGCCTGGCTGCAGCGCTTGGCAGGGAGCAAAGCAAGCCGTGGAGCTGTTTTATCGAACCCGTAAAGGTACTGTCAGTCAATGCACAGCCTTTTACCATTGCTGCTTACGTTCCGGTGAATGAGGGTGAAGAACACCGGCTGACTCTTTCATGTTCTCTTGAAGATGAGTACGGGCAGCGGGAAGAGTTGATGTTTGCGGGCGAAGGCCTGAAAATCAAAGACCAGCACTGGATTGGCAGTGCCAGGTACGTCAAATTTGACTTAACTTACGATGGGTCCAGAGATATAGGTTACTACCGGGCAACTGTTGTATGCAGGCATCCCGAAAATATTTTCCCGGGTGGAAGCGCCATGCTGGAGAAGACCTGCAGAATCATAATTACTCCGGACGCCTGCTATATCCCCGCGGAGCTTGAAAGCCGTGGGACCTGGGGGCTCTCAATTAATCTCTATTCACTCCGATCGTCGAGGAATTGGGGCGTAGGTGACTTTACCGACTTGAAGACAATGGTCCGGTTTAGTGCTTCGCTTAAAAGCGGTTTCGTTGGCATAAACCCGCTGCATGCCATTCCCAATATCATGCCTTACGGTATCAGCCCTTACTCACCCATCACCAGATTTTATAAAAATTTCATATATCTCGACATGAATGCCATCCCGGAAGTGATCGCGTCCGAAAGTGCACAGGAAACGATGAATTCCGGGGTCTTCAAAAAAGAAATGAGCGCCGCAACAAATGGGGACCTGGTCGAATATGAGAAGATAGCCTTTCTGAAAAAGAGCGTACTCAGAAATGCGTTTGATTCTTTCTATCATGGCGAATATGACGGCAACTCGCCCCGCAGCTGTGAGTTCAGAAAGTTCATTGAGGAAGAGGGGACGGCCCTTGATTCATTTGCCCTGTTTTCGGCCATATGGGAGCATATGAACAATCTGCATAATCACCATGGTTGGCTGGACTGGCCTGAGCAATTTCGCAATCCTCTCAGCGAGGCAGTCCGGGAATTCAGGACCTTACATGAAAAGGAACTGCTTTTTCATAAGTATGTGCAGTGGCTTTTAGATGGACAGCACAGGGAGACGGCGGAACTGGCTTTTAGTCTTGGAATGCCGATCGGCATCTACCATGACCTCGCCATCGGCTCCATAGGCGGCGGCTCCGATTCGTGGAACTCCCAGGGCATTACCGCGGACAATGTCGATGTAGGAGCACCGCCCGATGATTTCAACCCGAACGGACAAAACTGGACTTTCCCGCCTCTAATTTCGGAAAGACTTAAAGAGACCGGTTATGATTTTTTCATCCGGCTCATAGCAAAGAACATGAGATACAACGGAGCACTGAGGATTGACCATGCACTCGGATTGTTCAGGCTTTTCTGGATACCGGGAGGCATGCCTGCTGAAAAGGGCGCCTATGTGACCTGTGCCGATGAGGACCTTCTCAGAATAATTGCTCTTGAAAGCGTGAGAAACAAGACGATGGTGATAGCTGAAGACCTCGGCACCGTGGGAGAAAACGTTCATGAAGCTCTAATGAGGTTCGGAATGCTTTCTTACCGCCTTTTCTATTTTGAAAGAAACTATCCTGATCCTTCATTCAGATATCCTGAACAGTACCCTCCCATGGCGCTCTGCTCAATAACGACTCACGACTTGCCGACGGTGTACGGTTTCTGGTCCGGCAGGGACATCCGGGTAAAGAAACAGTTGAACGTGTACCATGATAGTGAGATAATGCAGCGGTGCCTCAAAGACAGGGAGCGTGACAGGATGCTCATGCTGGACGCCCTTAAATCCCGGTGCATCGTTCCAGATGATTTTAGACTTGCTCCCGAGATGTCGACGGAATTATGCCTCGCCATCTATGAATACCTGGCACGCACCAACTGCAAGCTGGTGGCAGTCAGTCTCGATGATGTCATCGGCACGGTCGACCAACAGAATATACCCGGGATTACCGGATCATATCCCAACTGGATGCAGAAAACTCCGGCAAGCCTTGAACAAATGGTTGATGACCAACGGTTTTATGCTCTCTCCGAAATGTTCCTCAAAAACAAAAGGTAAGGCATTTCCGGGTTAATTCACAATTTGCAATTCTGAACTCTTCATGTTATTGTCATAATCCTGTAACATTCGCTGTTGTAAACTTACACTCCGGGATAAGGCATCTCATAAAAAGGGGAAACCACATGAAATGCAAATATTTGAATTTATTCAGGTTGTACATGCTTGATTGGTCGATCACCTCTTGCATGGCAAATGACAGGCCATACACACCAAGCCTTTCCGAGTTGCAGAATTATTGTGAAGGCCAGGAATATACGAAGTGCCCAGTACTGCTGAAGATGGGTTGCGCGGGGTTTGACCCCACCTGCTCTGAGATTGCTTTTGCCGAGCAGTGTTAATAATCATCAGCGCTTTGTCAGTGCGCCAGACGCAAAAGGGAGATGTTAATCATGGCTATCAGGTTAAAATGGCAGTTGAGTGGTAATGAGGAAAATTTTTACGTTGCAAACGATACCAACAAGGCATGCAGGCAGACTATTTTAGCTTTGCTCGATCAGAAGTGCTTTACTGTGCATTTCCAGCCAATCTATTCTTCAATTGAAGGAAAGGTTTTCGGATATGAAGCATTAACGAGGATCAAAGGAGAGCATCCTTTCGAGGATATCAGCGAACTGTTCCGGAAAGCAATTCTGACCAATACTATATCGACACTGGATGTCCACTGCAGGGAAAATGCCATTAACCAGGCTTCAGCTTTGGGGTTAAACACAAAAGAAGCTCATTTATTTATAAATGTATGCCCCGATACAATGATGGACCCCGCTCACAGGGCAGGCATAACCGATGAACTGCTCGAGAGATCGGGCATACCGAAAGACCGTATAATTCTTGAAATTACCGAAGAAAGCGCCATCCATAACTATAAGCTTTTCAAGGAATCCATCGAGTATTATCGGGGAAGAGGGTATAAGATCGCCATCGATGATTTTGGCGCCGGACACGGCGGCCTCAAAATGCTCTCTATTATCGAGCCTGATTTTGTCAAGATTGACCGCCATTTCGTATCAAATATAGATAAGGCAATTGTAAAGTTCAATCTTGTTGATTCAATAGCTACTGCATGCCATAGAATGGGGATAAAAGTAATTGCCGAGGGCATTGAGCAGCAGGAAGAACTCGAGTCTATTCTCAATATGGGCATTGAACTGCTGCAGGGATACCTGTTGCATAAGCCGTCCCCGATGCTCAACGGTGAGCATGCCTGCATACCTATTTTACAAAACAGGAAAAAAAATAATATATCGGGCAGGGAAGAACAAAGTTTAATCGGTGAAGTGTCCAACTTCGTAGAACCAATACACCCCGACTCATCTGTCATGACGGCATTCAACCGCTTCATCAAGGAACCGGTACTAAGGGGACTGCCGGCAGTGGATGATGGCCAGGTGCTTGGGATGCTGCACAGGAACTGGTTTCTTGAGAACCAGATCCTCGGGAGATGCGGCTACGGCTTTGCTCTTAATTCTTACAAAAACGTGTCGAAGCTAATGGACCGCCAGTTCATGGTGGTTGAGTCAAACACGACACTGGAAGAAGTGGCCCGCAGAATAAATGCCAGGAAGTCGGAATTCCTTTATGATGATATTTGCATTACAAAAAACGGTAAATATTTCGGGACTGTGGCCATCAGCGCCCTTCTGGATGCTATGACAGAGAGAAGTCTTATTCTTGCAAAAGGCGCAAACCCGCTCTCCGGACTTCCCGGAAATGAATTTATACAGAGGGACATAGAGAAGAAATTGTCGCAAAATATGCATTTCGATGTATGTTACGTTGATATCAACAATTTTAAACCGTATAACGACCATTACGGATTTGAGAGAGGAGATGTCGTAATTAAGAGACTTGCCCATGTATTGCAGGAAAGTGTAAAAATATTTGATACAGGAAGTTTTAATTTTGTCGGCCATATCGGTGGAGATGATTTTATTATCGTTACCCGGTCGCAGATTTCGATCCCGGTTTGTGAAAAGGTCATCTATCAATTTGAAGCTGAATTGCCTGAACTGCACGGACCTGCAGATTACGGTAAAGGAGAATATATTTCCAAAAACCGCAAGGGCGATGAGGAAACATACGGCCTTCTTTCCCTTTCAATAGGAATAGTCAGCACAGAAGTCTACAAGCTCGAGTCATATGCGCAACTCGCCTCTATTGCAACAGAAGTCAAGAAGGCCGCAAAAATGAAGAGCGGTTCCTGGATAGAGCGCGACAGGCGCAAGATGGGGTAAAAAAACTGAAAAATATTTCATGAATAATGGATTTCTTTGGGGCGTTGCTACATCCGCCTTTCAGCTTGAGGGCTCTCCGTATGCAGACTGGACCTCATGGGACGCTATACTTAATGAAAAGCCCAATGTAACCAATCATTATGCGCTCTACAAAGAAGACTTGCTCCTGCTAAAAGACCTCGGCGTAAACTCTTATCGTTTTTCGATAGAGTGGAGCAGGATACAGCCGAGTGAAAACACCTGGGATACTACATCGCTGGCACACTACCAGGAGATCATCGATATACTTCTGAAGAACAATATCGAACCCATGGTCACACTAAACCACTTTACGCACCCCCTTTGGTTTATCAAAAAATATCCCTGGCATGAGGACTGCTTCAGTGGACAAGTTTATGAAATTTATCGGGAGAGTTGTGGAATCTCTCACAGGGGTCCGCTACTGGATAACATTCAATGAGCCCTATGTTCTCTTACTGGGAGGTTATCTTGAAGGCTGTATGCCGCCCGGTATTCGCAATCCCTCGCTTGCCGTAAAGGCGCTTAAAAACATCCTTGTCTGCCACGCAAAGGCGTACGACCTTATTCACGACCGGGCAAAAAAACAAGGGATTACGCCAATGGTAAGCGTGGCGCATAATATGGCGGCCCTGGCGCCATGGCACCGGTTCAACCCGCTGGACAGGCTTCTCTCAAAAATAGCCAAGTACTTTTACAACCATTCTCTGCTCGATGCTTTTATGACAGGCGTTCTGAAGGTAAAGTTCCCATTTCGAAACGAAATAAGCATTCCCGTCCCCATTAAAGACAAGCTGGACTTCTTTGGGGTCAACTATTATACGCGGGTGCATATACGGTTTAATCCGTTTAAAAAAATGTGCATTGAACTGAGGAACAGGGACATTGACGGGTATGGACTGACTGATATGGGATGGGAAATACATCCGCGCGGTCTTGAAAAGGTGCTGCGGTATGCATCAAAGCTTAATGTGCCTCTTATCATCACCGAGAACGGGATTGCAACCCGTGACGGACAGAAAAAAATAAAATATATGAAAAGGCATGTTGACGCGGTTGAAAAAAGCATAAAGGACGGTATCGATGTCAGGGGCTATTACTACTGGTCCCTGATCGATAACTACGAATGGCTGCAGGGACTTGATGCCAGGTTCGGCCTCTACCGGGTCGATTTCAACACAATGGAACGCAAACCGACGAATGCCGCGGCATATTACGCGTATATAATCAAAAGCAGGTCATAAAAAAAACAGTAGGCAGTAAGAAGTATGCAGTAAGCAGCCCGGATGGTGTACTCCCTACTGTCTACTGTCTACTGTCTACTGTCTACTGTCTACTCTTTACTGCATAGTGCTTACCGCCTACTTCTTACTGCTTTTTCTTAACATAATCTTAATCCGCCCTTAATAATGCTGTAACCGAAAAAATACTAATATGTATGTAATGCTTCTGTGTGATTTTCATATCCACACCACTTACTCTGACGGTTCCGTGGAACTGAGACGCACCATTGACCTCTTTGGACAGGCGGCATTTGATGTTATTGCAATTACTGACCATGTGGTGAGCGGAGACAACTCCATCGGAAAGTTTGCACAGCGCTTCAACCTTTCAGTAAGGGAAGACAATTTCGACGAGTATATGGAGCATATCAGGAAAGAAGCGGATAGAGCATGGGACAAGTACGGGATGCTGGTGATACCTGGAGTTGAAATCAGCAAAAATCATCTCTCTTCCGACAAATCCGCGCACATGCTGCTTATTGATATAAAGGATTTTATTCCCGCTTCCTGGAACTATGAGAAGATATTTTCTGAGGCAAAGGAACAGGACGCATTGATAGTGGCGTGCCACCCTCATTATATGTCGGACATGAGCCGGGACACGCTTTTCCTCTGGAACAACAGGGAGAAATATGCCAAATACATCGATGCGTGGGAAGTGGCAAACAGAGACGACGTTTTCAATGTTATAAGTCTGAAGAAGTATCCCTATCTTGCTAATAGTGACTTCCATAAGGCTCGTCACCTGTATTCGTGGAAAACACTGCTTAATTGCGAGAAAGATATTGCAGCGGTTAAACAATGCATTAAACACAACAAAGGGGTTGCAATTACCCTTTTCAGAAATTAGGCACTATTGGAGGGAGAGGTATGGGGATATTCTGTCTGTTTGCTTCTCTTACTTTTTTAGGACTTATTGCGTACGGCTTCCAATTATTGGCAGTGCGCTCATATCTTTCCACTCCCTGTAACTGCGGGGAAGGGCGTGCCCTTCCCCGACTTTTTCCTCCGGTTTCAATTCTTAAACCGCTTAAGGGACTGGATGACAATCTATACGACAACCTTCTCAGCTTTTGCAATCAGGACTATCCGGAATATGAAGTTATATTCTCCCTCCAGAGTCATAATGATCCTGCTTACAAAGTAGCAAGAAACATAAGAGAAAAATGCCCTGAAAGCAACATCACCATTGTCGTTGAACAATGCAGTTCAGGACTTAATCCGAAGGTCAATAATCTTCTGCCGGCGTATAAAGCTTCAAGATATGAGTATATACTTATAAGCGACAGTAATGTCATGGTTGATGAAAAGTATCTCAGGGAAATAACCGGTCCCATAGAGAATCCTGCTGCAGGCCATGAAATCGGATTGGTAAGCAATATCATAAAAGGGGTCGGCGGACGTTCCCTTGGCGCAATCTTTGAAAATCTGCACCTTAACTCCTTTGTCATGGGAAGCGTATGTTTTCTAGATAAGTTTTTAAGAATGCCTTGCGTGGTCGGTAAATCCATGCTGATGAGCAAGACGGATCTGGAAGCAATAGGCGGGCTAAAATCCGTAAAAAATGTTCTTGCCGAGGATTATGTCATTGGTGAAAAAATGCATAAAGCCGGCAAAAGAGTGGTGCTGTCAGGCTACATGGTGCAAAATGTCAATCAATACTGGGGGATAAAGCGGTTCCTTAACCGCCATACAAGATGGGGCAAGCTCAGATGGAAACTCGGCGGCTGGAAATACGCATTTGAATTATTAGTAGGCAACCCGGTATTCATGTCGGCGATGCCGATCGTTTTCTGGCAATACTCTAAATTGACCGTGACCTTTGCAATTCTCACTTCGCTTATTAAGGTGGCCGGTGACTTCTACCTGGGCAGAAAGACAGGAACTGAACTGGACAATCCGTTTCTTTATTTGCTTGTCCCGTTCAAAGACCTTCTCATCGGGTTCATATGGCCTGTGCCTATTGTCAGCAATACTGTCGTTTGGAGAGGCAACCGGTATAGTATCGGTAAAAATTCCCTACTCTCCCCCTGTACTGAAACCGGTTTCTGGTCCCTGCGCTACAGAATTATAGATGCAATAAAGGAGAGATTTGCATAATGAGTTTCAAAAAGAAAAAAACTACGTTCCTCGGCAATATTAAGATCGGCTACCGCCTCCTGGCGCTCGTCGTTTTTATGTTGACGCTGTTGATTGCTATCGGCACTCTCGGTATCATAGGCATGCAGAAGACTGTTGCCGGCACCGATATCGTATACAAAAAAAATGTCCTTCCATTGAATGATCTGCAGACGATATCTGATATGTATGCAGTAAATATCGTCAAGTCCGTGCAGCGCATCAGGGACAACCCCATTGAAGGGGACAAGTCTTTATGGCAGGAAGGACGCAAGAACGTTGATAAGGCGCTGTTAGTGATCGCTGAAAAATGGAAGGCATATACCGAACTGGAGCACACCGCACGTGAGAAGAAACTGATAGCAGAGACTCAACCGCTGTTCGATATCACAAGCACCAGCAAGCCCGAGGTTGGCCTGGAGGCGCCCCTTAACAAATTAAAGAACAGTTTACAAGAGGAAAACCGGCAGAAACTCAGCGACTTTTTTATCGACGAACTGAATCCCACTATTGAGCCGATTGAGCAAAAACTTGGTGAGCTGATCGCCCTCCATCTGGAAGAGGCTAAAGAGACTTATGCAGCCTCGGAATCGCTGTTTAAAGTGGTGAGCAGCATTGCGCTTGTAAGCATTATCTTTGGGGTAACGCTTGCAATCATTTTCGGATACCTTATAGTCACGGACATCATTAAACCGCTGACCCAACTTGCTGAGACTGTTGAGCAGGTTGCCGGCGGTGACCTTACCGCATCGATAGAATATGACAGCGCGGATGAGATAGGTATTCTGAGCCGTGATATTAACAAGATGATCCATTCATTTAACGGCATGATAGGCGGCATGCTCGACTCGGGGAATAAGGTAATCACCACCGTACATAAGCTGAGGGCAGAAGCTGAAAAAACAGCGGGCGGCGCAAAAAGCCAATCCCTTCAGGCAGCGCACATCGCCACCTCTGCAGGCGAGATGAGCCAGACTATCAATAGCATAGCGGCAGCCGCTACAGCCGCAACAGAGACCTCTGCAAAGACTATGTTAACCGCTGAAAGGGGCAAGAGCGTCGTTGACGGGGCGGTTGCTACGGTAAGCAAGGTGCATGCTTCAACTGTTGAGGCGGCTTCCATGATGCAGGGACTTAACAACAGGGTGAGCGAAATCGGGGACATAGCTACCGTTATTAACGATATTGCGGACCAAACGAATCTCCTCGCGCTCAATGCAGCCATTGAAGCGGCCCGCGCAGGCGAGCAGGGGAGGGGATTTTCTGTAGTTGCCGATGAGGTGCGCAGGCTCGCCGAGCGGACAATCAGGGCCACCTCTGAGATTTCTGAAAAAATTCACGCTGTCCAGTCTGAATCCCAGAAGACGACAAAATCCATGAGGGATGCTTCTGATGAAGTGACCGGCGCCAAAGATTATATGACAGAGGCGGGCACTTCGTTGGTCACTATAGTGGAATCTGTGCGTAGGGTGCGAGATCAAATAACCCAGATTGCTGCGTCAGTTGACGAGCAGACAGCGGTATCCGATGACGTGGTCAGGAGCATCGAGGAGACTTCGACGATAGCAAAAGAAATGGAAATGATGTCGGTTGAAGTGACACATGAGGTTGACGCCCTTACCGGCATTGCCGATGAACTCAGAAATTCGTCGACAGGATTTAAAACACGATCCAATGGCAACAAGCCATGGAACGAGCAAATTTGAATAAATGGGCGACCTGGTGAATACTGGTAAAAGTATTTATTTATATAATGATTTACCTACTAACGTGCTTTTTAAGGGGCGAACATGAATGCATCTATAACACGGTGCGCAAAATGCAATACGACTGTCGGCTGCGAGGAGCATCGCTGTCCCTATTGTAATGACGAAAACAGCATCTGTGCAGCCTCTCTGTCACGATTGGCAATCGATACAAGGAGAAGATCGGGTTATTGCGATAATGAAAATTACGACAATTGTCCGATTTTTTTGGCCAGGACCCTGCGAGGCGTACCAAAAAGTCAAAAACTTTCTGGGAATAGGTCATAAGCTTTATCAATTGTTACAATATTGTAACATTCATTTAATATTACTGTAACATAAGAGTTGCTATCATATAGTGAGCATGGGGAATGAAATGTATATGGAAAGACTTTCAATCTGCCAATATCTTAAAGGAAACGCGACAGGTGCGCAGTGCCTTGTAGTAAATAAACCCATCAAAGAGATGCCGGATGTGAACATAAGAATATGCATGAGCAGGCGTCATGAAGCATGTTCGGTCTATTTCTGCTCCATGCAAATGGTCGATTATGGAAGTGAGTATAGGTCGGCCGAGTGCTCAGGAATTTACCGCCGTTGTGATCGGAGCAGACCAGGGTGACCGGCGGGAGATCTGGCGGGAAGTCGCTCGGGTCGACGGGCGGGCTGCTGCAGTTGTCGACGACGAGGATGCCCTGGAGGCGGGGTGGTCTGAGCGGGGCTATCGCCAGCAGGCAGCGCTCGAGGGACGCCGGGGCGTTGTAGGTGAGCACCACGGCCATGGCCGACATCGGCTCGTCGGAGATCACCCCCACCGTTGCACCTCGCTCACGGCCGATGGGCCAGCACGAACCATCCGGTCTCCTCCCGGTAGGCGTCGACGACCAGGCCGGTGTCGTCGAACCACTTCTGGAGTTGGCTCCACACATAGCGGTGCTCCACCGGGGCACTCAGGCGATCGAAGGTATCCAACACCAGGCTGCGGAAGGGCTTGCGGCGGTAGCCGTACATCGGCAGGTCGGCGAGTACGCCGACCCGGCGGCCGTAAGCCCACTCCCCCGGCTTGAACGAACGTCCACCACAGGACGGCCGCGATGGGAGTGGACAACGACTTCAGGAGGGGATGGGACATCCGGGTCGTGATCTTGCGCAGGGCGTGCGAGCCGCTGAGGGCGATCGACCGAACATTGACGGTGTCGGGCCGACTGTAGAGATAGAGCAGGATCTGACCGCCCGGCGCCAGGTAGGTCAGGAGCTGTTCGAACCCGGCGAACGGGTCGTCGAGATGGTGGAGCACCCCCAGGCTGGAGATGAAGTCGAAGCTCTCGGGGGCGAATGGGGCATCGTGGAGGTCGGACACGCACGACAGCCGTCCCGGCGATGTCGGCGAGGTTGCGGGCCGCCGCCTCCACCGCCGACGAGCCGTCGAGAGCCACCTCGGCGTCGAGATGCTCGGCCAGAAAGCGGGTGTAGCGACCCTTGCCGCAGCCGGCGTCCAGCCCGATCTTGCCTTTCAGGCTGTCGAGATCGAGGTCGTGGAAGTAGACCTCGGCGAAGGACTCGTCCTCCCGCCGCACGTCGTCGAAGGCGTTCGACCCGTACCCCGAAGCTGGCGAACGTCCGCTCCGTCGAGCCCTTGGGCGACGCCACGCCGGAGAAGTCGAGCACGCCCCCGACCCGGTCGTAGCGATGCCCGTTCCTGCACTCGACACCCCGGTCGCCCGAGAGGGCGATGACCGGAGATCCGCACGTCGGGCAGCGGAGGCGCGAGAAGCACGGCGGCAGGCAGTGCTCCGTCGTCGCCCATCTCCCCCACCCCCGTCTGTTCCACCAGGACACAGTAGCCGCCACGCGGTGCCCGCCCCGGGCCAATCCACGGCCGTCGGCGGGACGTTCGACGGCCGCCCGACGGCAAGCCGGACGTCAGTGCTCCGGTGCGAAATTCGGCCTACGGGCCAGATCGACGGTCCCACGTCAGCTCGGGCAAGCCGGGCCACATCGTCGGCGTACAGGGCCTGAAGGCGACTGCGGATTGCAGCATCTACCGACGCACCTGGGATGCCCGGCCCGGTGGTCACCGGGCGGGAAGAGATCGGGCGATCGGAACCTCCCAGGCCGAGGAACTCCCACGTCCGGACGAGCGCACCCGGGGCATCGGGCACGAAGTACTCGAACTGGACCACCTGGACCAGGTCGGCCGGGACCAGGTCGTAGAGGCGTTCGAGTTGGGCTCCGAAGTAGCCACGGTCGACGGCGTCGGCCAGCTCCCACCCGGCCGCCGATCGCCGGGTGCCGATGGTCGTCGCCAAGATGTTCCAGCACCACGGTGACCGGATCCCGCACCATGACGATGATCTTCGCCCCCGGTGCCGCCCGGGCCAGGAGCGGTGCGATCCACGGGGTACGAGAGTCCGTCGGCGGACCAGTGACCGACGATGCACTCCGGCCGACGGGGGGAAGAACGCATGGAAGCGAGCGATCTCCCCCTCACCGAACCCTTCGGTGCAGTAGCGGTCGAAGAGATGGGCGGCACCGTCGACCGAGGGCGTGGGGGGACGCCGGGATGATCGGCGATCAGTGACATCCACCACCGGGCACCGCACTGGGCCGGTCCGAGGACGATGAAATCCGGGGGGTCCGGTGCGCTCGCCGAGGCCCACGGACGGCGCGTCGGGCTGAAAGCCGATGTCGCCGGGCTCCCACAGTCCGAAGCGATCGCGGAGGTCGGCCTGGAGCTCGGCCTGGACGAGCCGACGGACCGAGGCCGGCAGACTCCCGAGCACCTGCCCCACCAGGGCGGTCACGGCCGTGAGCTCCCTCCTCGGCGAACCTCGGCCACAGGGACAGGTCGAGCGACGGCACCAGGCCGGCCAGGTCCACCACGTCGTCGTGGTACGTCTCGACCAGGCGGGCTTCGGCTTCGGGATCCAGATCGACCTTCTTCTCGCCCCCACTGACATTGACCTCCCGCCGCACATCCGGCGGACGGAAGATGTCGAGCCCGAGGAACTCGTAGGTGACGTCGAGCTGTCGCTGCGGGTCGGACCGGCACTGCTCATACTGCTGGACCAGCACCTGGTCCGGTGGGTAGAACTCGTAGAGCCGCCTCAGCCAGCGGGCGTAGAACCCCTGCCGCACGGCGTCGGCGACGGTCGCCGAGGTGTTCGGCGCTCCCATCTTCCTCCGGAAGGTGAGTCCGGACTGGAACCGGTCGATGGGATCCCGCACGAGGACGAGGAGCTTGGCTTGCGGCGCGGCCTCGGCCAGGAAGGGTGCCACCCACGGATGGGCGAAGTAGTCCGGTGTCCACTCCCCGGCGACGGCGCCGGGTCGGCGGGGGAACCACTGATGGTACTGACGGATGTCGACCGGACCGAACGGCTGGACGCAGAACCGCGTGAAGAAATGCCGCTCCTTGTGGATGTCGGCACGCTCGAAGACGTCCGGATGCTCGCTGATCAGCTCGTACCACCAGCTGGTGCCCGCCTTCTGGACGCCGACGCCGATGAAGTCTGGAGGGGCCACGACCTCGTCGGGTCCGGTCGCCGGAGGAGTGAAGTCGAATCCGGCTTCCCACGGCGCGTAGCGGCCCCGGGCATGGAGCAGCCCGACGGTGTTCGGCGGGAGGCCGCGGAACGCCTGGCTGACGAACTGGGGCGGGCGCACCGCATCAGGTTGCCACACCCGAGCGGGCGCGAGGAACGGTGTGCCGGCGGGATGGGGACGTCCGGCTCCTCGATCGACTGCCTGGTCGAGGCCGTTCGGTAGTCTCGAACCGATGAAGGGGCATGATCGGGGGGCAGCGATGGCGATGCTGTGTGCCGATCCTCGGCTACCCTCACGCGTCACGACCCCCCAGCTTCCTCGCCGATCACCGTGCCGGCGAACCCCAAGCGACCTGGTGCCCGGTGAACCGCGAAACTGCCCATTGTCATCGTCGGCCTTCCGGATTCCGGGACCACATGCACGCATGCGGGCGCTCGGGTCCAGCCCGGGCACGATCAAAGTTCCCGAGCCCGACAACGGCTACCATCTCCCCGCGGCCATCCACGCCAAGCACCACGTGGGTCGGTATCCGTGCCTGGAGCCGGGCCAGAAGGCTGCTCCGTATCGCCGCCTGTGGGAATGGATCCTGTCCGGTGCTGACCCGAGCTGGCGGGGGCTCCAGGCACGACGCATCCTGGGGCCCGGGGCGACGGAGCGGATCTTCGAAGGCGACATGGACCTCACCACCCGATTGGCGGCGACCCTGGCCCGCAACCCACATCCGTCCCGACGCCCGTCTCGGGCCGGATCGTGGCCAAGTCCGTCCACGCCCAGCTGTCGCTGGAGTGGCTGGCCGCCGAGTTTTGAGATCAAGGCCGCTGGTCCCCCTCGGCGACCTGGCCAGCGTCCTGGCCAGCTGGATGGAGTCCTCCGGTCTGAAGGACGGCCGCAACTCGACCCTCGAGTCACGGCCCTGAGATCCGCGCCCGGTACACCGAGCGGAGGTGGACGTCCCGCCTCCCGGGCCCCGACCCCATCGAAAAGATCAGCTGGCGCATCGGTCTGATGATCGCCGCCTGCCTGGAAGAGGCCCTCTCCCGGCATCCCGCATCCCACCATGTGCACCCATGAGCAGCTGTGCACCGACTCCGGTGGCCACTGTTCCGCGCTCCTGTTCGCTCGATCTCGGTCCTCGAGTGGATCGGCTTATGGCGACCAAGTTCCTGGGTGGAGCACAACGCACCGGGTGACGGGTTCACCACCAGACGGGTGGCCTCGGAGCTGTCCGACGCATGGCAGCGCCGCCTGGACGACGACCAGCTGGCGACCCTCCGCCGGGTCCTCGGCTGGTTCCCGATCTCCACCTGGGGCGAGGCGGAGTTCGAACGCAGCTTCCCCCGGCACCTGAAGCGTCGGGTGCCTACGCCCGGGCTAGTCGGTTCCCAGGTCGGTCTCGGCCCGTACTCTCCCCCGGTGTCCCGACCGTACCGGGGGTGTTGGCCGAGTCGGCCACGCGCACTCCGTCCCACAGGCCGTGGACGATGGCCTGAGCGCTCAGCGCGGACCTGTCCGCTTGCAGGTGCCGGGCCGAGTATGCGGCGTGCCATGCGTACCAACTCGGTCGCCCGTGGCGACGGGCCAGTTCGATGGAGTTCCGTGCGCGGAAGTAGGCCCGCCACGCCTCGGCCGCGTCGTTCGGCAACCTGTCTCAGGGATTGTCCTCGATCACGGCCTGGCCGCTGGATTTGGCTCGCTGATCGGCCTCGTCGCCGGCGCGTCGTCGTCCAGGAGGATCTCCCAGCCCTGCTTCCCGGGCCCGGCAGAAGAAGTCGAAGTCCTGCGACGCCGAAGAACTCGGGTGATCGGGCAGAACGCCCGAGTTCGACGACTCGCCGGGACACCAGCGTGGCTCCCCAGCAGGCCACGTCGACCGGCAACAGGTCGGCTCCTCCCGGGTACGACGTCTACGGTGTGGGCACCTCGACCGACGAACGTCCTCCCGTAGGCGACGACGGCACCCACTGACGGATGGGTCGGGCTGATCGCACGAGCGCGCTCGATGAGCGCGGCCACACGGGGTTGGGGAAGGTCGCGAACAGACCGATGTCGTCCTCGCACAGGTAGGCCCACCGGCAGCCGGGTTCGTCGGTCCAACGCCTCCACCAGGCTGGCACGGAATCCTCCGGCCGGGCCCGTCGTCGGCCGGGAGCCGGACCATCCGCACCGGAATCCTCGAGTTCCGGGCTGTCTCAGACTCCTCCTTGACCGTTGACCACGACGATCACATGGTCGGGTGCGAACCCCTCGGGGTGGAGACGAGGGACCGGACCACGTCGCTGGCAAGCCGGGGGCCTGAAGGTAGGTCAGCACCACCGCGGTCACCGAGTCGGGCGGACCGCTACGCGGTGAACGGATCGGCCCCCGAAGCTCCCGCGATCTCACGGCACGTTCACGTGATTAGGCTAACAGTGCAGGTTCCACCGGGGTCGGCCACGCGTTCGGATCCGTGGCCAATCGCCACCTCGGCCCGGCCGGACGCCGCGGACCGAGCGGGTATGCACGAATGGGCACAAGAGGCAGCACACGAGATCGGAGCGACCGATGATCAGCGTCGTGGTCCCGTAAAGTCTGAACGGCATGCCGTACATCGAGGAGCAGATCCGCGGCGCTCGCCGCGGAGAAGTGCAGCGAACCGTGGGAGGTGATCGTCGCCGACAACGGCTCCGACGACGGGACGCTCGAGTTCGCCCTGCGATTGGTCCGAAACCCACACGAACTTCCTCGGTCATGCTTCCGGACTGCCTCGGCACCTCCGTGGCCCGCAATGCCGGGGTGGAGGTCTCCCACGGCGAATACCTGGCCTTCTGCGATGCCGACGCGCTGCGGCGATGGCCGGCTG
>CAWHNC010000040.1:0-30065 GCA_963830245.1 Nitrospirota bacterium
GCGGACTTCCGGAAGTGGAACGGAGTATTGCGTTACAGCATGGGTGAAGGGAAAGACCATTTTAACGTCACTGCAATGGCTTATACAAGCCAGGGAGACGCCACTAACCAGACTGCCGAACGCGCTGTGGATCAAGGCCTGATATCCCGGTTCGGCAGCCTCGATAACAGTGACTTCACATGGACCCGCCGCTATAGTCTTTCCGCAGCCTGGCAGCACACCGAAGGCAGTTCAGTTACCAAAGCCAATATCTATATCATCGACAAGCGTATGGAATTATTTTCGGACTTTACCTATTTCCTGTATGATCCTGTACATGGCGATCAATTCAACCAATGGGACCGTAGAATATCGAGCGCATTCAACGCCAGCCATACGTGGCTCGGCAAGCTGGGCGGATTCGATATGGAAAATACCGTTGGTTTGCAACTGCAGAATGACAATATTTTTCTTGGTCTGAACCACACCCAAGACCGCCAAGTGCTTCAGGTCTGGCTTGAAGACCACGTGATCGAAAGGTCAGAGTCAGCGTATTTTAAAAACACTATTCACTGGTTTGAGAAATTCCGTACCGAGGCTGGTATTCGAGGTGACTATTTACAGATAACCGATAATTCAGGAGTTGGGAATTCGGGCAAGACCTCCGGCAGCTTGGCAAGTCCCAAATTAAGCATGATATTCGGACCATGGGCCAAAACAGAGTACTTTATCAATGTGGGCGAGGGGTTTCATAGCAACGACGCCCGCAGCGCTATTCAGAATGGTGTCCCGATAGCGGACGCAGGTATCCCCGGAGCGCTTCCCAATTCCCCGGTAAAACCGCTTGTCCGCTCCAAGGGATACGAGGTTGGCGCACGTACCACTCTCATCCCTGGGCTTCAGACTGAGCTGTCATTATTTCAGCTGGATTTCGCTTCACAGCTTGAGTGGGACGGAGACAGGGGTGAGACCTCGCCCGGCCCGCCAAGCAGGCTAAGAGGCGTTGAATTATCCAATTATTATAAGCCGACACCTTGGCTTACAATAGACGCGGATATAGCATATACCAGGGCACGGACCACTATTACGGATACAAGCAATCCGCCTTTCATAGGTAAATATATACAAAACGCGCCTGCTGGTATTGCTTCCATCGGTGCATCGGTACATGATTTGGGTCCGTATTTTGGCACTCTGAGGTTGCGCTACGAAGGCCGGTATCCGCTTGTTCAGGACGATAGCATAACTGCAAAGCCTTCGGCCCTGCTTGAGGCGGAGGCAGGATATAAATTCACCAAAAATTTAAAGGTTGTGCTGCAGGGTTTCAACCTGCTTAATGCCAAGGCAGACGATATTGCGTATTATTATGCGTCCAGGCTTTCGACGGAGCCTTTGTCTACGGCTATTCCTTACGGAGGATCAGGGACAAATGATATACACTTTCACGCGGCTGAGCCGATCAATGGTCGCTTGAGCCTTATTTATAATTTTTAAGCGTGGCATTGTCAAATTTATATTTATGATGACGTAGGGGAACTCTTTCCCCTCCACAACAATCTATTAGACAGAGAGGTTTAGAATGCAAGAAATACACATAGCTATGGAAGAGTTGAAGTTCGGAGGAGCGATGATCTACCCCTTGTTGATTTTAGGGGTGATAGCCCTGGCAATTATTCTTGATAAGGCATTCATATACCGGCGATATGTTATGCTGCCTGCATCCCTGTTGACCCTGGTGGAGACCTATGGGTTTGCCTGGGCAGACCTGGAGCAGCAAACAACGTCTCTTGTCCGCGGGAACTATTTCGGTCGTTTCTTCCAGGTGATTTACGACAACCGTAGCAATCCCTCATGGTGGGTTGAGTCCCGCGCTGCCGACGAGGCTCAGTTGATAGAGAAAGCATTAAGCAGAGGACTGTGGGTATTGGAGACAATAGTTACGGCAGCTCCGCTGCTTGGACTGGTAGGAACCATTGTCGGCATGATGGAGTCATTCAAGCTGATCGGAGGCAGCGGGCTGGTTAATCCGACCGGAATAACAGGCGGCGTGGCCCAGGCGCTGATTGCTACGACCCTTGGACTCATCATAGCGCTCATTGCCTTATTTTCGTTTAACTTCTTCTCGCATCTGCAATCGAGGACAATGGATGAGATGGAGCGTCTCGGCACACGTATGGTCGATCATATCCGTATGGACCAGGAAAAAAACGGGAGTGCTCTATGAAACTGCGCAGATCCCGGCAGTCCAGGCGGGGGCGGATAGAAATTATCCCGATGATCGATGTGATGTTTTTTCTTCTGGCAACGTTCATACTCGCTTCGCTTTCTCTGCAGAACCTCCATTCCCTGCCGGTCAACCTGCCCCAGGGCAAAGCAGCACCAATGCAGGCGAGGACTCCGATCACCTTGACCATCACGAAGGGAAGTGCAATTCTGATAGACAGCACCCTGGTTACTCTCGACAATCTGGCAGTAACATTAAAACCCCTGCTGAAGGGTCTGAATGAGCAGGTCATCGTTGCGGCGGATAGTGCTGCTACGGAAGGAACAGTGGTACAGGCTATGCTGAGAGCGCGCAGTGCAGGAGTTGAACATTTTCTGATTGCTGTGAAATACAATGAATAAAGCAATCCTTCGGCCTGAGGACATCGATAATCCATGGAGACGCCTGCCGTGGATTCTTCCTTCAACCTTTCTCATATGGGTAGCACTACTGTGGGGGTTGGGCCTTTTGCTGGAGCAAATAGCCAGGCAACCCGAGCAATCACTTACCATAGATGCTCAGATAATTGAGCTGCCCGCGCTGATCAAACCTGCTATAGCTCTTAAACAGCCACTAAGGAAGGTTATACCCAAATTGTCGCCTCCACGGGTGACCGCCCCTGTACAGCCGCCGACAGTTCAATCACCCAAACAGGAAGCGATTGCGCCCCGTCCTGCTGTTTCACTGCCTGAAACGAAGTCGCCGCCGGGGAATCTGACTTCCCCTTATGGGGGGGGCGAGCCTGGAGTAAAAAACAGCAATTCCAAGCTCTCTGTACAAGGTTCAGGGGAGACGGTTACTCCTCCCCAGTTTGGAGCCGCCTATTTAAACAACCCGAAGCCTGGGTATCCTGCATTTGCCAGGCGAATGGGAATGGAAGGGATAGTGATGTTGAAAGTGCTAGTGAGTCGCCAGGGAACTGCACTCAAAATTGAGGTGGCCCATTCTTCAGGGTACGAAATCCTGGACAAGGCTGCTGCCGAGGCAGTAAGAATCTGGCGCTTTGTTCCCGCAAGACAGGGGGATTCCACAGTGGAGGAGTGGGTGCAGGTGCCGGTGGCATTTCACTTGAAAAAATGACTCAGCTTAAGGACTCCGTACGGCTTAAATGCAAGATATCTCTGAGCGAAGTCGAGTTTATGGATTCACTTGACCAAAACTTATTTTTGCAACAGAACTGTTTTTCTAAATTAACTTTATACCGTTTTTAGGACAGAAATCTATTATTCCTGAACCTTTTCCGCCGAGCGTGCAATCTTCAATCCCATCTTTTTAAAAGCTGCATCTGTAGATCGACGAGTTTTTTCGATAAGTTCAGCGGGCGAAAGATTCTTCGTTTTCTGATAATTTGCTTCTCTTGCTTTGTGTATCCACTCAAGGGAGTTATGCTTCGATCTCTCCATCACCAGTCACCTCCTCCGGTGAAATTATTTCTATCAAGTTGTAGCCCATACGTATCAAAGTTACCGCCGAGGACTGAAGTGTCTATGTATAGCCTGAGTTTTTTCATTGCTTGCCTGTGCTCATATCATATCACAAATCCAGGTAGACAAAAAAACATAACGGAAAACTGAAATTAATATCACACTTTGCGCATATAGATTATGCAGGCCCATGCGGTACTGACATATCTCAAGGAGAAGAAACGAAAATGGAGGAATTAATTGTTGACTCGGAATTCAGGAACCTCATCCCGAAGATGGGCATGGACGAATACGTCAGGCTTACAGAAAGCCTCAAGGAGGAAGGATGCAGGGACGCTATCGTGACATGGAATAATGTGATCGTGGACGGTCATAGCCGTTTCGAGATCTGCATGCGCCACGACATTTCTTTCCAAACAGTCGGAAAGCAGTTCTCTGACAGGGACGAGGCCAGGAGGTGGATAATTTTTAATCAGCTTAGCAGGCGGAACCTTTCCGATTACGACAGGATAAGGCTGGTGTCACAGCTTAAGGAAATGTTCAAAACGAGAGCGAGCAACAATCAGTTGGCAGGGCTTAAACAAAATCAGAATGCCGTAGACAGCGCCGTTATGGAAAAATCGGCAAACAGTGAAAACCATGACACAACATCACAAAACGCTACCGTTACGGCAAATTTGCCCAAACGGGAAATAACTTCAATAAGAAGCCGCGAGGAAATTGCGGCCCTTGCCGGCGTCTCGGGCAGGACAGTCGATAAGTTCAATGCTATCGAGGAAAAGGGCACTCCCGAACTTAAGCAAGCGGCGAGTCAGAAAAAGGTCTCAATTCATACCGCCGCGGCTATCGCGGAACTCTCGGTCGACGAGCAGAAAGAAATTTTGTACATGCCGGCAAAAGAGATTGTAAAAAAGGCAAAGGACGTCCGGCAGCAAAGGTCAAAGATAGCTGAAACTTATGAACAAATGATGCCGGAGAAAACAGATATCAGAGTCGAAATCCGCCGTATCGCCACTGCGCTCGTAAAACTCGCGACTGATGATGGAGCCACTGCCGAGTACATGGCAGGGCAGCTGAAGGACACAGTTAACGACATCTCACGGATTTTAGACCGGCTTACCTCGACGAACTAAGTCAAAAAGGCAGGGCTTGAGCCGTGGTATAATTTATAACGGTATATTCAAGCGCTTGTCTGGTCCTATGAGAAAGGAGGATGTAAAGAATGGGACTTTACAGGCGGAAGAATTCCGATGTATGGTGGATGAGTTTCACCTATGACGGAAAGCAGTACCAGAGATCAGCCGGGACGGACGACAGGAAAGAAGCACAGCGCAGGTTAGATTCCGTAAAAGGTAAAATAGCGGAAAAGAAATGGTTCCCGGAAACTCTGAAAGATGAGAGACAATATTTTACGTTTGAAGATCTGGCGGAAAAATATGTGGAGTTCAAATCTGCGCGTCTCAAGTCACAAAAAGCGGTTGACAATGAGGGCAGCATAATAAAAATGCTTAAGAATAAAATCGGTGAAGCAGGATTGAACGAGATAACCACTCAAATTCTTGAGCAGATGCAGACTGACATGATAGCCCGGGGGAACAAGCCGGCAACTGTCAATCGTAAGTTCGATGTGTTGCGCAATATGTTTACAAAGGCTGGCGACTGGGAAATGATAGGCAAAGACATTTTGGATCGCATGAAAAAGGTCAAACCGTTCAGGCTGGAGAATATGCGCTTGCGTTATCTCGCCAAAGACGAGTGCTTTGTTCTTATCGATGCCTGCATCTCTCACTTAAAGCCTATCGTTGTGACGGCGCTGAATACCGGGATGAGATTGTCCGAGATATTGAACCTCGAATGGGACAGGCACGTAGACCTTAAGCACGGCTTTATCCTGCTCGACAAGACCAAGAACAGCAACAGGCGTGAAATCCCGATTAACGACACGCTGCGGCGCACACTGCAGGGCATTACCAGGCGTCTTGATGTCCCGTATGTTTTCTTCAACAGAGAGACCGGCAAGCCTTATAAGGAGATCAAGCACGGGTTTAAGAGCGCTTGTCGTCGTGCGAAAATTCATGACTTTCATTTTCACGATCTGAGACATACCTTTGCGAGTCACCTTATAATGGCCGGAGTGGATATCACAACAGTTTCAAGGCTGCTTGGTCACAAGAGTCTGACAATGACTCTCAGATATTCTCATTTGGCCCCATCGCACCTGGTAAAAGCAGTGAGTATTCTGGATGGTGTTTTTACTGGAAAATCGATAAAAAAAGAGGCTGATTATGACATTTTTATGACATCAGTCACTAACCAGCCTCTTGCTGCTAATGCAACCCCTTGATTTAATTGGTGGACGGTAAGGGATTCGAACCCTCGGCCCCCACGTTGCGAACGTGATGCTCTCCCAGCTGAGCTAACCGCCCAAGTGATTGTAATTTAACTGGTTTTGGCAGTCTCTGTCAAGCTGATTTGAGGCACTGTGCTAAAATTGATTCTTTGGGATAGTTAGAATCCTCGCAGCAATTTTATGTGCAATGTCTCTCCGTATAAAAATTCCCGATGAAATGTCTAATCCCGTTTTAGAATCTCCGCTGAAGAGATGACCGTTACCCCTGCTTTTTCCATATCTGCAAACGCCCTGTCCATGTCTCCCTCTTTAAGCTTAACGCCTTCCACCGCATCTGTTACAACATAAGTGATGAACCCCCTTTTTTGTGCGTCTATCGCAGATTCCTTAACGCAGTATTCTGTGGCAAGACCGACCACATAAAGGACATCTACACCTCTGTCTCTGAGAAATTTTTCAAGATCTATATTTGTGCCCTCAAACGCGGAGTAGCCTTCGTCCGAGTTCGCGGTCCCCTTAAGAATTATTTGGTCTATCCTGTCCTTCTTCAGGTCAGGATGCAGTTCAGCCCCTTTTGTGCCCTGAATGCAGTGCTTCGGCCATTTATCAAAATGGATAGTACTTTCAGGATGCCAGTCCTTTGAAGCGACAATCAAAGGGAAAATATCCATCAGTTTGTTGATAACAGGGACAACCTTGTCTCCCTCAGGAGCAGGCAGCGCCCCGCCGGGACAAAAATCATTTTGCACATCAACGACCAAAAGCGCTTCCATGTGCTCATTCTCCTTTTTGGTTCTTCCTTCTTGCAGCATCAACTAACTCGGAACGCAGGTCCATGAGCTTCCTGGTTATCCCGACCTTATAGATATGAGGGTTCTCAAAGCGTTTATGCTCATCAGGCAATTGCCCCAATCTTGCACGGACCAACTTCGCGATTGCATCCGGTTTTTTTCTGTCCATGACTATCCTGCCCCTGTCCATTACCTTGCGGAACAGCCCCTCCTTTTTGAATTGACCTACCGTGCAGCTCGTATCAGGACGGTGAGGGTGATAAATGGTCTCTATATGGTCTTCGCCGGGCAGGGCAACACAATCCGCATAAAACATCCCCCTGTCATCCAGGCACCTGAATACATCCTTCATCCCCGGCAAGCCAATCTTCTCAGGGTTTTCGGATATTTTCAATCTCGACCTGGAGCCGCTCATGGTAAGTTTATAAACTCCGTCAAGAGCCGCATCATTCGCGCCTGTTATAAGCTTTGTCCCCACGCCGAAAGCGTCAATAGGGGCGCCCTGTTCAAGCAGGCTCTTGATAAGGTATTCATCCAACTGGTTAGAGGCCATTATCTTAACGTAATTGAGTCCTGCATCATCAAGCATCTTCCTTGCCTTTTTGCTCAGGTAGGCAAGGTCGCCGCTGTCCAGGCGGACCCCTGACAATTTTTCTCCCCGGGCCTCCATTTCCTTTGCAACTGTTACGGCATTCGGTATCCCCGACCTCAGGGTATCATACGTATCAACAAGGAAAACGCATCTTTGGGGGAACGATTTCGCAAAATCCCTGAACGAGGTCAATTCATCGTCATACGACTGTATCCAGGAATGGGCCTGTGTTCCCGAAGACATGAGACCGAACGTAAATGCGCTGTAAACATTGGATGTGCCATCTGCGCCGCCTATTACAGCGGCCCTGCTTGCGTGTATACCTCCCAATCCCTGCGCCCTTCTAAGACCGAAATCAATCACGGGCCTGTCTCCTGCAGCATGCCTGATACGCGCCGCCTTGGTGGCTATCAGTGATTCAAAATTCAGGATATTCAAAAGTATTGTCTCTATGATCTGTGTCTCTATGAGGTTCCCTTCAACCCTGACAACAGGTTCATAAGGGAATACTACTTCCCCTTCTTCAGGGGCATATATATCGGCTCCGAACTTGAAGCCTTTAAGATACTCTACGAACTCGCCCGCAAAGCCGATAGACCTCAGATAATCGCAGTCTTCGTCGTCATACGTAAAGGCTTCAAGGACTTCCAGGAGGTCAATCAAACCCGCAAAGATTACATATCCGCCATTAAAGGGATTTTTCCTGAAGAAATAGTCGAAGCACGCAAGGGTATTTTTTTTGTTATTGAAAAAATAACCCTGGGCCATTGTAAGCTCATAATGGTCTATGTAAAGGCCGGCATGTTTCTCAAATATCACCATCCTTTAGTATATCACCTATCATCGTGGAAGTTGATGCAAGCCGACGCGTTGCTACAGGGTGGGTTTGTCAATTATCCGTGGTTCTGGTATCATTTGACTCATGGGCAGAAAAGTTATCTGCGGAGGGACGTTTGACCATTTTCATCCGGGGCATATAGACTTTCTCAGGCAAGCCAAAAAATTGGGAGAAGTCTTAACGGTCATAGTTGCCAGGGATGAGACCGTAAAAAGGATTAAAGGTTTCCTTCCTACCCATAGTGAACAAGTGAGAAAACGGAATGTCGAAGAATCCGGCATACCTGAATTTGTGATTTTAGGAAATCTCGATAACGACATCTTCCAGATTATCCAGGAACTCAAACCGGACGTAATAGCCCTCGGCTATGACCAGCGGGTATCTGAGGAAGAAATAGCAAAGAGATTTCCTTTATGCACTGTAGTCAGGCTGGTATCGTTTGAACCGGATCATTACAAGTCATCGTTTTACAGGCAAAAAAATAACTATTGAAACCACAGAGAACACAGAGGAATCCTTATATACAAAAAATGCTATAAAGTCTTTCAGATTGCGCAGAGTATTTCTCTGTGTCCTCTGTGGTTAAGTTGTGAAATAATAATGGGGACTCCTGATGGAGTCCCCGGTTTTAATAAAGGTGATATTAAATTTTCAAAGGATTAACAAAGAGAATAATAAGCACGACAACAAGCGCGTAAATAGCGAGAGACTCGATCATGGCAAGACCGATAATAAGTGTTGTGGTAATCTTGCCTGATGCTCCGGGGTTCCTTGCAACACCTTCGGTCGCACCCTGTAAACCGATACCCTGACCAATGCCTGTTCCGAGAGCGGCAAGTCCGATAGCGAGGCCAAGACCAACCACTATAATGCCTCTGCCGGAATGAGAGCCGTCAGCTGCGGGAGCAGCCTCATCAGCAAGAGCAAGGGGGGCAAAAAACGCAAGCAGAAGAAGCGTTATAAGCCCAAAAGAAATCAGCTTTCTCATCATAGATTTTCCTCCTTTCTATTAAGATTGTTAATGTGCACTTTCGACCGCACCGGCCAAATATAAGCATGTAAGGAGCATAAACACATATGTCTGTATCACACAGACAATTACTCCAAGACCGAGAATGGCGACAGGAACGACTGCCGGGACCAGAATGCCGAGAATCACGAGAATCATGTGCTTTGCTATCATGTTGCCGAAAAGCCTGACAGATAGCGTTATCGGACGCACGAAATGGCCGATGAGTTCAATGAAGAACATGAGTATCATGAGCGGCAATGCAGCAAAGGATCTTATCGGTCCCAGGAAATGATTTACATATTTAAACCCGTTTACTTTTATGCCGTAATAATGAGTGGCAAGAAATACCGGAATCGCCATCGAGGCTGTCATATTAATATTGGCTGTCGGTGATTCAAAACCCGGAATAAGGCCCATAAAATTACTGAGACCGATGTAAAAGAGCATAGTGCCGATAAGCGGATAAAACTTCTCGCCCCAGTGGTGGCCGATTATGGAATTTGAAAGATTAAGAGAGAATTCAGCAAGAGTTTCCATTACATTTTGCAGACCGGACGGGACAAGACTGAGTTTGTTCTTGAGTGCCAAAGAGATACCAATAATAATAAGCATCGCAAGCCAGGAATATGAAACATAAGGGGGTATTGACGGAAACAACATCTCTAAAAATGAGGGTGTTTCATGCATGCTATTCTCCTTCTAGCGTCCTTACTTGTAATTACAGAAAACCAATACTCAATGGACTGGCGCTGATCAAAGTAAATGTAACAACTATGATAAAGTTAAGTCCGAATAAATGTCAATGACTGAGCAGTTAAGTTTTTTAATTCATATATAAGCTTTTATAATTCCCTTGCCGTTAAAAAAATGAGGATATTTACGGAAGATTGGCGGAAGACAGCAAAACCATGGAACCTCTTGATAATCCGATTTCTTTTGATACGACATCACATTTTGCCTGCAGGAAAAAGACGATTTCTTTATCGCGCTTATTGCTGTTATCCAGCCGGCCGAGGGTTTCGAAATTGCCCTGACCCTTGCTTATGACAAAATCGGCGTCATCGAACATGCGGTTAAAACCGGGAGAGGTCATTTCCAGGATAGTGCCTATACAGTCGCACCCGTTATCCACGATCTCACATAATTCAGTCAATCCGGTTTCAGCTGCATCATAGGCGGTCGAGTCGTTCAGCACAGGGGAGCCCTTCACCACTCCTTTACTTTTTTCCCCATCTTCACCAGCACCTCGATAAGCAGCCTGTCAAAGACTATCTCTCCAGAGTTATCGAGCAGGTAAAAGACGTCAGGGTGGTTGTCAACCGCGCGTTTAAAGCGGCTGTAATGGTCAATGGCAATGGGGCCGCTCAGGGCACGTTCAACAGTGCCGCTAATGTCTACGGAACTGAATATCCCAAAATCAATAATATTGCCGGCTATGGCAAGCCGCGAAGCAGTCCACAGGGGGTCGTCGCTATGAAACACCCGCTCTCTGAGCGCAGGATAAAGGCGCAGCGCGGCCTGGTTGTATTCGGATTTTATGTCCTTGAAAGGGTCTTTGCCGAGGAGTTGCCGGATCTTCCGGTGCATAAAGGTTGTGGAATACGCGGGCGGTTTGGACATGTCTGTTGCCTTTATTTCGTCAGTCACGCCCTTCAGTACAGCTGCCTGCAGAGCTTCGTCTTTTGTGCCAAGCCTGGCAGCGATTAAAGTTTGTTTAAAAAAACAGGGGAAGCAATCGAGATGAACTTTCACGTTTAGCTATATCTCTTCTTTATTTCTCAGCGCGCGGTCAGCAATATCTTTTCTGTAGTGCATGCCTTCAAACTGAATCTCCCCAACCGCTTTATACGCCTGTTCTTTTGCTGTTTTTATGTTTTTGCCGGTGGCCGTAACTCCAAGCACCCTGCCGCCGCTGGTGACAATCCCGCCGTCATTGAATTCGGTTCCAGCATGAAACACGAAAACATCATCAACGCTGTTCGCTTTTTCGAGTCCACTTATCACTTTTCCCTTCTCATAGTTTCCAGGATATCCTCCTGAGGCGAGGACGACACAGACCGCCGCATCTTTTTTCCATTCGACTTTTATTTCTGAAAGCCGTTCATCCGCGATTGCCAGGGCAATATCCATAAAGTCAGTATCGAGCCTCGCAAAAACCGGCTGTGTTTCAGGGTCACCAAGCCGGCAGTTGAACTCAAGCACAGAAGGTCTGCCGTCCTTTAGCATCAAGCCGGCATAAAGCACGCCCTTATATTTTGTGCCTTCTTCCCTGAGCCCATTTATTGTCGGCCACATGATTTTTTCTATTACCATAGATTCCAGTTCTTTTGTAAATATCGGAGCCGGGCTGTAGGCCCCCATCCCCCCGGTGTTGGGACCCTTATCATAATCAAAAACCTGTTTATGGTCCTGGGAGCTTACCATCGGCACAATAGTTTTGCCGTCAGTAAACACCATATACGATACCTCTTCGCCCTGCAGGCATTCCTCGACAATCACCCGGTCGCCGGCATCACCGAACTCTTTCTCTTTCATGATGCGCTTTAGTGCAACTATCGCCTCATCCGTAGTGGCGGCAACAATGACTCCCTTGCCCGCGGCAAGCCCGTCCGCTTTTATTACAATCGGACCGCCTTTCATCCTGACATAGTCCTCGGCATGAAGATAAGATGAAAACACCTTGTATTCTGCAGTGGGGATACGGTGCTTTCTCATGAATTCCTTTGAGAAAACCTTGCTCGCTTCAAGCTGGGCTGCAGCCTTGGCAGGAGCGAGTATCCTCCTTCCTGCCCTCTGAAAGGCATCCGCAATTCCCATGGAGAGGGGTCCCTCAGGTCCGACTATGGTAAGGTCTATCCATTCGTATCTGACAAAGTTGATCAATTCATCAAAATCCCCGATGCCGATATCGATGCACTCTGCTATTTCTGCAATCCCGGCGTTGCCGGGGGCACAATAAATCTTGTCCACGTGCCTTGATTGAGCAAGCTTCCATACTATCGCATGTTCCCTTCCGCCGCCTCCTATAACCAGGACCTTCATATATCCCCCTTAAAATCAGTAAGCAGTGAGAAGTAAGCAGTAAAATCAAAAAGACCGGCTTTGCACCAGCCAGTTATACATGTTTTTCTGCCTATTACTTACTACTCACTTCTTGCTTTTTATTATTTACTGCCTGCTGCTTACTGCCTACTGTTTTTCTTACTGCTTACTATTACAGCGCCCCTTGCTCCCTGAGGCTCACATAAGTACCGTCCCCAATAATTATATGATCAAGGACCTGTATGCCGATAATCTCTCCGGCACTCTTAAGCCTCCCGGTAACAGCTATATCATCACGGCTCGGCGCTGGGTCGCCGCTGGGATGGTTATGAACAAAAATTACGGAAGCAGCCGATTCCCTTATCGCCTCTTTGAACGCCTCCCGTGGATGTATAGGAGAGTTTGTCAATGTCCCCTCAGACACCTTATACTCCCGCAAAAGCCTGTTTTTCGCATCCATGAACACCGCAACAAATATCTCTTTCTTCAGATTTTTAAAACGCGGGGAAAAGTATGAATAGATCGACTGGCTTGACGAGAATACAGGCTTCCCGTCAGAGGATTCGCTCATAAGGCGCTTGCCCAGCTCAAAGGCCGCTTTGATCTGCGATATTTTGGCAGTGCCAAGCCCTTTTATAGAGGACAGTTCCGCAGCAGAAGCGGAATCGATGCTTCTCAGAGATTTAAACGCCTCAAGAAGTGCCAGGGAGAGTTCCATTACCCCTCTTTCTCTGCTGCCGGTCCTGAGGATAATGGCAAGCAATTGGGCATCGGAAAGATGCCCTGCGCCGTATTTGATGAGCCGCTCTCTGGGCCGTTCATTTTCGGGCCAGTTAGTGATCTTCAGTTCCGGCATTTATTATTTTACCCGCGCACCCTGATGCACGTCCCTGTCCAGTCCAAGAATTGAAAGCGTCCCCTCTTCGTCCGTCGCGGCAAGGAGCATCCCCTGCGATTCTATGCCCATCAGTTTTGCAGGTTTCAGGTTTGCCACCACAACAATCTTTTTCCCTATAAGGTAGTCAGGGTCATAGGCCTTTCCTATTCCCGCCACTATCTGCCGCTCTTCACCAGTGTCCACTTTCAGTTTTATAAGTTTCTCCGATTTCTCGACCCGCTCTGCACTGAGCACCTTGCCGACCTTGAGCTGAACTTTAGCGAAATCCTCTATCCCGATCACTTCGGTCAAATCGGCAACTCCCTGTACGGTCATTTTTTTATGCTCCTTTTCCTGAGATGATTTCTGCGCTTTGGCGCCTTGCTTTTCAGTTTGCTCTATTCTTGGGAAAAGCTGCTCTCCTTTGGCAACATTGACCGGGTATTCAGGCTTCCAGTGCCAGAGGAAAATCGCCGAAAACTTCCAGGGTCCCTCCGTGGATTCTTCCGTCCTGCTTTGCCGGACTTCTTCAGTCAATGATTTAAGTCCGAGTTGGCTCCATATCTTTTCCGATGTATCAGGCATAAAGGGCCACAGTGAGAGCGCGGCAAGCCTCAGTGCATTCCAGATATTGAACATGACGCGCTTCAACTCCTCAGGATCGTTTTTGGCAAGTTTCCAGGGTTCCTTTTGAGCAATATGGTTGTTGGCCTCGCTGATTATAAGCCAGATATTTTCAAGAATAATATTAAACTGCAGTCGCTTCCAGAGGTCCTCTTTATGGGCATTCAGGGTAGCATTGCTGCAGTGGCCGGCAAACCCGTCCTGCGCAGGGCCATCTCCCTGGGGGAAATTAATCTGTCCGCTAAAGTATTTATCGGCCATGGTGAGAAACCTGCTCAACAGGTTACCGAGGTCGTTTGCAAGATCGGAATTGGTGCGCCGTATAAGTGCATCTTCCGAGAAATCCCCATCAAGACCGAAGGGCACCTCTCTGAAAAGAAAATATCTGAAGGCATCAACACCGTATTTGTCTGCTATTGCATTAGGATCGACCACATTGCCGGTAGACTTGGACATCTTCTTTCCCGCAACGGTCCACCAGCCATGGGCAAAAATGTTTTCAGGAAGGGGGAACCCCAATGCCATAAGAATAGTAGACCAGTAAACGGCATGAGTGGTGAGAATATCCTTTCCTACCAGGTGGTGAGAAGCCGGCCACCAGAAATCCCCTTCGGGGGAGTTGGGGGCAAGGTATTGCGTTGCAGAAAAATAATTCACAAGAGCATCAAACCAGACATAGGTAACAAAATTTTCATCAAAAAGAAGTGGAATGCCCCATGAGAGTCTCTGTTTCGGCCTGGATATGCAGAGGTCTCCCAGCGTATTGTTTCTTAAAAAACCCAGCACCTCGTTCCTGCGGGTATCTGGCAGCAGGTACCCTGTATTGTCTTCTATGTAACGTATCAATCGTTCCTGGTATTTTGACATGAGGAAGAAATAGTTCTCCTCATGTATCTGTTCTACAGGCCTGCCGCATTCAGGACAGTTGCCTTCGATAATATCTTTTTCCGTCCAGAACCGTTCGTCGGGTACGCAATACCATCCGGAGTAGCTCCTTTTTTCAATTTCTCCCCTGTCATATAGCAGTTGCATCAGTCCCTGCACGGTTTTAACATGCTGTCCATCGGTAGTGCGTATGAATGCATCATTAGAAATATTAAGTTTTTTCCAGAGCTGTCTGAAATTCTGCACCATTGCATCTGCATGCTCTTTGGGGGTCCTGCCCTTTTCAGCGGCAGCTTTTTCCACCTTTTGCCCGTGCTCATCCGTCCCGGTCAGAAAGAACACCCGGTCCCCATGCAGCCTGTGGCAGCGTGCCAGTATATCCGCCGCAACGGTGGTATAGGCATGTCCGATATGCGGAATATCATTTACATAATAAATAGGCGTAGTAACATAAAACCGCTCACTCTGCAAACTCATTTTTTGAAGCGCCTCCTTCTGGGCCGGTGGTGGTTCGGCTTTTTCTCCTGTTGTTCAACCTGACCTGGCTGACCTGGCTGCCCTTGCTGGCCGGCCGCTGCATTGCTGCCCGCTGATTGCGGCTGACCCCCCGCATGAGATTCACTGCCATGCTTTCTCTCCGTGCGCTGAGGAGTGTGCCTCCCGTGACCTGATGTATTTCGAGGCGCTTCCAGTTTTTGGCCGGCCGTCGAAATTTTCTCTTTGATGACGGCTACAGGAACATCCTCCACCCCAACGGGTATTTCATCATCCGACGCAATAGTATTCAGATCACCTTCATATTCATATCTCAAACAGCACATCAGCCTGCTGCATAAGCCTGAGAGCTTGCCGACATTCAGCACCAGTTCCTGACGTTTGGCCATTTTTATCGATACCGGGTCAAAGGATGAAAGGAACGTGTTGCAGCACAATTCACGCCCGCAAATACCCACTCCACCTACGAGTTTGGCCTCATCCCTGACGCCGATCTGCCTCATTTCTATCCTGGTTTTGAACCTGGCGGCAAGATCTTTGACCAGTTCCCTGAAATCTATCCTTCCGTCGGCGGTGAAATAAAAAACAACCCGCTTTCTGTCAAGAGTTGATTCGGAGCCGACAAGCTTCATGGGGAGACCCCTTGCCATGACCCTTTCAGAGCAGAACGCGCACGCTTCTTTCTCAAGTCGCCGGTTTTCCTCCCTGGTCTTGAAATCCTCCTCGGTTGCGAGTCTGAGAATTTTCTTCAGTTCCCTTTCGGGGGCGACTGCATCAGGCTTCTTCTTTACCACTGTCCCTATGCTAAGGCCGAAATCGGACTCAACAACTACCGAATCTCCATCTTTTACTTCTAATCCATTAACTTCGAAATCGTATATTTTACCGCAACGTTTAAATTTTATTCCAACCGCTTCAGCCATCGCTCCTCCCTCCCCAAAATCAGGTAATGGGTGTTACAGACAGGTTATAGGTGATGGGTAATGGGTTATAGATTTATTTTTTTACCTATGACCCATCACCCATTACCTATGACCTGTCTTTTTATACCTTTACCTGTTATCTAAAACCACTCTCATCATATTTGATACATAATTCCATGTTATTGACTTGTTGAGATTAAAATCAAGCAGGCCCCGCAGCTTTTGGAGAGACTTATACGTATCAAGGATCTCGTTAATATCCGCTTTTTTACGAAAAGTCCCGTTTTCTTTCTGGTAGAGCATATCTGACTCATTTCCGGTTATTTTAAATATCACCATGTCCCTTAAAAAAATAAACGACATATCAAGCCAGGTTTTTAGCGCTTCTTTGTCTGCCCATGCCTCTTTTGACTCCCCCTGCAGCATGCTCCGGAGCATGCCTCTGAACCACTCCATATCATTCACAAAGTCACCAGCCAGAGCAAGCCCCGGCCTCCCCATGGACAAACTGCTTATGGAATCCATATGCTCTTGTCCCAATGCACCGGAAACGGCTTTTTTGAATGATTCATTAGAGAGAGGATAAAACCGTATGGCTATGCAACGGGACCGTATCGTATCAGGCAGGCTGTCCGGATTTGACGACACGAGGATAACAAGACTATCACGGGGAGGCTCTTCAAGTGTTTTTAAAAAGGCATTTGCCGCATTGATGTTCATCGTATCGGCATTATCTACAATAGCGACCTTCGTCCTGCCCTCAAGCGCCTTCAAAAAAAGTCTTTCCTCCAGTTTCCTGACTGCGTCAATTTTTATTTCGTCCTTTTCCGGAAGGGTGAACGTAACGTCAGGGTGCGTTGCCGCATCAATCTTTTTGCATGAGGCACAGGTATCACAGCAATCTAACCCGGAGGGCTCCAGGCAGTTGATTGCTTTTGCATAATTGACGGCAGCAAGCCGTTTACCGATGCCGGTGTCACCGGAGAATAGCATGGTCGAGGGGACCCTGTCCCTTTTTAGCATGCCGAACAGGATTTTCAGGGCCCTTTCCTGACCCACTATATCGTTAAGTGCCATAATCTAAATCCTTCAGTCTTTTACTTACGATTTCCCATGCCCTTGCATGGACCTCTGCCGGAGGCAGCGAGGCATCTATGATGCTTACTCTGTTCGGATCGGCCTTTGCAATAGCAAGGTACCCTTCACGAACCCTCCTGTGAAATGCAATATCTTCAAGCTCAATCCGGTCTGTCTTGTTTGCGCCCCTGTTTCTCGCCAGCCCGGTCTCGGCATCAAGATCGAAAAGGATTGTAAGGTCCGGGTGCAACCCACCGGTTGCAATCCGGTCGAAAGACATGATAAGCGACATATCTATCCCCCGAGCGTAGCACTGGTAGGCTACAGTTGAGTCGCTGAACCGGTCAGTGATGATGATTTTCCCCTGTTTAATTGCCGGCAATATTTTTTCAGCCAGATGCTGTGCGCGTGCCGCGTTATAGAGTAAAAGCTCCGTAATAGCGGACATCTCCAGGTGCTCGGGGAGAAGAAGTATCTCGCGTATCCTGCTGCCTATTACAGTCCCTCCGGGTTCAAAAGTCAGGACAACCTCTTGGCCCTTATCTGCAAACCGTTCCGCAAGAAGCCGTGCCTGTGTTGTTTTGCCTGTACCTTCGATCCCCTCAAGGGAGAGAAAAAAACCTTTTTTCACTTAGCGACAGCTGCTCATAGCATTGCTTCTTTCAGCCGCATAAGCAGTTGGCATATCTTTGTGGTTTCGCCGATGCTCCTGGAAGCTGCGCCGCAAGAGGGGGTAATAAGAATATTCTCCTTTACCAGTCCGGCAGGCACGTACTTGCACAGTTGATCCAAATGCGCATGCATTAATTTTATAAGCTGACTGTCGTCCACGTTTTCAATAACATCAGATGTCGGAACAATACCCCAGGCAAGATAGCCGCCGCTGCTCAGGAACTCGCTTATCTGTTCGTGATAGATGGCAAGGCTGTCAAAATACTCAAAAGCGTCGAAATTGATGATTTGTGCGCCGCTCTCAAGGACCATAGGCCAGTCCGCCCTCCCGCAGCAGTGAACGCCAGATATGCCGCCGGCATCCTTGATAGCCGAAGCCATGTCCCCGATCAGTCTGAACGCCTCACCAGTATTCACACCAAGGTAGGATGAGCTGCCCAGTGCCGAAAGGATTGGCTCATCTATAAAAATAATGACCTCCCCGGCGTGCTGCTTCAACGCATCTATTTGCCACCGCATCTTTGCCTTTAGGAGCATGGAGGCTATTTCGCGCAATTCTTCATCGAAGAAAACAAGCCTGCCTTCGCGGTCCTTCAGGCCTAACGTAAAAGTTACAGGCCCGGTGATATGCCCTTTAAGCAGGGGGAATCTCCTGCCTTTCACCAACTTCAGAAAAGTATGGAGACCCCGGCCATAATCCTCGGAAATGGAAATTCTGGCGGCTTCGGTACAGCACTCGTAAAAGCGCTCCAACTCGTCGCTCTCATCTCTGATGACCGAGATACTCTCGCGCTGCTCATCGATCTTTACAAACGGCATGCCTTCAGAGTACTGCACAATCATGGACTCTTTAAATGAGATATTAGGCAACTGCGGCCAGAAAGGGATATCAAAAGTCCCTAACACCAGCTCGCAGGCATCAACAGCATTCCTGTGCGGAAGACTGCCAATGCCGGTTGTGGAAAATGCTTCGATACGGGTACCCATACTCTATTATAGCAAACAGCAAAATGAAAAATGTAAAACCTCTTCAGGCCATGACCGCAGGAAACGGAATTTTGTATAATAAAAAGTAAGATCACTGTCCGGGAGGTAGAAAGATAATGATTGTTGCTGACCTTAATCATGCTGAACAACAGGTTTCAATGACGCCCGCTTTAAAAAAAGCGATTGATTTTTTGCGGCGTCCGGATATAGAAAGGTTAACTGATGGCAGGGTGGAGATAGACGGGGAAAAGGTCTTTGCCATGGTTCAACAGTATGAAACGGTTTTGATGGACGTCCCAAAGTTTGAATACCATGAAAAGTATATTGACGTTCAGTATGTCCTTTCCGGCGAAGAAGTCATCGGCTGGGCGCCGTCCACAGAGATGAAGATCACTGAAAAATATGACGCGAATAAGGACGTTTGCTTTGGTACGGTCCCAAAGGGACAGACAACGCCCGTCTATCTGCAGGCCCGCCGACTGGCTGTGCTCTTTCCTGAAGACGGTCATGCTCCAAGATTGGCCGCCGGCGCACCGTCTCACGTCATTAAAATTGTTATAAAAGTTCAGGTGGGGTGTTGAAATATTCCAGGCTTTTTTGTTGTTTTATGTCTTTGCTCCTGCTATTTTCGTTTTCCGTCACCGGCTTTGCGTTTTCCGATAAGGAAGTGCTCAGACTTCAGAGCGCGAGCGAAGGCAAATCCACCGGCGAGCGTATCGCTTTTTTTGCGGAGCAGTTCGTGGGTACCCCTTATGATATTGACCCTCTCGGGACTTATGTCACACAATCAGTGATTGTGTCGGATGAAAAGGTCGACTGTATGTACCTGACCTTCAGGTCGGTTGAGCTTGCTTTAAGCTCAACACCTGCAGAGGCGGTGCAGGTAGCGTTGCAAAGACGGTTTCACTCAAAAGGCTTAGTAAGCGACGGGAAGGTGATCAACTATGGTGACCGGTTCGCATACGGTGAAGACATGATCAGCAGCGGCAAGTGGGGAAAAGAGATAACGGAGGAAATCGGCAAAACAGTTATGACTCAGGGCAAGCGACCGGGGGAAGGCATGTCTATGCTCCCGCGGGAGGAAGTGCTCAAGAGGACAGAGATGCTAAGGAGCGGCGACCTGATCTTCTTTATTAAAGCTCCCCGTAAAAGAGCTTCAGGGGAGATCGTGGGACATATCGGGATTATCAGAAGAGCCGAAGTCGTTGACGGCGGCATTTATCTGATTCATGCAAACGGCAGAAAAGGCAAAGGCGGGACAGTAAAAGAAGTGGCATTGAGGGATTATGTAAGAAAAATGCCGTTTATAGGAGTCAAAATCACGCGCTTTCCTTAGGAGTAAAAGTTAAGACTTGTCATGGTGCATTTTGATGCAAAATGGTGTATAATTATTTTATGGCTATAACCGGAAAAGCGATCCGCCAGAGCATCACCCTCCCTTCTCCTCTGGCCAAGCGGGTGAAGACCTTGGCAAAAAGCCGAAAAGTGAGTTCGAATCGGATACTTGTAGAACTCGTTGAAACCGGGCTGCGATCAAAAGAAGAGGAGAAGCGCAGATTCTTCGAATTGGCAGGTCGGTTAAGCACATCAACAGATGCGAAAGAACAGCAGGAATTGAAGGAACAACTTGCCCGAATGACTTTCGGAGACTGAGTGCTGAAGATCCAGTGGACCCATCTTCCTCTTGCACTCCGAGGTCATCTCTTTGATCGGCTTCGGGATCGTCAAATCACCGCTGAGGATCTCTACCAGCTGAAACTCTGGCGAGAATCTGAGCCTTAAGCCCCGGATGGCGATTGGTATAAGGATTTCGGCTCATTCAAAGTCCGTGGCAGGGGGAAATACCCCAAGACATTTCTTCTTAGAGGGCAACCAACCAAGGGCCAAGAGTTGTAAATAACAGCATTTAATCTGGTACTGTCCGACATGTCAAGTGCAGACTTTGACATTTAAGCATAGTTCAGGACAAAACTTATCAGATGGTTCATTTAATCTGAATGCTCTCAGTCTCTGCGATGTCCTTCCCGCGGTCCTCGCATTTAACAATAGCCCCGCAGTGTCAGAGTCACCTGAAAGCCAACAGGTATGCTAACCTGCAACTAACGAGGACTTTGTCCCGAAACATTTGGCCTGTTATAAGAGAGAACGAAGCGTGCCATTGGCTGACTCGTTGCTTCGGATACTATCTCCGGTGTCTGTTTTTCCTGAAAATCAACAGTAGAATGCTCAGTGCAGATTCCGGATGAGTCCTGCCACCTGTTCCGGAGCAAACCTGCCACCCGGCGGGAGAAGTATTGGCTTAATCTATGGCTCCGATTCTGGCCAGGCAATAAGACCTGTAATGGATGCTCCACGCCAGAGTTGTCGGTCAAAAGTGGCGAGGACAACGGGCTCCCCGAGCATTTCCTGCCAGAATGTTGCAGCAGCCAGATGTACGGCATCGTATCCCCGCAAGCCCTGATTCCATGCAAGAGCAGCTGCGCGAGCTACCAAGACTTCCGTTACCTGTAGACGGATCAGATTTTCCCAGTCAGCAGTGAACACTTGCAATGCAGAGGCGGCTTCGTCGTGCTTAAGAACCTTCATTCGAGTCGCTTTTCCAAAGGCGGCTGCTACTTCGACACGGCTGATGACGACAGTACCGACAGAGTCAGCCTTTGTTATCAGGGAAGTGACTGCTTTTGAACCCGCTTCAGCCACGTAACGCTTAACCAAAGCGCTTGAGTCCAAATAAACGATCATTCCCGATCCTCAATCAGAAGGTCTGCTACTGTATGTGTGCCTCGTGCTTTTGCCACCGGGGGCATGGGAGAAAGCTTTTTTCTATTCCAGAGAACGAGGCCCGCTTGTATCATACCGTCAATGCGATCGTCCACAAGTACAGCAGCCGGCATAATGCGACCAATGGGAGTTCCCCGCTCAGTGATAACCACTGAATCACCAGCCTTGGTTAAGCGCAGGTAATAGCTCAACCGGCTTTTCAGCTCACGAACACTCACATGGGTTATCGCCATAATAAGCACCTCCAACATCTCGCGATGTGACTACATTATAACATAACGTGACTACAAGATGTCGCAAATCATTTGTTCTGTCTTCGAGTGTAGGCCCACATAGGAATGGCTGGCACGAAAAAACGGAATAGGCGGCAAGTTTGCATGGAATAAGTGGCAGGATTCGTCGGAATCTCCATTAAATTCTTTCCTGAGATTGATACAATATTTACTGATAATTCTGATGCACCTGATACTAAACACCCCGGACATCCCGGCAATACCGTTGTTTTCGGTTAAGCGTCAATCCGCTGCGCAGTTGCGGATTGACGTATGAAGAACTATGCCGCGGGTTATGGCGATTCAATATGGCCCGTTCCTACTCAGCTGGATAAGAATCTGTTATTTTTTTGCTTGTTGTGGATTGAATCTGATGATTCTTTTGGACCGGAAGCGATATAGGCAGACCAGACTGGCCGCAGTGCGATATGATCGCCGGCGAATGTGAAATTTTCGACAATGGGCCGATATCGCGAGCAACTATCAAGTTTTCGCATTGGGACAGATTTATCTTTTTTATGTTCAGCTCGACGTTCATATCAGTATTGACCCGGTGGGCTGTTGGATCTGAGGTAATGCAGAACCTCAATCGCCACCATCCTGCCTTTGCGGCAAACCGGACATCTGGTGACATCGACGCCTGAGACTTCAAGCATAAGTTCCTGCCAGGTCTTAGTCTCAGATTTGATTGTCTCTGTTTTGTCACTGCCGAGAAGCAGACGGCATAACTCGATACTATGTTTGCGCTTTCTGTTTGCCAGCAGGCCGAAATGTCTGATTTTTACATAGCGGTCAGGAAGTACATGCATAAGGAACCTTCTGATGAACTCATCGGACCGCAGGGTCATAACTTTTACACGGTCATTATCGGCATAGTCACGCCACTGGAAAGTGACCTTGCCGTCCAGAATCTTGAGGATACGGTTATTACTGATTGCTATCCGGTGGGTATACCGGCTCAGGTACTGAAGAACTCCGTCAATGCCGTTAAACGGAGGTTTGCAATATACTACCCATTTCTTGCTGTAGAGCTTTCCGAGCAATAGTTTGACCACATGGGGCTTCATCAGATGACTGATACTGCCTGTCAGTTCAAGCTTCCCAGCAGTATAGCTTTCTTTGAAGTAATCGAGGAACTTACCTCGGAACATTTTAGACATAACCTTCACTGGAATAAAGAAGTTTTTATGACAGGCCACCCAGCGGCGTTCGTCATGGGACAGCCCGCCGCCGGTAACAACACAGTGTATATGGGGATGATCCATAAGGTTCTGGCCCCATGTATGCAGTATGCCGATGAATCCGATACGGGCACCGAGGCGGTCATTGCCGAGTTCTATAAGTGTCTCTGAAGCAGCGCGGAAAAGAAGATCATACATAAGTTTGGGATTTCTTAAGGCTACGGTGTTCAGTTCAGAAGGGATGGTAAAGACTACGTGGAAGTATTGTATGGGAAGGAGATCATCAGACCGTGCCTCTATCCACTGTTCTTTTTTCAGGAACTGGCATTTGGGGCAGTGACGGTTGCGGCAGGAGTTATAGGATATCTCGATGTGGCCACAGTCGTTGTTATCACACTTGTCTTTATGGCCACCAAGCTTTGATGTCCTGCATGCCTCAATAGCACCCATAGCCCGCAACTGTTTGAGAGGCATCTTATGTGATACTCTGTAATCATGACCGTACTGGCGGAAGATATCCGCCACCTCGGTGCCGCCGGAGGTACGCATCTGCAGAGAGCGTGAATTATGGCCCTATGCAGTTTGCTGGAAAGCTTTATCGAGAGGGCTTACTACCTGGGCAAGATTCATCTTGCTTACATGAAGATAGACTGTTGTGGTATTTGGAGACCTGTGACCCAGTAATAACTGCACATGGTACAGGCTCACTCCTGATTCAATCAGGTGAGTGGCAAAGCTGTGCCTGAGCGTATGCGGACATGCCGGTTTCGTTATCCCGGCCAGCTTCATTGCTTTGCAAAAAATATTCCTTACCGCCGTATACCTGATATGTGTACCCTTCTTCTGTCCTTCGAATAACCATTCTTTTGGACGGTACTTATGCCAGTATTGCCTTAAGCACTCCAAGGTGGTTTGTGACAAAATGGTATAACGGTCTTTGCTCCCTTTGCCCTGATGGACATACACCATCATGCGTTTGCTGTCTATATCGGTTATTTTCAGTTTCGATACTTCGCTTATCCTTAATCCAGAAGAATACATTATCATCAGCATTGCCTTATGCTTGATATTGTCAGTAACTGAAAACAGGGCTTGCACTTCGGACAAGTCCAAAACCATAGGGAGCTTCAACGGGCGTTTGCCGAACTTAATGCCGTCAACCCATTGCTGTTGTAACGTTGTGCTATAGAGAAACTTGATTCCTGCAGCATAGAAGCGGAATGTTCCGTCAGCCAACCCGCTTTCTCTGAGATGAAGCAGATACTCCTTGATTTCATTCTCGCTCAGTTCATCAGGTGATTTGCCGAAATACCTTGCAAGATTGCCGACCTCTCTCAAATATATATGCTGAGTATGAGGTGTGGTTCCTTTCAGCTGAAGGTCCTGAATCATTTGTTCTCTTAACTTTCCCATAATACAATCTCCTTTGATACCGTTATCCGTCAGCTAATGCCAACGGTTAAGGAGATTGTAACGAGATTATGCTACCGGCTTTCAAGAGCTATTTTGGGCTGGAACTTATTTTGACCTTGCGAGAAAAAATGTGGCAAACCGAAGGACTACCGCGCTAGCGGTTTAGTTCTTCTGGTTATAACCTTGCGTCGTACTTGCATCTAATTCCCGTTAAATTTTCCAGCAATTCGCCATCAAGGTTAAATGCCTTTTTCTGTAATAAAAGTTCGTGATTATATACTTTACACAAGGTAATTTTTCTGTTATAGTTAAATCATGGAGAGGGCATTCAATCATTTAGATTTCCTTTTGGGTTTTTCATCAGAGAGCTTTTCTGCATGTTTCTTTAGATGCTGTAAGGCTTTTGGATGGAAGACATGTGCTATAGCTTCATCAGTGGTCATGTCTTTTGGATGTTTAATTTCTTTTTTCATAATGGAGGTCTCCCATGGAAGTTAATCTGATTAATCTTATCGAGCGTTATAGTGATGAAAGCAAATGCCGCAAATACCTTGAGGCTTTGAAGTGGCAGGAAGGCGTTAAATGCCCTCGCTGTGGCTCTGATAAAGTATCTCACATAGTGAAGCGAGATCAGTACGATTGTGACGAGTGCCGTTATCAGTTCTCTGTCACTGCCGGTTCTATATTCCATGATTCTCATTTGCCTCTGTGGAAATGGTTTCTTGCTGTTTATCTCATGACCGAATCCAAGAAAGGAATTTCTGCTAATCAACTTAAAAGGAGTTTGGCAGTGAGTTATAAAACTGCGTGGTATCTCTGTCACCGTATCCGTAAGGCTATTGAGGAAGCGACAAATAAGCCTAAGTTGACCGGAACCGTAGAAGTTGATGAAACTTATGTCGGCGGCAAGTATGATAGCCGCAGGAAACGCCTCCCTCATGAAAAGCAGGCTGTCATGGGACTGCTTCAAAGAGATGGTACGTTTGAGGCAAGAACAATCCGCACTGCGAGTAAAAAGATTCTCTGTGGTGTTGTAAATGATCGCGTTGATAAAAAGGCTACTATTATGACGGATGAGCCTCCGGCTTATACTTCTCTCAATAGGACGTTCAAACATGACAGCGTTAAGCACAGCGTCAAGGAATACGTGAGAGGCGATGTTCATACCAATGGTGTTGAAAGCGCATGGTCCCTCTTTAAAAGGTCTATTGTCGGCTCTTATCATAAGATCAGCGCCAAGCATATGGATGCATACCTTGATGAGTTTGAATGGAGGTTCAATGGACGTGAGAATCCATATCTGTTTCGGGATACACTCATAAGGCTGCTCAATTCTCCTAAAATTGAATATAAGGAACTCATAAAAAGCGCTTAACCCCTCTTATTTACGGACAAAGCTTTCTTGAAAGATTTTCAAGGTAAGCAGCAGCATCTAATTCAGGGGAAGGACCTGCTAATCTACCTTCAAATACGAACGAGTACTTTCTATCTGGCTTAGGCTGAGACGGCAATCTTTTTAACAATTCATCTTTCAGATACACTGCCTCGCCTAGGATCGTAGTCCTAAATTCATACTCAATATTATTCCACACTTGCAGGTCTAATGCTGTATATTGTCGCCATATTTGATCTTGTTCTTGTCTAGATTTATCTCTGGCTGCACGCATCGCATTCCATTGCTGGTCTCTTATCTTATCACTTCTTTCCCTTCTGTCTTGCGCAAACTTGTGCATCCTTTTTACTAAATCCATCGTATTCGAGCATATTTGTTTATTCGTGGTTGCGGTAATTTGAGCCGAAGACTGAGCCATTTTCAAAATAGCCGAAGATATATTTTAACCACTCTTCCCTATTCCTAATGCCATTCCGCTCAACTGACCTTTCATATATTCTTGGTCAAGGTGACTTTGAATAAGATCGCCATTTATTCTTCCAATTATTTTCTTTTGTTCTGTCATTTCATTATTATGTTCTAAGCGTTGTTCTTCATTTGCTTTCTTATTCTGAACTTGCAAAACTATCCCAGCATATATGCCCACTAAAGCACAGATCGCAAAAGAAATTGAAATAATGATTATCTCTTTCTTGGTTGTTGGAGGTTTTACTGCCACGTAAATCCCCATTGCTGCCAAAAGAGGTTGTATGCTGTAATAAAGAAATGTGAAAATGATGTCCCAAGGCATAAGACTATCTTACGACTATTTTTTTCCTGTGTAAAGTATATAATCACGAATAATTACGCTTGACAAACAGTTCCGAAACCTTATAAATACATATGAAGATAAAAGGAGGGAGTAAAGTATGAAAGGGATTTTGAAGGTAATGCTGCTCATGGCGGTGGTCACGGTGATAGTGGGATGTACAACTTATAGGTTTGGAACCATTACGCAGGAAGGGTTAGTTGGCTCCCCGGCGCTGGATGCTACGCCTGTATACATAGGGGCGCTCAGCTTCTCAGAGCGTTGGGATCTGAGAGTGCATGCCGACGCTGAATTGTCTCCATTCCTCAAAAAGGCAATTATTGAGAAAGGGATCAATGCCCGATTTGTAGAAACGAAAGATAAAGCAGTAATTAGCGTTGATCCCGTCAGTATCGGCTTCAACGCGTGGAACAGGGTAACGACATTGATAATTAAGGTTAACAATCGGATTATGACCGTAAAGAGCACTCAGGAAACAACTAACCCCACATTGGGAACGCGGGCATGGCAGTTTAAGGTCCCAATCCAAAGCGCCTGTGCTCTCGCTGCTATAGGTGTGGGGGGCGGAGAAAAAGAACTGATAATGGAGGAACCGAAAGCGTCGCCGATGGAACCAGCCTGAAATTGTAGTTAGCATTTTTGAGTAGATAGAAGAACCCACCTTAAGTCCCCATCTTCTCATACAATGATTACCACAACAAAGTAGCCGGAGGTAATCATTGGTCAAGCGATGCATGCACTGTGGGCGGTATTTCACGCCTGATAAACGGGTAGGCCAAAGACAGAAAGTCTGTCAAAGGGAGCAATGCAAGCGGGCAAGAAAGAAGCAGGCCCAGCAGCAGTGGCTCCAAAACAATCCCAACTATTTCGATAACCTGTATCTCGACTATGTCAAACCCTGGCGGCGGAGACGCAAAGAACTGCGTGGGGCGTCCTTTCCGGGAAAAGTGATAAAAGACGAGATACCCACTTCAAAGCCTTTACAGAAGCTGGTTCTGTTGATACCGGGTGACATTAAAGGTGTGATAAAAGACGAGATACGGCTGCGAAGGCTTGATAGTCATACGTTTGCCGCGTATGGGCCATGATAAAAGACGAAATGGAAATGGAGGCAGTGCTGAGGTAAACTGGGGCATCACATCAGGAGAGGAGATGACATGGCAATGCAAGAATCGCTTCAAAACCGGGCGCGGCACCTGTATCAGGTTGAAGGGTTGAGCCTGAACCAGGTGGCGGAGAAACTGGGCCTATCGAGAAAAAAGGTAACCCGTCTGATTCGGCAAGACGATCTCATGAGGAGGTCTTCAGGAAATATCATAGCTCCCTATGAGCGGTTAATTCAGCAGTGGTACACAGAATACCCATTTCTGCAGGCGATACAAGTATTGCAACGGTTAAAGGGTTACGGGTATGAGGGAGGTTATACGGCAGTGAAGGATTACACTCTTTCGTTAAGAAAAAAGCGGAAGGGCAACTCCTTCCATGCGCTGGAGTTTCTGCCTGGCGAGGAGGCACAGGTGGATTGGATGCAACGGAGCATGCCTTTCGGAACAGTCTACGGGTTCGTCTACATCATGTCCTATTCGCGGTACCTTTACGCTCACTTCTATCTGAGGAGTTCCATGGAGTTCTTTCTTGACGGCCACATCGAGGCGTTCAATGAAATAAGAGGGGTCGCTAACAGGCATACCTATGACAATCTCAAGTCCGTAGTCATAACGAGGAAACCGGAGATTACATACAATGCAAGGTTCCTGGACTTCGCCAGGCATTATGGCTTTTCAATCCGTGCCTGCAATCCCGGCAAGCCCAATGAGAAAGGCCGTGTAGAACGGGTTATCAGAGACATTGAGAGCTTCCTTGTAGTTAATACTTTCGCCGACATCGACGATCTTAACAAAAGATTCGGCCTCTGGCGCATACAAAGAAACAGCAGGGTTCACCGATCCACAGGGACACTTCCTGTGGAGGCATTAAAGCAGGAGAGACTAATAGCGCTTCCCCAAATCCATTACCTGCCTTACAGACAGGCCCCGGCAGCTATCAACAAGACATGCTTTGTGGAGTTTGACACCAACCGCTACTCGGTGCCATCGCAGTACGGAGATGTGCCCTGCGACATCTTTGCTTATCCTCAGTACATAGAAATAGCTGTGCAGGGCAGAAAAGTAGCCACTCACAAACGGGTATTTGACAGGAAACAAAAGATAGAACATCCTTCTCACCGCGAGAAACTGCTCAATACAACTCCCCACTTCAAATATCAAAGGATGTACCAACTTCTAAAGTCTATGGATAAAAGCATTGAGCACTTCCTTATACGAGCCGAACAGGAGAGACAGGATCCTCTTGAGGTTTCCTACCAACTGTTCAAACTCCTCAAAGGCACAGCCAAAGAGACGCTGATTTCAGCGGTCAAGTCGGCAAACAGCATCGACACCTACAGAGTGTCATATATCCAGGGGCTGCTTAGTCCAGCCGGGTATCAGGACAATCCGGTGCATCCGCAGAACGCGGGACTGCTGCATATCACCTATGAAGGGAGGCAATTGAGCGATTATGATCAACTTATATGAATTATGGCGGCGGTTCAGACTACTGACTGATCCCGAGCAGCTTTCAGAGGAAGAAAAGAAGTTCATGCTTAAATTCCTCATTGAGGAATCTCACCGGAAAGAACAGAAGAAAATACAGTATCTCATGAAAATGTCCGGCATCAAAAGGATAAAAATACTGGATGACTTCGATTGGAAATATAACCCCAAAGTACCCAGGGACAAAATCATGGAGTTCATGAACACGCAGTGGCTCACAAAACCCAGCAACCTCGTACTCATAGGCCCTGCCGGGGTTGGTAAATCCCACATTGCAACAGCACTGTGCCACGATGCTCTCACAAAGGGCCATCAGACTGTCTTTCTTACGCTCTTCGATCTCACTGCCAAAATGGCTAAGGCAAAGAGTGTCTACAGTTTCATAGAATACTATTCACGAGCCGATGTCCTTTGTCTGGATGAGATCGGTTACGTGATCCCGACCAAGGAGCAGGCTGACTGCATCTTCCAGATAATCTCAAAAAGGGCCGAAGTGGGCACGACCATTGTCACCACCAACCTTGTGCCGTCAAACTGGGGGAAGGTATTCGATACCGTGACCGCTTCGGCGATACTTGATCGTCTCAGCATGAACGGAAAGTTCATTACCTTTGAAGGGAGGTCTTATAGAAATAAGCAGTGAGGTTACCAAAATAATAAAGAAAAGTTCCGAATCAGGGTTGCAACTGATGAAAACAACTCGCCTCGATGCCGGGCGTTCGACGCCGAATTATGCCCTGATCAGCTACAGCGGGCACACGCCGCCGGCATATTCGGTTCCTTTCGAGCGGC
>CAWHNC010000041.1:0-28080 GCA_963830245.1 Nitrospirota bacterium
AGTCCAGAATCCGGCGGGAACGAAGAACGTATGCCCCCCACAATCTTCATCTCGGCAGGCGAAGTGGTGTCTTAACAAGCGCTAACCCTCCGTGATAGACCGCAAGGGATACGGCCGCTATCCATTTAATTGACAACCTGACAATTGTTTTGTTATAAAAGAAGTTCACTATTCCGATTTCCCGGGTAGCTCAGCTGGCAGAGCAGGTGGCTGTTAACCACCCTGTCGGGGGTTCGAATCCCTCCCCGGGAGCCATAAAAATCAAGGGGTTGCACACATGCAATGCAATCCCCTTTTTTTATTAGCAATTACGCCACATTGTGAATATTCATAAGTATAACAACCTGAAATATAATTTATTTTTCGAAAAGTGACGAGGCCAAAATCATAGATTAAACCAGCCACCGCTCAAGAGCCATCAATGAATCAGTCCCAGATGCTTCCAGTATGGGACCGATATCGCTACTGCAGCAAGTTCGACTAATATATTGAAAAATGCCAGCCTGAGTACCTGGCTGTGATCGAAGTATTTGCCTTCAAAATTCATATACATTGTGTTCTGATAGGGCAGGATCCACGGGTTTGACGGAAGCAGGGCGACAAGGGCTATGAGGAAAGGATTGATACCATAGGCGGGAACAATCGGTAATACCGAGAAGATACTCAAAAGTAATGCCGGAACTAACGGAAGCGCAAAGCGGAGCACATTTACCAGCACAACAAAAACCAGGAGAAACACGAGACTGCTGGTAGTGATACTTGAAAGGTACGGGGTCAATTTGCCTGAAAGAAAATCTGTTAGCCCGCTGTCTGAGAGGACCTTTCCAAAGCCGACCAGCGCCCCGAAGGAGAGCAGGTAATTCCAGTCGATGTCAGAGCGGACCGACTTTTCATTCAGCACCGAGCTCGCTAAAAGAATCAAAAAACAGAACACTGCAACCCATACTCCCTCTTTCGGCGACTGGATGATAAAACCAAGGAGAGAGACAGTCACGGTAAAGATCGAGATCTTTTCCTGTCTTGTAAGCGGACCGAGGATTTTCAACTGTGCCTCTATAACCGGAATCTGCATATGTACATCTTCTTTGTGTTTGTTGAACATAATGATTAACAAATAGGACATCGCAAAATAAAGAATACCGAGCGGAAGGGCTGCTGTAAGCCATGAGAACCATGTGATCGCTGAGACGGCGCCGGCCGGCATTAACCCCAGCGCGAGAATACACTGGGACGATCCGTTCATAAACATGAACGACATATAGCCGAAGCCTAATAAAACGGACAATGCGATACCTACTGTTCCGGGACTCTTCTTCTTAAAGCCTATAGCTTCGCAGATAGTTGATATCATCTGCTCTGCCAGGATCGTCCTGCTCGTGCCGGAAGGGATGACCGGAGTAAGCAATAAACCCGCAAGGGCGAGGGCCAGGGTTTGTCCGATATAACTCGGCGGGAAACGCTTGATCATTATCAGTACCGCCCGGTAAAGAAGACCTGTCTTGCTTATAGCTGCAGAAATAGCCAAAATGGCAAGAGTAAGAAACCAGGAATAACTCGAAAATCCCGAGAACGCCTTTTCCGGATTGGCAATGCCGATAAGAACCGTAATTACCGGAAGTGCAAGCGCAATGGCGTGATAGTTGAATGTTTTCATGCCCCATAGAACGGCAGCGGCAAGAATTAGTTCAATGAGTATTGTATGGGGCCTGCTGAGGCCGGCCATATGCAGACCTAACGCGGACAGCGAGCAGAGAGCTGCCGTCAAAGCAATGCCTATAAATGTCTTGTTCTTCGCAAGATTGAGAAACGTAGAGAAGGTGTTCCTCTTTTGTTTCACCGGCGGCACGTTCGAGATGCCTGCGATTGGTGACGGGCCATCCGTGATCTGAGTCCCCTGTGCGCCATGGAATGTCGAATAAGTAGACGAAAGCCTGGATGTCACAAGCCTGGCGAAATATGCATTAAGAGAGTAGTGCGTTTTTAAGAGGGCGTCAAATCTTTCTTTTGTCAATCTCAAAACTACGAGCGGGGTTTGGGCCTGGACATTTGCGTTTCTTGCATTACCGGTCAGGAGGGACATCTCCCCCACGCACTGGCCACGGCCGAGAAGCGCCAATTCCTCCTCACCGGAATCATTGTATAGGAAGGCCCTTGCCAGGCCGTCAACAATGACATACATACAATCGCCAGCCTCACCTTTTTTGAACAGGATGTCTTCGGCCTTGAAATCCATTTTTTCGAGGCTGGGGATTATTTTCGCCAGATCGATCCTGTCCAGCCCGCTGAAAAGAGGTATACTGCCGAAATCGATCTCCTTCATAAGCAGCATCCCCTGCTTCCTGTCCGCGCTGTAGGCCTCTATCTGGTCCCATTTGATAACATCGTCTATAAGAAGAGAGAACAATTGCTTGGTGGCAACCTGAATCTTGATGATATCACCGACAAAGGATTCCACGCCGCTGTGCCTTGTATCTTCAAGCAACGCTTCGGTCAGGCCTACGACTGTGTTCAGGTTTGTGCGGATGGTATACTTGAAATCGGCTTTGTCGTCATTCGCCAAGGCCAACATCTCAAGCCCTGCACTGTGAATGCTCTTCAAATCAGAGCGGATACTTTCTTCGGAATCCTCAATCTCCTCAAGCAGCAACTCACTATATCCAATGATGGTGTTGATGGATGTGCGCAACTTATGGCGCATAAAAGGCAGTATCGTCTGTTTATCTGAAAGACTGTCGTCGATAACTGTGGGCGGCGCTCGAAAAGAACCGATTACGGCGGTCCGAGGAACCAAATATGGCACTATCGGTTCCTTTAAACAACAGAAAAAATATCCGTTAAATGTCCTGTCTGTAACACTTACACGCAACAGTTATAGGGGGCCTCCTATAATGCTAATACGGCGTAAAATAAGGCTTTCCGAAGCGCGGCGGAATGTATTGCGATAAAGCCTCCTCATTGAAATTTACCTATGAAAACATTTCTCCCAGGAAAATGCAATATTTTTTTGCTAAAGCCTCCAAGAAAGGAACCACTTACGCCGAAATCGATGCCGCCATAAACGGTGCGTTTCCGGCGCTCCCCACAATAACTTTCTCTTCACTCATGATACCGCTTTCTTATTCAACAGATATTCTATTTTACCCAGCAGCCTCGGCAAGTCCACAGGTTTGCTTTCGTAATCATCACATCCAGCTTCCAGTGCCTTGTCCCTGTCGCCTGAAACGGCATGCGCGGTCAGGGCGATAACCGGTATGGACCGGGTTTCCGGTGCATCTTTCAGGCGGCGGGTGGCCTCCCATCCATCCAGTACCGGCAGGCTCAGGTCCATAAGAATGATGTCCGGCGTATCTGATCTTGCCATGTTAACACCCTGTTCGCCGTCAAATGCAAGGGCAACAATGTATCCCTTGCGCTGCAGGCGGCGTGAGAGCATGTCACGATTCATTTCGTTATCTTCCACCAATAGTATTCGCGCCATTGCAATTCCTCCTGTCTTATGCAAAGTCCTCAGGTTTCTTCCCAAAATCAATAGAAACTTTTTCGGGGATTCGAATTACGAAGGTCGATCCCTTGCCTTGCTCGCTCTCTACAGTTATATCTCCGCCCATCAACCGGCAGAAATGACGGCTGATAGCAAGACCGAGTCCTGTGCCTCCGTACTGACGAGTGGTAGATACATCAGCCTGAGTAAAGGCATGAAACAGCTTTATCGTCTGCTCCTGAGTCATGCCGATACCCGTATCGCGGACAGTAAAAACAAGCATTTTAGGGTCATCCCCCTGCCCGTCAAGACGGCTGACCTCAAGGTACACATTTCCCTGATTAGTGAATTTACATGCATTACTTAAAAGGTTAAACAATGACTGTTTGATCTTTGTCAGATCGGCATGCATTGAGCCTATATTACCGGGGCAGATTACCTGCAATTTGTTTCTGTTTTTCTCTACCAGCAGACTGATTGTGGTCGACACATCACGGATCATGTCAGCTATATCAAAGGTCTCAAGATAGAGTTCTACCTTGCCTGCCTCGATCTTGGATAAATCAAGTATGTCGTTAATGAGAGATAACAAGTGCTTTCCCGCGGACGTTATCTTGTTAAGGTCCGAGGCAAACTCAGCTTGTCCGAGATCTTCAGCCTCTTCTAACAGCATCTCGCTATAGCCGATAATTGCATTGAGGGGTGTGCGAAGTTCGTGACTCATATTGGCAAGAAAAGTGCTCTTGGCCCGGTTTGCAGTCTCAGCTGCGACTTGAGCCTCTCTCAGTTTCTCCGCAACTGCCGTCCTCTCACGGAGTTCATCCGCGAGCTTCCTGAGATGTTTTTCGTTTAATGCATCCAGGAGATCCGTTATGGAAGCAATACCGATGTATTCGCCTTCCGAGGTAACACATATATGTGAGTCGACCTTATTCGACTTTAGATTACTGGCAACGTCCTCAAGGGATATATCCGAATCCATCGCGATAAACTGCTGTTCCATTACGTAGGAAACGTCCTTGTACTTTGTCAGATGCATACCGTAACTCAGTTTGCCGATAAACTGTTTTTCGAGGAACCTTGATCGAAAGAGTACCCCCACAACCCTTTTATTCTGAACAATCGGAATCAAGGCGAGATCATCATTGTTCAAAAACCTATTGAAAGCATCGTTCACCGAGTTCTTTAGTGTAAACGGTTCCACGTATTTAGCTATATCGAAGAGAAAAGATTTATCTGTCATTGATAAATGAAAGCTGATGTACCAGCTAATTCGTCCAGTCTTACGGTCTTGTCTACGCCCATATGACGGCATACGGATTCGGTCTATTCTTTGTAATCAAATTTTATGTGAGAATTATAATAAAGCTTATCAAGAATAATTGTGTTTATCAATCATCATCAAAAAAATTATAGCTATGATAACTATCTCACATAACAAAGTAGAAAATTGTCCGATTGATCTGACAAGAAACCTAAATCATCTTACTCGTTAATAAGTCTTAGTCTCTTGGAGGTCATGCACGAAAGCGATAGGTTAATATACTGCAATAAAGCTTTTTTCTCTTATCAACCAAGGATCTATGGGGACGTTGTTACTTACATTGCAAAACTCCTGACAGAACTATCGGAAGTCGGGAGAATCACAGTATGCCGCGTCGGGCATACCGAGGGCGATTGCAAAGATGGAAGGCTGATCTACAACGCAATGTAAGTAACAACGTCCCCTAACCTTTGTTCTAGGCATCCGATATTCTCAACAAAACTTTTCAGACATAATATTCAAATTGCCACTTCAAAGGCAATTTTGTCGAATGATACGTGCGGGATTTTTTTGTCCCTTGTCTCCGTTATCTCAACAAGCCCAAGTTCTTGAAGGTATGTCAGATCCTGTAACACATTTTTCAGTTCCCTATGCACTATCTTGGCGAGTTCATATATAGAAGAGAAGACGGCTTCTTGTCTTTAATGACCTTAAGTAGTTCCATCCTCCTCTGGGTAAGTACCTTGCGCATCTCTTTAAGATCGCTGAAGCAAACAGCTCCTTGTCGGAATGACACTCTGTCGTAAGACCACAAAAAAATAATAGAAATAATGATAAAATAACGTATGGAATTTGAATGGGATCCAAATAAATCGGACGCCAACTTTAAGAAGCATGGTGTCTCTTTTCACGAGGCATCAACAGTATTCGGTGATCCCCTATCCATAACCTTCAATGACCCTGACCATCCCTACGCGAGCATAGGTTCCTGACTTTTGGCTATTCCAGAATCAGTCAGTTATTGGTTGTCGTTCATACGGAACGACACGGAAAGACAAGAATAATAAACGCAAGACGCGCAACAAGGCAAGAGAGGAAAATATATGAAAATGGCTAAAAAAGAAGAAATGCGTAAAGAGTACAAACTTGAAGATTTGGGCAAGGGAATAAGAGGTAAGTATTTCGCAGAATACAAAAAAGGAACAAATCTCGTCCTTCTTAGTCCCGATGTAGCTGCTGCATTTCCAGATGACGCCTCTGTTAATGAGGCACTGCGCAGTTTGCTGAAGATAGCGCGGCAATCAGCAGGTCTAACAAAGCGCTCAACCGGATCTAAGCCTGCCAGCCGCGCCCGGTAACCTTTTTCGTTAGCTCCGCAGTGCGCTGGATATTCAGTTCTGCAGCCGGGCAGAGCTTGTAGCACCTTGCAAGTCCTCGTAGTTAACATTTTTCCAATAGTGTGGATTTTCGGAATTGCGTTATAGTAATTTATGTTAATATTTGAGGAATAAATCGTGGTCCCATTACGAGAGCGAGTTTGCAACGGAGAGGGGAAAGCGATGTTCTCACAGATTCAAATAAATATCCTGGAACAAGTCTGCGATTCAATTTGCAGTAATGGCATTATCGCAATAAATAATGAAGGACGGATAGTTTTATTTAATAAAATTGCTTCTGACCTCCTCGGTATTCCTAAAGAAAAAGCGTACAACGAAAAAATGGAGACTATTATACCCAACACTCAACTCCTTGATGTGATGGAAAACGGACGAATCGATTGCAGTATGCCTATTGTCATTAATGGTCGTTCATTAGTTACCAATCGCAGCCCCATATATATAGATGGCCGGATTGTCGGCGCAGTGGCAATTTTTCAGGATATTTCCGAGTTGGAAAAGCTATCCGAACAACTAAAGAGTACTTGCGAAATAAACAAAGAATTGGATGCTATTATCGATTCGGTTGACGATGGAATAGTTGTTGCGGATGGGAACGGGTATATCATCAGAATAAATAACGGGTATCAGCGTATTACAGGTCATACCGCTCAGGAATACGTGGGGCAGCATTGCCTAGATTTAATTAAGCAAGGCTACAGCCATAAGTCCATCTCGAATTTAGTCCTGGAACGAAAGTCCCGTACTACACTTATTGATGTTCGAAACAATAAAGAACTGCTGATGACCGCGAATCCTGTATTTAACGATAACGGTGAATTAATACGGATAGTCACAGTAATTCGCGATATAGACGATTTAACCAAATTGAAGGAGCAATTTAAACTAAGTGAACAACTGAAAACCAAATATTTGGAAGAATTGGAGCACTTAAGTCCCCAGAAAAATATGATAACCCGCAACCCTATAATGCAAGCCCGGATCAATCTCGCTTTTCATGTAGCGCAGGTTGATTCTATTGTGCTGATTCAAGGTGAGACCGGTGTTGGGAAGGAACTCTTTGCCCAGATCATTCATCGGGCCAGTAAAAGGTCCCCGCAACCATTCTTGAAAGTTAATTGCGGAGCAATTCCAGCCCATCTTTTGGAATCAGAATTGTTCGGCTACGATCCGGGTGCGTTTACGGGAGCCTCCAGAGGAGGTAAAATGGGACTCTTCGAGCTGGCCCAGGGGGGATCTTTGTTCCTTGATGAGGTAAGTGAACTACCCTTAAACATGCAGGTTAAATTGTTAAGAGCTATCCAGGAGAAGGAGATCTTGAGGATAGGAGGGACTAAGACCATAAAACTTGATGTTAGGATTATTGCTGCCACGAATCCGGATATTGAGGCCATGGTGAGGGAAAAATTGTTTCGGCAAGACCTCTATTATCGCTTAAATGTGGTTCAAATCTTAATTCCCCCGCTTCGTGAGCGCAAGGAAGATATTTTCCCACTGGTAACAGAGTTTCTTGATATCTTTAATAAGAAATATAACTATCAAAAATGGTTGCACCCTGATGCCATAAAAAGTTTTCTAATGTATGAGTGGCCCGGCAACGTACGCGAGCTTCAAAATACAGTTGAACGCCTGGTTGTAACTTCCAGTGAGGATTGTATTATCCTGAATGATTTAGAAAATCTGCAACTTTCTACCGAAATGAAAAAGTCCAAAAACATAATAAATTTAAAAAAGATTTTCGAAGAGGAGGAAAAGCGGCTGATTATAGAGGCTTACAATCAAGCAAAAAGCACATATAGAGTCGCTGAATCATTAGGGATCAGCCAAACGGCAGTAATTAAAAAGATGAAAAAGTATGGTCTTAAGGCCAGCGCCAGGTCAGCCGCAAAAAGCTGTTAAACGCATTTCAATGGCTTTCTTACCGATTATATAAGCCTGAACACTAAAGTACTCAACAAGTCTATTTGTGTTTCAACATGGATCTAACTGGCAATTCAGGATTTAATCAAGCTTTGATCAATTTGTCAAGTCCAAAAGTACTCGATTGAGTGATTCATAGCCTTTCAATAACCTTTAAAAATTATTAAATATATCAATGGGTTTTCTGTTCAACTGCTCCGAAGACCAGTGTGTCAAGCGGTTTCTTTTTCTGGCAAGTTTTTTGCTTTTATTAGTATGTTGAATAATAAGCTGGAATGAAATGCAATATTACTTAGGGAGGACAAACCTATGTTCGAGGGGACGCCAAATTTTGAGCGCATTGCAACTACACTTGCTCACAAAGAACCTGATAGAGTTCCATTAGCCGAAGCAGCGATAGACTACGCGACAATGAGCAAATTCCTGGGCAAACCGGTTATAGACTCGGACATTGAGTCGCAGGTAGAGTTCTGGAGGAAGGCCGGCTATGATTACATTGCATTGACTGTCGGAATGATGCAACCGGGAAAGGTCACGGAAGATTCGGCAATCTCCAAGTTTCTGCGCGATGTTGTACTCCAGGATACGGCTGACGAGCGGAAGGAGTCGTGGAATCTGGAAAAGAGGGCCGTCATCCTGAATGAAAAAGATCTGGATTCGTTTCCCTGGGATCAGGCGGAAAGAGATTTGGATTTTTCAAAGTTTTATACTGTCCAGAAATACCTCCCTGATAACATGAAAATCATCGCCCTTTCAGGAAAGATTTTCACCCTGACCTGGATGCTCATGGGATTTGAAAACTTCTGTCTGACTATCAGCATGAATCCCGGCCTTGTCGGGCGGCTTTTTGAAAAGGTGGCTAACATTCAGTACAAAGCTCTGAGCGAGATTGTGAAGATTCCAAATGTGGCCGCGGTTTGGGCTGTGGATGATTTGGCGTTTAAAACAGGCCCGATGATCAGCCCGAAGATGTTCCGTAAATATGTTTTCCCATGGTACAAGAAGTTTGGCGAAATATGCCGTGAAAATAATCTTTATCTCTTTTTTCACTCCGATGGAGTCCTTTGGGATCTGATTGAGGATTTAATTGACGTTGGGGTTGACGCATTACACCCGATTGATCCGACATGCATGGATATTTTTGAGGTCAAGAAGAGATACGGACAAAGGTTGACCCTTATAGGTAATGTCTCGAATGAAATGCTTATGAAAGGTACGCCGGAGGATATAACCAAACGGACTAAGGAACTGATAAAGACCATGGCGCCGGGTGGTGGATATTGTCTGTCATCAGGCAACTCGGTTCCCGATTGGGCAGAGATCGAGAACTATAAAGCAATGCTTGAAACCGCAAAAAAGTATGGATCATACCCGATTACTTTATGATGACTCGTGGCGCATATCTCAAAACCTAAAGGAGGAATATGTGAATGAGTAACACCGCAATCTCTCCCGAAAATACCGCTACCGGTGGTTCAGGGCAGGCATTAGTGATTCCGCAAAGGTTAGAGAGACTTCCCGTCACTTCTTATCAGGCAATGATCGGTTTGTCAATTTGTATATCCTGGTTTTTGGATGATCTGGATTTGGGTGGAATGACCTTTATTCTGTCTACTTTGGCGAAAGAGTTCACCTTAACTAAAATTCAGATGGGTTATCTGGGCTCCATGAGTTTTGCCGGAATGTTTTTTGGGACTTTTTATACCGGCCTTTTGGCGGATAAAATAGGCCGGAAGACTGTTCTGATAAGGGCAATGTATCTCTGGGGGATTGCCGGGTTATTGTGTGCGCTTTCATGGAACATACAATCGCTTTTCTGTTTTCGTTTCCTTTTAGGACTGGGCCTGGGCATGCAGTTGCCTGCAGCGCATGCGATGCTGCCGGAGTTTTTTCCTAAACAATCCCGGGGAAGATGGGTCGCCTTTATGGAGGGGCTGTTACCCGTCGGTATCATCACTGCCGGGCTGATTACCTATTATTTGCTGCCTCTTGTCGGGTGGAGAGCTGTTTTTGTTGTTGAAGCCATTCCTGCGCTTTGGCTCATAGTAATAAGGCTGAAGGTGCCTGATTCCCCGCGGTGGCTGGAAGCGGTCGGCCGTCATGAGGAAGCCGACAAGGTGATGACCATGATTGAAAATCAAGTTAAAAAAAGAACCGGCAAACCGTTGCCACCTGTAGAGGATATCGTATTGATAGAGACAACTGCAGGCGGATTCAAGTTTGGAGAACTCTGGTCTAAAATGTATTACAAGCGGACGTTAATGCTTTGGGTTCTGTGGCCGGCATTGCTGTTCAGCTATTATGGTTTGACAACGTGGTTGGGGGCGCTTTTGGTAGCTAAAGGATTTGCTGTCAGCAAGTCGATCACATTTGTCACATTGATTACCGCCGGAGGCATTCCGGGATTTCTCATCGCCACTTACCTGCTCGAAAAGGTTGGAAGAAAGGCCGTCGTGGTGCCGTCTATTTTACTGACTGCCGCGTCCGCCTATTTTTATGGACAAGCGGGAAACATGACAATGCTCTACATTACAGGGGGGCTGCTGCAATTTTTCACCTATGCAATGTGGTCCGGAGTTTATGCTTACACGCCGGAACTTTATCCTACCCGAATGAGAGCCGGTGGTTGCGGATTTGCTTCTTCAATCGGACGTATCGGGGCACTCCTCGGTCCGTATGTTGTGGGGGCGGTATTACAGTCCTACGGAGTCGAGGCGGTGTTCAGTGTGGCCGCAACAATTTTTGCTATAGCTGCTGCGATGATCCTTGTTCTCGGACCAGAGACAAAAGGCAAAATCCTGGAGGAAATCAGTCAATAAATTATTGTTGCACTAATTGAATATTCAGATAAGGAAGGTATAAACGATATGGAGCTATTGTTCAAAGAAATGGAAGCCGCCCTGGAAGATGGCAATGTTAAAGAATTGAAACAGCTCACGCAAAAAGCAATCGATCAGAAGATCGACCCGCAAATTATCCTGAACCAGGGGTTGATCAAAAGTATGCTCAAGCTCGGCACTAAATTCAAAAACGGAGAGGTATACATTCCTGAGGTTCTGATGGCCGCAAGAGCTATGAACGAGGCTGTTGAGGTGCTTAAACCACTGTTCGGCGCGGCAGGACTTGGGGTTAAGGGAATATTCATGATCGGAACGGTAAAGGCCGACCTGCACGATATCGGCAAGAACCTTGTGGGAATGATGATGAAGGGCGCCGGGTATCAGGTCGTTGACCTCGGAATCGATGTGCCCGCAGAGGTTTTTGTCCAAAAGGTAAAAGAAGGGAAACCCCAGATATTAGGGATATCTGCTCTATTAACCACGACGATGGGTGAAATGAAAACCATAATCGAAGGACTGAAGGCGGCAGGTTTGCGGGACGGAGTGAAAGTGATGTTAGGCGGGGCGCCTGTCACGGAGAAGTTTGCACTGGAAATAGGGGCTGATGTCTATGCGGAAGATGCGGCTGCAGCAGTTGAGCTTTCCAACCAGCTGTTAGGGATTTGAGAGGAAGAAATGATGAGGGAGAATCGAGTTTGTTGATCATCGGTGAGAAAATCAACAGCAGCATCCCGAGTGTGGGTCCGGCTATTGAGAAGAAAGACAAGGCGTTTATTCAGAAACTGGCGGTCGATCAGGCCGCAGCAGGAGCGGATATCATAGACGTCAATGCCGGAGTATTTTTTAAAAAGGAACTTGAACTCTTGCCATGGCTTGTCGAGATAGTGCAGGAAGTGGTTAATCTGCCTTTATGCATCGACAGTCCCAATCCTGTTGCTTTAGAAAAAGCGCTGGCAGTTTGTCGCAAAAAGGCGATCGTCAATTCGATTTCTTTAGAAAAAGAGAGATATGAGAGTGTCCTCCCGCTGATCCGGAAAAACGGGTCGTCGATAATCGCCTTGTGCATGGACGACCGTGGAATACCAGCCACAGCAGAACAACGGTTCCAGGTCGGTCGGGCTGTCGTAGAGCGGCTGATTGGAGACGGTATTGCCGTTGACGATATCTACATCGACGTGATGGCCCAGCCGATCGGTACAGACAGCAACTCGGGCAAGGTCACTTTAGACACAGTTGTTGCTGTCAAACAAGGAATTCCGGGTGTTCATATCACCTGCGGGCTGAGCAATATATCTTTTGGGCTGCCCAAAAGACGGTTATTAAACCAGGCATTCTCCGTATCCCTGGCAGTGTGCGGGATGGATACCTTTTTTATCGATCCACTTGATGAACGGATGATGTCGCTATTATGTGCCGAATCAGCGATTTTAGGTTCAGATGAATATTGTTGCAAGTATATCAAAGCATCTCGCTGTAGGAAACTAATTTAGGGGAATATCGCTTTAATGGATGCCTCTTACAGGATGGAGCTTTCGTTTATGACCAGCAGTGGGTGGGCAACTATCTTGGCGGAATACCCGAACAATTCCCGGCGATCCTCGAGAAATTGCAGGTAACTGTCCACGTCGCCCATACGGGCAGGCCGTTGCAACCGATTGCGCCTCATCGCTTCAGTGGCCCTGTTGAGGTCCTCTATTTCAGCCTCTGTCAGGTCACCTAAAACTAAGGATTTTGTCATACGCATCCTCCATACCGGTTATCTTACAATACTCTTTGATCTTTTCCCAGTCAAGCTGATCAGCCAGGAGTTCAACGATGGATTGAATATCCGCCAAGTCCTTCATTTCCCGTTTTGGATTGTTGCGAATTCCTTCAAGCTTCATTCCTATGATGTCCTCTGGAAGAGCTACATGGATATCTTCCCCGTCCAAGCCCCTAAAGGTCGTACTCGACTCTATAATCCCTTTTTCCTTTTTCGTATAAAGGAAATCCACCGACCCCATGGCCTGTATTAAATGAACGAACTGGTCCGCAAATTTTGAACTGACTGCGCGATCATAGCCGAATCCCTTCATGATAGCGGTAATCTTTTCCCTATCGATAGACCTTACCAGAAAGTCGATATCCATTGTATCTCTACGCACTCCCCAAAATCCCATAGCTACCGCCCCTATTATTGCGTAAGGAATGTTTTTATTCTGCATTTCGACCAGGAGCCCGGTCAGTATTTTTTTAAATTCCATACGTTTATTTTACAGGATTTATTCGCGCATAATCACTAACCTTTATCATAGTTGGTATCTGCGACTCTCAACGAAACTTTTCAGACACAATCTTCAAATTGCTACCTCAAAGGCGATTTTGTCGATTGATACGTGCGGGATCTTTTTGACCTTGTCGCCGGAACTACAGAAAAAAATCATCTATAACGTTATAATTGTAAATACAGCTTGGATATATATGAGGGGATACGGGTGAATCCAATAAGAAAATGCAACCAGGACATTCCTAGTCTCACCGATGTGTCGAAGTTGGATATCCCGTCTCTTCCGACTGTCGCCTTTAAAGTCCTCGATATTTTGAGTAAAGAATCATCTAACACAGATGATTTGGCGAGCATTATTTCTTTTGATCCGTCGTTTGCTTCGCGTTTGCTTAAGGTGGCTAATTCTCCTTTTTTCAGCAGGGGTGAGGGTGTGAGTTCGATCGACGAGGCTATTTTGCTTTTAGGGTTTAAGACCGTTAGTGACATTGTGGTAATGTCAGCCTTGAAAGATCTCAGGAGACATGCCGATGCAATAGATACAGGACTTTGGGAACATAGCACCGCTGTTGCGGTTGCCTGCAAGCTTATCGCCGATCAATTGGGCTATGGCAGCTCGACCCAGCAGCTTATTCAGGGCTTGCTGCACGACATAGGCAAGATGGTAATGAATATCAACTTTAAAGAGAAATACACAATGGTAATAGACGAAGTTAGGTCTTCAGGCAAGCCCTTTGAGGATGTAGAGTTTGAAGTCTTCGGCTTCACCCACTGTGGGATGGGCGATTATGCGGCAAGAACCTGGAAACTCCCTGCTGAAATCCGCAGCGCCATCTCGTTGCACCATTGTACTGCCTCTGAAATATCTGACCGCGAGGATATAAAGGACGTGCTGCTGTTAAAGGCAGCTGATTATATCTGTTCCGAATTACGGATAGGTATCTGCGACAACTTTGATTCTATCGAGAAAGACCTGGAATTCCTAGGGTTGGCAAATGCATCGCAGATCGATAGTTTAAAGACAAAGGTTGAGGAAGAATATCCGAAATACAAAGCACTCATATTGGAACAATGACCGTTCTTTTACCGTTGTTGGTGGTGCGGACGACTATCCGACAACGTAAGTGGATAAGGGGACTACTTTTACGATAAAAATTCCGGTTCAGGGGGATTAAAGATGCAGGAAGAAATAAAAATATTGGTTGTGGACGATGAGCAAAACGTTTTAAACTCCCTGAAACGGCTCTTTCTTGACGATGATTATACAATCTTTACAGCCGATTCCGCGGAAGATGGCCTTAAGATTCTCCTGAAGGAGCACATTCATATAGTGATATCGGATTATCGAATGCCCGGCATGAATGGCGTCGAATTCCTCAAGAAAGTTCGCACTATCAGCCCTGAGACCGTAAGGATTGTGCTTTCAGGATATGCGGATACGGCATCAATTGTCTCAGCCATAAACGAAGGCCAGATATACAAGTTCATACCAAAACCATGGAATAACGATCAATTGAAAGTGACTATTTCAAATGCGGTCGAAAGGTATTTTCTATTCAAGGCAAATCTGGAACTTACTGCCCAGCTTCAGGAAAAGAATAATGAGCTGATGAAGTTAAACCTGGAACTCGAAAAGCTTTTGAAACAGAAATCCCGGAGCCTTGAATTCAGCAATGAAGCGCTTACCGCATACCAGTATATTATTGACTCGGTGCCGGTTGGCATTGTCGGCATCGATCTCGATAATATGGTTGTGTTGTGCAATGCAAGGTGGTCGGATATAAACAAAAACCTTCCCTGCATGATAGGACAGGACATAGGAGAAAATTTATCTGAAGATCTGGTCCATTTTATAGATCTCGTGAAAAAACAGCAAAAAATTTCAACAAAGATCCTCTTAAACGGCCGGTGCGGACATCTCTCGGGTCAGCTAATGGAGCATGGGGACAAGCAAAAAGGCATTATGCTTACTTTTATCGATGAAGAGGCGCTTTCATGAATAATCAGGCTGAAGAAACGATCAGGGTCCTTTTTGTTGATGACGAGGAAAACGTCCTGAAATCTTTGAGGCGGCTGTTTCTTGATGAGGTCATTGAGATACTCACAGCATCATCGGGAAAAGAGGGCCTTGAACTCCTCAAAGGTAACGAGGTATCCGTTATAGTTTCCGACCAGCGCATGCCGGAAATGACCGGGGTGGAATTTCTTGAGAAGGCGACGAGGATATCTCCTAATTCCGTGAAGATTTTGCTCACAGGTTATGCCGATATAGATGCCGTAGTAAGCGCTATTAACAAGGGCGGGGTTTACCGGTACATTACAAAACCCTGGAATGATAACGATCTGATGATAACGGTTCTCAATGCCGGTGAAAGATTCAGACTCGTAAAAGAAAACAGGCGCCTTACCGAACTTACGAAAAAACAGAACGAAGAACTGAAAAAGTGGAGTGAGGAGCTTGAAACCTATGTGACTCAGCAGACAATAGATTTGACTAACCAGAACAAGGAACTGAAAAAGCTCGCCGGCAAATTTAAGAAGAACTTCAGAGAGTTTATTTCCGCTTTTTATAATATTCTTGAACTGAGAAACAAAATTATCTATACCCACTCGAATAACGTAGCGGCCCTTGTTTCCAATATTGTATTCAGAATGGGACTTCCGGAAACGGACGCCGAAACGATAGTCACAGCGGCACAGTTCCATGACATTGGAAAGCTGGGACTTCCGGACGTTCAACTGATCAAGCATACAGATGAGTTTAGCCCCGGGGAGATAAAAGAATACATTAATCATCCGGTCCTGGGTCAGGCCTCTCTTGACTGTGTCGAAGAGCTTCGTGCAGTGGGGATACTTGTAAGGCACCATCACGAGTGGTATAACGGCGATGGTTTTCCCGACAAGCTCAGGCATGAAAAAATACCGCTGGGAGCTAGAATAATAGCGATGGCCGATAAATTCGACCGGCTGACCGGCATTAATAGAGGATTGCAGGATATAGAAAACGCACTGAAAAAAATTAAAACACTTCTCGGTTCTCAGCTCGACCCTGATATGTATAAGTTTCTGACTGCGGCAGTACAGGAAATAATATTACCCTCTGCCCATGAAGCCGGGCAAGTCGAGGTGGAAGTACAAGCGGACGATCTGGTACCCGGGTTGGTGCTCTCAAGGGACATAAGAAGCGGGACAGGTCTCCTGCTCGTAAAGATAGGGACTGTAATGAACGAGAAGAACATGGAAACCCTGAAGAGGGGCTACCACATCGATCCCTCCAAGAGCGGGATATTCGTTTGGAACAAACGGAACATGCAATGAGGAAAAAACATGGTTGAAGAGAACACCGGCAATAGTGAAATAGACTTGCTCAAATCCAGGATAGCCGCGCTGGAAGAGCTGCTCGGCGTATACGAGAAGCGCATGCTTGAACAGACGGACAAATTCTACAAAGAAATCGCTGAACGCAAACGTTCAGAGAAAAGGATAGCCCATCTCGCATCGTTTCCCGGAATAAACCCTAATGCCATTATAGAGACCGATTTGGAGGGGAACATCACGTACGCCAATCCGGCAGCCGGAGTGCACTTCCCGGACCTGATGGAACAAGGACTGTCGCACCCGATATTTTCGGGCTGGACAGCCCTTGTCAATAACTTTAAGAAAGGCGAGGACGGGATCCAGACCCGCGAGCTGAAGATAGGAGACTCCTTCTATAAACAGTCAATACACTATCTTTCCGAATTGGGGCTTTTACGCATTTATAATTCAGACATAACCAGGCTCAAGTCGGCTGAAGAGACGCTCCAGGAGCAGATAAATATGACGCATGCCCTTATAGAAGGTTCTGCGGTAGCCACCATGGTGATAGACAATAATCACCAGGTACGTCTTTGGAATGCGGCATGCGAAAGGCTGTCGGGGAAGCCGGCAAAAGAAATGATAGGCACGTCGAATCATTGGCAGCCATTTTACGACCATAAAAGGCCTATCGTTGCAGACTTAATCATAGACGGCAAGGGCACTGAAAATTTGAAACAATACTATAACACATACTCAAAGTCAGTTCTTAAGACTGCCGGGCTTCATGCCGAAGGGTGGTATACCTTGCAGGGCAAAAAAGTGTATCTGGTATTTGACGCATCTCCGATAGTTAACGCTTCGGGAAACATTATTGCGGCAATTGAGACTTTACATGATATGACGGAACTCAAAATGGCTGAAGAAGATCTCGCCAGAAAGAATATTGAGATTGAGAAAGCTCACAATAAACTCAAGTCAGCCCAGTCCCAGATTCTGCAGCAGGAGAAAATGGCATCAATAGGCCAGTTGGCGGCAGGAGTGGCCCATGAAATCAATAACCCTACCGGGTACATTTTAAGCAACCTTAACTCACTTGTGAAATATACAAACAGATACTCAGAATATATTTCGATCCTGAACGCGGCAGTCGTTGACTTGGCGGACAGCGGCGAAAAAGACGTGGATGCCATTCTTGATATGCTGGAAAAGAAAAGAAAAGCGCTGAAGCTTGATTACGTGATAGAGGATACAAAGCAATTGATCCGGGAAACTACAGAGGGCGCCGAAAGGATCCAGCGGATAGTGCAGGACCTGAAAAGTTTCTCGCACGTCGATGATACCGAGTACAAACCTTCCAATATCAACGAAGGGCTGGAGAGCACAATAAACATAGCCTGGAACGAACTGAAGTACAAGGCAACGGTAAAAAGGGAATACGGAGATATTCCCAAGGTAAAATGCAATTTGGGACAGCTTAACCAGGTTTTTATCAACATGCTTGTTAATGCTGCTCAGGCAATAGAAAAACAAGGAGAGATTACCGTAAGAACGTGGTGTGATGGGAAATACGTGAATGTATCGATTGCCGACACGGGTTCGGGAATCCCAAAGGAGAAAATAGACAGAATATTTGAGCCGTTCTTTACTACCAAAGAGGTTGGGAAAGGGACGGGGCTTGGACTGAGCATAGCTTATGACATTGTTAAAAAACACGCCGGTGAAATTGAGGTCGCCAGTGAAGTGGATAAAGGGACCACTTTTACGATAAAAATTCCGGTTCAGAAAGTAGTTATCTCCACTCCCCAAGAGCTTTAGCACTCCCGGGGACAGTCAATATTCAGAGCAAGACCAAATCTCTGATAGGCACTGGTGTAGCGTATCACTTCTCCTCCTATGTTTCGAGTATTCAGGGTGCAGCCTTCATCACTTTACCTCTTTTAATTCCTTTGCCGTCTCAAGCAGGGCATGTTCCAGGAGGTCCAGAAGCTCATAGGCCCGCATAAGGCGACCTCTGTCCTCTACCGGAACCGTTTTCATCTCCACCTGAAGTGCGGTGCAACGCGCCATCGCGGACTCTAAAGCTTTAAAAGCTTTCTCAATGCTCATACTGGCCCTCCTTAATGCTTAACAAGCTTCTTTACTTCCACTTTTTTATCATACCAGAAAGCAATAAAGGTTTTTGCACGGCGCTGCAAAATAGGGGAAATGTTTCGGTAACGTGTATTGTCCAAATATACTTTAATAAAAAGCAGAGGGCTTTGTGTTTAGAAAGGTCTTAGCCCATATTTGGGCTCGGATCCAATTATGGTCTTGTTATTTTGAAGGCGCTTGTGAGAAGATACATATAGATAATTATGATGGACCATAAGGGAGATAGTACGAAAAGAATCGCTGCCGAAATTGCTGAAGACTCTGAGTTGGGTCATGACTCTGCGACACTTGATCTGGATCCAGCGAGGCGTTATAAAGCCTTGCTTTCAGTCAACAATGCCATTGTCAGCCAGACCTCCTGCAAGAATCTCTTCAATGGTCTTGCCCGGGAGATTCGGAAGATATTCCACTATGACCGGTTCAGCATCTGCATTTACGATCCTGACTCCGATTCTCTGGGAATGTTCGCCATGGCAGAAGGCGTAACGGTCAAGGATATAGATGATGGGGCCCGTCCGCTTGCAAGTGGTCCTGTGGCACAAGCAGTGATCACATCCAGACGACCTCTGATCATCCCTGATATGGCCAAGTACAGCCATTGGTCGACGATTGGTCAAATGATGGAAGAGGGTCTGAGAGCGACAATGGGGTTCCCGCTTATCGCACGCGACACTGTGGTAGGCACTCTGCATTTCTCCTTCAAGAAGCCCCCTGCATTCATTGCTGAGCTATCGGAATTCCTCACTGACCTTTCCGGACAAGTGGCTCTCGCGGTTGATAACATGCTCAACCACGCTAAACTACTGGAGATGAATGCCCGTCTCGTGCAACAAAAGAGCTATCTTCTTAAGAGAGTGGATTCCAAATACCGTATGGACCAATTCTATTATTCCAGCCCTACCATGCGGGAGATTATGCGCCAGGTCGAGATTATCGCAGACAGCGATGCAAGTGTGCTTATCACGGGAGAAACAGGCACGGGTAAGGATTACATCGCCCACTGCATACACCAATTAAGCGACAGACGAGATGCCATGTTTGTAAAGATCAACTGTCCTGTGCTGTCTGTCGGACTATTCGAAAGTGAACTGTTTGGACACGCCAAAGGGGCCTATACCGGTGCCATATCCAAGCGTGTCGGCAGATTCGAGATGGCGCACACTGGAACAGTATTCCTCGATGAAATAGGCGAACTGGCGCTTCCGCTTCAAGCCAAGCTGCTGCAAGTTCTTCAGGACAAAAGCTTCGAGCGGGTCGGTGAAAGCCACTCCATCGACGCAGACTTCAGGGTAATAGCTGCAACCAACAATGACCTGGAGGTCGCCATAAAGGAAAAAAACTTTCGCTCTGATCTTTTCTATCGACTCAATACGGTCACTTTTCACATTCCCCCTCTGCGGGAGAGGACTGAGGAGGTCGAGCCGCTTGTGCGCAGGTTTACCCATGCAGAAGCAGAAGCCATGCATCGTGTGCCTCCGATCTATTCTGACGAAATCATAGACATATTGAAACGGCATTCCTGGCCCGGGAATATCCGCGAGCTTAAGAACATTGTGAGCCGGCTCATTATTGCTTTCAGCGGCAAGACCGTGCTAAGAAGGGACATCGAGCCGCTCCTGAATATAAGACCGAGCGAGACCAACCAACCTGCAATGACACTGGCGGCAATGGAGTGCGCCCATCTGATAAAGATCCTCACTGAAACCAAGGGGGTTGTCGGTGGACCTAAAGGAGCCGCCTCTATTCTTAAAATGCCTAAATCAACGCTCCAGTACAGGTTGAGGAAGCACGGCCTGAGCCCTCGGGATTTTTCGCGGTAAGTAGCGTCTGTCCATAAGTGTGATTCAGGCAGGCTGTCATTCCCCGACTTGATCGGGGAATCCAGTTTTTCAAAAGGTTCTGGATTCTCTGGTCAAGCCAGAGAATGACAATACCTAAGCTTATAGACAGACTAATTAGTTTCCGTCATTTCTCTTCAGTAACCTTTTGGGCCGATTTTTAAACACTTAGGCCAAATAATCGGCCCGACATTGCGCCTTTATCACTAAGCGATCCTCGAATAAAATATCTATATCAATGACATTAAACAATTGACAGGGCTGGCATACCTCTTGCTTATGTACAATATTGATTCTAATACGTCTTCTTCCGCAGTGAGCTTGGCGCTGCGAGGGACAATAACAAACATTAAGGGAAACGCTATGGTATCAAGGGTCAAGGCAGACTTGTTAATAATTGGAATGGGCGCCGCCGCGCAAATGGCCGCGCTGTATGCACACGAGGCCGCCCCGGAGCTGAAGATTCTGATTGTGACAAAAGCACTGAAGGGCAAAGGGGGTTGCAGCCGTATGGTTCAGGGTGGAATGAACGTAGTCCTGAACGCAAAAGATTCTCATGAGAAACATCTCATGGATACCCTCAAGGGCGGACAGTATATCAATGATCAGGACCTGGCAAAGACGCTGGTTGAACAGGCGACGCCTACTGTCAAGGATATGGAGACGAAATTCGGCTGCTTCTTCGATCGCAACCCCGACGGTACCATTCACCAGAAGGCCTTTGCGGGCCAGTCCTTCGACCGCACCGTGCACAAGGCCGACCTCACCGGGATAGAGATAATGAGCCGTCTTACCGAACAGTCTATAAAGCGACGTTTCAGCATTCTCCAGGAATGCCGGGCTGTAGAACTTCTACTTGATAAGGCTGGGGAGATGGTCACGGGCGCCTTGCTCATGGACATGAGGAGTGGGGAGTTTATAGTCGCTGAGGCAGCGGCGACATTGGTCGCTACCGGCGGGGGCCCGACTCATTACCGATTTCATGCCCCTGGCCCCGAGAAATCCGTAGACGGCATAGCCATGCTCTATCGCGCGGGCGTGCTCATGAAGGATATGGAGATGCTACAGTTCCATCCGACAGGTCTCATTGTCCCTAACAGCGTTGTTGCGGGCGCCCTTCTGGAGGAGGGACTGCGAGGCGCAGGCGCATATCTTTACAACGGCGTTGGGGAGCGCTATATGCTTTCTTATGCCCCTGAAGTGGGTGAAAGAGCTACACGCGATGTCGTCAGCCGTTCGTCCTATCTTGAAATGATGTCCGGACGGGCCTGTCCGGAAGGAGGTGTACAAATCGACGCCTCGCATCTGGGGGCCGATTTTGTTCTGAAAAACTTTCCCGGCATGGCCGAGCGCTGCCGGCAGTTCAACTATGATCTGGCCCGTGGACGAGTCCCGGTTTCTCCGACCGCTCATTTTTTCATGGGCGGCGCCGTTATTGACACTGATGGTAAGTCCACCATGGAGAAGCTCTTTGTTGCGGGCGAGGACGCTGGCGGCGTCCACGGAGCCAACCGTCTGGGCGGTAACGGCATCTGTGATTCCTGTGTTTACGGCAGACAGGCTGGTAAGGCATTAGGCAAGTACTTGTCCAAAGGCAACAGGACTATAAAGGAAACAAGGCACGGTCAGGCTGAAGAGTTCATCGCTAAGCTGCAGGCGCCGCTTCGGGAAGATAGATCCAATAGAGCAAGCCCTTTCGAACTGCGAAAAGCGATCCAGGAACTGAACTGGAATAAAGTGGGCGTAGCCCGAAAGGAGCCGGAACTATCAGGGGCGTTATCAGAGATAGAGGGGATTGCTGCAGAGGTTGAGGCTTGTCGCGTTACAGGAGGGGCAGTCTATAACATGATGTATAACACTTTTCTGGACATACGCAGCATGCTCGATGCTACCAGAATGGTTGCTTATTCGGCACGGCTCAGAGAGGAAACGAGAGGCGCCCATTTCCGGCTGGATTTTCCCGACCAGCGAGACGATTATGGGCTTTACAACATTATTTTGCATCGTGGTGAAGACGGCAGTCCATTGGCCGAAAAGAGGCCCGTGGTCTTTAAGTATAAGTCATTAGAGGAGTGCCAGAAATACAAAAAATAACTCTTGGCTACTGATACGAACATATAAGGAGCGACTCCATGATCCAAAATAATTCCATCAACTACCGCAAACCCCTCCATTGGGGGGAACTCGATCCCCAGCGCAGGGAAAACACGCAGATCGGTATGTGGGCCTGGCTCTTGCAGCGCATCTCCGCCCTGGTCATCATTGTCTTTCTGGCCCTACACATTACTCTGACTTATAAGCCCCTCATTCAACTTCTGTTGCTGCTGGCAGTCACCTTCCACGCCTCACTGGGACTAAGGGTCATCCTTCTCGATTTCAACATCGTAGGGGTGAAATACCAGCGGGCGCTCGTCTGGGGTCTTGTCGGGTTAGGGCTTACAGTAATGGCGATAATTTGGTTTTCGATTTATTAGAAAGTAAGGAGATGATAAATGGAACAGATATCCGGGAATATACGTAACATCATGGTGTTCCGGTACGACCCGCAGCAGGGTGGATCGGGTCATTTCGATAGTTACAAATTGAGCATTCAGGATGAGACTACTACCACTATCCTGGACGTGCTCCTGCGGCTACAGCGGGAACAGGATTCGACCCTTGCCTTTCGCTTCGCCTGCCGTGTCAATATGTGCGGCTCTTGCGGTATGGTGATAAACGGTAAAGAACGGCTCGCCTGCAAGACGAACGTCTCGGACATCGCAAAGAATAAAGATATCACTATCCGGCCGCTCAGCAACTTTCCGGTCATCAAGGACCTGGTAGTCGACATGGAGCCTTTCTTTATAAAGTATGAAGAAGTGCTGCCCTTTTACGAGCCCAGGGGTGAGTATTCCGAACCGGCTGTGATCCGACCCGATTCCAGGGAGCGGCGGGATATTGGAATGGCAACTGATTGCATAGCCTGCGGCTGCTGCGTTTCAAGTTGCACAATGTGCCAACATCACGATGGCTATGCCGGGCCAGCTGCCCTGAACCGGGCCTTTACCCTGTTGGCCGATAGCCGCGATGCACTTTACGAAGAGCGCCTTGAACGGGCATTGGCCTCCTGTTACAAATGCCGGACTGAGTTTAACTGCACGGATGTCTGCCCCAAAGGCATCAGCGGTACAAGGGCAATTAAACACATTCAGCGGCTTGCCCTCAAAAAGGTGACGGGAATCCCCCAACCTGAGCAGGCCTGTGAGCCTGTCCCGGAACCATTACCATTTCAATCAGGCAAGGTAGACAGAAGGACTTTTATCCGACAGGCCGGCGTTGGTCTATTGGGTATGGGGGTGGTCCTCGGTCTGGGAGGTGTAATAGCCTCTGCAGTGGTAGGCCCCACACTCGTTACCCCTCCAAAGTCGTGGATCCCTGTAACTGACTTGAATAACATTCCCATTGGCGAGGTCACAACTGTTACGATGCGCTATGAGCTTAAAAATGGTTTCTATGTCAAACAGGTTGTTGAGCCGGTTATCGTTTCCAGGACAGGCAATGAGATAGTTTGTTTCAATACGAGTTGTCCACACCTGGGTTGCATGGTCAAGTGGGACTCACACTCCGGCTCTTTCCGCTGCGCCTGTCATGGCGGGGTCTTCGACCGTAATGGCAACGTAATCGCCGGCCCGCCGCCTAAGGCCCTGGGAAGGTACCAGTTCAAGGTGGACTCAGGTCATTTGCTGGTGGAGGTGGGCTAAAATGTCAAACAAGTTGCTTAAGGCGTTTCATGACAGGATAGGCTGGGAACTCTACCTTAAACCCTTCATTTTCAAGAAACTGCCGGCAGGAACAGATTGGTCAGCTACACTCGGGAGCTTATGCGCATTGCTCTTTGCCATCATGGGAGTCACCGGCATTTTTCTTGCGATGTACTACAACCCCTCACCAGACAAAGCTTACCAGTCAATCGACTATATCATGAAAGATGTGCCGATGGGTTCGATACTGCGCGGGCTGCATCACTGGGGCGGAGGCGCAATGGTACTCATAGTATTCATGCACCTGCTCTCCAGTTTTTTTTCAGGGAGCTATAAATCCCCCCGGGAGCTGACCTGGATCTCTGGTGTCTGTCTGTTTGTATTTACACTCGGACTCGGTTTTACCGGCTACCTGCTGCCGTGGGATATGAAGGCCTTCTGGGCCACCGTGGTAGGGTCAAACATCCCCAAAGGACTCCCGGTGATCGGAGACTTCATAACCAGATTCATTATTGGCGGCAGCACTGTATCCGGATTCACGCTGACGAGGTTCTACGCAATCCATATCCTGCTCCTGCCCGCACTGCTCGCCGCTTTTGCTGTATTTCACATATACCAGGTGCGTCTCCACGGTCTGTCGGAAAAGCGGGATAGCGCAATCTCAGAACAGGATGCGCAGCTTTACAGATTCTACCCTGAACACACCTTTCGTAGTTGTATTGTTTTTGCTGTCCTCTTTCTTGTCCTCATAGGGCTGTCCATCTATGGTCGGATACCGCGGGAGCAGATAGCCGGTACAATCCTTGATTCCTACTTGCCGAGGCCTGAATGGTACTACATGTGGATGTTCCAGCTTTTGACCTACTTTTCAGGGCCGTGGGAGGGTATCTGCACCCTCGCTATATTCGCCGTTGGCGGCGCCCTGATCTTCTCTGTGCCGTTCCTGGGTAAGTCAAAGACAAAAGGCCTTGCCGGACGTCCACTCTGCGTGGCTGCCGGCGTAACCGCTATCATGGGAATAATTTACTTGAGCATCATAGCGTACGCTGAGATCAAGCCCTATGGAACTGTCGTTCCGGTTCCGGACCGTCAACTGACAGCGGCTGAGGAGCGTGGCCTGCACGTATATGTTGACAGTGAGTGCGCCTATTGTCACCAAATTCAGGGCAGGGGAGGACGACGGATCGGTCCGGACCTTTCAAACATCGCAGCCAAGCGCAGGAATATTGAAGAGCTATCCAGATATATTAAAAATGCGCGGGCCGTATCGTCCTGGACAATAATGCCTAAGTATGACATGCCGGAAAACGATCTCAGGGCCCTTGCAGCGTTTATGTTGTCTCTGGACTTCAATAAGTATTCCATGAAAATCCTGACACGTGAGGAGATCCTCAAAAGCATGCCGATAGCTCGTTCTCAGTCAGGACAGCTAATAAAAAACAGTTCTATGTGACAACCTACTTGTCCAAGGAGGCGTCAATCAGATGAAAGATTTCGATTACCAGATCGTCGAGGAAGCGGCAAAACAGGTCTACATCCGGGCACTGTGCGATCTGCCCCCGGATGTCCGGGAGGCGCTCAAAAAGGCCTATGCCCGGGAGACAAAGCCAACAGCACGAGCGGTCTTCGAGGCTATTTTCAAGACCATTGAGATTGCGGACCGGGACAAAACCCTCATCTGCCAGGATACCGGCCTGCCCATTTACAAGGTCAAGATAGGCTCGGCCTTTCCGTGGAATGGCGCCAGGATCAAACAGTGCCTTTACGCGGGAGCAAAGAGGGCTACCCTCGAATTCCCATTCCGCAGCAGCTCGACACATCCATTGACCAGGATCAATCCTCAAACCTCGGTGGGACCGGGGCTGCCTGTCGTCTATTATGATTTTGAAGAAAATTCGGATTCCCTGGATATTTTGATGGCGCCCAAAGGGTCGGGATCTGAGAATATGAGCAAGATGCAGATGTTCTATCCTTCTCACGGTGTGAAGGCCCTGAAAAAATTCGTCATCGACACAGTCATAGAGACCGGCGCCAATCCTTGTCCGCCAGGCATCATAGGCGTGGGCATCGGTGGCACGGCCGACCTGGTTATGAAGCTGGCAAAAGATGCCATCATGCGGCCTGTTGGACAGCGTAACCCCGATCCGGAAATTGCCGGTATGGAGGAAGAACTGGAGGAAGCTATAAATGCAACCGGCAGGGGGCCAATGGGACTGGGTGGCGATGTATCCACTCTCGCGGTGCACATTGAGATGGCATACACTCACATTACTCAGAACCCCATTGCTGTGAACACGCAGTGTTGGCCGGCCAGACGTTCCAGGGTTATAATCCGCCCTGACGGCAGCGTCGTTTTCGGGTACTAAGGACAAGGAGGAATAAATGGCGGAATATCACCTCATATCACCTTTTTCAGAAGCTGATATCAGAAAACTCAGGGCTGGGGACATAGTTTACTTCGATGGCCTCCTCTTTGGCATTCGTGATCTGACTCAAATTTACATGTTCGACCAAAACCACAAGCCACCTGTCAGTCTCGCCGGTGCGCCATGCATTCATACAGCCCCAAGTCTGCGCAAAAACGGAAACAAGTGGGAGAAGATCTGTATTGGCACCACTACCAGTACTCGTATGGAGCGATTCACACCCGACCTGATCGGCAAGTATGGGGTACGGGCCATTATCGGCAAGGGCGGGCTGCTTGAGAGCAGTTTGGAAGCCATGAAGAAATACGGAGCAGTTTATCTGGCCATCGTGGGGGGCGCGGCAGCCCTGGAGACTCAGCAGATTGATAAGGTGGAGGCTGTCTATTGGGAGCATTTGCACCCCGAAGCCCTCTACCAGTTCAGGGTCACTAACTTCGGCCCGCTGACTGTGGCTATGGATAGCCACGGAAGAAACCTATACGAGGAGGTTAAGGCAGAGGCTGTCAGAAGGCTTCCGGAGATATACAAAAAACTTGGCCTATGAAATGCCGATATATTATTTTGAGCAGTATTTTCCAGAGTATTTTCGTTGATTATCGTTGGAGAAGCCTTAGGATATTGAGGAGGTGAAATGCAAAAGACGGTGATTTTAGGGGTTATCGGAGTTGATGCACACGTAGTTGGCAATAAGATCATCGCACAGGCCTTAAGGGATGCCGCATTTAATGTTGTGAATCTTGGAACGTTTGTCGGCCCGGAGGATTTCATCAAGGCTGCTATCGAAACAAACGCCGACGCCATCATGATAGGGTCATTGTGCGGGCACGGAGAACTCGATTGCCAGGGCTTCAGAGAAAAGTGTGTCGAGGCCGGCAGAGCAGAAAATCGATGCGAGTGGAAGACGATGCGATTCGCATTCTGTTCGATCATGCCGAGGGACTCAAGACTGCAAAGCCTCCAGTGAGTGGACCCGATACGACGGAGGTTCCAGTGGACAAGCTCGTGACTTTCACCATTGCAGGGGAAGACAAGAAGTGGCAACCGGCAGATGCGACGATCGATGGCGACACGGTCATTGTGCGGAGCCCAAATGTGAAACAGCCAGTTGCCGTGCGTTTCGGTTGGGATCCGCCTTCGATATGCAATTTGTATAACAAATCGGGACTGCCGGCTTCTCCGTTTCGTACTGACGATTGGCAATAATCGGCCATCGATAGTCACGAGCCCAAGAAGACAGAATTCAAGCTCAATCGCTGGCAGGCGGCTGAGCAAGACCATTGAATCCAGCCGTCGCAATGTGCACACCATTTGATCGCCCTGCAAGAAAGGAAGCACAGATGAAGAGAGTCCTAATCCTCCCGGTGGCGAGATCAGTACTTGCAAGAACTCAGAGCCATATCCAAACACTTAATCGAAACAGAACAAAATCGGAGTTGTTTACTCTCTTCGCGCTTTTAATA
>CAWHNC010000042.1:0-92585 GCA_963830245.1 Nitrospirota bacterium
ACGCGCTGGCGGTCGCGGAATTTTTGGCGAGGCGTCCGGAGGTGACGAAGGTTATTCATCCCTCGCGGCAGAGCGGTTAGGTCCGCGCGCGCGCCGACAAATATCTGAAGGGCGGCTACGGCGCCTTGGTCGGCTTCGAATTGAAGGGCGGGCTGAACGCCGGGCGTCGCTTCATCGACGCGCTGACGATGTTCTATCACGTCGCCAATATCGGCGACGCACGCAGCCTCGCGATCCACCCCGCGACGACGACGCATTCGCAGCTCTCGCCAGAAGCACAGCTCGCCGCCGGCGTAACAGAGGGCTACGTGCGGCTTTCCATCGGTCTGGAGCATATCGATGATATCTTGGCGGATCTGGAGGGCGGGTTGGCGGCGGCGGCCGGGGCGTGATCAGCGCTTTTGGCGCTGTTTCACATAACTGCGCAGCACCGCGTTGATGCGCCGCTGATAGCCGGGACCTTCGGCTTTAAAGACGGAGACTAGGGGACTCCATGGCTAACCAAGCGATTTCCTCGCGAAGTGGGCGGTTGCCGTGCTTGGCCAGCCAGAGGACCACTGAGCGAAGCGAGCCGATGTCAAGATGCTGGCGTCCCCGCTTGGGCTTGCCCCCGGCAACGTGAAGGGTACTCGATGGCAGGGCGGTGAGCGCCTGTACGGCCTCATAGGTGATGAAGATGCCGGCCCGCGCTGACGCGGCATGGCTGAAACCTCGCGTGGAGCGGGGGTGTTTTCTCCATCCTATCACCGACCTCCCGGGCGTCAATCGGAAATAAGCCTACAGTATGTCGGTTTTTCGTCTGCAAAGTGCCCGGCTGTATGGTATTGTGACGGTATTCCCAAATGCCCTTTGTGCGGCTTTGGACGACAACCGTGTGATTTCTGAGGAGAACAAAATGAACTCCCTCACACCTGCTCCCGCCGCACGTTACCTGCCGCGCCGGGATGCTGTTTCCCAGGCTGCGGCGGTGATCGATGGTCAAGCTACTACCGCGCCCCCCAGCAGGGCCGTGGCTTCGCGTGCCCGCAGGTTTTGATGCCGCGGAGTCCCTGCCCCCAGATCGTCGCCACCGCGCCGACGATGCAGCCTGGCTGCTCCACACGATCCTCGATAAGGTGGATCGGCGGAAGCTCGACGGCGGCGGCTATGCTCGGCTGCACAGCGATGTTCTGCGCCGATTCATGCGGGATGAGCCAGCGGTGGTCAGGGATCTCGTGACGGCCGGCGATATTGAGAAACCAGCACCAACACGCCGGGCGCCAGTCCATGGGATACCGCCTGGGCGAGAGGCATCGCGGCGAACGGAAGTGGGTGCAGGCGACAGATCCAGGGTTCACGCGGCGGTACCAGCGGGGACGAACGCGGCAATGCGAGGAGGCCAAGCAACTTTGGTTGCCGATCGACTACCGCCTGGAGGCGATGCAGCGAGAAAACTTGACTATCACTGAGGAGGCTGACGCGATGCTGGCGACGATGGACCCCATCGAGCAGCGTCGCTCGCAGGAAGCAAAAGTTGGACGCATTCGCCGCGGGGAGTTCCGGTACAAAGTGGTGCCAACGGGAGAAGGTACAACAACATTACCCAGATGGCGAGCGTGCTGCGACCGTGCCTCCGGTTGCGAGGTGAAAAAGTCGTCTGTTTGGACGTGCGATGCGCCCAGCGGCTCCTGGCCACCCTTATGGGATGCTGCGATGAGGGGAAACGTCCGACATATCTTCTTAGGCTGGTCGAGCAACTTAATGCAAGGAGGTGGTGGTGACGTGGTGTCGTTGGAGGACTGGTCTCATCGGTCTGGTCGCTACGCAGACGGCTCCGTGCGGCGGACTACGTGGAGTTCCTGAATGGCGCTGGACTCTGACCTCTACACCGACTTGGACCGCCGCTGCTTGGACCGCGGCATTCACCTCAGTGTCGTTCCTACGGAGCGTCGGAGTCAAACGAAAAAGTTGCTGCTCCAGGAGGTTATTGCGGAAGGGCCGCTACGAAAGCGAGTTTCGGAAGATGTTCAAGGACGTGTACCCCTCTTGTACTTGGCTTTGTGCGGCACGTCCAGCGAGCGGCACACGGAGAAAAGTGCGCATGGTGAATTGATCCGTGTTTTGCAACGACTGGAGGGCTGGCTCGTTGTCGAACAGATAGCGCCGCTACTGGTGGAGAATGGTGTGCCGGTCGTCACGCTGCACGATGCCCTGTACGTCCGGGAGCAGGATGCAGAATCCGCGAAAGCGGCTTTCCAGCAGACATGCGGCCGGCTTGGGCTGGAGCACGTCCGATTGAAGTGACTCTTGACGATAGGAGATCGAGTAATGACAGTTCAGCAGTTGATTGACTCAGGAACCGTTGCCGACTTTGAGGAAGCACTGGAGATGTTCCCGTTGGATGCTTCGAGGAGTAAATCTGAGCCCTGCGGGCCGAAAGGGTAGGAGCGGTCGGCGTGGCAGCCGGAAGCCTCGACTTGTCGGACACGCCGGCCATCGCGGTGGCCGGCCAGGGGGCAGGCGCGTAGCACAGTTTGTCCACCCGTTGACGATCGACGATGCAAGCCGGGCTAAGTCCGGGGCGCGGGGGACCTAACCAATATCCGCCGAACCTCTTCCTCCTTTACCACCGACCAGTGGACTACCCCGCCGGCCCTGTTTGGCAAGCTGGCCCGCAGATACGGGCCGTTTGACCTGGACGTACTGCGAACAGCCGACAACGCCAAGTGTGACCGATTCTTCTACCCGAGCAGGATGGCCGACGAAACCCTGGACCGGCCGTTGCTGGTGTAACCCGCCGTATGGGAAGACCATCGGCCAGTGGATCCGCAAAGCATGGGAGGCGAGCGTAACGGGTGCCACAGTCGTCTGCCTTCTCCCGCCTCGCACGGATACGCAGTGGTGGCAGGATCTGGGTGCTGCCCTACGGGGTGGTCGAGTTCTGTTCGGGGCCGGCTCAGGTTCGGCAACGCAGAAACTGGTGCCGTTCCCGTCTGCCGTTGTGGTTTCCAAGCCAACCGTGGTCTACGGTTGCCAGTGGTGTAAGAAGTCTTTCCGCCCGGTCCGGTCCGACTCCAAGTATTGCTCCGGCAGGTGCAAGCAGGCGTCCTATCGGGCAAGGAAAGCAATTGCGGCTGTTACGGCTGAGAACCGTAACAGACACCGGCGGCCTCGACGGCGTTCGTCGCCTGGGCCAGCCTGGCGAGAGTAGAGTCTCACCGGCAGCACCTTTCGCTGTCGGCATAAGCTGTGAGACGTTTAGCGAGTGAAGGAGGAGTTCGATGGTTGAACAAGCGAAGATCGAGACCGAGCGGATGCAAAAGTGCGCGTTGACCGACCTGATCACGGCAGGCGTAGAAAGTCGCTGCCGGGTTCGGCCGAGGTTGTCGAGGATTACGCGACGCTCGATTGGCAATGGGGGTAGAGTTTCCACCAGCCGTAGTGTACCAGGATGGTGACGACAAGCTCGGTTGGCAGCGGGCCGTCACAGGGCGGAAGCGTATGCGAGGGCGGGTGAGGTTCGTATCTGCCCTGCCAAATCCCGACGTGGAACCGATGGATGCCATCCGATTTGGCATCGAGGACAACCTGAAACAGGGTGAACGGCTCAGCCGCGATGACCGGCGGTTCAACGTGAAGCGAGTCTTGCAGGAAGCCAGGCATGACCGATCGGGCCGTCGCGGAGTTGTGCCAGGTTCTGCATACGACCGTGGCGAGAACATCGCCCACCTGTCCAATCTGGACAGGTGACACAGCGGCAGGGGCGAGATGGGAAAACTAACAACACGTCCAACCTGGCGGAAGCCGACGGCGGTCCCCGCGTCGGCCAGTCCAGGTGACAAACTGTCAGGCGGAGCGCCGGCGGTGCCTGCGGTGTCCGAACCCGCGGAGTGTGTCGCAGGGGGCGATGGAGCGACGGTCGTGGACCCCGCGGAGGCTGTCGGGCAAAGACCGTCGTCGTGCGCGGCTGAGCCAGGCGTGGACGCGGCAGAGTCGCTGGTGGGGAAGGCAGCGGAGCCGTCCCTCCAGGGCGACGAGATTCTCGATGGCCTGCCGTGCCGGGAGCTGCCCATATGAGAAGGTCTGGAGTGGGCTTTTCTTGAGGTGACGCGGAACCTAGGGAAACCTGAAAGGGGAGTTCGACCGATTGCCGATCTCGTCCGGGGCCGCGTGCACCAGGCGGTGATCGGGTTGTTGGACAAAGTTGGAGATGGGTAGCGAGTCCGCTGGCGAGACGAGGAGATCGAGCAACTCGATGCCGGCACGACAGGGGTGGAAATATCTCGCGTGCGTCGCTGGTGGCAACGTCGGCAACTGACGATGCCCCTCTGGTACGGGAGCACAGGGGAGACAAGGGCGAGTGATGGGAGAAAGAAGGCGGTGGGCGGCTGTCGGGGCGAGGGGCACGCGAAGGCGGACGCCGGCGCGAGCTCTGTCGTGGCACCGTAGCTGGGACTGACACGCCGACGGCGGCCGTCGCGGAACTGGAAAGTGGAGGAAGGGGACCGCTCCCGCTCGCGGCGGGCACAACATGACATTTCCTGAACAAACATGCAGAACAGCCGGCCCCAAGAGAAGTCTGCTCGTGCGGTGGGAGTGCCTATAACGCGCCCAGATGACCACGGAAACCGCATCTCCTGGAAAGCACGGTTTTTGGTTTCGGTGACACGGCGGCAGGGCCAGCCAGGGATCGACTGACGAACCTCAGCCTTTAACTGCCCCGCTCAGGCATCGAGAAGGCGGCGCCGGCGGGGCTGCTGGGAGGACGACATGGACAACGGTCGGCCCGACTGCCGGAGGGCCGGCCGACCGATGCCGGGGAAACTTGCTCAAAGCGAAAGGCGACGAGAGAAAGCGGGGCACCGCCCAGGCTGTCAGAACGTGGGCAGGGTAGGCCGCGGCATGGGGAGAGCACGGCCGCTGGGTGTGTTTCGCGGGGCAATCCAAGTGAAGTGAATGGTGGACGGAAGGGGAAGAACGGCAATGAGAAAGACGAGAAGAGGTCCAGGCGAATCGCACGAAGGCGACGCTGCCCGATTCTGGCGAGGCGATGGGGCATTCGAACCGCCAAATCCTTGGATGGATTCGCGCGGGAGAGTCGCGAGCGATAAACGCCGCCGCCCGACCAGGGAGTCGGCCGCGATCCTCAAATCGCAGCAACGCTGACATCGAAGCATTCGAGCTTCGCCGGACCGTGATGCCATCACGTCCCCCGATCACGCGAAGACGACGGCGGTGGATCGAAGCTGCCGCGGAGTTCTTCGGCAAGGATGGCACCGTTCGGAGACGCTTCTGATTTTGTCCGCAATTGCACCAGCGATAAGACGGGGGCGGTGTCGCAACCGCCCTCGCGTCGTTTTGTGGCAAGCGGTTGAAGGCAGGTGTCTTGACACCCGCGAACACCGATTTACACCTGTTTGTATAGGTGAACAAGCAATGAGGGGATGCGCGAAATAACCCTTGAAAACAAGGCATTTGACGAGGATTCTGCGTACTGTACAGGACTGCCTTGTTTGATTTAGGAAACCGTTGCTCTATCCCCTGAGCTACCGGGGCTAAAATGTGATTCTGCCGCGCGGTGCCACTGGCTCTGCCAGTGCTGAATTTCCCGCGGCCGAAGGCACTGGCAGAGCCAGTGGCACCCGGCTATCGGGACCACCCGGATTATACGGCGGACATGCCCACTTGGCAAGGGTAATCCTCCCAAGGCCCCCGTTTCGGAGTATAATCCCCATGGGGGCGGGAAGGGACTCAGGGACCAGGGGCCGGGGGAAGCAAATCGTGGAGGGCGTCATCATGCCGACGAACCGGTACGGTTGGGACGATGCTGGCCGCGTGCCTGCTGCTGGCGGTTTCGCCGCTGTGGGGGGCGGCAAGGGTGGAATTGGAAGTGATCGCCGACGCCGCAGCGGCGCGGCCCTGGGCTTCCAGGATTGGATGCAAACGCTCGCCCGGGCGGGCATCAAGAACGTGCGGCTCCGCACCGCAGGCGGGCGACGAGGTCAAGATCGACCAGCGCGGCACGGCCGAGAGCCCGCTCTACGTGGTCACCGCCCTGCTGGATGGCAACGTGTTGGTGCTGCCCGGCGTGCGATTCAAGCAGGAACCAGGCGGCCAAGCTGGCCCAATGGCTGGACGATCTGGCCGAGCACGGCCCGCCCAACCGCCGCGAAGGCCGCGCCGCCTTCGGACTCTCGGCCAAGCAACTGGCGCAGGTCCGCGAGGACCTCGCCAAGCCGGTGGGCTTCTCGACCAAGGGCATGTCCCACGCCGAGGCCGTCGAGAAGATCGGCCAGCGGCTGAAGCTGCCGATCCAACTGGCCGGCGGCCTGCCCGAAGCCGAGGACGACAAGACCGCCGAGGACGTGGCGGGCCTGTTGTGCGGCACGGGCCTGGCCTGCATCTTGCGTCCGCTGGGCTATTGCATGGTGCCGCGGCTCTCCGGCGGCAGCCTCGCGTACGTTGTGGCCAAGGCGAAGTTGGACCAGGAAGTCTGGCCCATCGGCTGGAAGCCCGAGAAGCCGCTGGGCGAGGTGCTGCCGCCGCTGTTCCAGTTCCTGCCCGTGAACGTGCAGAACGTGCCGGCGGCCAAGGCCCTGGAGGTGATCGGTGCGCGGCTGAAGACGCCGGTGCTCATGGACTACAATGCCATGGCGCGGCACGGCATCGACCCGGCCAAGGCGTTGGTCTCGCTGCCGCCGGGAAAGACCACCTACAGCTCGGCGCTGCGGCGGCTGCTGTTCAAGGCGGGGCTGAAATTCGAGGTCCGGCTGGACGAGGCCGGCCGGCCCTTTCTTTGGATCACCACGGTGAAGCCGGTGTGACCGCGGCCGGTGAATTGCAAGGATGATGAGCGTATTCAACGAGAACGAAGCCCTGGAGCGATGCTTCCGCAGCCGGAAGATGCTCCAGGAGATGATTCAATGTTTCTTCAAGGAATGCGACACGCTGCTGCCGCAAATGCGTGCCGCCTTGCAGGCGGGCGACCTGGCGGAAGTCGGCCGGCTGGGGCACCGCCTGAAGGGGACGGTCGTCTACCTGGCGCCGACTCGGCGGTCGAGGCCGCCGTGGCGGTCGAGCGCTCGAGCATCGCGGGGGGAAGCGGGCCGAGGCGGAAGCGGCCCTGGGGAAGTTTGAGCAGGCGTGCGAGGTTCTCAAGACGGCGTTGGTGGAGGCCCGGTCGGAGGAATGGACGACGTAGCGCGGGAGGCTCTCCCGGAGTGAGAGGGGACTCTTCCGCCCCTACCACCGCTCGGGCGACCAGACGGGACGCGGCGGGCCGGCGTCGGACGAGCCGCTGGCCGTCCGCGGTGCAGGTCCTGTGGGCGTCCGCATGTCGTCGGACGCCGTGGCGTCGGCCGAAGGACCGGCCTGGCCATGCCGCGGTGCCGGCAGCCCGCGGAACGGTCGCCGGACGAGACCACGTCCACCACGCGGTCCGCTTGCAACTTGTGGCCGTCGCTGGTCACATAGCGGACGAAGAGGTGCAGGCGGTTATGCGTCGGCGGCCGACGGCGAGATTCTTGACCAGGGTGGAGAAATTCATCGCCCGCGCAGAAACCTCGCGTGCCTGTGGCAGCCAATCGTTTTTGCCAAGACTCTCAAAAGTGTTTATGAATTCATGTTTCAGTGCCACAGTGCAAGTCGGGCATGCTGTTACAATGTATTGGACGTCTTCTTCCAGCAGGGCCTTGATGTTGTCGATTGAGTTTTGACCCGCAACCTCGTAAGCTCCGCTATAACGCGCGGGCGCTCCACAGCAAGTCTGTCCTTCAGGGAATACAACCTCTATGCCTGCCTTGTTCAATATCTTCACAACCGCATTACCCATATCCGGATACGCAAAGTCTATGAGGCAGCCTGCAAAAAAAGCAGCCTTGTCCTTCTTACCGGATATTTTGGGCTGACTGATATCTTTGAATTTGTCCCTAAAGGGCGCAGGGGCTATGGACGGAAGACTTCTGACGTCCGTGAGGTTCGACAGGAACATCGGCAAGTGGCGGATAAAACCTTCCTTCTCAAAAGGTTTTTGCGTAAGGGAGGCGGTGCGGAGCATTGCATGGAAGAGCCTGCGGTTGTTCACCACAGAGAAGATGGCCTTCTGGACGATAGATGGCCCCTCCTCCTTTACAAGACGCCGCCTGATTTCGAGTATAAGCTCGGGGATGTCGATCTTTGCCGGACAGACCTCTCTGCAATTGCCGCACTGGATGCATAGGCTCTGGATGTCTTCAGATTTCTTGAGTTCATCAAACCAGGCAGTTAGTATAGAGCCGATGCCGCCCGTATAGACCTTCCCGAAAACATGGCCGCCAACGAGCCTGAATACAGGACAGACGTTGAGGCACGAGGCGCAGCGAATGCACTGAAGCGCTTGCCTGAACTTGGGGTCATTCGCCATCTCTGTCCTGCGGTTGTCCATTAGTATAATATGGAGTTCCTTCATCGATCCATCGGTGTTAGGAGTCTGGCCGGTGATAATCGATACATAACTGGTCAGCAACTGTGCCGTGGCACTCTTCGGCAGCGCTGTCAGAATGGGGACTATGTCTTTAAATTCGGCAACGAGTTTTTCAATGCCGACAATTGCAATGTGGATTTTGGGAAGGGTCGAGACAAGCCTGGCATTACCTTCATTGGTGACAATCACTATGCTGCCGGTCTCAGCCACTGCGATGTTGGCCCCGGAGATACCCATGCCGGCATTCAGGAACCTTGGCCGAAGCTGGTTTCGAGCTACCTTGACAAGCTTCGGGATGTCAGTGCTAAGGCGCTCATGCACCTCTTTGCTGAAAAGGCCCGCAACATCCTCTTTGGTCATATGTATGCAGGGAAGCACCATGTGTGAGGGTCTCTGACCGGCAAGCTGGACAACCCATTCCCCAAGGTCGGTCTCACTTACAGAGATGCCATGCTCTTCGAGATAAGGGTTCAAATGGATCTCTTCCGACGCCATGGACTTTGACTTGACAATGTTCTTTACGCCGTTCTTTATGGCAACGTTAGCTATATATTCCTTAATTTTTTCGGGATCTGTCGCCCTGAAAACCTTAGCGCCCCTCGCCTCGGCATTTTTGGCAAAGGTCTCTGCCAGTAGATCGAGATGAGATGCCGCATATGATTTCAGTTCTGCGATCCGGCTCCTGAGGGCTTCAAAATCTATTCCTTCGTAAGCCTTGGCACGACTCTTCCTGTACTCTTCCGAAAACCTGCCGAGCGTCGCTGTCAGGTTTGCATTATGCAAGGCCGTATTAATGGATTGCCTGAATTCTTTTTTCATTGGTTCATCGTTCCAGGTTTATCGACAAATATTATAATAAGCCTTTCCGGGCCGTGGACGCCGATGGTAAGCACACGCTCGATATCAGCAGTCCGGCTCGGGCCGGTAATTAGAGCTATATAACCGCTCTCCTTGGGATTAATCTTCGTCAGGAGAGCAGGCAGGTCTGCCACAATCCTGTCAGTGGATGCCAGGGCGACATGAATATTCGTCAGTGAAGATGCCAGTCTCTGTTCAATCGCCGTAGAGTCCTGCACCAGTGAGCCTGTATTTGCAACAGCCCAATCCATCTGGGTAATCCCTATTCTGGATTCAGCAGCTGACTCGCGGCTGATGTCGAACCTGAGACCATGCACCTTTTCCGATAGCTGTTTTCTGTCAAGTCCATCGAGAAAACGGCAATCGGCCCAAACAGCATATGACCCGGGCTTGTCGGTTACGCCCTCTTTTTGGAGGAATTGGAGAATAAAATCCAGCGCAGGTGCTGCTGATTGAAAACGATGTACTTCCGCACTTACCGCTTCAGCCCGCATCTTGAATAAATCAAACACGGCCTACTCCTTCGTTAAGACTTAATCTTAACCTTTACCTGCTTTTTTAAGTACACTTGTCCACAAGGTAAACAATGGACTGATAGTCTATCCCGCTGTGACGGGTCAGTCCGATCTCGCAGGTGCGGCTATTAGAATATCCCGCAGAGCAATCAGCCGGGATCGATCCTCTCAGTTCAGCAAGGGCGGACTCGTTAAGCTCCGGATAAGAAAAGCCCCTGTCGCCGGCAAAGCCGCAGCATCCGACAGCCGGCGGAATAATCACCTTCGCTGAACATGCCTCGGCCACCGCCCTGAATTTCTCAGCAAGCCCCATCTTCACAGAACTGCAGGTAACATGCACAGCTACGGTGTCCGGTGCTTTCCTGAACTTCAGCCGTTCCATGAGAAACGTGTGGATAAATTCCACCGGCTCGTATATCTTCAGCCCTGAAGTAAAGGCATTTCTCATACGGTACAGACAAGGACTGGTGTCGCATAGAACGGGATAGGTATCGCCACCGCAGGCCAGAAGCGCTTTTTCGAGTTCAGCAGACATCCGGTCTGCCTGCTCGAAGAAGCCTTTGCTTTCGAAGGGCAGGCCGCAACATAACTTTTCCATCCCTTCAGGGAACACCACGTTGTAACCTGCCTTTTTCAGTATGGAAAGCGTCGCCTCAAATATATTTCTTTGGTCTTTATCATATTTGGAAGGACCCATAGTCCTCGCAATACAACTCGGGAAGTAGACCACAGTGCGGTCAGCGCCATTACTGACGTCCTTGAATCGCGGAGTGGAAATTCCGCTTGGCATATGACGATTCCAGCGAAAGCCGCTGATTCTCTCCATAAACGAAGCACCCAGTACCGTGTGCATGACCCGCGCAGCCTTTAGCCCATATCTCATGCCGGATAATACCAGGGGATAGTGGTCAACGACCCACCCAGCCATGCCGTGGCTGAGAGGACCATGGTTAAGAGAGCGAAGATATTTCGTCAGCTTTCCCGTATCGATTGCTACAGGACACGCCGTAGCACAAAGGCCGTCACCAGCGCACGTCTGCTCCCCCAGGTACGTGTAGCTTTTTTCGAGCGCTTTAAGACGTTCGCCACCATTACCGGCTGCCCTGAGCCGTGAAATCTCCCTTTGCACAACAATACGCTGTCTCGGCGTAGCAGTAATGTTCCTCGAAGGACATTTGACCTCACAGAATCCGCATTCGATACACCTGTCCACAAGCTCATTGGTTTTAGGAAGAGGCTTCAGATTTTCTATGTGAGCAACCGGATTATTGTTAAGCATCACGCCGGGATTAAGGATATTGCCGGGATCAAAGGCTTTTTTTGTCCTCTTCATCAAGTCATATGCTTTCCTGCCCCACTCCAGTTCGACAAAAGGGGCCATGTTCCTTCCTGTTCCGTGCTCTGCCTTTAAAGAACCGTCATATTTTTTCACTACCATATTACAAACATCATCCATGAAACTTTGATAGCGCTTCACTTCTTCCGGATAGTTGAAATCCTGTGTGAACACAAAATGCAGATTTCCATCACGCGCGTGGCCGAAGATGATCCCCTCGCTGTAGCCGTGTTTTTTCATCAGCGCCTGCAACTCAACAGTAGCGCTTGCAAGCTTTTCGATGGGGAAGGCAACATCCTCTATTATGACGGTAGTGCCGATTTTTCTTGCGGCTCCCACTGCCGGGAAAAGTCCTCTCCTGATGTCCCAGAGCTTTTCATATTCCGCCTTCATATCAGTAAATGCAACGGGCAGAACTGTAGGGATGGCCCGCAGGGAATCCATGATCCTGTCAATCTGTCCTCTAAGGGCATCCGGATCGCCGGCACGCGTCTCCACCAGCAGGGCGGCGGCCTCCTTGTCGAGCGACTTCAGATATGAAGGCATACCCTCCCTGTCTTCCACGGAGCGGAGAGACGCCCTGTCCATTAATTCCACAGCTGAGGTCGGTTCGCCTTTAAGTATGATCGTTGCCTTGCAGGCATTCTCGATATCAGGGAAGATAATGAGAGCGCTGGCTTTATGCTTATGCTCGACAACTGTGGCATAAGTAATCTCGGAAATAAAGCCAAGCGTGCCTTCCGAGCCGATCATCAAATGCAGGATTATGTCTATTGGATCATTGTAGTCTACAAAAGCATTAAGACTATAGCCGGTGGTATTCTTGATGCGGTACTTATCGATTATCCGCTGCCTGAGGGCCGCGTCACCCTTTATTTCGTCTCTGATGCGTCCGATTTCATCCAGAAGGTCTTTATGGGACTCCTGGAACCTCAGCCGTGATCCGGGGTCGCGGGTGTCCAGCACCGAGCCATCGGAAAATATGATCTTCATTCCCTCGACGGTCTGATAGCTGTTCTGCGCAGTGCCGCAGCACATGCCGCTGGCGTTGTTGGCAGCGATACCGCCGATCAGGCAACTGCTGATCGAAGCTGGATCCGGTCCTATCTTCCTTTTGTGCGGCACGAGATAAGCGTTAGCCTGAGCGCCGATCACGCCCGGTTCAAGAGTAATCAGCTCCCCGTTGCCATGGACCTCAAATTTCTTCCAGCCGCCCGATGTGACCAGCAGCACCGAGTCGGTAACTGCCTGCCCCGAAAGGCTTGTGCCCGCGGCCCTGAATGTGACCGGGACATTTAAGCGGCCGGCCGAGTTCAGGATACGCGACATTTCATCCGGGGTTTTTACCAGGATAACGATTTTCGGGATCAGCCTGTAGAAACTGGCATCCGTGCCATAGGCCAGAGACCGGAAGGGGTCACTGAAAAGCCTCGACCCCGGAATGAACCCGGAGACCTCCTGATGAAACAATTTGTAATTCCCTGCAAGAACCTCAAGCATATCTATAGAATACAACTTCACGAAAAAAAAAGGATATCGGATTTTGTCCTATGAAAAAGGCAGGTTAAGGTTAAGGCCGAGGTTGAGGTTGAGAAATCAAAATTAAGACTTTATCTTAACCTTAACCTTTACTTGTTTTTATTAGTCAGTCATATATATGAGGTCATGCTTTATAGCGTAGTTGGTCAGTTCTGCGTTGTTTTTCATCTTCATTTTTTCGAGGATGTGGACCCTGTGAGTACTGATTGTTTTGACGCTCAGGAAGAGTTCACCGGCTATTTCGCCCACAGTCTTACCCATCGCTATCATGCGGAAAATCTGGTACTCCCTGTCAGAAAGTTTTTCGTGAACAGGTCTGTCGGGTTCGGGTTCAAAGTCGAACAAAAGTCTTTCAGCAATGGAGGCGCTGGTGTACCTGCCACCCTTCAATACCTTCTTTATCGCGCCTATGAGCTCCTCAGAAGCGCTCGATTTTGTAATATAGCCTGATGCACCTGCCTTTATTGCGCGCAGGGCATACTGCTCTTCGGGATACATGCTCAATATAAGCACCCGCAGTTCAGGCTTATGGCTCTTCAGCAGCTTCAGGGTATCGAGACCGTTCAGGCCTGGCATAGCGATGTCCAGAACAAGGAGGTCGTAATCATTTTTAGAGACCTTGTCCATTACCTCCCGGCCGTCGCTCGCCTCGTCAGCAACAACCATACCGGGATCATCCTCCAGGATCTGTCTCAGTCCCTCGCGGAAGATAGCATGGTCATCTGCAATAAGTATTCTGATCATAGTTCACCTAAAAACCAAAAGGTTAAGATTAAGGCTTAACTTTAATTTCTAAACCTCAACCTTTACCTGTTTTTCTATCGGTATGCTCAACCTGACTGTCGTCCCCTTTCCGGGAACGCCCGTAATATTGATTTCACCGCCGAGAAACCGTGCCCTTTCTCTCATTCCCATAAGCCCGAATGAAGAGCGGCTCGAAATCTTTTCAGCATCGATCCCTGTTCCGTTGTCGCTGACTTCGAGCACAAGCGCATTGTCTTTATTTGCCAGGTACACATTAACACTGGTTGCCTTTGAGTGGCGGATAACATTCGTCAGGGTTTCCTGTACGATACGGAAAACAGCGGTAGAGATACTCTGGTCCTCAATCGAAATGTCATTGGATATGGCAGCAGAGCATTCGATGCCCGTTTGCGCCATGAATTCATTTACATGCCACTCAATCGCAGCCGAGAGTCCAAGATAGTCAAGCGCTCCCGGCCTCAATTCGGAGGAGATCCTCTGAACGGCCGTGATCGTCGTATCAATAAGGCCCGACATCTTTTCCGTCTTTTCAACGAGCTGTTCCTGCCCGTGCGACAACCTCTTTTTCAACCACGAAAGATCAAGCTTCAGCTTGGAAAGTATCTGGCCGAGCTCATCATGAATCTCACGCGCAATGTGGCCCCGCTCATCTTCCCGCGCCGACTGTAAATGAGCGGAAAGGTTCCTCAGCTCCTCGCGGGAACGCCTCAGTTCGTCTTCCACTCTTTTGCTTTCGGTAATATCTCTTCCAGTGGTCTTGGCCCTGAGCAGTTCCCCGAATTCATCACGCTCGATAAACGCATTTTGTATCACCGGAAACGTTGTGCTGTCCTTTCTCACAAATTCCCGCTCAAGACCATACATCGCATCATGGTTTTTCAGCAATGCGAATTCCTTTTCGTAGATCTTCTGGGATTCCGCGGTAAGGAAATCCGAGATCGGCCTGCCGATAATTTCGTCTTTCCTGTAACCTAACATTTTCGCTTCGGTATCGTTACAATCTATAACAACTCCATTCCTGTCGATCAAGTGGTACATATCAGGCGCGTTGTCATAGAGGTCGCGGTACTTTTCCTCAGACTCTCTAAGGGCTCGTTCATATTTCTTCCTTAGAGAGTTATTGATCAGCAGTCCCACGATGATCAGGGTAAGCAGAAAAATGATGGCGGAACTCGTCAGAATGAACTGTTTGTACCTGGAATAAAATGTGTCCGGTCTGCCTATGACGACGGCGTCCGCCGGAAGATGCGACTGCCCCGCTTTGAAGCGCTTCAGCTCCCGGTAATCGAACATATAAAGGTTAGGGCTCTTTTTCATTATTGGAATAGCCGAGACCTTTTCACCATTCAGGATGCGAAGAGCCATTTGAGCGGAGGAGCTGCCCTGTTGGAAACCGCTGGTCAGCATGCCCCCCTCTATCCCTCCGCCGAGATAAAAGTCCCAGAAACTGTATATTGGGACCTTCGACGCATGATAAATCAGGCTGAGGCTCTCTTCATATGGAAAAAAATTTCCCTTGCTGTCCCTGTTCACGACAGTCAGTAGAATTATGCTATGTGGAGGGACTTCCCGTACTTTCGACAGGAGTTCCCGAATGTCAAAGTCCTCGAGAAAAACGAATCTGACACGGTCCCTGAAGTAGGGAAGGACCTCAAGCACCTGATTCTTCATGGCGATACCGGTTGTTGTATTGTCTCCCACCACCACGAACTGGGAAGTATCAGGATGCAGCTCCAGAGCTATCTCTATCGTACTTTTCACGTCGGTATCTTCCGCCACTCCCGTTATTCGATCGTACCCCTTGATCATCGAGTCATTGTAATCGTTGACCCCGCAGAATACGATGGGTACAGCGGAAAAAAGCTCCCGGTAATGCTCGCGGGCAAAATCAAATGCGTCGTTATCAGTGACAATCACCACATCAAAACGCGTCTTACGGTACTTTCCGGCATAGTACTGATATAGTTTTTGAAAGTACCTTTCGCCAAAGTACCGCTTGGTGTCCATGTACTCAAAATAGAGCTCAATATCCCTGCCTGAGCTTCCGCTCTTAAGTACGGACTCGATCCCTTTCACAATATTGTCGGTCCAGCTTAGTCCCTCATGATAGGAATTGAGAATGAGGACCTTCTTTTTCCCGAAGGTCCCGGCAGAGGCAGTTTGATTAAAAATTACGAGGAGAATGAAGAAAAGAAGAAGAAAGGTAATGGGTAATAGGTAATGGGTAATAGGTAAAGAAAAAAATGTCTCTTCGCTTTTCTTTGACCTACTTCCTATCACCTATAACCTATTACCTGTAACCTGCCTTTATTCGGCACTCATGATAGCGCCGCTGCCGGCGGAACTCACAAGTTTTGCGTATCGTGCAAGATACCCATGCCGGATCTTCGGTTGAGGTTTTTTCCATACGGCGAGCCTTTCCCTGATCTCTTTGTCCGATATGAGAACTTCTATTTTCCTTTTCGGGATATCTATTCTCAGCCTGTCGCCATTTTTTAAAATAGCTATAGGACCGCCTTCCATTGCCTCCGGCGAAATATGGCCTATGCAAGGGCCGCGGGTACCGCCGGAGAATCTGCCATCAGTAATCAGGGCCACCGATTCGCTCAACCCCATTCCGGCGATGGCTGATGTAGGAGAGAGCATTTCCCTCATTCCAGGTCCGCCTTTCGGCCCCTCATATCGTATTACCACAACATCGCCTGCCTTTATCCTGCCATTCATAATAGCCTTCATTGCAGCTTCTTCAGAGTCGAATACAAGGGCCGAGCCTTCAAATTTCATCATCTTTTTGCTCACTGCAATCTGTTTGACAACAGCCCCGTCGGGCGCCAGGTTCCCTTTCAGAATCGCTATTCCGCCCTCTTTATGCCAGGGCCGGTCCAGAGACCTGATGACTTCCTCATCCATAACAACTGCATTCTTTGCAATTTCAGCAATATTCACCCCGGAAACAGTGAGAGAAGGGTTGATCATCCCTTGCAGCCGGTTAAGCACAGCCGGAATGCCTCCCGCGTTGTCAAGATCTTCCATATAATGGATACCTCCGGGGATCATGTTCGTGATATGCGGGGTCTTACGGCTTATAATATCGAAAGTCTCAAGAGGCAGCTTGACATTGGCTTCATGCGCAATGGCAGGAAGATGAAGGACCGTATTAGTCGAACCGCCCAGGGCCAGATCAACCATAATAGCATTCTCAAACGCCTTCAAAGTCATTATCTTGCGGGGTGTTATGTTCTTTTTAACCAGATCGACAACTCGACTGCCGCTCTCGAACGCTATTCTTCTTTTTTTAGCGAGCACGGCTGGAGCAGTTGCACAACCAGGCAAACTCATGCCTATCGACTCGGTAATACACGACATTGTATTCGCCGTATACATGCCCTGACAGGAGCCTGCACCGGGGCAGGCGCACATTTCCATCGCTTCGAGCTCATCGTCTTTCATCAATCCCTTTCTATATTTACCTACAGCCTCAAAGGTATCGCTGGTAAGGTTCAGTCTCCTGCCCTTATAATGCCCTGAGAGCATCGGGCCGGCAGTTACCACTATGCTGGGAATGTTCAACCTGGCGGCGGCCATGAGCATGCCGGGAGTAATTTTATCACAGTTGGTAAGAAGAACAAGCCCGTCAAGTTGGTGCGCCTCTGCAATGGTTTCCACCATATCTGCGATCAGCTCACGTGATGCCAGTGAGTAATGCATTCCTTTATGGCCCATGGCAATGCCGTCACATATTCCGGGTACGCCGAATAGAAAAGGATAGCCGCCACCCGTATGAATACCCTTCTCAATAAAGCGTTCCAGGTCTCTCATTCCCGTATGCCCCGGGATAATATCTGTAAAGCTGGTTGCAACCCCTATAAACGGTTTTTCCATTTCGCTTTTAGGAATACCTGTAGCGTAAAGCAGTGCCCGGTGAGGGACCCTTTCAAGACCTTTTTTTATAGTATGGCTTCGCATTTTCATATAATCCTATCCTTGTCGGTAATTTTCTCAAAGATTGCCAGATTCAGCTCGCAATAAAGCGTTTTTCGTCATGCACGCGCTTAAGGCACCTACAGTAGGTGCCTTAAGCGCGTGTATGACGACTTTTTACGACACCATCAATTTATATTGCTCTTATAGTTTTTTATCAGTTCCGCTATCTTGTCTTTCTTGGAAAGCTTCTCTTTCTTCATCTGGTGCATCTGTACTTCCTCTTCAGGTGTCAAATAATGCTTTTTGTTGAATTCCGAAAGCATGCTATCCAGTTCCCTATGCTCCTGGTAAACCTTTCTGAATTCCTCATTTTCCCTTTTTAAAGTTTCAATGATTTCCTCATCGCTCATATAGCATCCCTCCCTTTCAATGATTTACACCTGCACAATATTACAATAAAAGCATATAAAAAATAAATGGATAGCCAGCGCATTCCCCGTGGTCCTGCTGCAGGGGGTCTGCAGTTCCCGGCCCCTAAGGGCCAGCCGGCCTGTTGAGTCCTAAAGGGTTCCTGGGTGCTATCGGCATGATAAAAGACTTATTCTGCTCCTGCCGGGTTGCGGGGTTGGGCGCAGGTTTGGGTGCAGGCGCAGTTGTGGGTGCCGGTGCGATTGTGGGTGTGGGCGCCTTCTGGATTGGCTGCGTTTGAACCGGTTTTGTTTCAGCCCTTTCAATCGGCTCAGGCTTTGGGATCGGGGTCTCCTGAGCTTTTTCCTGGAGCAGAATTATGCTGATTCTCCTGTTTCTTGAATCCGTGGGTTTATCTTTGTAAAGCAGTTCAGTAGCAGCATAGCCCACGACCCGCGCTATCCTGTCAGCGTTTATACCGTTATCCTGCAGCACCCTGCGGGCAGCAGACGCCCTTTCTGTAGAGAGTTCCCAGTTGGTGAAATCTCCCTTGTTAAGGGGGGATGCATCGGTATGGCCTTCTACAGCTATCTTGTTAGGCATGTCTTTAATATTGTCGGCAACGAATCGCAGAATTTCTATTGCAGATGAACTAGGCTCGGCACTGCCGGGACGGAACATCGGCTTTCCCTCTGTATCAACAAGCTGGATTCTCACGCCTCCATCCACGATATCGACCATCAGGTGTTCTTTCAATCCCTCCAATTTTTCGTCTATCGCCTTTTTAAGCTTGTTTTTAAACTGTTCGGCAGACAGTTCGCCGGACTGTCCAAACTCCTTGGTAAGGGTTTTTACATCTTTTTCAGGATGTGAAAGTATCTCTGAGGATTCTTTCATGAATGACTTTCCGGATTGCTCAAAAACAGAAAAGTGTTTGAAATAATCCGCTATGGCAGCCCTCTTTTCAGGTGAAGTCATCGCAAGCAGCCACATCAGCAGGAAAAAGGCCATCATTGCGGTAACAAAATCGGCATAGGCGACCTTCCAACTGCCGCCATGGGCGCCTTCGTGTCCCTTTTTGACCTTTTTAACTATTATTGTTTTGGATTTGTCTGCCATATTAAAAAAGACAGGCAAAGGTTAAGGTATAGGTATAGATAAAAGGAAACGCGTTTCTCTTTTGCCCGACTTCTAAACCTCTACCTTTACCTCTACCTGCTTTATTTTTTAAGTTCTCTGATTTTTTCCTCTACTTCCATGAACGAGGGTTTCACATTACCCGGGATTACCCTTCTGCCGAATTCAACTGCAATCTGCGGCGCAGCACCTCCGACAAAGCCGACAAGAGCGACCTTAAAAACATTCAGATAATCTCTTCCTTCATTGGCCACAAACTCAAGATTTCTTGACGCAGGTCCCACAAAACCATAGCACATCAACACGCCGAGAAATGTGCCCACGAGCGCAGAACCAATGCTGTGTCCGAGGACTTCAGGGGGCTCGCTTATCTTGCCCATAGTGAGCACAACGCCCAGGACCGCCGCAACAATTCCAAGGCCCGGCAGGCCGTCCGCAATCACTCCGACACTCTTGGATGGAATCATGGATTCTTCATGGTGCGCCTCAAGCTCAGCGTCGAGCAGCGATTCGAGTTCGTGAGGCGCAATACTGGTTGTCATTACCATCCTGAGTGTATCGGTGACCAGCGCAACGGCATGATGGTTTTTGAGAAAGTTAGAATACTTGCCGAGAATTTTGCTTTCAGCAGGGTTGTCAACGTCCGCTTCTATCGACACAAGCCCCTCTTTTCTTATCTTGGTGAAGATCTCACTTAAAAGCAACAGCACTTCTACATAATCAGACTTGGAATATGATTTGCCGGAAAGTATTTTGAGAACTCCGCCGATAACAGCTTTGATCACCTTCATGGGAGAGGCGATTATAAAAGCACCTATCGCCGCGCCAAATATTATAAGCATCTCAACGGGCTGAATGATTACACTGAGATTTCCTTTTTCTATTAAAAAACCACCTACAACTGAAACAAAAACTATAACCGCCCCTATGATGGCAAACATACAATATCCTCTCGTATATCAGTGTATAAGTATATTGATCTATCTTCTTTGCTCTCTCAGTATTTCTCGCTGCCTTTTAAAAACATACTTAACAATTTCATCCGTGATGTCATCATCCACGGCAACGAACTTTGTAGCTGTCATAAAGCCCTTCGCTGTTTGTTCAACATTGACAACTTCGCCGTAAACAAAAAGCGCTACCGGCGGCATCATGGGCAAAATCAACTTGGCTTCGATAACATCACCAACTCTATACCTGTCTTTTCGGAAAAAAAACCCAGTCCTCCGCCGCTTATGTTAACGTTAGCAAGAGTCAAAGCGCCAAAACCTTCTCGTTGAGAACTGAGCTTGTTTATAATGACATCAAGCTTTGAGTTGAGCATCTTGATCCACTCGCCAAGTACCTTGTCCTGCAGCTCCGGCATCACCCTGGGATCGACTATGGGCATATCGCCTACTGTCCTGGCTTTTATAGCCTCGCGTTCCGATTGAGGCACAAGCCGAGCCTCAAAAGGGATTTGAGCATCAACTCTCGAAAATCCTCTCATTTTAGAATACTGTTCGTCTTCCTGCTTCATTGTAACCTCAGAAAGTATATAAGTACATGAGTATATCGGTATATGAGTAAAAACGTAAAGAAGACAAAGACCCTTTTTCTTTCACCCATACATTCATATACTCATATACTTATTTGGTTATTACGATCTCAACACGCCTGTTCTTCTGCCTGCCTTCGTCAGTAGCATTGCTCTCCAAAGGCCTGAATTCAGCGTATCCCGCAATAGAATACTTGGCGGGATCAATCCCCTTCTGGATAAAAAAGTGGAGCATGCTTGCAGCCCTCGCAGTGGACAGCTCCCAGTTAGATGAATATTTGGAACTTGCAATTGGCACATTGTCTGTATGCCCCTCAATAGCAACATTTCCGGGGACGGAGGACAGCAGCTTCGAAAGCTTTTCCAGCACAGAATAAATTTCCGGCTTGAGTTCCGCAGCCCCTGAGGCAAAAAGCACGGAATCTGAAAATGTCACAACCACTCCCCGCGGCTCATTCTTTACGGTAATACCCTTAAGATCACCGGTCACTTTCTTTATATCTTCCATAAGCACAGTTTTTTTGTTGTCTTCCATCAGCTGAATAGGCTTTTCTATTACTTTGAACGTCTGGTTTAAAGATTCCGGAGAACTCCTCCATTTTTGCTTTATCAACTGATGATAACGCATAAAGGGCCGCAAAAAACGTAAACATCAATGTAATAAAATCAGCATAGGATATCAGCCACCGATCAAGGTTTTCGGGCTCTTCCTCGTCTCTGCGCCTCATAAAGACTCCTTAAAAACAGGTAACGATACAGGTATGGGCATAGCAATTAAAACATTTTTATCTTTACCTCTACCTTTACCTTTACCTGTCTCTCTCACGCTTTTTCATGCTCTGCCAGAAAAGCATTCAGTCGGGCCTTGAGAAAGAAAGGGTTGACGCCGGCTTCCACTCCAAGGACACCCTCCACAATCAGTTCCTTTATAAAAATATCCTCTTTAAGCCTGTTAATTATCTTCCTGCTCAAAGGCAAAAGAACAAGGTTAGCGGACCCTACACCGTAAATAGTAGCAACAAAAGCAACAGCGATCCCACTGCCTATCTTGGACGGTTCGGAAACGTTCTGCATGACCTGTATAAGACCGAGTACGGCGCCGAGAATGCCGATGGTCGGCGCATAGCCCCCGGCTGATTCAAAGACTTTTGCTGCCTTCTTGTAGGTGTTCTCATATGTGTAGATTTCCTGGAAAAGTATTTCCTTAATCATGGCAGGCGGAATCCCGTCAATGACAAGGTTCAACCCTTTACGCAGGAAATCATTCTCGACAGCTTTAACCTGCGACTCCAGGGAGAGCAGGCCCATCTTCCTGGCCTTGACGAGAAGACCGAGAATGTCCTCGATGACTTCTCCGGTAGAGGACGACCTGGAGCCGAAGACCATGCCCAGGGCTTTAACGGCGGTAAGCATGTCCCTGAGGGAAAAACTTAAAAGGGTTGCGCCGAGGGTGCCGCCGAAAACTATGAGTGCAGCAGCGACCTGTACAAGATGGGCGGTATTTCCACCTTCTACCATGTTACCGCCGATAACAGCGCCTATACCGAGAAGGATACCCAGGACTGCCGCTATATCCATTTTAGAATCTTTTCCAGTTCATTTCTAATAGTCAACCCGCTGTAATTATATACTATTTAGATTTTTTTTGAACACAAACAACAAAAAACAGCAGAAAACATCTCTGCTGTTTACTACACTTATACACTTTGTGGCTCCTCTAAAGCTTTTTTCGGGATTATGCCTTCAGCTTTTATGTGTTCTTCACCTGCGTCCACCCTTCACGCAGGGTTGTCAGCAATCCGCTAATATGCGCCATCTTGTCGCCGTCGTTCTCGATATTCGCCAGCACAAGCTGTTGCATCATATAAAAATAACAGTCGTGCAACTTAAGGGCGACTTCTCCTCCCGCCTCGAAATTCAGGCTCCTGTCGAGTTCCTGAAGAATTGCCAGCGTTCTATCAACGTATTTAAGCTTTACCTGCAGATTTTTCATGGAGATCCCTGTGGCCGCCTTATTAATGTACTCAATGGCCCCATCATAAAGCATTATGATCATTTCAACAGGGCTTCCGCCCTGGACTCTAGCCTGTGTGTATGAATTAAGTGCGTATGCTGTGTTTACCATAATTAACTCGAGCTCGATTTATCTTGTTGGTCAGTTTCTTCTGTTAAATAACTGCTGATCTGGTTGTCGCTCGTAACGAGATTGGCCAGTGCAGAGTACTCTGTTGTAAGCGCCGTCTGCTCATTAATAAGTTGTCCCGCAAGATCATTCTCCTGGTTTTGCATAATAGTTACCTGAGTCTGATAACCAGTCTGTTCTGCAGGAATTGTTGTCTCTATATAGTTATTGAGGGCTGCTCCGAACGAATTCGCCATATTGTTTATCATCGTAGTGATATTCGCCGAATCACTCTGATATGCCGTGCTCAGTTGTGTAGAATTGAACTGAAGGACGCCGCTGCTGTCATGTGTAACTCCGATATAAGCAAGACTGTTATCGGCATAGGTCGATTCCGTGCCATATGGGTTCGTCGTCACATTCTTCAATGTGTTCGACAACGTGAGCAAGACATTATCTCCACTCAAAAGTCCCTGCTCTGACGACGAAGACGCCGTAGAATTCAGCGCCGGCTGATAGTAAGTATTTATTGTGGTCATAGCGGTATTATATGCCGAGACAAACGAACTCAATTCGCTGGCGAGCGAAGAGCTGTCCGAGGTTACATCAAGACTTCCATTTCCGGCTGAAAGGAGGTTTAAGGTGACCCCCGGCACTGCTGTGGTGACGGTATTGCTGGCCGAGGTAATCGGCACTCCGGCAACAGTCAATTGCGCATCAGCCGCTGCACTCGTCTGTGTCAGATTGGAATATCCCGTTAAGACGTTATTATTTGAATCAAATGTTGCATCAGAGGCAAGGACAGACAAACCAAACATATCTTTATTACTACCGTTCTCGCCTATATAACCGCTGCCTGTATTGAAGTCGCTGCTGTTTTCATCCACCTTTAGGACAATTCCGTTCGCCTCGCCTGTAGAATTAGACACCAGGCTAAGCGCATACATCCCATCGACGGCAGTGCCGGTAATGGTCGATCCCGATGATCCCGCCTGTGCTATCACAGAACTTTCTGTCCCCGGGTCCGTGCTGGAATATGAATCTGTGCCCGAATCAGGCATAAAACCTAATAACTGCGGCGTGAGAGTGCTGCTTCCCCAATTGATCTGGGCTGAGTTACTGGAATTAGTATTTGTTATTGAAAAAGCGCTTGACGAACTGTAACCGGCTGTAAACGGCGTATCTGTCGAGCCGCCGCCCTCTGCCGTGTCTACCGCGGTATTCATAGCGCTTTCCATAGCCGAAGCAAGTTGGGACCCGGAGTAGTCACCCTTACCAATAGTTGCCGTAAGGTTAGTATAACTTCCGTAATTGAAGCTTATTGTATTATTTGTCGAGCCAATGACAAAATCCGAAGATTGCTGGATTACCGTTGCAGTAACACCTGCGTTAGCGTTGTTTATGGCGCTTGCTATCCCGGAAAGGGTATTATTTGACGAATTAACAGTTATCGTAGCTGTACTGGAACCCGACTCTATCTGCAGGTATTGTGTGGCGTTCTCAGCGCCGGATAAATCTGCAACCGGGCCGCTCTTGGAACCGAAAGCGGTGGAATAAAGGCTCTGGGCGCTTGCAATATTGGAAACGTCTATAGCCGTAGTGCCTGTCGTGGCCGTATTTGATGCGGTTGCCGTAAAATAAGATGAATCTGATGGAGTAGCCGACAGACCGGTAGTACTATTTTTCATTGCAGTCACAGAACTTTGAAGGCTCGAAAGATTTGAAAGTATAGTACCATAAGCGCTTATGTCTGTCTGATCAGCTGTAACAGCATTCTGCAAATTGATGTAGGGCTGCTCGTTGACCTGCATAAGCTCGCTGACAATAGTGTTAACATCAATATTAGATGCACTATTCAGACCAAAAGCCTCTAAAAGACTTGACACATTTATTGGGCTCGTTGACATACCAGTTCCTCCGAACAACTATAAGCGTTAATGAGAATATGAGTAAAATGCAATCGATTCACTATACTATTTTATCGGCATATCCGGATTAATCTTTAGCACAGCAGTAAAAAAGTATATGAGTATATGGGTGTATGAGTATATGAGAATATACGGAAATAGAAAAAAAGATTTAAAAGGGAAAATGCCGGGGGGAAAAGCCTTTTCATATACTCTTAGACTCATATACTGTTTAGGCTGTTGTATGGAACAAATTCTGGGCCACCTGGTTTAACTTTTTCATCTGCTCCAAATATACTTCAGGCGGGAACTGTGTCACCACATTCCCCTGATTATCGTAAAAACGCACCACAACATTCTTATCGTCATCAAGAGCCAGACTGCCTGTCAACCCTGAACTCGAGGGTTCTGAAGACACAGCTTCTTTGTCCGGGTCCTTCTGCTGCTTCGCCTGTTTGCTCGAAACCTGCCCGCTATTCAGCTGATCAGTCAAATCCTGCACGCTATTTGTCTGTTTGCCGTTCTGGCTTATCATGCCAGGCTGACTTAACGCTATTGCAGGATCTATTATCATCCCCCTACCCTATTAATTAACAATTATATTATAACACGTTTTTTATCTTTAGTGTTCACGCTGTTTTATGAAATAAATTCTCATTTACCTGATTTAATTCTTTCATCTGCGCTATATAATCTTTAGGCGGGTACTGTGCCACCACATTCCCCTGATTATCATAAAAACGCACTACAACATTCTTATCGTCATCAACAGCCAGACTGGCTGTCAACCCTGAACTCGAAGGGTCCGAAGATACAGGAGTTTTTTCCGGGTCCTTCTCCTGCTTAGCCTCTTTGCTCGAAGCCGGCCCGCTATTTACCAGATTACTCAAATCACGGCCGCTATTTGCCTGCGTGCCATTCTGGGTTATCAAGCCAGGCTGACTTAATGCTATTGCAGGATCTATTGTCATGGCCTTATCCTCCCCGCTTTAATACTGATAATTATGCGACTATAAATATATATCTGCTGTCTCTTTTTTATCAGGGCGGCCATACCGGCCGCCCTGTGTTAATACTTTCAAGCAGTTCTTCCTGCTTACTCCTCACTTCTCATTGTTTACCCCTTAGGCAGCAGCGCGAGTATTTGCTGCGGGATCGTATTTGCCTGGGCAAGTATTGATATACCTGCCTGCTGGGCGATCAATGCCTTTGTCAGATTTGATGTCTCAACCGCGTAGTCAGCATCCATAATATTGGACTTTGCAGAGGTAAGGTTATCAGAAGTGTTCTGCAATGTGGTGACTGCCGATTGGAAGCGGTTCTGATAAGCGCCCAAATTTGCCGCCGACAAATCGATCTGGTTAAGGGCCGAATCAACCGCACTAATAGCAGCGTTTGCACCGGCTACAGTTGAAATATTGATATCAGCTACGCTTGTTATACTAGAAGTGGCAGTTGCCGCATACGTTCCGTCTGTCAATCCGGCACTCGAAGCGGAAGTACCGCCGACAACAATGCCCGAAGAAGCAGTTGAGCTTAAAGAGATTGACCCCTGGTATGTTGCCGCACCACCTAAGCCCATGGTGGACCCGCCTGCGGAAATCGTTATATCGCGACCATCCGCAGCTTTCAGGGTAAGCGCTCCGGTGAGGGAGTCGGCAGTTGCAGTTACGCCTGTCTGTGAACTGATAAGGTTGATAGCAGTTGCAATAGCAGCTCCCTCTTGGGAGCCATCCGTTGTTACCGCTACAGAAGCTACCGCTCCTATATTGACGCCATTAATCGTAAAAGCACCGGCAGCAACTGCCGATCCCGTTGTAGGCGCAAGCGCTGAACCCAAATTGGCATTTGCCGCATTTGCGGTCGCCGTTACACCAGTAGTTGATTGAACAGCATTAATCGCATTGGCAATGGCCCATGCGCTGTCAGCAGTCTGACCCGCGCCTCCAGCCGTAGGAGCGTTTATAGCAGCTCCATTAATCGTCAAATCACCGTAGGCTAATACTGATGTTGCAGCACTGGCTGTAGTTCCGGACATTTGGGTAAAATAAGTTCCGACTGATATTCCGGAACTGGAAGCGTTACCGCCAACAGTAATCGCTCCGTTTTCACTACCCAGTGACACTGTAGACTGGTATGTTCCGGCACTACTAAGACCATAGGCGGAGCCCCCGGTAAGCACTATGTTGCCACCCTCTGCATCTGTCAGGGTTATCGTGCCGCTGGAGCTGGTTCCACTTACGCCTGCGTTGGCAGTGGCAGTTACGCCGGTCTGTGATGTCATAAGGTTAATAGCAGTTACAATTGCCTCTGCGAAAGCGACAGCACTCCCTCCCGTAGCTATTGTGCCTGAGGATCCTATAGCGATACCATTGATCGTAATAGCACCAGCAGCCATGGAAGTCACAGTAGCGCTACCCCCGTTCACTGTTAAGGAATTTGCCGTTGCGGTTACTCCAGTGCCTGATGCAGCATTAATCGCGTTAGCAATGGCCCATGCGCTGTTGTTGGTCTGATCTGCTGTTGCGGTTCCAGCCACGGAAGAACCGATTGCAACGTCATTTATAGTCATGTCGCCGGCTTGCACAGCTGAAAGGACATTAGAAGAAGCACCTGTAACATTCGTTTCATTCCCGGCAATAGAGGATATGGACCCAGCAGAACTGCCCTGAAGAAAGGCGGTCCTGGCGCTGGCAATAGCCGCTATAGTGATAGTCTGCCCGGAATTTGCCCCCACTTGAAACGTAGCATTTGTGAAAGAACCGTCCAGCAAATTGACGTTATTGAATGTTGTAGATGATGCAACTCTGTCAATTTCTGCAACCAATTGCTGAGATTCCGTGTTGAGCGCCGTACGGTCAGCGGAGGTGTTTGTAGCATTTGCCGATTCCACGGCAAGCTCACGGATTGTCTGCAGGTTGTTTGTTATTGATGTCAAGGCTCCCTGAGCGGTTTGCAATAATCCGACGCCATTATTAGCATTGGTTATCGCAGTGTTCATGCCGTTAACCTGTGACTGCAACCCTGTTGCAATTGCAAGACCCGCTGCGTCATCCGCTGCGGAATTGATTCTTAAACCGGTTGACAACCTCTGCATGGAAGTTTGGAGAGGACTTTCGGTGTTGCTAAGAGCTGCCTGTGCAGTGAGAGAAAATATGTTAGTGTTTATTGAAAGCATCTTGTTTTCCTCCTTGAATTTTGTTTTAGGGCATCCTGCCCGTTAGCGTTCAGGGTCGAGCGTTGTGAACTCAGCGTAAAACCTGTTTATTCACCTCCTTGTCAAGATTTTTGCACATCCGCCATGACTCCTTTTTCGCTTGTCTATTTTATCGGAGGTTATTTCCAAAACTTTAACCGGCAAAAGAAGTATTTGAACATACGGATTAATTGGCCGTAATTTCAATAAGTTAATAAATCCGGGGGCTGATTGAAATAACACCGGATTTCTGTTATATTAAAGCCATGACTACCACTCTTGAAAAGAAACGGTACACTTACGAAGATTACCTTAAAACTCCTGATGCCCAGAGATACGAACTAATTGAAGGAGAGCTGAACATGACGCCGTCGCAAATTCCCAACCATCAGAGAATAATAAAGAGAATTGCGTTATTACTTGAGAATTTCATAACAGCGAACAATCTTGGCGAGGTATTTTTCTCACCTCTCGATGTATACTTCGACAATGAAAATGTCTTTGAACCTGATATACTCTTTATATCAAAAGAAAGAGCGCATATAATCGGTGAAAAAAATATTCAGGGGGCCCCTGACCTTGTCGTCGAGGTGCTGTCTGAAAGCAATGCATATCATGATCTCGTAAAAAAGAAAAAAATTTACGCAAGATTTGGCGTAAAGGAATACTGGATTGTTGACCCGCTGGAGAAAAACGTTGACATATATTCGCTTAGTGACAGTGTTTTTATACTTGAGAGGTCATATTCTGAAAGCCAAGTGCTCGAATCCCCGCTGCTCGTTGGTTTAAACATCAAACTACCGGACGTGTTCGCGTTTTAGTCTTTGACCCATAACCTATTGCCCATAGCCTATTTCCTATTTTGTCACACTTTCAGCCAATCTCCTAAAAACTTTATAATATCATCATTTTTGGGCAGTTTACCGCACCATTTCGCAAAAAACCTTATTCTCCTCTTCCACTCATTATCGTAATCCTTATCTTTCGCTTTTTGCCAATAGTCTGCAGCCTCGTTCTTATAAACAACTCCCAGACAGCCACTCAAATATGAGATTGAGCAGCCATTATTTTTGGCCGCCAGGCAGAGATCGGCTTCTATAAGGTGATTTGCAATTCCTTCGTCAAACCCTCCGGCAGCTGTAAAGGCCTCCCTGCTAATTCCCATAAGCCCGCCTCCGACAGCCTCCCGTCTGCTCCCTTCGGTGAGCGAAGTCGAATCGTCCTCTTTAATAAAGTACGGCGTAAAGTTAAAATCAAAACCGATTCCAAGACAGTAAGGGGTCATGTCAGCATTTCTTACAGGCATACCGGCTACCCCGTCTTTCATTGCTTCAATGAAGCCTTCATCTTTCAAATAAACAATACCCGGTGTCATAAAAATGAGGAATTCTCCTGTAGATGCATCCGCGCCCTTGTTGTAGAGCTGCGAGAGGTTGGTGCCTTCTGACTCGACAACCTTCAGATCTCCTGAAATACCTGCTATCAGCTGTTTAATTGCGCTGTCATTAACAACGATCACAGCCTCCCAGTCAGGGAATGTAACGCCTTCCGACAGGGATGTGAGACTTGATAAAAGGGCTTCAGCATCATTTCCCGATGGGATAATAAAACTAACTCTGCCCTTAATCCCCGTATTGTCAGTTAGCAGAGCCGAACCGGCCCTTTGCCCTTTGCTGCTTGAGCACCTACTGTCGGCATTTGCCTTTTTAGCTTCCAGCATAAAGCTTATCACGCCCACTGCCCTTTCTAATGACTTGCCGTCAAGTTTGTAAAAGGCCCGCCTCAAATATTTATCAACGTTTTCCTGCAGTCCCTCCGGCATACCTTTTTTTATTGTGCTAAACAGTTTTTCCCAGTTGCCCAATGGGGACACTAACTGCGCCACGCCTGCCTCGCTATAATAAACATCATCCCCGAAACAATGGCCATCCAACTGATAGCTCTGGACCTCAAACAAAGGCTTCTTCCAGGCCAGGGCCTCCAACGCAATGGTTGATCGGCCCAGGATCACGCAATAATTTGATATGGAAATTACCTTATAGGGATCATATGTATAAAGCACTATTGCGGCTGGCATGATTTCCTTTATTATGATCTCAACTTTTTTAAAATCAGCGACAGGTACCATCGTATGCCATTTAAAAATGCATACTAACTCCTCCTTCACAAGCTCCCGGCAAAGTAATTCCCAGATCTCCTTGCGCCCAATTACAGCCCAGTCAAAACCGAGTAAAAAAGCCACTACTTTCCTGCCCGGTTTAATGCCGAGCTCTTCCCTGATATTTTTCCTTACAGCGCTGGTCGAGTACTTATTCATAATCCCGTCAAGATACATATTGCCGACAGTTACCATCTTATCCGCAGAACACCTGAATTTCTCGAGATACTGAACTGTTGACCCGCCCCAAAGCAGGGCTGCAGTAGAATATTCCGTGTGCACACAAGACGCTATGCTCTCTCCGTAGTAATCTCCTTCCTGCATCGTCACATAAGGTATTCCATATTTTGCTGCAACATGCCCTATCTCTTTTCCCCATGGGTTTACCTCATGAAGGGCAACAAACATATCAGGATTTTCGATCCGGGTCATCCTCTCAAGGCATATATATTCATCAATGCGAGACATAAAAAGCCTGTCCTGCGTGGCAAGCGGCCAGTGCCTTATTCCATCCCAATGAAAAATCAGCCGTATCCATTCATCACAGAATTTATTTGAGGCACTCCTGATTTGCTGTACAGTTTCCTCGTCCGCATATTCCGATACAAATTTATATTTGTAACCCTTCTTTAATAATTCGCTCTCAAAAGGATAAAATTCAGAAGTAGTAAAAAATAATATTTCAGCGCCCTCTTTTTTGACTGCTTCAGCCAAAGGGAAGAGATACTTGCTGTGGTGGGGCTGTGCAATGTAAAATGCTATCTTCTTATTCTTTAGTCTCACAGTTAGATTCCAACGTATTGTCAAGACTTAACACCCAAAAACACAAAGACAGGTTTTTTACCCATGACCTATAGCCCATGACCTATAACCTGGCCTCTTTGCACAGCCTGCCGACGAAGTCGGACAGACAACTGTATCCGGCCTTTTTTTCATTGTATCGTCTCAATATCATTTCTTTCAGCTCTTTTGGATCATCCATAAATATGACACCGTCGCCGCTTTCAAGATCCCTAAAGACATTGTTGTACACAATAGCCGTTTTTTTATATCTCACGGCCAAACTCAATATCTCCCAATATGTAGCCGATACCATGAAATCCGACAATAAAAACACTTTGCTTTGAGTGTCCCGGCCGGCAAAGTAAACCTTGCCTTTCATATTCTTGATGACATCTCCATAAACGCTGTCAATAATCTCTTCCTCTGTAAGCTCCTGTACGGAATAACCGAATTTCATGATGAAAACAACCACAGGGATATCCATTTGGCTAATGATAGAAAGTATCTCTCTGGTTTGAAGTCTGAATTTCGGGTGGTTGAAGACAAAAACAGAGAACGCGTTTCTATCCATTTTGAAATCTTTACCCTCCATAAATTCAAGGAAGTTATCCATATACGGATCTTCAACGGATTTAAGACAATACGCCTCTCTTTCGTCCGTCAACAGAAATATCCTCTTTTCTTCGATGCCAAGCTGTTCAAGGTACTTACGTTCCCAGTCCTCTTTCACCACAATATAGTCCATAAGCTTGGCATACAGGAATGCATTATGTACCTGGGGCTGAGTTTGCAGCCCTATAAGGGGCACTTTCTTTTCTTTTGCCAGAAAACAAATCGCAGAATAAAAGGAATCGGAAACCATAGATGGCATATGTTCCCTTGAAATGACGGGCATCAATATAAGACTGTAGGGCAAGACATCAATATCCGGATAACTGAAAGGCAAGATAAATCCATAAAAATCATCGAAAGCGGAAAGTTTGTACATCTTCATGTCCGTTCCCGGAATAAAAAGGTTTAATGTCTGTTTGATAAAGGTCTTTAAAAGATCATCCTTGAAACTCTCAGGAGTCGGGATAAGAACCTGTTTCGCCGAAGAAACATGCACGTTTTCATTTTCCTTGAAAGTTTCAACAGCCTTTGAATATACTTCGGCATCCGGCGTAAGAATATCAACCTGATAGCCATCAGCCGCAAGTATCCGGACCAGGTGCAGGAATCTGCCCTGGGTTGCATTAAATTCTTTATCGTCTATAGGAAAAAGCAGTCTGTGCATAATAAAAATAGGTCATAGGCTATTGGCCATAGTTTTTTTTAACTATAACCCATAACCGATGACCCGTTACCTATCCTTATCCTTTCAATGAGTTTTATCTATTTCGGTCATGATTTCGTGCGCCCTTTTGAGCAGCTTGTTGTCCATTGTCTCCGTATATCGCGTGACTGCAGCATAGTATGCTTCGTGGTTGACGGAATTTTCATAAGCCTGCGGCAGGATTTCATTCATTACCTTGTCGATTACCTCTTGAGTCGCAAACCCGCAATCATAAATACTCCTGTCCTCAGCGCCGCACGCCATCAAATACTTCAAAACTTCCGGAAACATGGCATTATAGGCGCCCCTGTGCATCAGAACAAGCAGCCTCATGTATAAAAGGTCCGCATGGATCTCTTTCAGTGCCAGGCCCTCTTCAATATATTTTGCAGCAGACGTATAGTCTCCGTCGCCAACTGCTGTAGCTGCGAGATAAGAAAGCAATTTAATATAGGAAATGTTACCGCTATTTTTTTCATCTTCAGGCACCTGGGAAAGCGCCCTGTTCAGTGACTCTCTTGCAGGGTCCCTCTTGCCCATCTTCAGATAAGCGATTGCAGAGTTCAAATTGGATATGTAAGGCGGTTCAGACATATAATAATATAACAGAGTTCTTCAAAAAATATCCGTTTCTGAAAATTACCGGCACTGCCCTATCCTATCAATAACCAGCTTAACGGCGTGCCCCTCTTAATATCAGTTTTCGCCTTTTTACCCAGAACATCTTTCATAAATTTCGGATGAAGGCCAAACCCCGGCCTGATAGATCTGACATTATCTTCGGTCAAGGCATCCCCTGCTTTAGTATCTTTTACTATGAATAATGAACGCGAAAATTCCCTGCTTTTATTTGTCTTGTCCGACAGCGCATAACTTACAGTTCCAAGCGCTTTCTCCACATCCCTAACAGCGTTGACCATGGCCCTGAACTCTTCCGGCTCCATGGAAAATGCAGAATCCGGGCCGCCCAACTTTCTGTCCAGAATAAAATGCTTCTCTATTATTCTTGCGCCAAGCGCTGCGGCTGCGGCCGGTACAGGAATACTGAGGGTATGGTCAGACAGACCTACAACAGTATGAAAGGTCCCGGCCATATTCGGAATAGTCCTCAAGTTCATCTCTTCCAGGGGCGCAGGATAGGCGGATGTGCATTTCAGCAGGGCCACCTGTCCATTCCCCATCCTTTTACAAGCACCTATTGCCTCTTCAATGTCACAAAGCATCGCTATGCCGGTAGAGATAATAACCGGTTTTCCTTTTGATGCAATATACTCAATTAATGGGATATCTGTTATTTCAAAAGAAGCTATCTTATAAGCCGGCACATCTAAATTTTCAAGGAAATCGACAGCTGTTTTATCAAACGGAGAGGAAAAACAGACGAGCCCCAGCCCTTCGGCAATCTGCTTGAGGTCAGAGTGCCACTCCCAGGGAGTAAATGCCTCCTTATAAAGATGGTAGAGCATTTTACCGTCCCATAAAGTCCCCTGCTTAATCCTGAAGTACTCATTATCGCAGTCAATAGTAATTGTATCAGGGGTATACGTTTGCAACTTTATAGCATCCGCCCCTGCCTCTTTTGCAGCCTTTATTGTTTCCACTGCCAGCTCGAACTTCCGGTTATGGTTGGCAGACAGTTCGGCGATTATAAAAACAGGGCTGTTATCGCCAATGTCTCTATCAGATATTTTAATATTCACAGTTCTTCAAAATCCCGCTTCTCAGTTCTATTCACCATTCCCATGATGATGACATCATACCACTCGTCTTTCTTAAAGACAAACTCTTTCAGTCTTCCCTCTTCAGTAAATCCAGCCTTTGCGTAAAAATCCACCGCCTTCACGTTGGTTTCTATCACCTCAAGTTTTAAAGTATGAAGATTCGATTTTTCAAAAGCAATCCTTTTCAGACAATCGATAAGCAGGCCCCCGCTGCCCGGAGATTTGCGGTCAGGATTAGAATATATCCCAAGAAAGGCATTCATGTTTGAGAAGTCAGTTCTGTTCAGGTAAATTACACCAAGATATTCTCCTATTTTATCTTTTACAAGCCAATAAAAGTTCTTGTTATCACTGCTTAGTCCGGCTGCAAATTCTGCATGTTCTTCCGCAGATATAGTGTGTTCCGAAAACATCTGTTTCTTCACATAATCATGATTTCTCCAGAGTCTTACAAGCTCTCTTTCTTCGCCGTTCAGGTTAATAAAGTTTACAATTAAAACATCATCAATTTGAAAATCACTTTTCAGATCCATTAACTTATTGCTCTAACGAGTTTAAATGCTTCCGCATATTTCAAGCCCGTGAGCATTCCCCGGTATTCGGCATTAAGCTTTATTCCCTTCAACGACCTGGGATGAGGAAAATCTCTCAACTCGGATTTATACTCACGCATTGCTTCAATCTTTTTATTAATGCCCTTCTCAATATTGAAAAATACATCAGGAGAAAAGCTTAAAGGCCAGTTCCATTCTGTTGATGATAGAATTTCAAAAGAGTATATGCACCTGACAGGTTCCCTGGGCAAAGGCCGGGTTGCGGTTACAACTGCCTGGTAAGTGATCCTGTGATCAATATTCAGATCTTTTTCAAAATGAGTAAAAATCAAATCAGGCCTGATTTGATTTTTTAATTTTTCGATGACTTTGACAATATCCAGTAACGGGAGCGTATCAAACCTGTTATCAGGAAATTCATGGGTGAACACCTCTTTAATCCCGACTATCTTATTCGCCCTGGATATCTGCTTCTTCAATTGTTTAATGTCTTCCGCTCTTTTTTCCTGGTCCCGTTTATCGTCCCTTGAGGTTATCCCCTCGCCCAGGACCAGCGAATAGGCCTCATATCCTTCGTCGACAAGCCGCGCAACCGTTCCTCCGCAACCCAGTATTTCATCGTCCGGATGGGCGGCGACAACCAGCAGGCGTTTCTCAGTGCTCATAGGAATCCTCCGAGATTAAAGATATTATTGATACAAACGACTGTATCGGGCAAAGGCTCTCTGACCGGCCCGCCTGTCAGATGAATGTACCGAATACCGGCCCCGGCGGAAGCTGCACCGTCTACCGCAAACCAGTCCCCTATGCTGATGCACTGTGACGGATTAAGACCGTGCAGCTCAAGCATTGTCGTGAACCAGTAACACGAAGGTTTCGCATAAAGCCCGGAGGCAACAACGACCTCAGTGAAAAGTTCCCGCACCCCAAGCGACTCAATTTTCCTCATCTGGGTCTGGAGATGGCCATTGGTTATCAGGAACTGTTTTATCCCGCGCTCCCTGACCATAGCCAGAAAAATCGTATACCTTCTCATCCAGGGACAGCGTAGTAGTACAGGACCGGTATTCCTCAATCATGGCCTCCCTGTCAACTTTCAGAGAAAACCGTTCGATCACCTTGTCAATATAATTTCGTTCCGCTGGTCCTCTTTCCGACCACTCTTTCAACCAGAATGACAGGATCTCCACGGCATCAGGGAGACGGAATTTCCTGGCGCAATACGCTATCCTTTGCCTTACATCCTCAAGCTGCCGGTACAACGTGTTGTCCAGGTCATAGAATACGGCATCAACCTTATTCATAGTATCTCTCCGATAGATAGCGCACCATCTTGAGCTTTCGAGGCTTGCCGTAGCGGGTACATTCCGCCCCCCCTGCACGCTCGACAAGATTGTTTAAGAGGTCCACGCCTGCATGCACAGAAAGCATGATTGTACCACTCGGTCTTGGATTATAATCAATAATGTAGAGCCCGTCCGCCCCTCTTATCACTTGAATGTTATTGAGCCCATCCACCATGAAGGCCTTGCTGAATCTCATTATACACTCTTCAATCACATCATCGATCACGGTCTCGCCCTTCAGGCTCACTCCCCGGTGCTCAGTCCGTTTCCGGATAGCCATATTAATTACGGCGCCCCTTTCCGCAAAAAAATCCACGGTGTATTCAGTCCCGCTTATGCATTCCTGCACAAGAAACGCGCTCATATCGGCGCGCCTGCTGCTAAGAAGACCTACAATACAGGCAAGCGCCTCGCGGCTTGTCGCCATGTGGGTGTCTTTTGATCCGTACCCAACCCTTGGTTTGACAATAACCGGCAGACGTAATGCACCGGTATTTTCATTATCGCTCAGCAGAAACGTTCTGGGGCGTGTAAAACCGTGACTTTCGAGCAATCCGCAAAACAGGAATTTATCATAAAAATCCATGATGTCAGGCCGGAAATTTAAGGTGAAGACACCTTCCATGCCGACCGGAAGCCGGGAGGTGCGAAACATCTCGTTCCAAAATATGATTTCCGGGTCCAGCCAACTGATAAACAGGTCGATGTGACTATCAGCAATAATGCCGAGGACCACATCGGCATAGGAAGGGCTGCTGACTGCCGGGACACAGATGAACTTGTCGGTAAAGAACCTGCCTATGGCTTCCCTATTGCCATCGATGCCGGTGACGATCATACTCCTGTCCCTGAAATACTGCGCAATTCCGTGAATAGCCTGTCCCCCTGCAGGAGAGATGAGCACACGCCGTGCTGCCTTCATCGTCATTGCACTACCATGACCTGCTCAGCAGTGATGTTGTGCCTTTTGCAGGTCTCAAGAATCTCTGCATGGAACTCCGACGCAATGATCAGCGTTTTTATGGACTTGTTTTCCAAAATAGTAAACGGGTGGACTTCCAGATCAGGGCCGGGAATGAACATTCCCCATTTGTTCTTGTCACCATCGACTACGGTCAGGCTGGTGTCTTCAAGCACAGAAGTGTCAACCTGATTGAGATAGACCACTGCCGAGGAGCCTGCGCCCCACCAGTACACGGGTCCCCCTCTCTTCGCATCCAGCAAGCGGCGCATAGCAGTTACGCTCTCATTAAAATGCCTATACTGTTTTCTGGCGGCTGCAACAACCGCCTCGGGCCTCTTGAGCGGACTGATCGCCTGGTATCCGGCAGCATCGTCATGGACAATAACCACCCTCAGTGCACCACGCTCACGCTTCTTTTCAATGATCTTCAGTCCTTTGGCGCTGCATAGGGTCACAAAAAAGGGCAGACTAAAGAAAAAGAGGTGCTGGTGATGATACCCTCCGAAGTCAGGCACTTCGATAACTATTTTCCCGTCCGGCGCAAGCTGTTCTTTCATATGCTCCAGCATCGAAAAAGGGTCGTCGAAATGCTCGAACACATGCATCAGGAAGAACCCATCGACGGTGCGGCCTTTGAAGGTATTGCCGTCAAAATAGTCACGTATAATATTCAGACCAAGCCCCCTGGCTTGCTCCGCCTGGGGCCCCGGTTCTATTCCCGTCAGCCGCTTATACCCCTTGCTGCTCATCATGTGCAGCAAATAGCCTTCGGAACAACCGATCTCTACAAGCTCCGCTTGCTTGTCAAAATATTTGCATAGCGTCCTGACCATTCCCCCGTACTTAGTCTGACCTATTCCGCTCATGGGAGAGATATATAAATAGTTGTCGTAAATCAGACGCAGTTGCTCCTGATCCAGGCGCGACGCATTGAAACCCAAAAAACAATCAAGACACAGCCTCGCTCCGAAGGGAAACATCTTGACACTTTCGAGCATCGAGTGTGGACATGCTGACAGGATATTGGGCATGCGCGCTTCGTAATAGACAAAGGTATTCTTGCTACCGCAATATGGACATAAAATATCTCCACCTCTAAATGATATCGCCTCCTGCGACCGTGCTTCAGACGCTTCGGCATCCCGTACTTTGCGAAGCGCAAGGAAGTCCCCGAAGAGCGGGTTGCCGGCAACTATATATTTACCGTAGGTCTCATAAATTTCAGGATCGCGCTCAGCCAGTTCCACCGCCTGCTCTATCGTCTCCCTGGCAAGATCGGGCTCTCCTGCCTTATGGTAGGCATAGGCAAGGCAGATAATTCCTATCAGGTGCTTCGGGTACCGTGAAAGAATATCCGCAAACTGTTCAATAGCGAAGCGGGGATCGTCATCGAAATTATGGTTCCGTATGAAATTAACTTCTATATTTATGGCGTAGGCTTTTTCTTTGAGCCACTTCTCGTCAAATTCCCCTGTCCTGATATTGGCAAACCCGTACCTGTAACGTTCCAGAATCGCTGTCGGCCTTCACGAAGAAATTGTTCTTTTCGCAAATCTCATACATTTCCGTCCCCGGAAAAGGAGTTGCAATACTTATCTGGTTCCAGTCGCACTGTAATTCAACGGCAAAGTTTTTAGTTTCCTCGATCTCCTCCTTCGTCTCTCCCGGAAATCCTATTATAAACGCAGTCTGGATTTTGAGGCCTGCTTCCCTTGCTATTCTGCGGACTTCCCGGGCCTTATCTTTGCTGACCGGTTTATGGATAATCTCTTTCAAAACCCTTTCAGACCCAGACTCAATAGCTATCGTGAGCATCTCGCATCCGCTCTTTTTCATGAGACCTATAAGGGTTGCATCGAGGGTTACGATAGCGACCGCATTTGGGGTGGTCCAGGTGAACCCGTAGCCCCTCTCGATAAAACCCGATAGTATGGCTACGATCCGCTCCCTGTCGAGAGTAAGGTTATCATCCCTGAATTCGATCTCTTCGATCCCGTAAGTTCGTTTGAGGTAGTCTATTTCATCGAGGACCCTTTTACATGAAAAAGGCCTGAACTTCTTGCCCCAGAGGAGATGGGTCGAACAGAAGGAACACCCGAAGGGACATCCCCTCGACGTGATATAGGATAGGAATTTTTTTTTGTGGTAACGCATATACTTTTCGAGACCCATGCCCTCCCAGTCGTAAAAAGGCAGGGCGTCGAGGTCCTTTATCGAGGCGGGCTTGCGATTAATGACATTCCTTCCTGACTCATCTCTGAAGCCTACGCCGGCGGAACTTGCCAGTTTTTGCCGGTCGAATCCGCTATCGAGAATGTTCAGGATTACCTCTTCTCCCTCGCCGATCACAATAAAATCTACATTGCCGTCCTCCAGCACCTTTTCAGGCAGTATTGCAGCATATCCGCCTCCGACAATGACCTTGACCTCCGGCTTTATTTTCTTCGCCAATCCCGCAATGTGATGCACCCATTTATAGTTGATGATCATAAGCGCAGAGATGCCGATCACGTCCGGCATCAGTTCCCTGATACGGCGTTCGGTAAGGTCGATAAGTACGTTCCTGTCATGCCGGCTGCTGTAGCTTTCAAATCCTTCAGCGAACATATCGAGCAGGTGTATGGAGTGGCGGGTCATCTTTTTCAGATAACCCGATAGGCTCGCTATGCCCAAAGGCATAGGCGGCGCATCGAGCGCCAGGGACTCGGCATAACTGATCTTTTTTTCTTCGAAATCGACTTCGGGAACTTTAATGAACAATATATTCAGACTATCTTGCATATTCTCTCCCTGTTAACAAGGTAATTAACCAGCCTTTTGCACTCTTTCGATCAACCAATGTCCCGGCTGTCCGTGACATTTTTTTCTTCTGACCTGTTTGCCCGCTCCATCGAGGATAAAACCTCAGTGTGCAGTCTCAAAAACATATGGGTGGCAAACCCCTCTTTGAAATGGGCAATGCTGAGTTCTTTTTCCGTTGGGTTGCAGCCGTCGCCGGGATAAAAGCGTTCTCCTATCTTATACCACTGCAGACCGAGCGTCTTCATGTGTTCTATAGCCTTCAGCTGCACTATATGCCCCAAAGGTTTGTCAAAAAGGCTTCGGTCATAAACGCCAACACCGTATACACCTTCTGTCCTTGATATGTAGAACAGGCTGCCTCCTACCATTACCCCTTTATCGTCTCTAAGCACTACAAGGAATGCGTCGCCATCATTGATGGCCTTCTCCACCAAATCCCATGTTTCCAGGGAACGCGTGACCCGTCCTGAAACTTGATAGTGCAAATGACGGTATTCATCGAAGACATTATGATCAATCTTCTCAAATATGCTTGACTGCCACAGTCTGTCTCCTGCAGAAAGCAATGGCTTATAACTCTTTCTCAGGTTTGCCTTTATGTCCTCAAGGCTCATCGACAGGTCAACGAATACCTCGTGTGCAACCCTCCGGATAGTAGCGCCTCTTTCCATTATTTTCCGGTGCCACCCGTCAACCCCGCTCTCACCAACGTATTCCACGCAACGGAAAACCTTCTGATCAGTAAGCCTGCACAATGTTTCTACTACGGACAGGCATCGTTCCATCAATCCCTTGCGGGTCTTTTCAGCTGTATTCCGCGTAAATAAAGGCGCCATCAGCTGTCCCTCATTCGAACCGCACAACCAGGCTCCTTCAGAAAAACGCATAGTCAAAGGCCAGACGCCGGCCGGTTTGTTCTCATGGTATAGAACCATTGACAGGTCGACGAACTTGTCCACTTTCTCCAATATATATGCCGACTGGTATAACACCATGCTGCGTGTATACGCAACAGGAACATATTCAGCATTTGACAGCACATGGTCCCACTCTCCAGGAGATTCGCGTATCAGCTTTGCCCTGATCAAAGTAGAAATCAACTCAAAGAAATCAGCCCCGCCATGTACCATTCCCTGCACTTCTCCCATCAGGCCGGATTCCCCTAAACTTTTCGGAAAACAGGCTCTAAAAGCCTGCCCTCGATCATTTCATCCACCATTTCATATTTAATGCCGTATCGTAGAATTTCCATCACCTCATCATACACCGACAATGTCTCTTGTATGGCCTGGTCATCATGCGGCAAAGAAACATTATGTCCTCCGGTAAAGAGCACTCCTCTTTTTGCACATTCCTGCTGAAAAAGGGTCTTCACTTTAAGACTTTCCTTTTCCTCACCCCTGAATCCCATAAATGATCTGACAGGGAAACCATCTATGGAGATCACGGCGTCAAGTCCTTTGTCGCTGATAAGTTTCTCCATGTCGTCCTTGAGCCTTTTCCCTTGCTTCCATATATAGTCTATAACAGCATTATCACGTATATAACGTATGGTGGCAAGCGCTGAAGCAATGGATGCGGTCTCACCGCCAAAGGTGAAAGAAAAGAATATCTCGTCGAAAAGCCTCATGTATTCTTTCCTGCCCACGATGGCGGATACGGGCAGGCCATTGCCCATTGCCTTTCCCACACATGTGATATCCGGCGTTACTCCAAAGTATTCCTGGGCGCCCCCCAAAGCAAACCTGAAACCCGTAACCACTTCATCAAACACAAGCAATGCACCATTTTTGTGCGCTATTTCTTTTACTCTTTCAAGGAAATCAGGCTCAGGCGCTGTAAGGCTGACCGGCTCCATAATCACGCACGCTATTTTGTCCTTATGTTTGTTAAACAGGTCCTCCAGGCTTTCTATATTGTTAAACCCGAATGTGAGTGTCAGCTCTTTGACCGCATCTGGAATACCTTTACTGCGGGTTGTTGTAGCAATGTACCAATCCTGCCAGCCGTGATAGCCGCAGCAAGCTACATAGTCTCTCCCTGTATACGCCCTCGCAAGCCTCACCGCAGCAGACGTAACATCGGAGCCGTTTTTCCCGAAACGCACCATCTCGGCGCATGGGATAACCTGCGTCAGAAGTTCGGCAAGCTCATACTCATAATAGTGGGGAAGAGTATAGGCGCTCCCCTTCCTTAACTGTTTTTCAACTTCGTCGAGCACCGGATCAAAGGCATACCCCAAAATGCAGGCGCCGAGTCCCATCGTGTAATCAATATAGTTATTGCCGTCTATATCGGTGATAATACACCCTTTGCCTTCTCTTGCAAAAAGCGGCGCTGCCCCGGCACTGAACTGCAGATAAGACTTGCTGAAAGTCTGAGAGCCGTTGGGGATAAGATCCAGGACCTTTTTGAAAAGCTTATTATTTTCGTCCAGTTTCAGAGGCTTTCCTTTCATTCCCATAAGAAAGGCCTTATCCTCTTCTACCGACTTGCGATAACCGGCATTTGGCACTACAAGTTTCGTTTTCTCAAGCATATTTTCATCTCCTTTAATGAGTATAGCCACATCTTCATATGTAAAATCCTGCTTTCCCAACCGCTGAAGTATTGCCCCTATAGTCCGGGCATCCTCCGGGTAATCGAGACTCAGGTGTAAGTCCGAGAGGTCTTCTTGTCCATAAGGTACGCGCATTGCTTTGAACCGGCCGCTATTGCAGATATAAGGCCCCACATGCTCCCTTTCAGAGGGCAATACGGCGTGCTCATCAGCATCGAGGATCGCTGAGCCGCTCATCACTTCAACATCGAAGCCATCAATAACACGGGCAAGGGTAAGATAATCGGCTTTAAGCTCGCTGAATTTGGCTAATGCGTAATTTACAAGACGATAATCCGTAAGAACGCAATCACCGGTGATACGTACAGCCACCTCAAGCTTATACTCCCTTATAGCCTGAGCGTACCTCTGGAGGACATCGCTCAAACTTCCCCGGACCACATGCCATCCTTTTTTTAGCGCATAGTCTGCAAGAACATCATCGCCACTGTCCCTGGATGTAGCAAGTATCTTATAATCGGTCTCTATGCCGCTGCACCTATCAAGAACCCATTCAATTGTCGTCTTTCCGAAAAAATCATGGAGCATTTTCCCTGGGTATCTGGTTGAACTAATCCTTGCTTGTACAATAACCCCGCTCTTCATTGGACCTCTATCGAATACAACTTTGCGTTATACAAATGGATTTTTAATGCAACGGCGCCTTTTACAGCCGACTTGTGAAGGTAATCAAGGGCATTCACCCTTTCGACATCAAAAGATGCTGCGCTTTTGGCGCCTTTCATAAATTCAACATAAACCCGACCGTCACCGGCATCGAGGTTCAAACGGAGCAGTCCCTTGCGCATATTTATGCTCTTTGTCAGAAAATGACCTCCCGACATCGCATAAGCATACACAAATCCATCCTTCCTCACACTTGCCATCCCTATTTTAGCCCCGTGTTTCTCCTCGTCAAACGGCATGCCCTCATGCCCCACTCCATGGCTGAAGTTCGAGCCTCCGTAATAAAAGATTATCTTATCTTTGAGGAAAAGCGGCGCATTTGACGTGCATATCATATCAGTGTCCCATCCTTCCCTGCTCACGGGGATAAACGGCTCATCTGAAAGTCTCTTCCAGTTCTTCCCGTCGCTGCTATGGGCCAGGTATACTTCCATATTTCCGTCGTGCGTACCTTTTTCGACCTCGTGATCTATGTTAAAAAGCCAGAGGAAACCAAGATACCCATTGCCGTAATTAAAGCCGCACAGACCGTAGAAATCGGCCCATTTAAAACCTTTTGCAACTGCCAGGTTGTCATCATCCTTATTTGGCGTCCATATTGTCTCCGGTTTGCTCCACGTTTTAAAATCATCACTCTCAGAAAATCCCACGCACCGCCTGGTCCTTCCCTGATCGTCTATAATGTATGTTTTTACGAATGCAACGAACCTGTTCTTCGCACTGTCTTTGAATGCAGGGGCCACATCGCTGAACCATGTCTTTTTCGTTAGTGTGTTCGGAAAGGTCATGAGCGGAATAACGGGGTTATGCTCATATTCCCTGAAATGGATGCCGTCACGCGAAAATGCAGCACAGAATCCGTTATCTGTGTACCCGAAAAGCTTGTAGGGACTTTTCTTGTCCCCGGCATCATGGATAACACTCGGGATGTGATAGGTCGACACGATGTTGGTCCGGTAGCTTCCCCCGCTGTTTTGGCGCGAATAGAAATCCTGTATTTTATTGTCGAGCGCTACAGTGGGATAAATACATGGTTGTTCAAAAGCAAATTTCTTTCTAAGCGGCTTCTGCCATTGAATCCCGTCCGTAGACCGTGCATAATTAACAAAAAAGCCTTGCCCGTCAACATATGACTGGTACCACATTCTGTAAAGCGGCCCCTTTTTTAGGACAGAACCATAAAGGTATGTGTGTATTCCCTCCCATGGATATTCCGGAACAATTACCGGCTCTTTGTGCTTCCGGATCTCTCCCTGCCTTAGTTCGATGCCCTCCATGTGATCCATAGATGACGTATCAGGAAAAAGTATCTTCATGCATGCCCCGTTCTATGCCAATTATACGGTAAAATAATCTCCTCATCATGGACCGCGAGTTCAAATAATGATGATTCCATGGCATCATAGCTGCTGGGTTGCGCCGTCCGAAAACATTCGTGGTTGCCGATCAACTGCTTCACGCTGTCAACACCTGCAACCACGCCGTCCACCCAGGGTTGTGATGCGGCAAACAACAAGGCCAGGCATTCCGGTCTGATGCCATTAGCTGATGAAAGCTCCCGTATCTCTCTGACTTTTCCTTTCACCTGCTCAAATCTCCCCTGTAAGGCATCATCACTTAGAAAAAAAAGACCCTGCAAAAATACGGACCTGGCAAAGAACCGCCAACCCCGGTTTTTGAGATCCTGCATCAGATCACCTTTCAAAAATCTCTGATCAAAAAGGTTCAGAGGAAACTCGATCACCAGCTTATCTATGGTCTTTAAGGCCATTTCAGCAACCTCTTCAGGGTGATATACCGAAATGCCATAGTTTTCTATAATGCCGTCCCTGCAAAGCGACTGAAGCACTGGAATAATCTTATTCCCATACAGTTTGTACGTATCGAACGAATGAATAAGTAATGCGTCGAACGACACAATATTCATATTTTTCAGCGAACCGTATATCTCATCCTCTACCGCCTGTGCGGTCAGATACTCTTTTGCAGGCAGTTTGCCGATAACTTTTAATGTCTTGCCGCGCGTTGCAAAAAAATCCCCGACTACCCGCTCGGCATCGCCGTAGGCGCTTGCGGTGTCTATCCACTGAATGCCCTGCGCACAGGCATAATCAAGAATGGCAAAAGCCTGATCACGTGTCAGCTTTTTATCGTTTGCAATTCCATACCGCAGGCCGAAATTTGCGGTCCCGATGATTAATTTGCAGATCATAACACCTTAAAAACAGAAAACAATCTATGAACAACCTGGTCTGCGTCCGCATCGCTCATACCCGGATAAAGGGGGATGCTGATTTCCCTCTCATAGAAGTCCTCTGCCAGGCGGCACAATCCCTGTTTGAACCCTAACTGTTGATAATAAGGCTGCAAATAGACAGGTATATAGTGAACCTGAACGCCAAGCCCTTTTTCCTTCAGCCTGGAGAATATAACCCTCTTATTTTCTTTGTACGCATCCTTGAGCCGTATGGGATAAAGGTGATGCGATGACCTTGCATATGACCTCTGAACAGGCATATCGAAATATGGGTTGTCTTTAAAGACCTCGTTATACCGCGCAGCAATAGCCCGCCTCCTCTCAGTAAAACCGTCCAGCTTTTTCAACTGGGATGTTCCGAGAGCAGCCTGAATATCCGTCATCCTGTAATTATTGCCCAGAAACTGCATCTCGTAATACCAGTCGCCGTGGGATGCATTCACAAAGTTGTCCTTTGTTATGCCGTGTGACCTGAACTGTTTGAGCCGCTTATATATTGCAGGGTCATTGGTCAAAGCAGCACCGCCCTCTCCCGTGGTCATGGGTTTCACCGGATGAAAGCTGAAGACTGTGATATCAGAGTGTGTACAGGAGCCTATCCTTACCCAGTCAGCGTCGAGCGTCGAACCAGAAGTAGGTTGCACGGAGGCACGTCGAGCGTCGAACGCCAAATATATTTCCTTTTGCCTTTGGCCTATTGCCCTTTGCCGTTTGTTCTTTGCCTTCTGTTCTTTATCACCATGACCCATGACCCATAACCCATTTTTTTTGTACTCTGCACTTATTGCGTGACAGGCATCTTCTATAACTGCGAGGCCGTGTTTCCGCGCAACAGCATACACTGAATCCAAATCAACGGGATGTCCTCCATAATGGATGGGAACGATAGCTTTTGTCTTCGAGCTTACTGCACTCTCTATCAGTCCGGCATTCATATTCCCGGTATCCGGCTCCACGTCAACAAAAACGGATTTTATCCCGAGCATAAGCGCTGCATTTGAAGTAGCGGCAAAGGTAATCGGGGATGTAATGATTTCACTGCCGGCTTCTATGCCTAAGGAGAAATATGCAGCGTTAAGAGCGGCGGTCCCCGAGGACATAGCTACCGCATAACGGGCGTTCCCGTACTCAGCAAGCTGATGTTCAAAAAAATCTACTGCAGGACCCTGCGTCAGGTAATCGGATTTAAGCACAGCTATGACTGCTTCTAAGTCATCCTCACCTATGCTTTGCCTGCTGTAGGGGAAAACATTAGTCAATCACAAGCTCCTTGACCATGGCAGTTATTTCTTCCGGAGCCAGCCATTGTTCGTTCTTGTCACTCCTGTAAAAGAAGCCGTCAGCCATCCTCTGATATTTCAAGTATCCGAAATGTTTGCTCTCCTGAAAACTGAACTGGGGTAATATGACATATACGTCGCCCAGGTCAACTGTATTCCTCCCCTCGTCTTCAGATATAAGAGATTCGTGCAGTTTTTCGCCGGGCCTGATGCCGATAAATTCAGATTCTCCGTCCGGGCATAACGCCTTTACAATATCGGTTATCTTTGTGCTCGGGATCTTTGGCACGAAAACCTCTCCGCCCACGCTATCCCCGGCAGCCCTGCATACCAGTTCCACTCCCTGCAAAAGAGTTATCCAGAACCGTGTCATACGTTCATCAGTAACCGGAAACTTCTTTTTGCCGGCCTTTGCCAGATCCAGAAAAAGCGGGATAACACTCCCCCTGCTGCCTATCACATTGCCGTACCTCACTACACAAAAAGAGGTCTCCCTGGAGCCGACATAGGCATTGCCGGAAATAAACAACTTCTCCATTGCAAGTTTCGTGGCGCCGTAAAGGTTGATCGGACTGACCGCCTTATCGGTGGAAAGTGCAATAACTTTCTTTATGCCTTTATCAATGGCTACTTCAACTATGTTCTGGGCACCCAGTATATTGGTCTTGACAGCTTCAAAAGGATTGTACTCCGCTGCGGGGACCTGTTTAATTGCCGCGGCATGAATGACGTAGTTAACCCCATCGAACGCCCGGTACAGACGGTCCTTGTCTCTCACATCACCCAGGAAATAGCGTATAGGATATGTTGCCTCCGGAAAAGCCCTGGCCATTTCGAACTGTTTGAATTCATCCCTGCTGAAAATAATGACCTTCCGTGGTTTGTAATGCTCCAAAAGATATCCAGTGAACTTCTTGCCAAACGACCCGGTTCCGCCGGTAATCAGTATTACTTTATCATTAAACATGTGAATCTCCTCACTGCATGGGATTTGGTGCAGAAATCATCATAAGTTCATTTTAGCAATAATCATACCTACAGACCAATACATAGTATCATATTGTATTATAATCCTTTTTAAATGGCTTGCTATATACTGCTCCTGGACAATCTTGACAAAGGGAAATATTTTCCTGTCATAAAATTGACATTAATGTCTCGACCGCTCTTTCAGCACCACCGCCATCCACCAGAAGTTTCCCGGCTTTCGACATCCGCTCTCGAACCATCCTTTCTTCGAGCAGCTTCAACCCCTCATTAATCTTTTCAGGCAGCTCAGGAGCATTATGCCACCCTGCGTTTACAACAAAACCGTTCTTCTCCCATCCCTGCACATTATTAAGCTGATTATCGGCAACTATTACAGCGATTGCAGGCATGCCGACCCTCGCCAGCTCGTATAAAGTCTGTCCGCCCGCAGATAATGCTATATCACTTTCAAACATTACAGACTTCATACCTTCCGCGCCAACGGAATAAATCAGTTCTGTCCGTGCATCGGCAGCCTTCTTTATTTCCACCTCATTCCTGAATCCCCTGCCGACAATGACATTTTTAGCTGCCTGGGGATATCGCTTCGCCAACATTCTCAAAGCTGAAGGTGTAACATTTTCCGTATCATCACCGCCAAATGTAATCATGATGCGTTCGACCTTTTCCCTGATTATCTTTTCAGACACATTCCAAAACTCTTTTCTCAGAGGTATGTATTTGGGACCGAGCAGATAATTAATATTTTCCCTCGCAGGATAGTTAAGCATTTCTGCTGAAATGGAGCCGTTGACAACTACCCCTTTTGGATAATCTAATCTTTTATTATCATCGATATAAACAGGAAGGCGCACGGAATCTGATACTTCGTTGTAAAAAGCGATATCCGCCAAATAAGAGTCAACAATAGCTATGCCCGAGTCTTTAATGGAAGTCAATACTCTATCCTTATGCTCAAGCCAATTAAATCTCTTATATTGCCTGTTCTTCAAAACAACATCGATGCTTTCATCTCCATTTACAATGAATTCAGGCAGGATACCTTTAGCCTCAAACGCCTGATATAGAGAAAGGCATCGCGTAATGTGGCCCAACCCGATACGGTCGCCTCCCTCGGTTATTATAAATACTTTACGTTCGCGGTCCATTGACATTAACGTTGAATAACAGACATCTGTTCAGTGTGTAATTCCCGCCGTCCGTAACTGGAATATTTGTGCACTTCTCTCATTCCATATACCCATTTATCCTTTTACACTTTCATTAAATCCGCTGCATAACCCAGGAAATCATCATTTTTGGGCAAGACGCCTACCCATTTTGTAAAAAACCTGACCCTGTTTTTCCAGTTCTCGTCAGAGACATCCTCTCCGCAAAATGTCTCTTTATAATTAAATGCAAGGCAATCAGGCAGGTATCTGATTTTAATATTTAATGCTTTTGCCTTTAGGCATATATCAGGTTCAATAAGATGATTTGCTATTCCCTCATCGAACCTGCGAACAGATTCGAATGTAATTCTGTGCATACCAATCAATCCACCTCCAACAGCGTCCCGGCGGTCGTTCAACCCTGAGTCCTCTTTTATAAGGTACGGCGTAAAGTTAAAATCAAAGCCGATGCCGAGACAGTAAGGCGTCAAATCCCGGTTCTTTATCGTAACACCGGCTATCCCCTCTTTCATGGCAGGGACCATACCCTCGTCTTTAACGTACACAGTGCCGGGTCTGATAAAAACCAGATATTCACCGGATGATATTTCAGCACCGGTATTATAGAGATGAGCAAGATTTCCTTCAGCCGCAATAATGCTTACACCTCCTGAAATGGCCGAGAGCGTTTCCCTGACTCCTTTGTCACTCACTACAATTACAACTTCCCAATCCCGATGTTTCACATTCTGGGGAAGCGAGGCAAGAGTTGCCATCAACGCTCCGGAATCATGTCCTGAAGGTATGATAAAACTGACTTTCCCGGCACTAAATTTCTTTTGGAAAGCTGCCAGGTACTCTTCTCTGGTCCCCCTCACATCTAAAATATAACTCATGACCCCTATTACCCTTTCAACAGACTTGCCGTCGAGTTTATAAAAATTGTCGGCTAAAAATTTGTCAAGGCGGGCCTGTATGTCTGAAGGGACTCCGCTTTCCATTGTGATGAACAGGCTTGCCCAGTTCCCAAATGGATAAACGGACTGTGCAACCCCATTATTAACAAGATAGTCATATGTCAAGTCCGGGTCCGGAAGAGAGAACAGTGACTTGCCAAAGGCCAATGCTTCCAAATTGAGCGTCGTCTGCCCCAGGGCCACGCAATAATCCGAGATAGCGATTAATTTGTACGGGTCATAGGTATCAAAAATTATAACAGCCGGATCAATTTCACTGAATGTCTCTTTGATTTCTTCAACTGCACTCTTTGATACATTGTTGTGCCATTTGAATATTAAAACAGCATTACCCTCAATCCTTTCAAGTCCATGCAGCAACTCTTCCCAAAACTTCTTTTCCCGAATCACAGCATATTTTACTCCTACCAGGAACAGAACTATCTTTTTATCTGACGCAATGGCCAGCTCCTTCCTGATTGCAGCTCTCACTTCATCATTGGAATATTCATTAATAGCTCCATCGATATGAGTATTACCCACGGGAAGCATTTTATCCACCGAGCACTTGTACCTCGCCAGTCTATCTTTTGTAACATTGCCCCACAGCAGGTTAACGGTAGAATATTCAGTATGCATGGAATTGCCGACTTGAGTCGTATAATAATCACCTTCCTGAAATGTCACAAGAGGTATTTTGTTCTTATAACAAAGATGGCCTATTATCTTGCCCCAGCGCCCGCACTCATGGTGGATCAGAAACAGGTCAGGCCTTTCAACCTCCATAAACTTCTCCATGCAAAAATATTCTTCTACGGTCTCCTTGAAAATCCAGGTTTCCTTGAACAGGGGCCAGCGTCGAAATTCCTTCCACTTTAAACAAATAGCCGACCAGCGTTCGAACAACTCTGATAATGCCGCATCGATCTTATGCGAAACATCGCCGGTCATATAATCGGTAAAATGCCTGTATCGAAGCTTGCGCTTCATCATGTCAAGCTCATAGGGATAATCCGCCAAAGGCGTGATAAAAAGAATGTCGCCTTTATTTTTTCTTATCTCCTCCCGGATAGGCATAAAAAACCTTGAATGATGGGGGAATGCAAGGAAACTGGCTATTTTCTTGCCCTTGAAGCTCATCATTTTCTCCCAGTCAACTCGTAATTAACCACAGCCAACAGTAGGGGCCTTAGGCCAGAACACAGAGCAAACATAACAATAGAGGACACAGAAATACTCTGTCCACTCGCTTAGAAGCGCCTGCTTTGGCTGAAAGGCTTTATGGCCTTTTTATATATAAGGATTCCTCTGCGTACTCTGTGGTTTCTTTGTGTTTTCATCTTACCTGCTTTTTTACTCATTTACCCTTTGTCAGTTCGTTTATTATATCAATCATGCCGATTGTATCATGCTTTCTTTTATAGGCTCTTTTGAGGGACTGGGCAAGATTGTCCGGACTTTTTATAAACCTTACACCATTAATGTCAGGCATTGGGTCAATCACTGGATTATATATCCATGCATCCTTTCCCTGCTGTGCTGAAAATTCAACCGGAGAGATATAGGATGGAGATATAACAACATCAGAAGTCATGACAACAGGCACAACAGCGTCTGATCCAACCACACAAAATCTCCCCTTGATTTTCTTTAGGTCATTTAAAAACACCCCTTCTATTATTTTATCCTCCGTATATTCCCGGACAATAATATTACGTTTGACCAGAAATAAAGCGACGGGAATGCCTGTTTCAGTAATGACCCTGAACACTTCCCTCAACTGTGGCCTGAACCTTGCGTGGTTAAAAACCACCACGCCAAGCTCGGAGCGGTCGATAGTTATCTGTGAATCATACAGATGGTTTTTATAGACATCTTCTATCGTAGTTAAAGAGTATATGTCTCTGCTGTCCGTCAATACCCATATTTTTTCCTGAGCAATTCCTTTTTTTACGTAAAATTGTTTTTCATATTCCTGTCTGACTATCAGGGCATCCATTAATCTGGCCATGAGCAGACCGCTTTCGACCACAGGGTAAACCTGGTATCCCGCGACCTTTATACCCGCCTCTTTGGCGTCAAACAGCAACGTGGTATAAAAGACATCGACCTCATCGGAAATGGACTCATCATAATTCATTAACGGAAATAAAAGCATGTCAGCATCGATACCGGCAATTTCCGGGTAGTAAGATCCTGATATATGACCCCAGAAATCATCAAAAGCAGTGGTCTTCCATAATTTCAGGTCTGTTCCCGGCACAACAATATCATATGTATATTGAACAAACCTTTTTGCAAGGTCATCTCTCACCGCATAAGTAATAGGCAGCGATTCCTCCACGATTAACCTGGCATGAATATTGGAAGATGCAGTATCGAGTTTTTCATTTATTTCGTCATATACCTTTTTTGAAATAGTCAAAACCTCAATAATAAAATGCATCGAAAGCTCATTCAGCATATGACAAATTCTAGCCGACGTGGCAAAATAATCCCGCTCGCTGACAGGAAACAGCAGTTTCTTCATGAATTCTCCCTGGCGGCTGCCTTAAGTAGAGGAATTTCTAATTGCGTCAAAAGTTGATTCACATACTATTTTAGCAAATATAGACCTAAATTACAGAGACGCACCAAGATAGTCACAGTGGAGAGCCTGTTGAAATCATCCGTCGTAATCATTGATAATAATGACTCGATAATGGACGACCCAATATATGGCCCAGGAAATAAATAAAGAATCATTGCAGCTCAAACAGGAAATAGAGAAACTGGTTAAAGACCTGAACTATCACAGCTATCGTTACCATGTTCTTGACTCGCCTGTCATATCGGATGAGGAGTATGACCGTCTGTATTTTCATTTAAAAGCGCTTGAGGAAAAGAGTCACTATGTTCTGCCGGACTCTCCCTCGCAAAGAGTCGGAGCTCCTTCGCTTGAAAAGTTCGAAAAGGTCAAACATACTGTGCCCATGCTTTCGCTGGATAATGCTTTTACCTATGAAGAAGTAAAGGATTTTGACGCCAGGATAAAGAAGCTGCTGAACACTGATGATGAGATAGAATACACAGTTGAGCCAAAATTTGACGGACTCGCCATTGAGCTGACATATGTAAAGGGACTTCTCCATAAGGCCTCCACAAGAGGTGACGGCTACGAAGGTGAAGACGTGACACAAAATATCAGGACTGTTAAAACAATTCCGCTAAAAATAGAAGTCCAGGGGAAGGTCCCGGAGGAGATCGATATACGGGGAGAGGTTTACATGGACCTTGATGAATTTGAAAAGCTGAACAAACAAAGAGAGCTCTCAGGCGAGGCTTTGTTCGCCAACCCCCGGAATGCCGCGGCAGGGTCTGTTCGGCAGCTTGATCCTTCAATCACATATTCCAGAAAACTCCATCTTGCATGTTACGGGATAGGGAGTGTCAGAGGGATAGATTTCAACAGCCATGAAGGATATATCAACTGGTTGAAAGAAGCGAGATTCCCTGCACCACATATGAGACGCGAAAAGGGGATCGTCAAAGTCCTTGAAGTAATAAAAGAACTGGAAATGAACAGAGGCTCCTTCTCGTACGAGACAGATGGGGCCGTTATAAAAGTTAATGATTTCGGGCTTCAGCAGAAATTGGGGGTCAAGACCAGAGAACCCCGCTGGGCAATTGCTTATAAATATCCTGCTCATCAGGCGACAACAACGATAAGAGATATCGGGGCAAGCGTAGGCAGAACCGGGGTCATCACCCCTTACGCCATTTTTGAACCGGTTCCAATCGGAGGTGTTACAGTATCGAGATCAACTCTTCATAACTGGAACGAATTGGCAAGGAAAGATATCAAAATAGGAGACACTGTTATGGTAGAGAGGGCAGGAGATGTGATTCCTCACGTCGTCACTGTCATAAAGGAAATGAGAAAAGGTCAGGAAAGGCCTTTCCCAATACCTGAGAAGTGCCCCGCATGCGGTTCGAAAGTTGTAAGAGAAGAGGGAGAGGTTGCAGTGAGGTGCGTTTCCCTCCACTGCCCGGCACAGCTCCAGGAGAAGATTATTCATTTTGCTTGCAGAGGAGGTATGGACATCGAAGGACTTGGCGAAAAAAATGTGCAACTTCTTTACTCACAAGGGCTTATAAAGCATTTTGAGGACGTCTTCAAGCTGAAAAAAGAAGACCTGATTAATTTGCCGAGATTCGCTGAAAAATCCGCTCAGAATCTTGTTAATGCGATCAATCGGGCAAAGGATACCACCCTTGCCAGGTTTTTATTTGCGATTGGGATACTTCATGTGGGCGAATACGCGGCGAAACTCCTCGCAAAGAACTTCGGGAAGCTCGAAACCCTTTATCATATCGAACCCGGGCAGATTGCTGAAATAAAACAGATCGGTGAAAAAATCGCTTCTTCCGTATCAACGTTCTTCAATGACGAAAAGAATATCAAAACCCTTGATGCCCTTATAACGCATGGGCTGAGAATAAGCAATCCCGATTTTATGGAAGGAAAGAAGGAAAAAAGTCCGCTTGAAGGTTTGACGTTCGTAATCACGGGTATACTTCCGAAACCCAGAAAAGAGATTGAAGATCTCATAGAGCTTCATGGCGGTCACGCAGTTTCTGCAGTTTCCGCGAGCACCGATTACCTTTTGGTGGGTGAAGATCCCGGATCCAAATTGCAAAAAGCAACGGCTTTAAGCGTTAAAACCATTACCTATGACGGATTGATGAGACTAATTGAAGACAGAAGCCGTGCTCCCAGGCTTTTCTGACAGAGGCGAATCCTGCTTTCTGAACTGCGCGTTGACACTAATTCTCAAAAGGTCTATATTTGAATCAGTAATCTATAGGTGGATAGATAAAATAATGTCTCCCTTTAGTTTCAAATATAGGGATAGATGAACCTTGTTTCCTACTTCAATTTTATATGGCAGTAGATGGTTTGTTATATTCTCGGTACGCGTTTGTTTGAGCCGCTATAGGTCCGGCAACTTTTATTTTCAAATAAAGGAGGTCTGCATATGACTAGAAAAATCTTTGTGGTGTCTGTAAGTATCATCGTTTCTGTGTTTTTGGTAAAGTATTCGTTGGCGGCAGACCCTGGTGCTCTCAAAAAGTTTTCTGCTGAAATTGAAACCACCAGTACGAAAGGAAACTTCACGTCTACGTCAAAGATTGTTTCAAAAGATGGGAAGCAGAGAATTGAGCATAGCGCCAGGGGGAGAGAAACGGTTAACATCCTCAGACCTGATAAGAAGGTGGTATGGATGCTATTGCCTGACAAAAAAGCCTATATGGAGATGCCCCTTGACGGCAAGAATCAGGATATTTTATCAAAGATGCATGACCCCGCGATAAAAACAGATAAAGAGTTTTTGGGTAATGAGACCGTTGATAACCATCCTGCCAGGAAATATCATGTGACAACAATCAGGGATGGGAGAAAAGAAGCTTCCGGCTTCATTTGGGAGGCTACTGACCTTAATAATTTCCCCGTCAAATATCAGAATGAAGATAAAACAGTCACTATGGTTTGGAAGAATATTAAGTTTGATAGTGTCCCCGACTCCTTTTTCGAGATCCCTGCAGGGTACAAGAAAATGGAGATGCCTATGAGAGGCATGAATAATCCTGCAATGCCGGCAAGGTAGAGCCCGCGAACCTGGAATAGAAAACAAATTAACAAATTATTATGGAGGAGACATGAAGAGACTGATTCTTTTTATCTTGTTACTGCTGTCTATGACCTCAACTGTATTTGCTGATCAGGGGAACCTGCGATACTCGATAATGGTATCGAAGTTTGAAAACCATGCGAACTGGTCGGGGAAATTCGCTTTGGGTGATACCTTCGGCGCGATTCTCACGGATAGCCTGATGCAGACAGGAAAATTTATAGTGCTTGGCGAAAAAGACATGAGAGGTGAGGCGATGGCCGAACAGGACTTCGCGGCCTCAGGAAGAACGGCCGGCGGAAATAAAACACCAGTAAGAGGACAGATGACTCCCGCGCAATTGCTGGTAAAAGGAGAGATAACGCATTTCCAGACTACAGAAGGTGGCGGCGGAGGCCTCAGCATAAGGGGCTTTAGAATCGGAGGAGGATCTGATAAGGCCGAAATTAACGTAGTCATCTACATCGTAGATTCCACGACAGGCCAGGTTGTTGCATCCAAGAAGGTAGTTGGCGAGGCTGAGTCATCTTCATTGACTGTCGGCTTTACTGACAGGGACTGGGGAGCAGACCTCGGGGGATTCAAAAAGACTAACGTTGGGAAAGCTGTCGAACAGGCTATTGACCAGGCCATCACATTTATCAGCGCGCAGATAGGTCATATCCCCTGGGAGGGTACGGTGATAATGGTCAAAGACGGCAAAGTTTACATAAACCGGGGATCGCGGGAAGGCGTGGATCCCGGACAAATTTTTCAGGTAGGGCATACCGTGCAACTTAGGGATCCCGATACCGGAGAAGTCCTGGATTCTTCAATGGAAAAAGTCGGCACAGTTGTAATTGATTCCGTCAGGGAGAAGATCTCGATCGGAAGAGCTACCGCGGGTCTGGACAAGATAGAGAAAGGTATGACAATAATGCCTTATCTGCATGATGTTCGCTAAGGACGAAAAAAGCTCGGCTGGGATCATCTTACGTTTGGAATTAATATAGACTTAAATAGGGAGACATACTGTATGTGTCCCTATTTTTAACGGAACCGGAGGATTATTATGATTTTAGAAACAATGATTGATGGCGCCTCTATAACAATCCCTATTGCCGACCCCTTTACCCCTGACCTTGCGGCCATTATATCTCAAATTGAACAATTAGCCATTTTACAGGGAGCTGACATTGTCTCTCTGGATGTAAGAGGATTGATTTTAGAAATGATCCGCGGGATAGCCGGTTGTGAAAGTGGTTGTCCTGCAGATGCTCGGGATCTGGTATCCAGGGGATACAAAGGTTTTGATTTGCATTATGTTGATGGAGGCATGTGGGGAGCGCCGGAAACGCACCGTTTATGGCGGCATCGATTTCGGCGTAAGTGGTTCCTTTCTTGGAGGCTTTAGCAAAAAAATATTGCATTTTCCTGGGAGAAATGTTTTCATAGGTAAATTTCAATGAGGAGGCTTTATCGCAATACATTCCGCCGCGCTTCGGAAAGCCTTATTTTACGCCGTATTAGCATTATAGGAGGCCCCCTATAACTGTTGCGTGTAAGTGTTACAGACAGGACATTTAACGGATATTTTTTCTGTTGTTTAAAGGAACCGATAGTGCCATATTTGGTTCCTCGGACCGCCGTAATCGGTTCTTTTCGAGCGCCGCCCACAAGGCATACTTACTGCGCGCACAGCAACCGGAGATGAGAGGCTGATTTATCTCAAGATGTTTCCAGATTTCTAAAATCCGTTTGACATCCCCTCAGAAAACAGGATAACCTATTGTGGATTAAGGGGAACTATCTTATGGTAAGAGGAAATTCCTTAGTTTTTTTTGAGTTTGCTGATCCTGCCCCTATTTTGATAGCAGTTTTGCGAAGAAATTCAGGAGTCAACTTTGCTTGAACTCAAAAAAGGTTAGACTGTTAGCCCTCGCTCAAGAACCATATGGATTATAAAATTAAAAAACTGATTGAAAAGATAGCGCTGAATATTGCCGGACATGAAATGCTTGATGTTGCTCAACCATCCCGGTCTTATGTTGAAATATATAATGATGTAAACAAAACCGTTGAATACGCATCTCTGGTTCATAAAAATCAGTGGCGAAAAAGCGGAGAGCCATATATATTCCATCCTTTGAATGTTGCCTTAATTGCAGCAGAAAACGGACTGGTCGGCAGGGTCTCGATTAACAGCTGCCTTCTTCACGATGTTCTGGAAGACTGTGAAGTCAGCAGGATGGAAATCGCGACAATGTTCGGTAAAGATGTTGCTGAAACTGTTGAAGGGCTTACAAAGATAAAGCAACATAAAGATGAATCTTATAATAAGTTCTTTTCACATACCCTTAACAATCCGAGGGTTGCCTACATTAAAATCTTTGACAGATTGCACAATCTCCGAACGCTTGCGCCCCTGGCCCCGGAAAAGAAAATGTCTATTGCCGATGAGTCTATGGATATATACCACAAATTGTGCATCAGATTATGTCTTACGGATATCGCAAATGACATTGAGCGTCTTTGCACACCGATTCTTAGTCCGGATAAATTCACATTATTTACTTCAAGACTCAAACAACTCAGAGAAAAAGCAGCCCCGATTATAGATACTTTTAAAATGAACATCCTCGATAAATGTCATGAAAATGAAGTAAAGATAAAAAAGATCAGGGTCCAGTGGAAACCTTTTCTCGATATGGGCGATTACAATTTTATGAACATACCGAATGTTTTATCGCTGAAACTTGTAGTCGACTCTGTTGAGAACGCATATAAACTTATTTGGCTTATAAACAGCAGTTACAAGGTAGCCGGAAACATTGAAGATAATATATCCGTCCCAATGTTTAACAATTTCAGGAGTATTAATTATACGGTCGTTGTCGGAGAAGTTAAAATACCCTTACTTGTAACAACTGACAAATTCAATGAATACAACAGAAAAGGCATCCTTGTGTATGGAAGTTTCAACAAGGACACCGCTATTAACAAAAGATTAATGGATCACCTCCAGGAATATTTAATGAATGAAAGTAATTTTATGGATGTTAACACGTTGATTTCCTTTATAGAGAAAGATGACATGCAGGTTTATGCAATGGATGGTAAAACCATAATAGAGCTTAAAAAAGGCTCATCGGTCCTCGATTTCGCATTTAAGATACATTCGGATTTAGGATTAAAAGCTGATTATGGAGTGGTAGATGGTGTCAGAGTGGGATTAGGGCATGAGTTAAATAACGGAAATGTCGTTTGCGTATACACAAAGAAAACCATTACTGCAACAGAAGATTTCCTTAAAAAGTGCATAACCACCAAGGCTCAAAGGGTACTTAAAAAACACTTCGAAAATTCTCAGATCCAAGCCATGTCAAATATTGCAAAAGCCTATCTGGAAACATATCTGCTTAGTTGTCAAATAGATTCACATGTATTTTGGGAAAAAATGTATGAGTTATTCCCGACTGAACCGGAACGAACAGAAAAGGTTATAGGGATACTTAAAAGTGTTCCTGCATCTGAAAGACTATTGATGGACCTCCGGTTGGTAAACAGCGAACAGATTTCTGTGTTGCGGAAGAAAGAAGAGTCTTTTCTCAAAGTATGGAATATTTTGCTATCGCGTCAAAAACAGATTCATATAGAATTGGATTTTCTGGACGAGAATTATCTGTCATGTCCTTTTTGTGTTCCTACACTGAATAATCCACCTTATAAAGGCATTCTTGAGCAGACCGGATTTATTGTCCATTCCGGAAACTGCGATAAGATTAAAGTATCGGCTGAAGAAAGACTTTTTCCTGTTAAGTTCCGGAAAAATAAGCCTGTAGCGGGCATGATTTATATGCGAATAGAAACAGATGATGTTTCCGGCATTACTCATGCAGTATCGACAGTATTTAAAAACATAAATTTGGAAATATTTAATGTAGAAAATGACCATACGAAGGCGTTATACAGGTTAGCCTACTACCAGAAATCCTCCAAGATGGTCTCATCATATCTTGAACAGCTTCACAAAATTCAGGAAGTCAGGAGCATATTAATAAGTACTAAAAATATTTGGTATCCAACCTCTACGGACCTGATCTCAAGTTGCTCGCTGATATTGAATACTGTGGATTAAGAAGACTGCATGTCTTCTCTGACAGCTTCAAGAAGGAAATGCATTGCAAAATACGACGCTTGCTCTTTATTCGACATCCTGTCTCCCAAAAGTCGCAGTTCCTTCGATACAGTCTTCTCAGGCGTGCTTACTGCAATATACACGAGCCCTCTTTCCTTCCCCTCAAGCGCCTCCGGGCCGAGGTTGCCTGTGGTAGCAAGCGCGAAGTCTGCCTTAAGCAAGACCCGCACTTTCTCTGCCATTTCACGCGCAACGGTTTCGCTGATTACGCCGAATGTGTCGATAGTTTCCTGAGCAAGGCCGAGAAGGCTCAGTTTTGAGGCATTCGAATAAGTCACAATGCCCGCCTTAAAAAAAGCGCTCGAACCCGGAAGCATCGTCATAAAGTGGCTGAGCAGACCGCCGGTGCATGATTCAGCGAGAGCAAGGGTCAGCCCTTCGTCACTAAAAAGTTTATGCACGCTCCCTATAACGCTCAGGACCTCTTCGTTCATCTTAATAACCTATAATTAAAATACAGTCCTGTCAAGAATTATCTGATGTATAATATGTGATGGCGACAAAAATCAGAGAGATTGATGAACCTGATGTGCCCATTCCTGTCCGTCAGCTTGTCGTGGGGAGCAAGATCCCCTGTGACATGTTCATAAAAGATGACAATAAACTTAAGGTGTTCTTTAACAAAAACGTCCTCTATACGAAGGCTTCACTGGATCTTTTGAAGGAAAAAGGCATAGCTGAAGTCTGCATTTACACGAGAGATGTCCCGAGCTTCGACTTTTACGTCTCCAGTAATCGCGCGTCAAATCGGAATGGCGATACCGACAGCATATCATCATTCAAAGAATATGCATTCTTCAAAGAACAACATTATCATATCGATACCACCCTGCTGACGCCGGGGTCAAAGATAAATTTCAGCCTCTCTGTCCAGGATAAATTTCAATCTTATCCTCTTGTCGACGCGTCCGACAGCTATCCATATGTCGTAGACGACAGCATTTTAAATGTAACAGGTGATGTCATCATAAAGAAATCCGACGTGCCCCGCTACCGGGAATATATTGCGGCCCTCCGCCAGTCTGCTGAACTCCTTGAAAATGAAAAAACGAGAATAACGGCGACTGCCCTCAGAGAGACGTCAAAGATGGTGTTACAGAATTTCCTTGAAGACCCTAAAAGCGGTGAAAAAATAAAAGAGGTGAACGCACAGGTCAATGATATGGTAGACCTTATCCTTTCGGACAGGGACGCAATATATATGCTGTTATCGATGAAAGGCTACGATTATTATACCTATACCCATTCGGTCAATGTATCTGCCCTGGCTATCAGCCTGGGCCTCCTGATAGGCCTGAATCGGGATGACACGGAAAAACTCGGCATGGGAACGATGCTTCATGACATTGGGAAGAGCGCGATCTCGCACGAAATATTGTGCAAACAGGGCAGGCTCAGTGATGTGGAATTCACTCTTATCAAAAGCCATGTGACTGAAGGAGAGAAAATCATGCGCGGGCATAAAAGCTTTTCCGATGAGGCGCTTAATGCCGTACTGCATCACCACGAAAAGCTGACGGGCAAAGGATACCCCTCCGGTTTGTCCGCTAAAGAGATAAGTCTGTTTGGAAGGATCTCAGCCATCGCGGATTGCTATGACGCATTGACAACGCGGCGGCCCTACAAAGTAGCTTATACGCCGTTTTACGCGCTTATGATAATTTCCAAGGATACGGGAGACTACGATAGCGAACTTTTAAAAACCTTTGTGAAAATGTTAGGCAAAATAGAGTAATGGATTTATTTGACCAGGAAGAAAAATCTCCGGTAAAATCCGCTCCGTCCGATGCAACTGCGCCGCTCGCCTACCGAATGGCGCCTGCTACACTCGATGAATACGTTGGTCAGGAACACATTATAGGCAAGGGGAAGCTTTTGAGGCGTGCTGTTGAAGCCGACAGGATTACCTCCCTGATCCTTTACGGCCCTCCCGGCACCGGGAAAACAGCGCTTGCCAGGGTGATCGCAAACCGGACGCAGGCACATTTCGAATGGCTCAACGCTGCGGTTGCAGGTATAGAGGACCTCAGAAAAATCATACAGTCCGCAAAGGCGCGCAGATCAAACGGCGTCCGCACCGTGCTATTCCTCGATGAAATCCACCGGTTTAACAAACTACAGCAGGATGTGCTGCTGCCTGATGTCGAGGAAGGCGTTATCACGCTGATCGCTGCAACTGTCGAAAACCCTTTTTTCTACGTCAATTCCGCGCTTATTTCGAGAAGCCAGGTTTTCGAGCTGAAACCGTTAAGCGAAGAGTCTATTCTTAAAATTCTTGAAGCGGCCCTGCGGGATAGAGATCACGGGTTGGGGAATATGAGAATTCAGGCGGACAGCGACGCCTTGCGCCATATTGCAAGAATGTCGGACGGCGACGCCAGAAAGTCACTTTCCGCACTGGAACTTGCCTCACTCACCACAACGCCTGATGGCGACGGAGTCTTGCATATCAAGCTCGCGACAGCAGAGGAATCGATCCAGAAAAAGGCCGTTTTATACGATAAAAAAGGAGACCAGCACTATGATACTATTTCGGCTTTCATAAAAAGCATGCGCGGCTCCGATCCCGATGCAGCTGTCTATTATCTTGCCAAAATGCTTTATGCCGGAGAAGACCCTCGTTTCGTGGCACGAAGGATTGTCATATGCGCTTCAGAGGATATAGGCAATGCAGACCCTATGGCTTTAGTTGTTGCTACATCAGCGCTGAGAGCAGTTGAATTTGTCGGCATGCCCGAGGCCAGAATACCTCTTGCCCAGGCGGCCATATATATTGCTGTTGCGCCAAAAAGCAACGCCTGTTACCGTGCGATCGAGGCTGCAATGGGTGACATAGAAAATGAAGAGACTATGGAAGTGCCCGACCATTTAAAAAGCAGCGGTTATCCAGGTGCAAAAAAACTGGGCCATGGTAAAGACTACAAATATCCACACGATTATGGCGGACAGGTCGAGCAGGAATATCTCCAAAAAAAGCGGAGCTACTATAAACCGTAAAAAACAGGTTATAGGTAATGGGTCATAGGTAATGGGTAATGAAATACTTTTCCCATGACCCATAACCCATAACCTATGACCCAATGCCTGTTTTTTATACCTTCCATAATGTAAAATATCCGAACGATTAGAAAGGGGGCTACAATGATAAAACTGGTCTTACTCAGACACGGCGAAAGCATCTGGAATAAAGAAAACAGGTTTACCGGCTGGACGGATGTAGACCTTTCCACTAAAGGAATTGAAGAAGCTGAAAAAGCAGGTCTCGTTCTTAAAGAAGCAGGGTTTGAGTTCGATGTCGCTTATACATCGGTACTCAAAAGGGCCATCAGGACACTGTGGATAACCCTGGACCATATGGACCTTATGTGGATCCCCGTCTATCGCTCATGGCGTTTAAATGAGCGGCATTACGGAGCTTTGCAGGGATTGAACAAAGCCGAAACGGCAGCTAATTACGGAGAGGAACAGGTGCTTATATGGAGGAGAAGTTTCGACATCCCGCCTCCCCAGCTTGAGACTAAAGACCCCCGTTATCCGGGGAACGACCCGCGTTACAGAGAACTCAGCAGCGGCGACATCCCGCTGACAGAAAGTTTAAAAGATACTATAGCACGCTTTCTTCCTTACTGGCACGAAACGATTGCGCCTGCTATACTTTCCGGCAAGAAAGCAATAATCGCCGCGCACGGGAATTCCCTCAGGGCCCTTGTAAAATATCTCGATGCCGTACCTGATGATAAAATCGTGGCAATGAATATTCCGACAGGCATCCCGCTGGTTTACGAGCTGGACATAAACCTGAAGCCGATCCGGCACTATTACCTCGGCGATGCGGCAGAAATTGAAAAAGCAATGCAAAAAGTGGCCGCGCAGGGGAAAGCAGCCGGTAAATAAAAGGTGCTTCAGGTCAGCAGCCTCTCAAAAGCTTACGGGCAACAAGTGATCTTCGATGCGGTCAGCTTCACGGTCAATCCCGGAGAGCGTATCGGGCTGGTCGGCAGAAACGGGCACGGCAAAACCACCTTCTTCCGCATGATACTTGGTGAAGAAAAGCCTGACGATGGAGTAATCAACATCCCGTCCGGTTATACTGTCGGCCACCTTTCCCAGCATATCAGTTTCACCCGGCCGACGGTACTGGAAGAAGGATGCGTCGGTCTCCCGAAATCGGAGGATGGCAGGGACGAATCCTACAAGGTAAAGACCATTCTGACCGGACTCGGCGTTTCGCCTGGCGCCTTAGACCGGAACCCCTATGAACTCTCGGGCGGATACCAGATTCGCCTTAATCTCGCCAAGGTCCTGGTAGAGTCGCCAAACCTCCTTCTCCTCGATGAACCGACAAATTACCTCGACATCGTCTCTATAAGGTGGCTTACCCAATTTTTGCGCAACTGGAAGAACGAACTGATTTTAATTACTCATGACAGGGACTTTATGGATAGCGTAACCACGCATACTATGGGTGTTCACCGATGCAATATCCGAAAAACTGCAGGTCCCACTCAAAAGCTTTACAACCAACTGCTGCTGGAAGAAGAGGTCTACGAGCAGACAAGGATCAACGAGGATAAAAAACGTAAAGAGACTGAACAATTTATCAACCGGTTCAGGGCACAGGCGACAAGGGCCCGAGCCGTGCAATCAAAAATTAAAGCGCTTCAGAAAAAAGGGACGCTGGAGAAAATCGCTGCAATAAAAAACCTTGATTTCGAATTCAGCGCCGCGCCATTCACAGGGAAATTTCTCCTTGAGGCAGGCGACATTTCATTTGGATTTACCCCTGAAGAGCCGCTCTTAAGCGGCTTCAGCATGGCCGTGGGTAAAAACGACCGCATCGCCGTGATAGGAAAAAACGGGAAGGGAAAAACAACTCTGCTTAACCTGCTGGCCGGAGAATTACCTCCTTCGAAAGGGACAGTTACGCATCATCCGAAATTAAAACTTGCCTGCTTCGGACAGACCAATATCAACCGCCTCAACCCCGAAAAAACCGTTGAGGATGAAATACTCGATGTGCTGCCCGAATACAACAGAAAATTTGCGCGTACTATCTGCGGCATTATGCTGTTTGACGGAGATAAGGCGCTGAAAAAAATAGAGGTCCTCTCCGGAGGAGAGAAGAGCCGCGTGCTGCTGGGGAAACTCCTGGTAAGCCCTGCCAATCTGCTCCTGCTGGATGAACCGACCAACCATCTCGACATGGAATCGATCGATTCTCTCCTGGAGGCTCTGACAGCCTTTGATGGAGCGGTTATAATAGTCACCCACAGCGAAATGATCCTTCGCGCGCTTGCTACAAGACTTGTAGTATTCGATAATAACAGGGTAACCGTATTCGACGGCACTTATCAGGATTTCCTCGACAGGGTGGGATGGGAAGATGAACCGCCGGTACAACGCACTACCTCCAACGCTGACCGCAGTAAAAAGGATCTGCGAAGGCTCAGGGCTGATCTGATCAATGACAGGGGTAGAGTGCTGGGAGCGCTCAAAACCAGAATTACCGAAATCGAAGGGACCATAATAGAATTGGAGCAGAAAGCCGATGACGACACGGCTGCACTGCTGGATGTTTCGGTTAAAGGGGACGGTGCTGCAATAAAAGACCTGTCAAAATCGCTGCACTCAACAAGAATACGGATCGATGACCTTTTTGACGAGATGGTAGTTCTGACCGGTGAACTCGAAAGCAAAACAAAAGAATTTGAAGAAAGGCTTAGATTTGTGAATGAATAATGTTCAGGTGGAGTTTCTTATCTGATCAATGAAAAAAACAAGGCAGAAATTAACTAATGTTGATGCGTTACAGCAGGCCGTGATCCACCACCAGAAAGGTGAGTTGCCGCAAGCTGAAGCCATTTATCGCGAGGTATTGCGTCTGGAGCCAAAAAATCCGGATGCACTGCACCTGCTTGGCATGATCTCCCATGAGGTTGGGGAAAACGAAGCGGCAATTGCACTTATTGAAAAAGCAATAACCGTAAATCGGTCAGTCCCCGTTTATCATAACAATGCCGGGATTGTATATCAGGCTCTAAAGAGATCGGACAAGGCAATCGCCTGTTATCGCCGCGCTTTGTCCTTAAAACCTGATTATTACATGGCGCGTAACAACCTGGGCAACTCGCTTAAAGAACTGGGGAAACTGGAGGAAGCAGTCGCCTGTTACCGCCGAGTTTTGTCCTTAAAACCAGATTATTATATGGCGCATAACAATCTGGGCAGTGCGCTTCAGGAGCAGGGGAAACTGGAGGAAGCAGTCGCCTGCTACCGCCAAGCTTTGTCCTTAAAACCTGATTATTACATGGCGTATAACAATCTGGGCAGCGCTCTTCAGGAGCAGGGGAAACTGGAAGAAGCAATCGCCGCTTACCGCCACGCTTTATCCTTAAACCATGATTATTACGAGGTTCATACCAATCTTGGCAATGCACTTAAAGAACAGGGCAAACTCGAAGAAGCAATCGCCTGTTACCGCATCGCTTTATCATTAAACCCTGATTTTCCCCTGGCGCATACCAATCTGGGCAGTGCGCTTCATGAGCAGGGCAAACTGGAGGAAGCAATCGCTTGCCATCAGCGGGCTTTATCCTTAAAGCCTGATTATTACGAGGCGTATAACAATCTGGCGAATACGCTTAAAGAGCAGGGCAAGCTCGAAGAAGCGCTTGCCTGTTACCGCAAAGCTTTATCTATAAACCCAGATTTCCCCCTTGCGCATACCAATCTGGGGAATGCACTTCATGAGGAGGGGAAACTGGAGGAAGCAGTAGCTTGCCATCAACGAGCTTTATCTTTAAAGCCTGATTATTACATGGCCTATAACAATCTGGGCATGGTGCTTCAGCACCAGGGGAAACTGGAAGAGGCAATCGCTTGTTTCAATCGCGCATTGTCCTTAAACCCTGATTTCCCCCTGGCGCATTTAAACTTGTCTCTCATTTATCTTTTAAAAGGTAATTTAAAAGAAGGATGGGAAAAATATAAATATCGTTTCCGAAAGCAAGATATTTTTGCCAAGTATTTAAATCTGAATTATCCTGATTTTTCTCAACCATATTGGGACGGTTCTGAAATCAGAGGTAAAACTATTTTGCTTTATGCTGAACAGGGATTCGGAGACACAATTCAGTTCATAAGATATGTCCCTATGGTGCTCGAAAAATGCGACAAAATAATAGTTGTCTGCCAGAAGGAACTCATTCCTCTAATAGGCCGGATAAACGGCATATATAAGGTTGCGCCGCAAGTTGAACAATTGCCTGATTTTGATTTCCATTGCCCCCTGTTGAATCTTCCCTCGGTTTTCAATACAACACTTGAAACGGTGCCTGCAACAATCCCCTATATAACGAATGATCCTCAAAAAGTTTCAAGGTGGCGGGAAAGGCTTCAATCCGATAGCGCCGGGCTCAAAATTGGGTTGTGTTGGTCAGGTCAGCCAAAACACAAGAATGACCGAAATCGATCAATACCTCTTTATATGTTTTCAATGCTCGGAGAGATGCAAAACATTACATTTTACAGTCTTCAGAAGGGAAAGGCGGCGGAGCAGGCAAATAACCCGCCCGCAGGTATGAATCTGGTCGATTATACAAACGACCTGAATAATTTCTCCGATACTGCAGCTTTGATCGAAAATCTTGATCTTATAATTTCCGTTGATACGTCAGTGGTCCATCTGGCCGGAGCACTCGGTAAACCTGTTTGGACTTTACTTCCGTTTATGCCTGATTGGCGCTGGTTGCTGGATCGGGCTGATACCCCCTGGTATCCGACAATGCGTTTGTTCCGGCAGTCTTCAATTGGAGATTGGGCTGAGGTGATAATCGCAATAAAAAATGCTTTGGCGCATATCGAAAAGCCAATTCCAAGTTAAGGGTCTGCTAAGAATTCTTTGATTCCAACTTGGCCTTGAGGAGTTCTCCAAGGCTGCCGAATGCTCCTGATGACTTTCCTTCAGCCTTAATGGAATCCTTGTAACGCTTAAAGTCTTCCCTCTCCTCCAGCTCCTTGAGGGCCTTGCGGCTGAGGAGCACTTTGCCGCGACCGGCGTCCACTTCACGGACAGCAACCTTGATGGCCGAACCGGCGGGAAACATACGGCTGTGGTCCGAACCGCTAGGCGTATCCATCTCGGAATTTGGCACGAGCCCGTTCAGCTCCTCGCCTATTTTCACAAAAACTCCGAAAGGCAAAACTTTCTCAACTATCCCATCTATAATTTCACCTTCGGAAGGCAGGACCATCTTTTTGACTTCACGCTTCGGCTGCAGGGAAAGAGAAAGCTTCCTGTTCTGAGGATCAACAGCAAGCACATATGCTTGAACCTGCTGGCCCACCGCAACCACTTCTTTCGGATGTTGTATGCGCCGGCCGGCCCCGAGATTCGAAATGTGCACCAACCCATCAATGCCATTTTCGAGGTTGACAAACGCGCCAAAAGGCACCAGCCTCACAATTGAGCCATTTACTTTTTCGCCCACAGGATACTTCTCCGCCGCAATGCTCCATGGATCAGGCTGTAATGCTTTTATACTCACCGTCAGGCGCTCTTTGTCCCAGTCAAGCGATAAAACCCTGACTGTAACTTCCTGGCCGACAGACAGCACATCCTCAGGCTTATCTATTCTTCCCCAGGATATTTCGCTGAATGGGATAAGTCCGTCAACACCGCCAAGGTCGACAAAGGCGCCGAAACTCTGGAGAGCGCGTACTTTAGCGGTAATGTCCATCCCAACTGAAATAGTCTCCTTAAGAAGGTCTATTCGTGCCTGGCGCTCCTGCTCAAGAACAGCCCGCCGGGAGACAACTATGGTGCGTCCTCCCTCCTTGTAATCCAGGACCTTGAACGAGAAGGTCTTGCCTATATAGTCTGCGCCCACTCTTCCACCTCTGATGTCAATATGAGACCAGGGACAGAAACATACAACGCCGCCTATAGAAACCTCGAACCCTCCTTTTATCTCACGCTTGACATCTCCGTTTATTGGTATTCCCGCGCTGAAGGCATCGCTGACTGCGTCAAGCCGCAGTGAAGAATAACCACGTGAAAGCGTGGTAAGACGTCTGATTCCATCCTGCACAGACAGGAAAAAGGCATCGACAACGTCCCCTTCTTTCACCTGGCAAATACCGTTATCGTCGATAAACTCGCTCAGTGTTATCATGCCTTCGCTCTTTCCGCCGAGGTCAATATACACAGCATCGCCGGAAATACTTATCACTCTGGCCCGGACCTTCTGACCGGGACTGAGTCTTGCAGAAACAGCGCCGTTCTTCTCAAGCAGGGCGGCGAAACTCTCTTCTTCAGGGGCGTCTTCAATATCCAAACTGTCTGCGGCTTCCTGTGTAAAGCCGGCTGGCGGAATAGTTTCCTGCCCTGCAGTATTCAGGGCAGCATCTGTTAAAGAATCATCGGACATATTTATGTACCTCTCATTGAACCTCCCCGCAGCAAGCTTCGGGGCATTCTAAAATCTTCCCTCCCTTGACGGGCGGGGATGCGGGGAAAAGCATAACAACAAACTGTACTTAATCAGATCAACCTTTAGTTTAAAGGATTTCGCCGGCTACAGTCAATTTATGTTAAGAGGGTGGTGGGTCGGTTTGTGCTTTACTGTCCTGCGCCGGCATAGTATAATTTAGCAAAGGGGTGGAAAAAATGGAGCAGGCAAAGAAAAATCCTTGTCCGGATTGCACTTTTTGTCAGTGTTGCAGCGAATCGCGTTGCAGCATGTGCAGGCCTTCTGCAAACAAAAAAACAAAGAAAGAAAAAAAATTAAAGGTGCATAAGCCGCTTTTCAGGCCGTACTAAAAAAGCAACGGGCAAAGCGCATAGAGCAAATCGTAAAAGGCTAAAAACAACCTCGCAAAAAAAAACAAAACGCTTTTGCCCTTTGCTCCTTGCCCTTTGCTCCTTGCCCTTTGCTCCTTGCCCTTTTGCTCCTTGCCCTTTTGCTCCTTGCCCTATGCTCCTTGCCCTATGCTCCTTGCCCTATGCCCTATGCTCCTTGCCCTTTGCGCCTTAGGAGGTCAGCTTCATCGCATCAGAAGTAATCTCGCCTTCCATACCCACTTCCTCTCTATCTTGCGCCTGTAACGCGGCGCTCGTTTGAACACAGCTACCGCTTTCTTAAGGTACTCCCTTCCCTCGTCTGCCTTGCCGGTCTTTATCTTGACAAGACCCATCTGATAAAGTCCCTCAACGCTTGAAATATGCACCTTCAGAAAGTGCTCAAGCAACGGCGCCGCGCTGTCGTAAACCCCGTTATCAATATACACTTCTGCCATTGCCAGATAAGGATCGCCGTATTTCAATCCTGGAGAGGCAAGGAGAGCATTATCCACAAGAGCCCGCCCCTTGTCTACAGAGCCGCTTCTCGCAAGCGCGATGCCGTAATAATAATTGAATTCCGGCTCATCATACATCTTTGATGAGGCCCTGCTGAAATATTCGAGCGCTTTCTGATAATCTTTCCTTTCGAACATAAAAATGCCGAGTTCTTTCATTGACCGGGCATCATGAGGATTAATTGCAACGATCCTCTGAAGTTCCCTGATTCTGCCGGCAGACCTCAAGGCCCGCAGAGGGTCCGGCACAAAGCCGTAGTATGTCCTGTCTATTGCCAGGTAAACAACAATGATAAGAACCACCGCTATGATCGGATTTCCCGTAAGCCATGAGAGAAAGAAAAACAGCATGAACTTGCCCACTTCTGTTACCTCCACTGAAAAATGCTCCTCAATGCTTAATATGATAGCAAATCTTAACAAATAGGTCATGGGTTATAGGTTATAGGTAATGGGGCCAAGCAACAGAAAGAGTGTTTTCCTTTTCACCTATGACCTATTAACCTATAACCTATAACCTTTGCTCATTACAAACAGCGGAGCATGGTTGGAGGTAAAAAAAGGCGGCTCCCGTCTTATAATGGGTGCTATTGAAGGATGCCTTTTAAACGAACCGTCAAGGAACTGTTTGACCCGTTTTCTGGTCCATCCCTTCGGATGCCTGTAGTCGGTATACAGGGACAGGTCTCCTTCATAAAAAGTGTTTGTGCCGAAGGCCGCTGCATCGGGACTGTTTATCGGCATATTAAACAGGGCTATATTCAGGTAACCAATATCTCCGCTGTGCGCAACCGTAAAATCCAATGTCTTTCGCGCCTCATCTTCCGACTCATACGGAGTGCCGAACAACAGATAAATGTATGTCGCAATCCCGGCTTCCGCGAGTGTTTTCAGCACGCGGGACACCGTTTCCAAATTAATACCCTTCTGCATGTGGTCGAGCACACCCTGGTCCCCCGACTCAATCCCAAGCTTGAGCATGACACAGCCGGAACGCCTCAGAGACTCACAAAAAGAGCGGTCGGCCAGTTCCTCTACAATTCTGGCAAAACCGTACCACGGCACGTCCGGCGGATTATCAGACAATGATTTCATAAGAGAGAGGCTTATGGCATTATCAAGCAAATGCAGGAGCACCGGTCGTGCCTGTCCATCCCTCCCGGCTATGTCCGAAATCTCGCTCCCGGCCCGTTCGGCAGGTATGGGACGGTATGAGTTTCCTTCAGCGCTCTCGGGGCAGAATGAGCATTTGCACCAGTAGCAACCTTCAGAAGCGCTGTAAGGAAGGATCAGGCCAGGCGCGATGTACTCTTTACCGCTTACGAAACTGTAGTCGGGCTTATAGTTTTCATGGGAAGCATCCACTCCGAACAAAGAGAGCAAAGGTCGCTCGCCGGGTCCGGCAATGATGTGATCCACCAATCCTGCAAAGGGATTGCGCCTATTCCAGCCCGGACTCTTCACCCAGGAGGTCACGAGCCCTCCTCCGAGACATACGGTTATCCCGGGATATTCCTTTTTCAAGAAACCGATCATTGCAAAAGTACACAGGGCCTGGCTCAAAAAGTTGAGTGAAAACCCTATGGTATCATCCGGGGCGGATTCGAGCACGGCTCTAAGACGGCCCTTAAAATATGGATAGAAGGGATTTTCTTCCGGACTCTCCGCAGCCCTGATAAGATCGCCGCTGTTTACCGGAGAGAGTCCGGAATTGCGGTAATTTGAAAGACTAAGGATTATTTCTTTCTTGCCACAGGATGATTCCAGGATACGGTTAAGATCCGAGACTGCCCTCCGGTAGCGTTCGGGATGGCTATAGATGTCCGGCGCCCTCAGGGAAGCAAGATGGTCCGAACGCTTCCTGAAGGCACGGTGAGTCCATGTATCAGACATCGTGTTAGGTCCGTGCAGTAGATAGAGGATTCCCTCAAGGTTTGCATCCAGCACACAGCTTTGTATCCCGTATGCATTAAGAGCGCCCAAAAGCCTCGCCACGCCCGCAGGCGGCTCACAGGGCTTTGCAACAGGAGGGTATATAAGAATCATTTGATGTAAGAACAGCAGTAATCGGTCGGGGATTTTATTTTCAGTTTAAATTTTTCATTTGCCGCAACTTCAAAAGACTCTCCACCCTTGACACGCTTCCATGCTTCTTCGCCAGGCAGCAATACCTCAAGCTCACCCGAAAGTATTTCCATAAGTTCTTTATCGCCGGTGCCGAATTCGTATTCCCCCGGAAGCATTACTCCAAGGGTTTTTTTAGCTCCGTCCCCGAAAAAAACAGTCCTGCTCGTCACTTTTCCGTCAAAATAAACATTCGCCTCCTTAACTACCGTCACGTTCTTGAATTCAGACATCAGACCTCTCCTTTGTGCTTCAGTTCCTTAATGCAGCTGCGCTCGAATGCAACCGTATTGATGAACTGAAGCACTTATTAATTTTATTGCCACCTATCATTATACATAAATTCCGGGAGTCTTATGGGCTTCCGAAAGCCTCATAAACCGAATGCGCCAAAGCATTTTTTATTGAGATTATCACCTCAGACCAATCCCGCATTGAAGACTGCCGGAACAGACGCATTGTCGGATACCAGGGGGTATCAGCCCTATCCAGCAACCAGCGCCAATCAGGCATAAACGGAAGTAAAGTCCAAACCGGTTTACCGAGTGCTCCTGCCAGATGAGCCACTGACGTGTCAACGGAAATTATAAGATCAAGATTTTCTATCAAAGCTGCCGTATCTGACAAATCATTCAGGTGGTTTGTATAATCCACCAGATTCATACCATCGGGCGGGTTACTTGCCTGCTCAGCCGCCTTTCCCTTCTGGAGACTGTAAAATGTGATGTTTTGCATCTCTCCGGGCATTGAAAACATATTGAGAGGTATTGATCGATTCCGGTCATTCTTGTGTGTTGGGCGACCTGACCAACACAAACCAATTTTGAGCCCGCCGCTATCGGATTGAAGCCTTTCCCGCCACCTTGAAACTTTTTGAGGATCATTCGTTATATAGGGGATTGCCGCAGGCACTGTTTCAAGTGTTGTATTGAAAACCGAGGGAAGATTCAACAAGGGGCATTGGAAATCAAAATCCGGCAATTGTTTTCCCTGAGCCACAACTTGCTCAACCTGGCGCATGCTGTTAACCCGGCTCATTAGAGGAATGAGTTCCTCCTGGCAGACAACTATTATTTTGTCGCATTTTTCGAGCACCATCGGGACATATCTTATGAACTGAATTGTGTCTCCGAATCCCTGTTCGGCATAAAGCAAAATAGTTTTACCTTTGATTTCAGAACCGTCCCAGTACGGTTGAGGGAAAAAAAGATAATCAGGATTTAAATACTTGACAACTTGCCTCCGATACCGATATTTATACTCTTCCCATCCTTCTTTTAAGTTACCTTTCAACAGATAAATATTCGACAAGTTAAAATGAGCCAGTGGAAAATCAGGCTTCAGAAAAATAGCTCTGCGGTAACAAGCGATCGCTTCTTCCAGCTTTCCCTGATTGTGAAACAGACTGCCCAGGTTGTTATGGGACATGTAAAAATCGGGTTTTAAGGATAAGGCACGTTGATGACAAGCTTCCGCTTCTTCCATCTTCCCCCGCTCATGAAGCGCATTGCCCAGATTTGTATGCGCATCATAATAATCAGGGTTTAAAGACAACGCATGTCGGTAACAGGCTATTGCTTCCTCTAATTTATTCAGAGCACTATATGCCATACCGACGTTATTATGAAACAAAGGAACCGCCTGATTTACCTTTATAGCTTTTTCAATTAAACAGACCGCATCTTCGTTCTTCCCGCGTTGATGGGCAATAACACCGAGTAAATGCAATGCATCAGCATTGTTGGGCTCCACGTGCAATACCTGACGATAAATAACTTCAGCTTGTTGCAACTCCCCTCTGCGATGGTGGCTCACAGCCCGCTCTACAGCATCAACATTAGTTAATTTCCGTTTTGCTTTCTTCATTAATCAGCGTGGAATTCCATCACGAAGTCATTCATATAATAAGTTAACATAAAAGGATAGCCTTTTTGTTTTATTGACGGGCGGGCTATAATGTGGATAAAATAAGTAAAAAATACAGGGTATTGGGGTAGCCCGCAACTCCTTATCACCGGGATATCCTGTAAAACTCTTGAAAGGACATTCCGGCATGAAACAGATACAATGGAATCTCATACCACTTTTCAATGGCGACAATGACCCTGAGATTGAGAAGGAAAGACAGCGCACTGAAGAGAAGAGTTACCGCTTCATAAACAAATGGAAAGACCGCACAGATTACCTTGAAGCCCCCGCTGTTCTCAGGCAGGCGCTCGATGACTATGAGATGTGGTCGGGAGATTGCGGGACCGATGGAGATGAGGGGTACTATTTTTGGCTCAGGACTCAGCAGGACCAGAACGACCCTGCACTCAAAGCCAGGTTCAACCAGGTTGAGAACTTCAGCAGGACCATCCAGAACGACATACAATTTTTCCAGCTGCGCATAGCCAAAATCCAGCCCGAACGACAGAAAAAATTTCTCGATTACAACGGGCTGAGCGAATATAAGCACTTTCTTGAGCGCATATTCGCCGAATCGAAGTACCTGCTGAGCGAGCCGGAGGAAAAGATACTGAATATGAAGTCATCGACCTCATACTCGAACTGGATAAAAATGACCTCCGGATTCCTTGCAAAAGAGCAAAGGACCGTCCTCCTTGAGGACGGTTCAAAAAGCAGCAAGAACATGTCGGAACTCTCAAGCCTCCTCGACAGCAAGAACAAAAAGGTAAGGGATTCGGCGGCAAAAGCTCTAAACGGCCTTTTTGATAAATACGTCGAGGTGGCGGAGGCTGAACTCAACTCTGTCCTTGCCAACAAAAAAACTGATGATGAACTGCGCGGCATTCTGCGTCCCGACCTCTCGCGGCATATCAGCGACGACATCGGAAGCGAGATTGTGGATGCACTGATCGAAACCGTATCGGGCAGGTTTCCCCTGGCGCACCGCTTTTACGAACTCAAGGCAAAGCTGCTGGGTCTGAAAAAACTGAAGTACCATGAGAGAAATATCGAGTACGGAGACATAATAAAAAGGTATCCCTATAAAACCTCAATCGAGCTGGTCGACAGGGTCTTCAGGCGGCTTGACCCGGAATTTTGCGAAATCCTGTCCCAGTTCATACAGAACGGACGCTTCGACGTGTATCCGCGAAGGGGCAAGGGAAGCGGCGCCTTCTGCGCCCACCACCTTATTTCACAGCCTACATATATTCTGCTCAACCACACAGATAAGCTGAATGACGTCCTTACACTGGCCCATGAACTCGGGCATGGAATCAACAACGAGCTGATCAGAAAAGAACAAAATGCCCTGAATTTCGGCACTTCCACTGCAACTGCTGAAGTTGCAAGCACATTCATGGAGGATTTTGTCTTTGAAGAAGTGCTGAGAAAAGCCGATGACGAAGTTAAACTTGCTATTATGGTAAAAAAACTCAACGATGATGTCTCAACTATATTCCGCCAGGTGGCCTGCTATGGCTTTGAGCAGGAACTCCATCGTGATTTCAGGAGTAAAGGCTATCTTTCAAAAGAGGATATTGGAGGTCTTTTCCGGAAGCATATGGCTGCCTATATGGGGCCTTTCGTAGAACAGTCCCCGGGATCGGAAAACTGGTGGGTATACTGGAGCCATATCCGGTATTTCTTTTATGTCTACTCCTACGCAAGCGGCCTGCTCATCTCCAAGTCACTGCAGCACTCTGTCAAGGAGGATCCCTCGTTCATCATCCGCGTGAAGGGGTTCCTTGCGGCCGGCCTGTCTGATTCACCGCAGAATATATTTAAAAGGCTCGGCGTAAATATAACCGACAGCGGCTTCTGGAACAAGGGACTTGATGAGGTGGAGAGCTTGCTGGAAGAAACAACCGCTCTTGCTCGAAGACTGGGCAAAATATAATAAAGACAGTCAATAGGCTATAGGTTATGGGCAATGGGTAAAATCTATTGCCTGCTGCCTTGGTTCAATTTGTCCTTCAATGCCCTTTCAACCACTTCGGGCACCAGACCCTTAACCTCTCCGCCTAACGACGCAACCTCTCTTACAATCGTCGATGTAAGGTAGGAGAACTCTTGCGAGGGCATCAAAAAAACGGTTTCCAGCGCGCCTGCAAGCCGCCTGTTCATTAATGCCATCTGCATTTCATATTCAAAATCCGACACCGCCCGTAAACCCCTGATAATCGCAATGCCGCCTTTTTCTTCAACATAATCGACAAGCAGCCCGTTGAATGCCTCCACTCTCACACCACGGTATTCCCTGACTGACGCTTCAACAAGTGAACGGCGTTCCTCCAGGCTGAACAGGGGCTTCTTCTTGGCGCTATGAGAAACAGCAATAATCAACTCATCGAATATCATAAGCCCGCGTTTAACAATATCGAGATGCCCGTTTGTTACGGGATCAAATGTGCCCGGATAAATTGCCAGCCTCATCGCTCATCCTCCAAAAAAGTGAACCGTGAAAAGTGAAACGTAAAAAGCAAAGACTAATAATTGACTTAAAATATAGAAGTAATCTGTTTGAGGTTTTTTTCACCTCTCACGTTTCACTTTTCACGTTTTTATAAAGACTTAATGCTGTATCTCCATATTTATATATCTTCTTTAATCGCAATTCGCCGGCCTGTTCCTCCAACTCTATTTTTGAGGAATGTTCGGCAATAATGATTCCATCTTCCTCAGATGTCTCAAGCTCGTCGATCAGTGATATTATCTGCATTGTTTCTTCAGACGCATAAGGGGGATCAAGAAATATAAGATTAAACCGATCCTCATTTTTTTCCAGAAATTCCCGGACCCGCGACCTCACGACAAGTGCTTTTCCCCCGAAGCCGAAACGGTCCACAAACTCTTTAATTATATTGACCCTCAGATGATTCTCTTCTACAAACACCACCCTGCCGGCGCCCCTGCTCAGCGCCTCGATGCCGACAGCTCCCGTCCCGGCATAAAGATCGAGAAAAGCAGAGCCTTCTATTCTGCCGACCAGGATATTAAAGACCGCCGCTCTTACTTTTGCAGAGGTCGGCCGCAGTTCGTCACTATTCTCCCGCTGTAAAAAGGCTTTTTTTATGCCGACCTTTCTGCCTTTTGCCGTGCCTCCTGAAATCCTCATAAAAATCAGGTTAAGGTTAAGGTTAAGGTTAAGGTTAAGTTTAAGGCCAAGTCAATTTTTTCTTTTTCTTTCTTTCTTAACCTCAACCTAAACCTCAACCTTTTCTTAAGGGCGGATTCACAATATACCCGTCTTGCATTTCATACCCTGAAATCCTTACCGCCCTGCCCTCAACGCGCAGCCTGCCCTCGGCATAGAGGCGCAGAGCCTCGGGATATAACATATGCTCCAGTTTCAGTATTCGCGAGGAAAGCGTCTCCTCGGTGTCGTCGGGAGAGACAGGTACGGCGGCCTGTATTATAACAGGCCCCGTATCCACTCCCCCGTCAACAAAATGCACTGTGCAGCCGCTTATCCTGACCCCATATTCCGCTGCCTGCTTTTGTCCGTGCAGGCCTGGAAAAGCGGGGAGAAGGGTCGGATGTATATTAATGATCCTGTTCGGAAATGCGTCGATCAGGGGTTTCCCGACAATGCGCATAAACCCGGCAAGCGCCACCAGTTCCACCTCACGCCTTTGAAGTTCACGGGCGATGCCTGCAAAATAATCGACCCTTGAGAGCGAGGCTTCAGGGTCGACATAGAGGTAGTCTATAGAGTGTTTTTTCGCCCTCTCAATAGCATAGGCTCCGGCATTATCAACAATGAGCAGCTTAATCGCCGCGGGCAGTCTCCCTGCCTCTATCTCATCTATGATCGCCTGAAAGTTTGAGCCCCTGCCGGATGCAAGGATACCAAGATTTAGCATACATGCCTCCCTGCGGACCTGCTTTTTAGATATATATTATCTAAACAGTCAATCTATTTTATTTCTGATTTCAGCGTGGCCCCTGCGCTAAATTTGGGGACTTTCCTGGCCGGGATTTTGATGACCTCGCCGCTCCTGGGATTCCTGCCTTTCCTGGCCTTCCTCTTTGAAACGGAAAAAGTGCCAAACCCAACAAGCGTAACCTTCTTTCCCTTCTTTAACGAAGTAGCAACTGAAGACATAAAAGACTTAAGTGCTGTTTCCGCCTGCTTCTTGGTAATGTCTGCATCCTTTGCGATCTTTAAAACAAGTTCAACTTTTGTCATTGTACCCCCCTCTTAAATTTATATTGAGTTATTTTACTTCAAGCGCCGCGGCTTTACAACAAAAATTATCGTTATAGCGTATAGCGTTCTGCGTTATGCGCAGGGTGTCAAAGAATTACCGCGTTGAAATTTCTTGCCGTTGATGCTGAACACTATACGCAAAAAGCTATAAAGCTTCCTCTTTTATTTCATCCAGATATCTGGACCCCAGCATAAGTGAAATATTCCCGAATTTCATCCTGGACTCTGCTGAAGAAAGATATAGTCTCTCTTTCGCCCTGGTGCATCCCACATAAAACAGCCTTCTTTCTTCTTCAAGACTTGATGGATTGTCCAGTGATTTTGCCGAAGGGAAAATCCCTTCCTCCAGTGCCGGGATAAAAACTACCGGGAATTCGAGCCCTTTGGCAGCGTGGAGAGTCATGATTTTTACCGACTGATCACTGCCGATCCTGTCCTGCTCGGAACTCAAAAGATTATCTTCCATAAATTCGGAGAAAGTCTTCCCTTCAGTCTCCAAATTTTTAAAAACGTTGGCAAGTTCGGATATATTTTCGATGCGCTCATCATAATCATCTTTGTACTCACTTTTCAGGTAATCAAAGTATCCGATCTCCTTTACGATTTCCATCAGGACCAGGAATGGTGAATTTTCGATCATTTCCGAGTATTTTTCCACAATCTTTATTAAGACGTCGGCATTTAGACGCTGTCTCGGAGACAATTTCGCTTCCTTCAGCGCCTGTATCCAATCCGTTTTGTGATGGTCCTTTATAATTGACAACGCCTTGCTCCCTATATATCTGGACGGTATATTAACGATCCTCTCAAATGCGGCTTTATCTTTGTGATTTGCTATAAATCTCAGGTATGAGACCAAATCCCTTATTTCCGAATGCTCATAAAATGCAAGTCCCCTGACTACCTGGTAAGGGATGTTATTTTTCATTAAAGCACTTTCCAACCCCCGCGATAAAAAACTCATTCTTATTAAAATTGCTATATCGGAATAAGAATAGCCATGGATCTTCAAAAGTGACCTTATTTTATCGGCTATGTAATTTGTTTCTTCGATGTCATTTTCATTTTCTTTATTTTCAATCTCTCCTTCGACCTCACTGTCAGTATGCAGTTTCAGGATTTTATCTCCCCACATGTCACCTGCCCCGCAAAGGATCTTATTTGCCAGCTTAAGAATCTTTTTTGTAGATCTGTAGTTCTTTTCGAGCTTCATTTCAACTGCACCGAAATCCTCCACGAAACGGAACATGTTTGAGGGCTTGGATCCCCGCCAGGAATATATGGACTGAAAAGGGTCGCCAACTGCAAAAAGACCCTTTTTATTTCCGGCGAGGAGTTGAATAAGCTGATATTGGACATCATTGGTATCCTGGAACTCATCTATCAAAATGTAATCAAATCTCTCTTGCCATTTTTGTCTTATGAAAGGATCTTTTAAAAGCACCTCGGTTGTAAAAAGCAGAAGATCATCATAATCAAGTGCATTCGATTTCTCCAGGTCTTTCCTGTATTCATCAGCTGCAGCTGAAAAAGAGGACGCCGGAAAGGGAAGCTTTTTAATATAATCGACCATGTCAGTCCTGTGCTCCTGCTTTGCTTTCGATATGATCTCTTTTGCCAAACCAGCCTCTTTTGGCTTCATATTCAGCCTTTTCATTATGTCTTTAATTATTTTGAGGCTGTCATCGGCGTCATAGATAATGAACTTTCTGTCGAAATTCCTTTCAAGAACGGCTATGTCCTCTCTCAGGACCCGGACCCCGAATGCATGAAAGGTGCTGATCCAGGGCGGGCTGACAGATAACGTTTTCCTTACTCTCTCCGCCATCTCATTCGCCGCCTTTTTCGTAAACGTGATAGCAAGAATCCTGTTTGCCCTTGTCCCTCTTTCCTGAATGAGATAGGCAATCTTTGAAGTCAAAACCCTTGTTTTCCCGCTCCCGGCTCCGGCAATTAAGAGCAACGGCGAATCAAAATATTTTACTGCTTCCTTTTGCTGAGGGTTGAGTCCATCAAGCAACATCGCTTCTCCTATCAGGGCAAATTTCATCAAATTTTAACATAAGCTTAATACTTAAGTAATTTCGATGTGTTAGATTAACACATGCACATAACCCATCCGCAGTCGCTCGTGAATCTCATTTCCGGCCCCTGCATTGCCTTTTCATGTTACGGAAAATATTTTTGAAATAATCACTTTCCAGGGAGGATTGTCATGAACACCAAAAAGCTGACTGCAAAGAAAAAAATCACTGAAGAACCTTCGGCGCCGGAGAAACTTTTGACAGGGAAGCCTGTTACTGCCGGAAAAGCCAAAACAACTAAAGCCTTTAAGTCAAGGAATTCCCTTGTCTTGCAGGAATCGAAAACCTCACTTTGTGGGATCACGAAAGAGTATGCAAAATCGCGAAATCTTTGCAAAGTCACATTCATACTGCCCGGAGAGGCCGCACTCAAGGCTCAACATGTTGCTATAGTTGGGGATTTTAATAACTGGAACAAGACAACCACTGCCTTAAGTAAAAAGGAAAATGGTGATTTTAGCGTTGCACTTGAGCTTGAAACCGGAAGAGAATACCGTTTCCGCTACCTTATAGATAACCATCGGTGGGAAAATGACTGGTGCGCTGATAAGTATCTTGCCGGTCCATACGGCGAAGAGGATTCCGTCGTGTGTGTATAGAGTCAAATAAATGACGGGGCTTTACTCCATAATGAGTGCGGGCAGATGTTTTTTCGCTTATCATCCTGCCCCGTCACTTATCAATTCCATTATCCTCCAAACATTGTTGGTAGGTTCGCACTATTCTCTTTCTCTCGTCCCAGGGCGGGCGAGGTCTCCTGTTCACTTTCTCTTCCTGTGCGCATAACTCTCTTATATCGGCAGGCCTATACTTAAACCAGTAGATCAGCCCGACTGCTGTTAATGCTAAAAGCACGACTAAAAGCAATATGGTTCCCCACAGATTCTGTTTCATTTCCCGGCCTTTTTTAGTATACCACAGTGAAATTGCTATTCTATGAATTCAAGTATCGTTTATACTAAATATTTTGCGTTTCACTTTTAGGCCTGTCTTGTATTAGGATACCCTATATGAACAAAATAGCATCCGCAGCGGAGTTATCAAAGGACGCAGGGATTTCGAAAAGGCCTGCAGCGCACAGTACGGACCGTAAATGAGTCGATAAGTAAACGAGCAACCCGGGAGTTGAATCGGTTATCCATATACACATTTGTATAATAAATATTGGCGAGGTCGAATATGAAACTTTCCGTTAAAAGAAAAATATTAGCTTTTACCATTGTCCCTTTGCTTCTGGGCATGTTTGTTTTTTCTTATATCGGGGCGCTGACTATTCGCTCCGCAGGTGAACAAAGGTTGAAAGAATACGGGGAAACACTCCTGGCGGAACGGAGGGAGAAAACGTTGAACCTTGTTCAAGTTGCGATTGAAGCAATACAGGACTTGCCTCAGGAAAAGGCTGCAATGGCTCTTAAAAACCTGAGGTATGGCAATAACGGCTATTTCTTTCTTGTCGACTTTAACTGCTTTATGGTCTCACACCCTGATCCTAAACTGGACCGTAAAGATGCCGGCAATCTGAAAGACCCTAACGGGGTATATATTGTTAGGGAAATCGTCAAGACGGCCAGGGAAAAAGGAGATGAGGGAGGTTACACATCATACATGTGGAAAACTCCCGGTAGCGACAGGATGCAGCCCAAACTCACTTATTCAAAGGTGATAAAGAAGTGGGACTTGGTAATTGGCACCGGTATTTATATAGACGATATAGATGTCCTGGTTGCAAAAGAAAGAGAAAAGATCAACAGCGAAATTTCCTCCCTTGTCGTCAAAAATACGATTATCGCTGTCATTATCGTGCTGGTATTATTGGCAATTGAAACTTTCTTCGTGAACAGATACATTAACGAACCAATCGGTAAGATCAGCAACAATATTAAGAATTTCGATAATGACCTCACAAAGAAAATCACCGTAATTACCGATGATGAAATTGGAGAATTGGCAAAGTGGTTTAACAGCTATATCGATAAATTGCACGATGTTATCAAGAATGTTTCAGATGCCTCTACTGATATCAATTCCGGTGTCAGCGAGTGCTCAGCGGCTGTTGAACGGCAGGCTACAATTTCTACTGAGCAGTCTGCGGCAGTCGCCGAAATTACGTCTACAATGGAGGAGTTTTCAGCTTCATCCACTCAGATAGCCGACCATGCTAAATCTGTGGTGGATATCGCGTCAAAGACGTGGGAGAACACCAAGCGGGGGGCCGGGGCAGTGGAGTCGGTGCTTATGAAGATGAGCGATATAACCGTTGACAGCCAGAAGAGCATACATGAGATTGTCGAACTGGGGAGGAAGTCAAGAGAGATAACGAAGGTAATGGAGATAATCAATGCAATTGCCGACCAGACCAAGCTTATAGCGTTTAATGCAGCACTGGAGGCGTCGAGCGCCGGGGAGGCCGGCAAGAGATTCGGGGTGGTTGCGGTCGAAATCCGGAGGCTTGCGGACAGCGTGATGGAATCCACAGGTGATATCGAGTCCAAGATCAATGAGATACAGGAAGCGATCAATCGCCTGGTGATCGCCTCTGAAAAGGGCGCGAAAGGCATAGAGGAGGGTATGGATTACTCAAACCAGACCGCCGGTATACTTGCGGGGATAGTGAATGATGCGCAGGCAACCACCGACGCCGCAAAACAGATATCCCTATCGACGCAGCAGCAGAGAACAGCGAGCAACCAGGTCGTGACAGCGCTAAGGGAAATCGTTGTGGGAGCAGAACAGACTGGTGATGCTGTCAATGAGATCTCTAATATATCTGTGAAGTTGGCAAGATTGTCTAATGTGTTAAGGGAACTTGTGGAAAAATTCAAACTGAAAGAATGACGGGGCAAGGATGACCGAAGCGCGCGGCCTGACCTAAGCCCGCGTTGCAATCATAAATAGCAATAGTTTATGATAATGTTGTTTTTTGCCTGTTATGCTCCGGGGAAGACGAACCACGGAATGGAGGATACAGGGAATGGCGGGACCTTATCCGGATATTGATCGTCGATGACATGATGCCCATGAGGGCCTTTATCAAGGGAGGTATCAGGGCGTCCATTTCGAAAGACATCGAGATAGACGAAGCAGGAAGCGGCGAAGCGGCGCAATTAAAGCTGGAAAGTCAGCGTTACGACGTAGTTCTCTGCGACTGGAATTTGCCTGGACTCAAGGGTACCGAGCTTCTGCAATGGATACGGGAGCAAGATGCTCTGGAAAACACGCCTGTGATCATGCTGTCCGCCTACAATAAGAAAGAACTAATCGAAGAGGCGCTCGAACTCGGCGCAGCTGACTACGTTATAAAGCCTGTTACAATGGATGTACTGTCCAAGAAAGTCAGTGCCGTCCTCAGAGCGTCACGGGCCCCCCGGAAATAAAAACACGGAAGGTTAAGACATGGACGATGAGAGGACAAAGAGCGACCGTATTCTCGAACAATTAAGGAAACGCAGTATACACGAAAAAGTGTTGGATGTGGAGGAAGAGAAGGTCAAGCTTGTCATCTTCTCCCTTGCGGACGACTATTACGCCTTTAACGGCAGCGAAGTCAAAGAGATCCTTCTGCCCCCCGGCGATATTTCTTATGTTCCAGGCTCCCCTGACTATGTCCTCGGAGTGATTAACGTGAGGGGGAATATAGAATCAGTAGTTGCTATCAATGCCTTCCTAGCTCTGCCCGAAAGCAAAAAAACCTCGCGAAGCAGAATTGCAATTGCCGTCATGGGCGGTATCCGGTCCGGCATTATGGTGGACTCCATAGAGGACGTGCTCGATGTGCCGGTGAGCGGCATCAAGCCTCCTCTTTCTACACTCGAAGCCTTTAAAAAAGAATGTGTCACAGGCGAGTTGATATTTAAAGGCAAGAATGTTACCATCCTCGACATCGGAAAAATCTTCGGTAAGCTGGCAGTTTGATGGAAGAGGGATGCTGCTCAGCCTGCCCGGATGAGCTTACTCTCCTGGTGTTTACAGTGGGTGGCGTCAGAATGGCAGTTGATACCGCCCAGGTAGATGGGCTGGCGCATCCCGATGATGTTGAAATCCAGGGCATCGAGACCCGGGGCTTCCATGAGATCATTTCCTTTCGAGGGCCGGTATGCTACGAGGCCCCATGGGTCCTGAAGGTAAAAGATGAAGCAATGCCCTTCGGAGTTATAATAGATCAGCCGGATGAGATTGTCCCGGTACATATCGCGGCCGTTCAGCCTCTGCCCCGCCTTATCGCGGCCAGTGGAGGCTCTGAGGCGATTTGGGGCGCCATGGTCAGGGCAGACGGCGCCATTCTTTTGCTGGTTGATCTGTACAAACTGCCTAAGGATGATGGGAGAAGCGTTTCTGCAATGCAATGCAGCAACCTGAAAGAGTGATGAAAGAGATTAAGATACTGGTGGTTGATGACAGTCCCTTCGCGCGGGAACTTATCATAGACATACTGTCTTCCGACAAGGAGTTAAAAGTTGTGGGAGAGGCGGTAAACGGCCTGGAGGCGACTCAGAAGGTCAGAGATTTAAAGCCGGACATTGTTACCATCGACATCGAGATGCCGGTGATGAACGGCCTTGACGCCATTGAAGAGATTATGGCCGCAAACGCTGTCCCCATCCTGGTCGTCACAACCCACGGAGATGCCAAAACAGCCTATGATGCAATTTCCCGTGGAGCGTTGGATCTTGTGGCGAAACCGGACGTAAGCAGGGAGGGGGCCAGGGAGTTTATCGGCAAGATTAAGCTCCTTTCCGGTATTAAGGTCATTACCCACATCGGCGGGAGCTCCATGATGGAAGCAAAACCCGCAGAGAAGTTCTCATTCGGAGCAGGAGAAATGGACAGGGTAGTGGCAATCGCTGCTTCCACCGGAGGGCCGGAAGCTCTTTCTATTATCCTCTCTTCCCTGCCTGCCGGGTTTCCCTTTCCAGTGGTTATTGCCCAGCACATCTCTGAGGGTTTTGTAGCGGGAATGGCTGAATGGCTCGGCAAGCTGTCAAGGCTCAATGTCAAGCCCGCTGCCGAAGGAGAACTTTTGCTGCCGGGCACCGTTTATATAGCCCCTTCAGAGAAACATATGGAAGTAACCGGAGCGAAAACCGTTGCGTTAACAGAAAGACAGGACAAGGACATCTTCCATCCCTCCTGCGACAGACTGCTCTTGTCTGCTGCCGGGGTCTTTGGCTCCGGGACCTTAGGAGTCATTCTCACCGGCATGGGCAGCGACGGTGTCCAGGGTATGGAGAAAATCAGGAAAGCGGGAGGGGTCACCATAGCACAGGACGAAAAAACCTCCGTTGTCTTCGGGATGCCGAAGATAGCCATCGAGAAGGGCTGCATTGACAAGGTGCTGCCCCTCGGGGAAATAAGCGGGGAGATTGTACGCATTATGAGCAGGGCTGCGTCGGAGTTGAACAGGCGATGAATATGGATTTGACCCCCTTCAAGAACCTGATCAGGGAGAGATGCGGCCTCTGCTTTGAGGATGCACGTACAGCGTCACTTTCCGAGGGTATCCGCAATAGGATGGTACAGAGGGGGATTGCCTCGTACCCGAAGTATTTGGACTGCCTGATCTCTGACCGGGACGAGTTCCAATGCCTGGTGAACCTGCTCACCGTGAACGAGACATATTTTTTCAGGGAGCCGCTCCACCTTCAACTTTTGACCGATCGCGTAATACCGGAGTTGTTATCCACAAAAAAAACCGGGAGCAAGATACGGCTCGTCAGCGCGGGCTGCTCCACAGGGGAAGAACCCTATTCCCTGGTCATTGCGGTCATGGAGAAATACGGAGCTGCCGCCAAGGCATTCTGTACAGTCATCGGGGCGGACATCGATAACGATGCCGTGCGCAAGGCTGAAAAAGGGATCTACAGTACACTTTCCTTTCGCGGTCTTAGCGAGGACCTCCGGGAGCGGTATTTTGAACCTCTGCCGGGCAACATGTACCGTATCAAGGATTGCATCAGAGATCTGGTGGAATTCAGAAAGCTTAACCTTCTGGGTGACGACTACCCCTCTGAACTCAGTGGGACAGATGTTATTTTCTACCGTAATGTTTCGATCTATTTCGAGTCTGACACTCAGAGACATATTTTTACCAAACTTGCAGGGCTCCTTAACGATAACGGTTATCTGTTCGTCAGTTCAACAGAGACGCTTTCTCACAATATCGGGGTACTTTCCCTCGTTGAGATCGACGGGGTCTTCCTTTATGAAAAACATGTAGAGATCTGTTTGGATGAAAGGCGAAGGCACGCCTCTACAAAAAAGGACCCCGGAACCTTTTTTTCACTTCCAGTCAGCTCTTTCCCGGTATTGGGGAAGAGAGCGGAGCGGCAATCTCCTCACTGCTCCAAAGGGGCCGCAGAGCTAAAAGAGGTTTCGACCTCTGTACTCACAGGGAGTGACGACAGGAGAAAGGACGGGCCTCTTTTCTTTGATGCTGTCTTGTCCCTCGCTAAAGAAAAAAGGTACGATGAGGCTTTGGAGATGATAGAATCCCTCATCGGACAGGACCCGACCTTTGCAAAAGCTTATTCGCTGAAAGCAGGCATACTTATCAATATGCAGCGATTGGAAGAAGCAGAGGCTGTCTGCTCAAAAACTATCGGCAGTGACCTCTGGTACCTGGAAGGATATCTTCTTTTGGGGCTCATCTCCCGGATACGGAACGATGAGAAAGAAGCTCTCAAAAGATTCAGGGAGGCCCTTTATATTCAGTCGTCCTGCTGGCTGGCCCATTTTTATCTGGCTGATATTCACGCTTCCCGAGGCGAAGTGGAGAAGGCTTGCCGCGAATATGAGATCGTGATAAAGCTGTTGACAAAGGGGGACCTGGCAGACCACGGCCTCACTTTTTTCCCGCTTTCGTTTCCTGCAGAGAACATGGCGCATCTCTGCAGGCATAACCTGGCTGAACTAAGAAGAAGACTGCCGTAAAAGGGGAGTATAAATGGCCTTAGATATGGCGAAATTTCTGGCGCGTTTCGTTGAAGAGGCGCGAGACCACGTGCAGAAGCTAAATGAAGGACTTGTGCGTCTCGAAAAAGACCCTGAGGACGCGGAGACTACTAACGCCATCTTCCGCTCGGCCCACACCATAAAAGGGTCTGCCCGCATGATGAAGCTTGCCCCCATAGCGGAAGTGGCGCACAAGATCGAAGATTGCCTGGGTGCTCTGCGGGACAAGAAAATACACTACTCGCAGGAACTTACGGATCTCCTTTTCAAAGGTATCGACGCTATCTCGGAAATGATCGAGAAGACTGCTGCGGGGCAGGAGCTTACAGTGGACCATGCGGCCCTCTGCGAGGAATTAGTGAGAGCTTCAGAGGGACAGCCTGCGGCCGGGGTCGCGGCGCCTGTGGCGGCGGAAAAAGCAGCAGAGCCGTGGCCGCCAGCGGAACTTCCTGCTGTGCCTGTATCGCCTCCGTTGGCCGGCGCAGAGACATCAGCTCCTGTCGTCGCCCAGGGTACCGCAGTACCGCAGAAAACGAAGGAAATTACGGGTGAGACCGTCCGTATCAATGCGGAGAAACTGGATGATCTCATCAAGCTCATGGGAGAGATCGTCTCCAACCAAAACCGTCTGAAGCAGCGGCTGCGGGACGTGAAAGAGCTGGAAGCGATTGCGCAACGGTACGCCAAATTCCTCACTACGGTCCAAAGTGATGATATTTCCGGTTTCCGGAAGGAGATCGTTTCGACGACAAACTCTCTTTTCATCAAGATAAAACAGATCGCATTAAATGTAAGGAACGATACTGTAATACAGGAGTTTCTCACGGAGGAACTCCAGGAAAAGGCGCTTATGCTGAGAATGGTACCGCTTTCCACGATCTTTGATTCTCTCGGTCGGATGATGAGGGACATCAGCCGGTCAGTGGGAAAAGAGATTGATTTTCTTGTGGAGGGCGGCGACATCGAACTTGATAAAAAAATGGTGGAGAAGCTTGGAGATCCTCTCATCCATATGCTCAGGAATTCTGTGGACCATGGCGTCGAGACCAGTGAAGAGAGGGTCAGGGCCGGAAAGTCGGGGAAGGGGACGGTCAAGCTTTCGGCATCCTACGATGCAGGAAGTGTCCTGATTGAATTGACCGATGATGGCCGGGGCATTTCTCTGGAAAAAATCAGGGAAAAAACTCTCAAGAAAAACATGTTCACCCGGGTGGAGCTCGACAGCATGTCGGAAACTGATCTGATAGGTATTATCTTCCATCCCGGGTTCAGCACAAACCCCATTATAACCGATTTGTCGGGACGGGGAGTCGGTATGGACGTCGTCAAACGGAACATTGTGGAGGAGCTTCGGGGCACAGTGAACATCGAGACAAAGGAGGGTTATGGCACGGCCTTTTTCATCAGGCTGCCCTTGACTCTCGCCGTCATGCGTCTCCTCATTGTCAATGCTTCAGGCATGCCTTTTGCGATAACCTCTCACTATGTTTCAGAGATTATACGAGTCCAGCTCGACGACCTTATCACGGTAGTAGACAAGAAGGCGGTAAGGCTGCGGGACGAACTCATGCCTGTCACGGCGCTCGAAGCCCTTCTGAAACTTCCTTCCGGTGACAGGAAAACGGAGCGGGACAAAAAGGACGCGCTGATCATTATCGTGCGTATGGGAAACGAGAAAGTCGGTCTCATAGTGGACCATATTGTGGACGAGGAGAACATGGTGATCAAATCGCTGCCTTCCCACATGCGGAACATCCCCCTGGTCTCAGGCATTACCCTTTCAGGGAAGAACGAGATCATCAACGTACTGAATATTCCTGCAGTTATCGATGCGGCCAGGGAAGTGCGCGAGTTCAGGGCTTCCAAAGACGCTGCTGACAAAAAGAGCATACGGATCCTGGTAGTGGACGATTCCATTAACACGAGGGAGATTGAGCAGAATATCCTTGAAGCCTACGGGTACAACGTAACCTTAGCGGTGGATGGCATGGAGGCACTGGAAAAAACGAAGAATTTCTCCTACGACCTGATCATCACCGATGTCGAGATGCCCCGTCTCGACGGTTTTTCCCTGACAGAAAGGCTGCGGGCCAGTGAGGAATACAAGGGCACGCCCATCATCATAGTCACATCACGGGAGAAGGAAGAGGACAAACGTCGCGGCATAAGGGTTGGCGCCGACGCTTACATTGTAAAGGGCGCCTTCGACCAGTCGAACCTGCTGGAGACAGTACAGAACCTTGTGGGATAATAAATGAGCGGGACAATGGGACCGGAAAATACAACGATTCTTGTGGTGGATGATGATTCCTTTGTGAGGGAGATGCTGTCCATCATTCTTGATACAGGAGGCTATGCCGTTGCAACTGCTGATAACGGAGCTGCTGCCTTTCAGCAATGCGCCAGCGGGCAGAGGCCCGACCTCATCATCTCTGACATGAACATGCCGGAGATGAATGGTCTTGAGCTTATCCTCAAGCTTCGCGAAAACAACATAGACACGCCGCTTATTATTCTTACCGGCAATAACGAGATCTCTGTGGCAGTGGAGGCGTTGAACAGCGGCGCCACCGATTATCTTCTGAAGGACGAGAACATCCAGGAAACCGTTATCCTTTCGGTGGAGAAGTCATTGGAGAAATACCGGCTCAAGAAGCAGAACATCCGGTTGCTGGAAGACCTCGCCTGCAAGAACCGCGAACTGGAGGATTCAAACAAGGAACTCCTCTACCTGAACAATCTGAAAAACAAGTTTTTAGGCATCGCAGCCCACGACCTGCGCAACCCGCTGAACTCTATAAGGGGCCTCAGCGAAATCCTTATCAGCGAAGCCTTCGGGCCGCTGACTGCGGAACAGGAGGAATATCTCAACATCATCAACACCACGTCCGACGAAATGTTGTCGCTGGTGAATGACCTCCTTGACGTGTCCGTTATAGAGAGCGGAAAGCTCGAACTGCGCACAGCCTTCGGCTCTCTAAAAGATACTCTGGAAGGGAGATTAAAGATATTTAAAGTGATTGCGGACCGAAAAGGCATTTTGATAAACGCAGACCTCGCTCCTGTTCCTGATGTGGTCTTCGACAGCAACCGCATAAGTCAGGTCATCGACAACCTTGTAAGCAATGCAATAAAATTCTCGCAGGCTGACTCCACAATACATATCAATCTGGCGGAATCCGGAAACGGCGTCAGGGTCAGCGTGAAAGATGAGGGGCCGGGAATTCCTCCTGAAGATCGGGTAAGGCTCTTCGGAGAGTTTCAACGTCTGAGCGTTCAGCCCACTGCAGGTGAGAAAAGCACCGGCCTGGGACTGGCCATCGTCAAGAAAATCATCGATGCGCACCAGGGTGTTCTGGAAGTGGAAAGTGAAGTGGGCAAGGGTTCAACATTCAGTTTTACCATTCTGCCGAAGCGCAACGGAGAAGAGCTGCAACTGTGAAAAAGCCGTCGATAAAAGACAAACTGGATAACCTGCGAGCATCCTATGCAGCACACCTTCCTGATAAAATCAGCCTGATCGAGAAGGACTGGCTTGCTTTACAAGGGAACCCGGACAATGCTGAGGGGACTATGGCCCTGTTCCGTGCAGTACATATGCTGAGCGGGTCTGCCGCTTCTTTCGGTTTTAAGGAAGTCAGCAGAGCGGCCCGGGAACTGGTAGCCGAACTGAAGGTCGTGGTGGAAAGGGGCTGCCTCGCCCAAGACCTTCTGGATGTTCCGGTCGCAGAACATATCGGGGAAATGCGTTCAGCCTGTTCCTCCACTTCCGTGAGCGGGGAAGATGTGGCGTATTACAGGCCCCTATTATACGAGGAGCCTGAAAAGCAGGGCCCTGATGAAGGCGGCCAGAATAACCTGGACCGGAAAATAGTATTTATCGTGGAAGATGATCCGGCTGTTCTGGAAAGCCTGAGCCTGCAGATCGGTCATTTCGGATATGAAGTGAAGAGTTTTTCGGACCTGGTCCAGTTGAGCAAAGAACTGCAACAAACCGAACCTTCGGCAATAATAATGGATATGGTCTTTCCGGGAGGCGACCTTGCAGGAGCCGAGACGATGATAGCCATACAGTCGGGGCGGAAAACCAAAATTCCTGTCATCTTCATTTCGATACGTAATGATTTCGACGCGCGACTCCAGGCAGTGCGGGCCGGAGCAGACGCTTATTTCCTCAAGCCTGTCAGCATCGGGCCTCTCGTCGACAAACTGGACGCAATCACCAGGAAAGAAGTAGTGGAACCCTACCGCATCCTCATAATTGACGATGACGTCGACGTCTCCACCTTCTATTCGCTGATTCTCCAGAAAGCCGGCATGACGACCCGCGTTGTGAACTATCCGAGGGAGGCTCTCGACGCCCTTATAAAATTCAACCCCGACCTCATTTTAATGGACGTGTACATGCCGGAGTGTAACGGCCAGGAACTGGCCAAGATGATACGTGCCATGGAATCGTATGTCAGCATTCCCATCGTCTTCCTTTCGGCAGAGACTAACCTCCGCAAGCAGATGTCTGCCATGCGCATGGGAGGCGACGACTTCCTTACCAAACCAATCCAGCCAGGTCACCTCGTCTCGTCGGTGCACACGCGGACCGAACGCATGCGCATTATCCGCTCGTCCATGGACAGGGACAGCCTCACACGTCTTCTCAACCACACTAAGACAAACGAGCAACTGGAAATCGAGATTGAGAGGGCCCGCAGACGTGATGGAAGCCTTTCCTTTGCAATGATCGACATCGACAATTTCAAGGGAGTGAATGACACCTATGGACACCAGGCCGGAGACAGGGTCATATTGAGCCTTGCCCGACTCCTCCAGCAGCGCCTCCGCAAGACAGACGTGGTCGGCCGTTACGGCGGCGAGGAATTCGCTGTGATAATGAGCGATACTGTTGCATCGAACGCCGCCAAAGTCCTGGATAGCATCCGTCTCAGTTTTTCCCGGATCAAGAACGAGACCGACGGACGTGAATTCAGGGTCACATTCAGTTGCGGCATAGCTGCTTTCCCGGCTCATGGTGACCCGGTTCTCCTCATACGAGCCGCAGACAAAGCACTCTATGAGGCGAAACGCAGCGGCAGAAACCGCATCGTACTAAAATAAAAAAACTATCGGCGCCTGGGGTCGGGCAGAAATGCCGTAAAAATGCCGAGCAAGGGCAGATAAGAACACACGTGATAAACGAATTCGATACCGTAATGATCAGCGAGTTTACCGAGTACTGCAGCGCCGATTCCAGCCATGCCGAAGGCAAAACCAAAGAATAGACCTGAGACAGTACCCACCCTGCCGGGAATAAGTTCCTGCGCAAACACGAGGATGGCCGGGAAGGCAGAAGAAAGGATAAACCCGATAATAAAAGCGAGGATGCCGGTCCAGGCCAGGTTTGCATAGGGCAGAGCCAAAGCGAACGGTGCTGCGCCCAGGATCGATATCCAGATCACGAGCCTTCTGCCGATACGGTCGCCGATGGGTCTGCAAAAGAGTATCTGTTGCGACTGCGAACAAAAAAACAAAAAGATGCATCTGCGCAGATTTCACAGGCAGTTGGAAGTGGTGCATCAGGTAAAAAATATAATAGCTGGTCAGGCTGGCCAGGTAAAAAAACTTGGAGAACACCAGAACCATCAGAATTAACATGGACAGAAAAACCGTGCGCGACGGCAAAACCGGGTGCAACCCTTTATTAACTCCAACTCTGTCTGAAATTAGCGCCTGACGGCGCTTATACCAGCCGGCCACCTGCCACAGCACTGCGATAGCCAGCAGAGCAGCGAGTGAGAACCATGCAACGCTGCCCTCACGATA
>CAWHNC010000043.1:0-35604 GCA_963830245.1 Nitrospirota bacterium
TCTATCCGCGGGAATGACGGTCTCTGGTACAATTTCATGTCCCCTTCTGACCCCTGGCTCATAGGGATCCCAACCAAAAGGCTAAAACCAGACGGTTTCGTAAAAAGCCCATAGGCAAGGCGCGCAAATGCTGAGGAATGCGTCTTACTATTGTGTACGCCGCACGGGGTCCCCAAAAGCCAAAGTCTTTTGGGGTGCGAGTGAGGAAGCATGCAGCGTAACGCAGCATATGGGTTTTTTACGAGACCGTCAGATGCCGAAGAGGATTTCGCGCTCTTCCATATCGATCTTGTCAATTCTGACAGTAATACTTTTGCCAAGTACCAGCTTCGTTTTTTTGTTAACACCGTAAAGGCTCATTTCCTTTTCATCGTATCGGTAAAAGTCATCGGTCATGAAGGAAATGTGGAGCAATCCTTCGACATAATAATCCTTGAGCCGCACCCTCACCCCATGTGGCATGACCGATATGACCGTGCCCTCGAATTCATCGCCTACCTTATCACGCATAAGCCACACCCTCATGGCTCTCAAGACGACCCTCTCAGACTCATCTGCCTGCCGCTCCGTTTTTGATGAGGTAAAAGCAATATCAGGCAAAAGCAACCCGAGTTCCTTCGTCTGCCGGTCGCTCAACTGATTTTTTGTGAGCACTGCCCTCAAAATCCTGTGGACCACAAGGTCCGGATACCTGCGGATCGGTGAAGTAAAATGAGTATAGGAGGCAGAGGCAAGTCCGAAATGCCCTGCGTTGACCGGACTATATCGCGCCTGCTTAAGACTTCTTAGAATCATATGGTTAAGGATCTCCTCTTCCGGCTTACCGCTTATTTGTCTGAGCAGTGCCGGAAAATCACGCGGTCTCAGTCCCTTATTGCTCCTTATTATGCCCAAAGTATTCATCATTTTCACAATATTTTCGAGTTTCAGTGGGTCTGGTTCCTCATGTACTCTGTAAAGAAACGGAATATCAAGCCTTTCAACATGCTCCGCGACCGCCTCATTTGCCGCGATCATGAATTCCTCTATGATCATGTGGGCAAAATTCCTCTCAGTTTTTATAATCGCTTCGAGGTTGCCCTGCAAATCAAGGAGCACCTCCGGTTCAGGCAGATCAAAATCAAGGCTGCCGCGTTTAAGTCTTTTCTCTTTAAGCGCCTTGCACAATGCACCCATGAGTTCGAATTCGTCAATAAGGCCCTTATAGCGCCGTCGCGCTTCCGGGTCCCGGTCAACGAGGATTTTCTTCACGGATGTGTAGGTCATCCGCTCGTCGCTTCTGATAATACTTGGATAGAACCGGACAGATCTTATTTCAGACCGGCCGCCGAATTCCATTTCAACCGTAAAGGCAAGCTTGTCTTCTGCAGGTTTCAGGCTGCAAAGGTCTTCGGACAGTTCCTGCGGGAGCATGGGTATGACCCTGTCAGGGAAGTATACGCTCGTGCCTCTCTTTCGGGCCTCCAGATCAATCGTTGAGCCCCACTGCACATAATACCCTACATCCGCTATGTGCACCCAGAGGCGGTAACCCCCTTCTGTTTTCTCTATGGACACAGCATCATCAAAATCCTTTGCCTTTTCCCCGTCAATAGTCACTGTAGGCAGATGGCGAAGATCGGTCCTTCCCCGAGCTCTCGATCGTCCAGCGAGGTCCTCCTGCGACTGCTGATAGAGCGCCCGGGCCTCTTCCAGCACTTCAGAAGGGAATCTTCGCGGCAGGTTCATTTCATCGATAATGAGTTCGACTTCATCCAAGGGAGTTTCAGGTTTTTTCAAGACCTTGACAACGCGCCCCGCCGGTGGGCGTTTATCAGTAGAATAGCTCAGTATCTCTGCAATAACGCTATCGCCGTTCATTGCTTTGCCTGCATCGCGTGGCGCCACATAAAGGTCGAACGGCACTGACTTGTTCTTGGGTTTTATGTATGATGCCGACCTGCCGGCCTCGAAGGTTCCGGCTATCCTGGTATAAGAACGTTCAAGCACCCGTATTATCCTGCCTTCGCGCCGGTGCGGCTGTTCAATACGTGCCATGACCCTGTCATTATTCATCGCTCCGAGTGTTGCCCTCGCCGGGATAAAGATATCCCGCTCTCCCGGCTGTTCAGAGATTACGAATCCGTATCCATCGCGGTGGGCCTCAAAATACCCCGTTGCAAGATTCATCTCTTCAACTGTCCCGTATCGTCCGTTTCTTGTTCTTACAATAGTCCCCTGACTAACCATTTCCTTCAGCAGCCGTTTAAGTTTGCGCCTTTCAGAAGATGAAAGGTCCAGCAGTAAAACGACATCATTAAATCCGAGAGGTCTGGTGACCTTTTCCCTGAAGAATTGTTCGAGGAACTCTTTTGTGATCATAGGCAACTAATCCTTTTGACACATCCAAATAATAGAATTAACCACAGGGGTCTCAGAGAATTTTTTTGATCATTGTCAGAATTAACCACAGAGAACACAGAGCTTAGTATCGTTTTTAAAAATATTTATTCCTCTGAGTGTTCTCATTCTCTCCTCTGTGCACTCTGTGGTTTCCAAATGCATTTTTCGGGTTAATGCTCAGAGGGATCCGGCGCTTGCTGGGAAGGTACAGCTTCCGAAGGCTGTTCAGAGGGTTCTTCCGATTTATTCTGCTTTACCGAAGACTGCTGCAAGGCGGAATGAAGAAAGTTTAATCTCACCACTTCACCTTCGGGGCCAAGGTCTTCATAAGATTTACCGTCAAAGATAATCTTTGCGCCTGCAGCATTTCCCACTGTAAGAACCAAAGAATCATCGGCCCCGTAACTCACATGGTCCCCCCTGTTCAAAAGCATCTGCTTATTTTCAGTGCCATCTATAACCACCCTTATCCAGACTCTGTCAGTGGCGACAATATTGAGCAAATGTTTCTTTTTGGCAGCCGCACTCTTTTCACCTTGCAACTTAGGATTTTCCTGCTTTGATGACAACCTGTCCTTTACGTCCTTTGGCACAGACTGTTTCTCAGGCGCCTTGTTCACCTCGGGTATCTGAGCAGCATTGACGGCAGGCGCCGGTGACGGCACAGGCGGCTGCAGATTCCAGAATGCGGGAGGAGATGACACCAAGGGGGCAGGTACAGTCTGTTTATTGTCCTGCGTTGCAGACGGAGCTTCTTTCATTGCAGAGAAAAAAAAGTACGAGCCGGCCACAAAGGCAACCGCAAGAATAATCCATAACATTTTGAGAGGGAAAGTTTTATGCGAGCGACGGTCGGCGCCGTCAGGCAAGAGCAGCATGTCCAGATCTTCCAGTTCGTCGACTCTAAACGCATCGGGGCCTTCAGCTGCCTCCCTTGTAAAAGTAGCCACTGTTTTTTCGTTATACGTCTCTTTTTCTTTCCCTGGCTTATTCTCACTGAGATATTTATCGTATGGCTCCAGTGCAATATCTGTCGGGATACCAAGAAATTCTGCATATTCTCTAATGTATCCCCTTGTATAAACCTTAACAGGGAGCTTCTCGAACTCTTCCTCTTCTATTGACCTGAGATATGCGCTTTTTATGCGGGTAACTTCGGCAATCGCCTTAATTTCTTTCCCAAGTTCTTCCCTGCGCTCTTTTAGTAATTTTGACATTAGTATTAAAATATCATAATTTATTAATAAATAGAAAGAAACAAACGGGTAATGCGTAATGGGTAAATGTTCATAGGTAATAGGTTATAGGTCATGGGCAATGGGCAATTGGTGATACATAATAACTTTTTCATTTTACCCATAACCTATTACCTATGACCCATTACCTATCTTTTTCTCATATATTCTGTATTTCTTGTATAACGAGGCCCCGAACATTTCAATTATCCTTTGCACCCTGAGGTTGTCCTCAAGAATCCATGAAAACTCTACATTCCTGTACCCGCCACGCTGCACAATATTGTCATAACCCTTCGCGAGGAGCAGCGCTTCAACGCCCCGGCTTCTGTATTCAGGTTTGATCCCATACAAAAGTACCCTGAGCGTATTGATCTTTTTTGAGAAATAGAGCGCTTTCAGCAGTGTTACAGGTGTAAGCTTGCCGTGCATGTGTTTTAATACTGAATTGAAGTCGGGCAGGAATCCCAAAAAACCAACAGGCTCTCCATCTTTTTCAGCGATCAGGGTGAACTCGGGCACCACCAGGGGTTTCAGCCTTTCCGCGCTATAGGAAATTTCGTCATCAGAGAGTGGAATAAATCCCCAGTTGTCCTTCCAGGCGGCATTATAAATATCCTTGAACACGTGCATATCAGCCAGGAAATTTTTCATGTTGATCGGCCTGGCCGTAATTCCTTTTCTCTCCGCAAGCGCTGCGACCCTGACTACCTTTTCCGGCGGCGTGCCGGTAAATGAATAATTATATGCGAAGAGGTCCTTGGCTTTAGCCATGCCCCAGCCTTCCATCAACTCATTATAATACGGCGGGTTGTAAGACATCATAAGCACCGGGGGACTGTTAAATCCGTCGATAAGAAATCCGCATTCGTCATTGGTGGAGAAATTCATCGGGCCCCGCATTACCTTCATGCCCTGTTTCATCAATTCATCGTAGACAGTAGTGAGAAGGGCATCTGCAACACGGGAATCATTGACGCTCTCAAAAAACCCGAAAAACCCCGCCTTCTCTTTATGAAAACTATTATGTTCAGGATCGATAATGGAAACAATGCGACCTGCGGGCAGACCGTTTTTAAAAGCCATAAAAAATTTTACTTCCGCCTGCCTTAAAAAAGGGTTCCTGGAGGAAAAGTGAGTTTTCAGGTCCCGCACTAACTGGGGGATATAACAAGGGTCTCCCGCGTAGAGCGAAAAGGGGAATTTTATAAAGGCTTTGACGCCGCTTTTTGTCCCGGACTCTCTGACCTCAACCTCAGTCCCGGGAAGACCCATTATATAAGCCCCAATGCCTTGCCGACCTTCTTAAACGCTTCGAGTACTCGCGAAAGGTGCTCATCAGTATGAGTAGCCATATAGCTGGTCCTGATAAGGGCCTTGCCTGGCGGCACTGCCGGAGAAACAGCGACATTGGCAAATACGCCTTCGTCCTGGAGCATAATCACTGCCCGGAAGGCCACTTCGTCCTCTCCCACTAAAATGGGTATTATCGGCGTCTGACTGGGTCCCGTCTCGAACCCGAGCTCTTTAAAGCCCTGCATCATCGTATGGGTATTTTTCCAGAGCATCTCTCTCCTCTCAGGCTCGCTTTCGATAATGTCGAGGGCCGCACTGACTGCAGCGACAGAAGCCGGCGGCGGACTGGCACTGAAAATCAATGAACGTCCGAAATGTTTGATATAATGCACAACCTCTTCATCTCCGGCAATAAAGCCCCCGATGGAAGCGAGAGACTTGCTGTATGTGCCCATAATCAGATCTACTTTATCTTCCATGCCGAAGTGTTCTACAGTCCCGCGTCCGGTCTTACCGAGAACTCCGATCCCGTGAGCATCATCCACCATAACGCGGGCGCCGTAATTACCTGCTATTCTGACTGCTTCAGGCAGGTCGACAATATCTCCCTCCATGCTGAACACCCCGTCAACAACCAGCATCTTCCCCCGTCCGTTATTTTCGGAAAATACTCTCACGAGATCTGACATATCATTATGTTTGAACCGCCTGACCTCGCCATACGATAATTTGCAGCCGTCGACTATACTGGCATGGTCCATCTTATCGATAATTACTACATCATCCTTACCCACCAGCGCTGATATAACTCCGAGATTCACCTGAAACCCGGTAGAAAATATGAGCGCCGACTCCTTCCTCATAAAACGGGCAAGCTTTTCCTCCAGCTTGACATGAATATCCAGTGTGCCGTTAAGGAAACGTGAACCGGCGCATCCTGTCCCGTATTTCTTCACCGCTTCCACTGCCGCCTCTTTTACTTTCGGATGACTTGTAAGGCCCAGGTAATTATTGGAACCAACCATTATCATCTTCCTGCCATTCAAAATCACTTCGGGGTCCTGCGCACTCTCGATTATCCTGAAAAACGGATAAAGCCCGGCATGCTGGAGTTCCTTTGCCTGTGTAAACTTAAAGCACTTTTCGAATATATCAGTTGTTTCGGTCATAACCACTGGTGGATCCTATACCAATCAGCTGTCCACCTTACTCCTTCCTTGATTTTTACCCGAGGCTCAAATTTCAGCCTCTCTGCTGCTTTCGACATATCGCAAACCCAGTTTAAATGTTTGAGTTCCCGTATCTTGTCGGCATTAATAATGGACGACTTGCCGAACCTTTCTGAAATCAACCCTGCGACCGACATGATAAAGCGCGGGATTTTGAATTTTACCGGCCGCTTCTGAACCGCATCGGCTATTGCATTAATAATATCATCCGAGGAGTAAATAACGCCGTCAGACATAAAAAAAATCTCCCCACCGACATTTTTGTCAAGCGCAGAAAGTAGTATACCATGTATCAAGTCCTCAATATATATAAAAGAATAATGGCTGGTACCCCAAACAGGCGCCACACCCGCCTTCACCATTTTAAAAAAAACAAGCATGTCTTTGTCTCGCGGTCCGTATACAGCAGGAGGCCTGATAACAACAACAGGAAGATCGTCCCTGTGATTCAGTACCAGTTGCTCCCCCGCAAGCTTGGATTTCCCGTAGAAAGAAACAGGCAGTGCAGAGCAATCCTCTTTCAGAGGGACCCCATCGCTGCTCGGACCGGCAGCAGCGAGACTGCTAATATAAACAAAGCGCTTGACAGCAGTATTTTTCCTGAGCACTGCCTGCAGTAAATTGCCTGTGCCCTTTTCGTTTGCAGACAAAAAATCAGCTTCGCAACCAGCCTTGGTCAAGCCGGCAAGATGAAAGACATAATCAACACCGGATACTGCCTCGTATAAAGATTCTACCTGGCTGCAATTGCCTGTCACCAACCTTACATTAAGGTCCTCAAGATACTTTAAATTCGACGTGCTCCTTACCAGACAGATAACTTCAAAACCTTTTTTCACCAAGGCCTCGGTAAGATGGCTGCCGATAAAACCTGTAGCACCGGTAACAAGGGCTTTCATACTTATGTCTATTGTAAGGAAGGTTTAACTATTTTTTCAAGGAAGGGCCTTTCTGACTTTTAGTTTAAGTCCCTGTATAGCTTCGACAACAACGGCGCTGCCTTTCGGCAAAGGCGCATCAGACCAGCCCGACCACAATTCGCCATGAACGCGAACGGTGCCTTCATAAGCCGTAATATCGGTCAAAGCCTTACCTTGAAGGCCGATAAGACCCTCATCTCCGGTAAGCGGCCTTCTTCTGAATGCCTTGTAGGCAAGCCTGATCGTAAATAAGAACAACAGGGCCGTGATAAGAACAACCGGGAGTATGACGGCCATTGAAAGTTTGAAAAATGGCGACGAGGATTCGAAAAGCATAAGCGATCCGAAGATAAGCGCAATTATTCCGCCGAGAGCAAGCAGTCCGTGAGATACGATCTTCACCTCAAGTATTAAAAGAACAAGGCCCATAATAATAAGCATCAGTCCGGCATAATTAACCGGCAATGCCTGCATTGCGTAAAATCCGAGGATAAGGCAAATTCCGCCCATCACTCCCGGGAAGATTGCGCCCGGATTGGTCAACTCAAAGAAAAGGCCGTAAAAACCCAGGAGCATCAGAATATAAGCCACATTGGGGTTGGCGATAAAATCCAGGACCTTGCTCCTTAAGCTCATTTCACGCTGAACCACTTCAGCTCCGGCTGTTTTCAGCACATGATCTCCGGAAACCGTTGTTACTTTTCTGCCGTCGATTTCGCCAAGCAAAGTCGTAACATCCCTTGCAACGAGATCAATTACCCCGAGTTTCAATGCCTCGGTTTCGGTAATTGAAACACTCTTCCGCACCGCGTCTTCCGCCCAGTGCGCATTCCTGCCCCGCTGAGTTGCAAGCGTTCTTATGAATGCGGCAGCGTCATTGGTGACTTTTTCAGACATGACCTTGTCCAACTGCCCTCCTAACTGAACAGGGTGGGCCGCGCCGATGTTGGTCCCGGGGGCCATTGCTGCGATGTGGGCAGCCAGCGTTATAAAAACTCCCGCAGATGCCGCACGCGAGCCGCTCGGCGCAACGTAGACCACAACAGGCGCCGGAGAGCTGATGACATCCCTGACAATATTGCGCATTGAACTGTCAAGGCCTCCGGGCGTATCAAGCTTGATAATCAGGGCCTCTGCTTTCATGTCAGATGCCTGCTTGACGGCGCCGGCTATATATTCAGAAGCAACAGGATTGATAATGCCGTTCACAGTAATTAAAAGCACTTTTCTAGCCGGTGATTCGGGGCCTGCAGTTCGGGCGGGTATGCCGGTCGCATAACAGACAATTCCGGCAAGGATTGCGAAAAGAAAAAACAAGAAAGACCATCTATTTATGCGCATGGAGAAATTATACCACAGAGCATTCTTTGATGAGGCCGGCCCGAAACTTGACACCGGCTCACCATAGTGATTATATTTCTTCATGAAGCCGCTTAAACAAGATAGATACATGAAGGATGTGCTGGCAATTATTCTGGCCGGCGGCAAGGGCGAGCGCCTGCACCCCCTCACCATCCACCGTGCAAAGCCTGCGGTCCCTTTCGGAGGTAAATACCGCATAATCGATTTCACACTGAGCAACTGCCTCAATTCCAATATCAGAAAGATGGCTGTGATAACGCAATACAAATCGCTATCGCTGGACCGTCACCTGGCCCTCGGCTGGGCCACTCTCTTCAATCCCGAGCTGAACGAATTCTTCGTCTCCATCCCTCCCCAGCAGCGGGTAAGCGAGCAGTGGTATGCGGGTACCGCCGATGCAGTATATCAAAACATATATTTTATCGAAAAAGAGTCGCCTTCTTATCTCCTCATCCTCTCCGGAGACCATATCTATAAAATGGACTACTCTGAAATGCTGGCTTTTCACAAGGAAAAGAATGCAATCGGTACGGTTGCTGCGATTGAGGTAGATAAAAAAATAGCATCTTCCCTCGGCGTAATGGAGGTCGACGATGACTGGAGGATAATCGGCTTCGAAGAGAAGCCTACGCAACCCAAGACCATGCCGCATAATACGGACCAGTGCCTGGCGTCCATGGGAGTTTACTTCTTCAACACCGATATGATTATCGAAGAACTCAAAAAAGATGCCGCGTTGTCTACCGCACATGATTTCGGAAAAGATATCATACCCGACCTGCTTAAAAAAGGACGGCTCTTCGCATACAATTTTAAAGATGAAAACAAAAAGGCAGCTAAATACTGGCGTGATGTCGGAACAATTGACGCCTATTGGGAGGCCAACATGGACTTATGTTCGGTCGACCCTCTGTTGAACCTTTATGATCACAGCTGGCCTACCCGTACGCGCCAGGTACAGGGTCCTCCCGCAAAATTCGTATTCGCCCAGGAGTATAAGGGTGGGAGACTTGGCATTGCGCTCGATTCTACTGTATGCGACGGCTGTATAATAAGCGGGGGAAGGGTCCAGAATTCCATCTTATCACCGAATGTAAGAGTAAACAGCTGGGCACATATAGAAGAATCTATTCTGATGGAAAATGTCGAGGTCGGGAGACACTCAAAAATCCGCAGGGCCATTATCGACAAAGAAGTATACATACCGTCGGACACAGTGATAGGGTATGACATTAAAGAGGACAGGAAACGGTTCCACGTGAGTCCGGGTGGTATTGTCGTAATTCCCAAGTTCGTGAAAACATCGCTGTAAAAAAAAGCAGGCAGAGGTAAAGGTTAAGGTTAAGATAAAAGAAAAGACAAAAAAAACTGTTTATTTTTTCACTCTGCCTTTACCTTTACCTGTACCTGCCTTTATCAGACAAGGACATTATCAATAAGCCGGGTAGCGCCGATCTTGATCGCAGCAGCAACAAGGTTCCGTTTTTTGAACTCCTTGAGCTCGACAAGGGTCTCCGGTTCATAGATACCGGCGTATTGAATATCTGAAACAAGCGGTTCTGCCTTGAGCATTGCTGCAAGTGTATTCTTCACCTCTTCCAGCCCGTAAGCCCCGGATTTGATCATCTCTGCAGAATGCGACAGGGCCTTATACAAAACAGTCGCAGCTGCTCGTTCTCCGGCATGCAGGTATGCATTTCTCGAACTAATGGCCAGGCCGTCGCTCTCGCGCGCAGTCGGACAGGTAACCACTTCAATATCCATGTTCAGGTCCTCTGCCAGCCTGTTGATGACGACAGTCTGCTGAAAGTCTTTCTGCCCAAAATAGGCCCGCGTCGGTTTTACAATATTGAATAGCTTGCAAACAACGGTAGCTGCGCCTGTGAAATGGCCGGGTCTGAAAGCACCGCAAAGCCGTTCGCCAAGGCCCTCTATAGTTATATGTATTGCAAATCCCTCCGGGTATAGGTTTTTATCATCAGGCACAAAAAGGATGTCAACATCCGACGACCTCAGCTTCTCCATATCTTTCTCCAGATCCCGGGGATACTTGTGGAAGTCCTCGCCTGGTCCGAATTGCAGGGGATTGACAAAAATACTGACCACGACAATATCATTCTCGCTTTCGGCCCTCTTTATAAGGCTCAGATGGCCCTCGTGCAGAGCGCCCATGGTAGGCACAAAACCTATTGTTTTCCCCTTAAAGATATGCCTCTTTGAGGTTTCCTGCATTATGCGCGGCATCCGTATAATTTCCATACCATTCAGTATACAACATTTTGAGGCCGCAATTAACCCCTATCGTTGCCTTTCGGAATCGAAATCGGGGTCGGGGTCGGTATCGAAAAGCAAAAGAACGATGCCGATACCGATTCCGACCCCGATCAGAAATGAGCCGAAGCACAATGTCCCGACTGCTCCTGCCGATCTCTTCCTCATATACTTCACAAAAAATTCTTTTTTATGATATGGTGTAAGAATCGCCTTACAGTTCGTGGCCTGCCAAACACGGCAAGAACTGAAATTTGTAATGAATGGAGAACAAAATGGTAAAAAAGGTTGTGCTTGCTTATTCGGGAGGTCTTGATACTTCTGTTGTAATAAAGTGGTTGATCGAAACATACAAGGCCGAAGTCATTGCTTTCTGCGCAGACTTGGGCCAGGGTGAAGACCTGGATGCGGTCCATGAAAAAGCCCTCAAAACCGGCGCTGTCAAGGCCTATGTTGAAGATCTGAGAGAGGAATTCGTGCGTGAGTACATTTTCCCCATGCTTCGCGCAAATGCGGTCTATGAAGGCACTTACCTGCTCGGCACTTCCATCGCCAGGCCGTTGATAGCGAAAAAACAGATCGCTGTCGCGCTGAAGGAGAAGGCGGATGCAGTGGCCCACGGGGCCACCGGCAAAGGCAATGATCAGGTACGGTTTGAACTTACTTATTACGCACTCAAACCTGATATTACAGTCATAGCTCCATGGCGCGAGTGGTCCTTCGACTCACGGCAGTCGCTCATGGAGTACGCTGCAAGGCATGGAATCCCGGTGCCGGTCACAAAAGAGAAACCTTACAGTACTGACAGGAACATCTTCCATATCAGTTATGAAGGCGGCATACTGGAAGACCCCTGGGCAGAGCCCACAGGAGATATGTATACCATGATGACCTCTCCTGAAAAGGCGCCCGACACGCCGCGCTATATTGAGATTGAGTATAAGGAGGGGAATCCCTCAGGCATTGACGGCAGGCCCATGTCTCCGGTGGACCTTTTTGAAAAGCTCAACACTATAGCAGGTGAAAACGGAATCGGGAGAATAGACATAGTAGAGAACAGGTATGTAGGCATAAAGTCCAGGGGGGTTTACGAAACTCCTGCCGGTACCGTACTCCACACTGCGCACAGGGCGCTCGAATCAATAACGCTGGACAGAGAGGTATTGCATATGAGGGACTCGCTTATTTCCAAATATGCGGAGCTTGTATATAATGGTTACTGGTTTGCGCCGGAAAGGGAGGCATTGCAGTTGCTGATGGACGGCATACAGAAAAATGTCACTGGAACGGTCCGGCTTAAATTATATAAAGGTAATTGTATAGTTGCGGGCAGAAAATCGCCTTATTCGCTTTACAACCCGGAACTTGCAACGTTTGAGGCGGAAAAGGTATATAATCAGAAGGACGCTGAAGGGTTCATCAAACTCAACGCCCTAAGGTTAAAAATGATACAGGGCCTGCGGCAAAAATAACTCCCTTACAGACAATTATGAAAAAACAGATCCCTTCTCAAAATATAAACGACTTGAAATTCCTGCTGGCCCTTTCTTTTATAGAGGATGTAGGGCCCGTTACAACAGGGCGGCTTCTTTCGGCATTCCACACCCCCGAAGCCATATTTGGCGCAGGATTTGCCGAGCTCTCCTCCGTAGGACAAATAAGCTCATCCAAGGCAAAAAAAATAACGGCATTCAATGCCTGGGACAGAATTGACAAGGAGATAGAGAACGCTGAACACCACAACATTCGAATTGTCACGCTCTTCGATAAAGAATATCCCGAGCCCCTTAGCCACCTGGAAAACGCCCCTCCAATCCTTTATGTAAAAGGAGACCTGATAGAGGACGACCGCTTCGCACTCGCTATAGTCGGTTCCAGGGATATGAGCGCATACGGTAGAAAGATCGCTGCTGACCTGTCATACAAACTTGCCTCAACAGGGCTCACCATTGTCAGCGGCATGGCCCGGGGCATCGATACTGTTTCCCACTCCGGAGCACTAAAAGCAGGAGGCAGAAGCATTGCGGTGCTTGGCTGCGGTCTCGATATCTGCTATCCTGCGGAGAACAAAAAGCTGATGGCAGCCATTTCAGGGTCAGGATGCGTCATAAGCGAATTCCCTATGGGGACGTCTCCTGTGAGAGAAAACTTCCCCAGGAGAAACAGACTCATAAGCGGACTTTCCCTAGGAGTGCTTGTCGTAGAGGCAACAGCGCGCAGCGGCTCACTTATTACTGCGCGGTTCGCACTGGAGCAAGGCAAGGAAATATTTGCCGTTCCCGGGAATATAACCTCAGACAATGCCAGGGGGACCAATGGGTTAATCAAAATGGGAGCTAAACCTGTTCAAAGCGCTGAAGACATATTAGAGGAATTGTCCCCGCAGATAAAAGGTATGTTAAAAGCCAAAGACTTTTCAGTGCCCGCAAGTGTACAACTTGAAATAAATGATGAAGAAAAGGCAATATGTAATATTTTAGGGAGCGATTCAAAGCATATAGACCATATAGGAAGAGAACTCAAAATGCCGGCTGCCCGTCTTTCAGGACTTTTGCTCGGACTTGAAATAAAAGGTATAATCCGCCAGACAGCCGGTAATAATTTTTCTATGCTCTAATAAAGAAGCAGTAACTAGTAAGAAGTGAGAGGCTGATTTTAACTTTTGACTTTTTTAAGGGGGAGATGTGGCGAGAAGATTGATAGACATGCTGAGAGTTCTTGCAAAAGAACTCATTGATAAGGGATACGACGCTGATGATATGCTGAAAAAAGTAAGCGCCTTCGACATAGATTTTTTAACAGTTAAGGAAGAGCTCGTGACCCTTGAATTGACAAAATATATCGATGACACTGAACTTGACGCCATCAGGGCACTTCTTTCCTATATACTTATGAAAGATACCGACCTTAAGACCGAAGAAGTTTATGCGTTTGTTTTCGGCGGTGGACGGCAGATAACGTGGAATTAAGGAGGTACGCATTTTGAAGTCTCTTGTAATCGTTGAGTCTCCTGCAAAGGCCAAGACCATAAATAAGATACTGGGAAAGGATTTTGTGTTGAAGGCCTCGGTCGGGCATGTTAAAGACCTGCCCAAAAAAGAGCTTGGGGTCGATGTCGAAAACGATTTTCTCCCTCAGTACGTAACCATTACGGGCAAGGAAAAGGTTTTGAAAGAACTCAAAAGCGAGGCAAAAAAAGCAGATGTGATATATCTGGCGACAGACCCTGATCGTGAAGGAGAAGCAATTGCCTGGCATATAGCTGAAGATATAAAATCGCCCCGCAATAAGGGCAAGGTCAAACGTGTCACCTTTCATGAAATAACCGAGAAAGCTGTCCTGGAGGCCATGCAGAATCCTGGGGATATCGATGTCCACAAAGTGGAAGCACAACAGGCCAGGAGAATCCTTGACAGGCTGGTAGGCTATAAACTCAGTCCCTTCCTGTGGAAAAAAGTTAGAAGGGGATTAAGTGCCGGCAGAGTACAATCAGTTGCGGTAAAAATTGTTGTAGACAGGGAGCGGGAAATCGAGTCTTTCAACAAGGAAGAATACTGGACCATCGAGGCGCTGCTTCGTGCCGAACACGGTGAGGGCGCGGATTTCCGGGCCCGCCTCTATAAATACAGGAATTCGCTGGTCATAAACCGTGAGGAAGCGGAAGGCAAGCGCTTCCTGATTACCGATGCGGTAACGGCTCAGGATATAGCCGACGATATTAAATCAAAAGATCTTTTCATCTCTTCCATAGAGAAAAAACTGAGGAAACGGCCCCCTGCCCCGCCTTTCATAACAAGCACGATCCAGCAGGAGGCCTCCCGCCGGCTCAGATTCCCGGTGAAGAAAACAATGATGATTGCCCAGCAACTTTATGAAGGGGTTGAACTCGGGAAAGAGGGCTCGTCAGGATTGATCACGTATATGAGGACCGACTCTTTCAGAACCGCTCCTGAGGCCCAGGATTGGGCCCGTGAGCTCATAATTAAAAACTTCGGGAAGGAATATGTGCCTGAAAAACCACCTTTCTATAAGAGCAAGGGGAGTGCGCAGGAGGCACATGAGGCAATCAGGCCCACATACCCTGATAAGACCCCTGAAAAAGTAAAACCTTTCCTGAGCAAAGATCAATTCAATCTCTACAGTCTGATATGGAACAGATTCATTGCAAGCCAGATGAGCCCGGCGCAGCTTGAGCAGACAACATTTATAATCGGCCTGAAAGCTGCCGGAGTTGAACTGGAAGGGACCGAGTTGCGCACGTCGGGAACAGTCATACGGTTCCCCGGCTTCATGGCCCTCTATACGGAGAGCAAAGACGACATTGAGGATGAAGAAGGGGCCATACTGCCCCAGTTAAAAGAAAAAGACCCGCTAAAGCAGCAGGAGATAAAAACTGTACAGCATTTTACCCAGCCGCCGCCGCGTTATACTGAAGCCACTCTTGTAAAAACGCTGGAAGAAAAAGGCATAGGCAGACCGAGTACATATGCAGCAATACTTTCCACAATACAGGACAGGAAATATGTGGAGAAAAACGAAGATAAAAGATTTTTTCCGACTGAACTGGGGGTCGTCGTCAATGACCTGCTTGTGGACAAGTTTCCCGAACTGATCGATATGGGGTTTACCGCAAAAATGGAAAATGAGCTCGATGAAATCGAAAGTAACAATCTCAAATGGGTCAAGGTTGTAAAAGACTTTTATACCCCTTTTAATCATGACCTGACCGAGGCGTCAAAGGACATGGCAAAGGTAAAACCGGAGGACATACCCACAGAAGAGGTGTGCGAAAAGTGCGGCTCCCCAATGGTGATTAAATGGGGCAGGCACGGGCGCTTTCTTGCATGTTCCGGCTATCCGAAGTGTAAAAATACAAAGCCGCTTGAAGGCGATAACAATTCCCAGAAAGCGGATTTTGTTCTTACTGATGAAACCTGTGATAAATGCGGCGCGCCAATGGCCCTTAAACATGGCAGGTTCGGCAAGTTCCTGGCATGCTCACGTTATCCCGAATGCAAAAACACAAAACCGATCTCAACCGGGGTGAAATGCCCGCTCGACGGAGGGGACATTGTAGAAAGAAAGTCGAAGCGGGGCAGATCGTTCTGGAGTTGCAGCAACTACCCGAACTGCAAATTTGCTCTCTGGCTTAAGCCTGTGCCTAAGCCATGTCCCAAATGCGGGGCGACCTTTTTGACGGAAAAGCGGAGTAAGGGTGGGGAAGTGTTCCTCGTCTGCGAAAACAAGGCCTGTGATTACATGGCCCAGGAGAAAACGGAAGAAACGCCGATTGAAGCCTGATGAACCGTCCTCTTATCATCGGTGTCGGCGGCGGCCATAGCGGAGCAGGGAAAACTACTATAGCCTCGATGCTGCTCTCCGCCCTGAGCTCTGAGTCGCGCACCCCGGGCGCAAGCCGCAGATGGGGCGCCATCAAATATACTAAAACCGCTCTATTCACATCACTCATTGATGACAGGGCCATCCTCGAAAAGAAAGACAAAGACACCGGCAAAATGCTCGAGGCAGGAGCTGAAGAAGTGTTATGGATCAAAGGTCCGCGTAAAGAGATCAAAGAGACTGTATCCATAGCAATCGACAGGCTGTCCCATCTTGACGGCATTATCGTGGAAGGAAACAGCGCAATTGAGTTTTCAAATCCCGATATAGTAATATTTATATTGGGTTTTCGAGGAGAAGAAATTGAAAAGGCCTCAGCACTCCGGTTAATTAAACATGCCGATATTGTTGTATGTCCAGGAAACAGTATGCCGCGTGCCGCAGATAAAAAAGTTTATTCTGCCCGCATCGTGTATTTTGACCCTGAAGACAAAAAAACAGCACAGGAGTTGTTGGCGTGTATGAATGCAGTCATTGAAGAGCGCATCATTGACAGGATTAAACATTTGTTGAAGGTCAGGGCTGTTGACGGCAGACTCAGCTGCGCCTCTGCCAGGGAAATCGCTGAAGAGTTAAAAGTACCATATGGGGAAGTTGGAAAGGCCGCCACTGAATTGAAGATAAAAATCAAGAATTGCGACCTTGGCTGCTTCTGATGGGGACCATACTTTTTGAACTGGCCCTCACCTGTTATTTTGCTGCAACCATCATAGGAATTATAGGGCTTTTCAAGGGAAGCAAGGAATCATCTCAGCTGATGCTGGTCGTCGCCGGCGCCGGCTTCCTGATACACTCGGCAAGCATTGTTTACCGCTATATCTCTGCCGGGCATCTGCCTATCACAAGCATGTATGAGGCTACGTCCTTCTTCGCCTGGTGTATTGTGCTCATATTTTTTTTCCTGGAATACCGGTACAAAATCGGCATTATGGGGTCCTTCATTCTGCCCATAGTGTTTATATTGATGCTTTCCTCATCAGTGCTTCCACGCGGAATCCATCCGCTCAGCCCTGTGCTGCGAAGCTACTGGCTGGGTATACATGCGTTCCTGGCATTTTCTCGGCAATGCAGCTTTTGCCGTCGCCTTCGGTATAGGCATAATGTACCTGCTGCAGGAGCATTACCTGAAATCGAAAAATACCCACGGGCTTTTCAAAAGACTGCCGAGCATTCAGGTGCTCGATGAAATAAACTATAAATTGATCACCCTCGGCTTTCCTCTTTTACCCTCGCCATAATCAGCGGCGCATTATGGGCCGAGAGCGCCTGGGGAAGTTATTGGCGTTGGGACCCGAAAGAAGTATGGTCGCTTATAACATGGTTTATTTATGCCCTGATTCTGCATATAAGGCTGACGGCAGGGTGGAGAGGCAAGAGGGCCGCTATTCTCTCAGTTATCGGTTTTCTTATCGTCCTGTTCACTTTTTTCGGAGTCAATCCTTACTGAAAAGAGCCTGCATTCATTCTCATGAAAGTACTTGTTTTAGGATTAAATCACAAAACAGCCGATGTTGAAACAAGGGAAAAACTTGCCTTCAACGGCGCAAAGCTCGAAGAAGGGGTGTCTAGGCCTCTGTAAAGTCCCGGAGGGTAAAAGAGGTGGCCCTGCTTTCTACCTGCAACAGGGTCGAGATATATACGCTGCGTGAGCGATACCGAGCCGCAGTTGAAAATATAAAAAACTTTCTCGCTTCCTTTCATAATATAACCAGAAACGGATTTTGAGAGATCCCTTTACATCGCTTACAGGTCGGATGCCGTCAGACACATTCTGCGCGTTGCATCAAGCCTCGATTCAATGGTCGTTGGGGAGCCTCAAATCCTCGGCCAGTTAAAAGACGTGTTTGATTTTGCACTGAACAAAAAAACAACCGGCATACTGCTCAACAGACTGATGAAGAGGCCATCTCAACGGCCAAGCGGGTACGGACAGAAACAAAAATAGCTGAAAATGCCGTTTCGATAAGCTTTGCTGCAGTGGAACTTGCAAAAAAAATCTTTACCGATCTCTCCGGCAAATCATTTATGCTGCTTGGCGCCGGAGAAATGGCTGAACTGGCCGCACGCCACCTCGTGCGTAACGGGGTCAAAGAAGTCGCGGTTGTCAACAGGACTTACAGAGCGGGCTGTGAGCTGGCGGGAGAATTCAACGGCAGGGCGGTGCGCTTCGAGGACTTCTTGCACGAACTGGCGCATATGGACATTATTATCTGCTCTACAGGCGCCCCGGCTTATATCCTTGTCAGGGAGCAAATGAATAAAGTGATGAAGGAAAGAAAACACCGGCCGGTCTTTATTATCGACATATCAGTGCCGAGGAATATTGACCCTGACATAAACAAGATAGAAAATGTATACCTTTACGATATAGATGACCTGCAGGAAGTGATCGACTCCAATATTCTTGAGAGGAAAAAAGAGGCTGAAAAGGCTGAGCAGATCATAGATGAGGAGGTTGCAAAGTTCATAAAATGGATGTCCTCGCTGGATTCGGTGCCGACCATTATAGCATTGCGCCAGAAGGCTGAAATAATAAAAAATGAAGAACTCGAAAAATTCAGGGGGAAATGTCCGGATCTTGAGCGAAGACCGTTTAAAAGCCGTGGAATACCTTGCAACGGCAATTGTCAATAAGCTTATTCATCCCCCGACTTCTGCGCTCAAGGAAGATACCGAAGACAAAGATGAGCTCATTGCGATGATAAAGAAACTTTACGGCATTAATGGATATAACATTGAAGACTAAAATCATAATCGGCACCCGCGGCAGCGCGCTGGCCCTGTGGCAGGCGGAATGGGTAAAGGCAGGACTCGAAAAACTTTCTGCGGGCCTTCAGATAGAACTCAAGAAGATCAAGACCACGGGTGATAAAATACTCGACGTGCCTCTTGCACAAGTGGGCGGCAAGGGCCTCTTCGTTAAAGAGATAGAGGAAGCTCTTCTGGAAGGGAGGGCTGATATCGCTGTCCACAGCATGAAAGATGTGCCTACGGATTTCCCGCCGGGACTTGATCTCGCGGTAATTTGCGAGCGCGAGGACCCGCGTGACGCTTTTATATCTGCGATCAGGGACGGACAATTTACGGCAAAAAGTTTTAATGGTCTGCCGCTTGGCGCAAGTATAGGGACCAGCAGCCTGCGCCGCTCCTGCCAACTCCTCAATAAAAGACCTGACTTGAAAATCGAACAATTGAGAGGCAATCTCAATACGCGCCTCAGGAAGCTCGACGAAGGCCAGTTTGACGCCATAATCCTTGCTGTCGCGGGAGTCAGGAGACTCGGATGGCAGGACCGGATTACCGAAATACTTCTGCCGGAAATAAGTCTGCCTGCGGTCGGCCAAGGGGCTGTCGGCATTGAAAGCAGAATTGATGACAAGATTATCAATTCGCTTATCAGTCAGCTCAACCACACTGAAACCGCCATTTGCGTGAGGGCTGAGAGGGCTGTATTGAAACGTCTCGAAGGTGGATGTCAGGTCCCTATTGCCGCTCACGCCAGCCTGCTTAACGGCATTATCACAATCGACGGGATAGTGGGAAGCATTACAGGAGACAGGATTGTAAAAAGCCATATCGAAGGCAGCCCTGATCATGCAGAATCGCTCGGTCTGCGCCTGGCGGAAAATCTTCTTGCGAAGGGCGCCAAAGAAATCCTTGATCAGGTTTACGGCAGGGACATCCCCCCGATAAACGGCGAGATAGGCAGCTGACATAAATTTTAAGTTAATTGCATTGTTTGGCGTAAAGGAATAAAAATGAAAATTGGAAAGGTTTACCTTATTGGTGCAGGCCCTGGAGATATCGGCCTTTTGACGGTAAAAGGGATGCGGTGCCTGCAGAAAGCGGAAACAGTAGTCTATGACTTTCATCTTAATGCTCAGATCCTGAATTATATTGACCATGACGCTGAATTCATCTATGCCGGCAAGCGCGGCGGGCATCATGAGATGACACAGGACCAGATAAATGAGGCGCTGATCAGCGAAGCTAAAGCAGGCAAACTTGTATGCCGGTTAAAGGGGGGAGATCCTTTCGTCTTCGGCCGCGGTGGAGAAGAGGCTGAAGCGCTTGTCGCAGAAGGGATCGATTTCGAAGTTATACCGGGTATAAGTTCTTCGATTGCCGCTCCGGCATATGCGGGTATTCCCCTCACCCACCGGAAGTATTCTTCCTCTTTTTCCGTGATCACCGGAAATGAAGACATAACCAAACCTGAAAGCACTATTAAGTGGGCCAGCCTCGTCTCAAGTTTTGATACGCTTGTTTTTCTTATGGGAGTCAAAAATATAGAGAACATATGCCCGGAAACTTATCGAACATGGAAAGCCTGCGGATACCCCGGCAGCAGTGGTGCGCTGGGGAACCAGACCTGATCAGAAGACCGTTGTCGGCACACTGGGAGATATAGCAGGACAGGTTAAGGAAGAACGCATACGTCCTCCTGCAGTTATGGTTGTCGGCAATGTGGTCAGGCTGAGAGATACGCTCAAATGGTACGAAAAAAAACCGCTCTTTGGCCAAAGAATCCTGATAACAAGAGAATATACACAGGATTACGCGCCGCTGGAAGAACTCGGGGCAGAAATTTTTGAATTTCCAGCGATAAAAACTGTTCCCCCTGAAAACTTTGATTCGCTCGATGCCGCAATAGATGTGCTGGCCTCCTATGACTGGCTCATCTTTACCAGCGCGAACGGATTCAAATTTTTTATTCAGCGCTTTCTTGCCAAAGACAGGGACATACGGGATATGAAGGGCCTGAAACTGTGCGCCATAGGCGCAAAAACAGCAGGAGCCCTGAGGAATTATGGGCTAAAGGTTGATGTTATTCCCGAAGAATTCAACGCTGAGGGACTGATCCGCATTTTCAGCCGCCAAACACCCGACGGCAACCTTAAAGGATTGAGGTTCCTGTTGCCACGTGCAGAGGCAGCAAGAGAGGTCTTTCCTCAAAAGGTGCGGGAATCAGGCGGCGAGATAGACACGCCGGTGGCCTACCGTACTATCAAGCCCGAAAAACACGGCAAAAGACTTAAACGCTTCCTGCAAGAGGGGCGTGTCTCTGTAGCCACTTTTACCAGTGCAGCCACATTCACCAATTTCATTGAAATGATCGGAGACGAAGCGATGAGTCTACTGAAGCCGGCGGCTATCGCGGCTATCGGACCGGTCACCGAACGGGCCATAAAAAAAGCGGGTTTGAAAGTCACCATTGTTCCGGAAGAAGCAACCATAAAGGCTATGGTGGATGCTATAATAGTCTGGGCCTCAAACCAGAATAAATAAAATTGCCCTGAAGCACAGGTTATCTGTTAGCGGGCACCCATAAACCCTCCAAGGGCTCATTGACTGTTCAGTGCAGACCAGGAGATGCTGTCCAATATAGCCGGCATTCTGGCTCGGGCTGATCTTCAGTCTCTTCAGGCATGAGGTGAGCGAGGCAGTATTTTGGCGTTCGAAAGACCCGCTCACCCGGAATTGCGAAATGATAAGGTCCGCAAGGTATACAATGCAGGTCAACTCAGGATCAACAACCGCTTTTTTCGGCTGATGGTGGTATAGAATAGCTTCAGTAAGGTTACGGGGAATAGACCACAGACGTGCAAGCCTGCCGCCGACTTCGGTATGCCCGACGCCGAGGATCTCCAACTCCGCCTGCTCCATATCAATAATATCTTCCTGTGTCCGGCGGTAAAAAAGAGGCACGTTCCGTTCAACAAAATGATCGAGCACAACCTTCCCGATATCATGCAGAAGTCCGGCTGTGTACGCAACTGCAGTAGGAGCCATGCGCGTGACCCGCGCCAGCTTTTCCGCAACAATAGCCGTCCCGACCGCGTGATGGTAGAGGCTCCCCTTGCACATGGAATAACCGTGTCCTGATTCAACGAAAAATGCCTCCATGAAGGACGCCATTACCAGGAGATGGAACATTCTCTCACCGAGAACGGTAAGGGCCTTGTCGACAGAATCTATATGGTCGCCCCAGCCGATGAGGGCCGAATTGGACAAATTCAGTACTTTTGCCGCGATAATTTGGTCCTTTCGCACCTCCTCAGCCAAATCATGGAGGCCATGGCGGTCATTTTCCAACATCCTCATTACTTTCATGGCGACTTGCGGAATAGGTTGTACGCGCCCTATGGCCCGATTAATCTCTTCTGCAGTCGGCTTCTCGACAGATCCCTTGATGGTGGCAGGACATTGGACTATGGGTTTAATAGTGCATTCCCACGTATTAAGGTCCAGGCTGAGGCGCACGTTGTAAAGACCTCCTGTTTCGGATTGCCTTACCCGGATTAATTCCCGGTTAAGAATATTCATAACTACATCGGCTGTCTGTCCGCCGAGGTCGAGATCAAGATTCTGTTCAAGCGCATTGCCGAGCAATGCTCCGCCGGCAACAAAGGCCTCCATGTTCTCTTTTTTAGCTCCGGCCTTGCAGAGCGCATCGATGAATAAAGGCAGACCCGTTGATGCATAACTCTCGGGTTGCCAGGGATCGCCCAAGCCAATAGGTTCGGGAAGGGGAACGTGAAGCAATCCTCCAACGCCGGCAGTCCGATCAAACAACACTACGCCTACGCATGAGGCGAGCAGAGCCACAAGAATTACTTCCTGACGTCCCCTGACATCCGAACTTCCAGTGCCTACGTATTCAGTGTAAGACATTTTTCAAGTCCTGACTATGATTAACTGACCGACTATTTCCTGAAGCCGGCCCCAAGTCTCCCGGTAAGCAAAAGCGATTCACGTACATGAATCATATTATCAAATAAACTCTTACTCCATCAAGACAAAAGGCACCCGTTGTTCCGACGCTCGTGGATTGTTCAGCTGAACTTTGAAATGGCTGACATCGGTTTTCACACTCTGATTGTCAGCCAACTAAAGCTTCTCTTATTGTAACTGACAATTTGTCGGCTATAACAGGTTTTTGCACAGATAATCCTCTTGAAGCAGACACGTCGGAATCGGAAATGAAGGGGTCCTTATAGCCGGACATTAAAATCACCTTTGACTCAGGTCTTATCTCTATAAACGCCTTGGCGAACTCCCGCCCATTCATACCAGGCATAACAAGGTCTGTTAATAAAATGTCTATCTTCCCCTCAATATTACCGCATATCTTTAATGCATCTTTTGCGCATGATGCCTCCAGGACCTTATACCCCAGCGGCCTAAGCACATCGATTAGAAACTGTCTTACGAGAGGTTCATCATCGACCACTAATATTGTTTCTGTTCCTCCAACTGTTATTGGCCGCTCATGTTTTTTTATCACTCCGGCCTTTTCCGTTATTGCCGGAAAGTAGATTTTGAATATTGTTCCTTTATCGGGCTCGCTATATACCCATATATATCCGTTGTGCTGCTTTATAATGCCGTAGGTGGTAGACAAACCAAGCCCTGTACCTTTCCCCACTTCTTTTGTTGTAAAGAACGGCTCAAATATCTTCTCTTGAACTTCAGGGCACATTCCTATGCCGGTGTCAGCTACGGACAACATTACATAATCTCCCGGTTTTACCAACTGACCATGCATCAGCTCGTATGTCTCATCAAGAGATACGTCGGCAGTTTCGATTGTCAGCTCTCCGCCGTTAGGCATGGCATCGCGGGCGTTCACAGCGAGATTCATTAATATCTGTTCTATCTGACCCGGATCAGCCAATATATTCCCGACTGGTTTCATAATATCCAGTTCCAATTCTATGTCCTCTCCTAAAGTCCTCTCGAAGATCCTGCTCATATTTAAAACAATTTCACTAAGGTTCAACGGTTTCATTTCAAGCACCTGCTTGCGGCTGAAGGCCAAAAGCTGCTTCACTAAATTAGCTGCTTTATCTCCGGCATCCCTGACGATCCTGAGCTTGTCTTTGGCAAAATGATCTTCAGGAAGTTCAGCCAATACTAAATCGCTATAGCCTATAATGGGAGTCAGCAGATTGTTGAAGTCATGGGCTATCCCCCCGGTAAGCCTTCCCACTGTCTCCAATTTCTGAGACTTGATCAGTTGGAGTTCGAGTTTCTTTCTCTCTGTGACATTCTTGAAGTCTTCTATAATGCCGATCAATGAACCATCAGGGCCGTAAAAAGGCGTTACATGCAAAATACAGGAGATCGTTTCTCCGTTACTCCGTTCTATAATACACTCTTCCTCAAAATGTTCTTCGCCTTTCATAACCCTCACAATGGAACAGTCCTCACTGTTTTTGCGTGGACACGGAAACATCTCATAGCACTTTTTGCTCATAGCCTCTTTTTTATTCATGCTCAGCATGTTCAGAAATGTCCTGTTTAACTTTATAGGGTTACAGTTCGTATCCAGCACTCGCATGCCGTCAGCGGCGCTGTTGAAGATCTGGTCCAGTTCGGTCTCGGATTGGCGCAGACTTTCCTCGGAACGTTTTATTGACAGGAAAAGCGGCGCAACATATGCCACACCGAATACCATGCATATTGAAGTCAGTAAAGAGAACAAGGCTCCTGTGATGTCGGGCGGATAGTCTGTATTTGCAAATATGAACCTGATCAGGTCATAGCTCCTCCTGAGAGCTGCAATACTAATCGCCGCCGCAATAAGTATCCATGCCCTGCGCCAACCGGTAATACGGATCATGCTTATAGACAGGTATGCCGCTATAAACTGGAGCAAAACAGACATGGCTGAGACAAGAATCATTTTTTCTCCCAATAAAATATAAGTGCCAATCTCAGGAAAGTGTCAGCATATCCGCTGTTTCCCCTGTTAATTCTTTCCGTTTCAGTTGACCCGGAAGTGGCTGACATCCGTCCTTAGCGCTTTCGCCATCATGGACAAGTTAGAGGATTCCTGTCCTATTTGACAGGACCCGGCACTCGTCTCCCTTGATACAGATGCTATTACCTCTATGTCACCGCTTATCTGCTCCGATACTGTCGACATCTCCTCTGTTGCCGACGCTATCTGCTGCACCATGGATTGCAGACCGTTAACACTTTCAACTATTTTACGGAGACCGTCTCCAGCCTGGTTTGCAAGCTCCACCCCAACTTTTACCTTTTTTGTCCCCTCCCCCATCGACACTACCGCTTTTTCAGTCTCTGCCTGTATCGCGTTTATCATCTCTCCTATTTCAGATGTTGAATGCGCGGTCTTTTCAGCAAGCTTCCTGACCTCGTCCGCTACTACAGCGAACCCTCTCCCCTGCTCTCCTGCGCGCGCCGCTTCTATGGCGGCATTCAAGGCAAGAAGATTTGTCTGGTCTGCTATGTCCTTAATTACGCTGACTATCTCTCCTATCTGCTTCGAACGGTCACCGAGGGCCGTCATGATTATCGCGAGATCTTCCACGGTCGCAGATATCTCCTGCACTTCGTTGACTGTTTTGCTGACAATCCTCTCGCCATCCTCAGCTGTTTTCAATGTGTCTACTGATGACGATGCTATGTCGGAGCTGTTTTTTGCTATATCCACAACAGTCTGTGACATCTGTACAGACGCGCCAGCCACCTGGTTCGCCTTGTTCGCCTGCTCCTCCACTCTCTTTGTTATCTGGGTCACTGTAGCAGACAGTTCTTCCGATGATGAAGCTACATGGCTGGCAGTGTCCGAAAACTTTCCTATCATATCGCACAGTGATTTCTTCATCATGTTCAATGCGTTTGCCAACGTGCCAATCTCATCCTTCGACCTTGCATCCAAATCCTCGCAAGTCAGGTCGCCGGCTGCAATCTTTCCTGCAACTTCAACACCTTTATTCAATGGCAGGACTATGCTCCGCGTAATCAATACTGTGATTACAACTGCCAGCGCGATTGCAATGCCACCGATAATTAACATGAATAAAATTGCATTTTTGTAAGCCTTCTCTGCATCTTCATAACGCATCTCGTTGCGGAGTTTCTGATAGGCGGTCAACTCATCTGAGACCTCGATCAATTTACGCATAGCCGGCCGCGCTTGCGCGTTAATGAAATCGACAGCTTCCGCGTTCTTGTTTGCCATAGCCAGTTCTATGACTTTGTTGTTCAAGGGCTTTACAGTTTCCTCCGCGGCCCGAACTTTTTCTATAGCTTCGCGGCCTTTCGTCTCATCCCTGGACGTCATTTCATCGACCTTTTTCAACTCCTCAGAGCGTTTCGTCCTGTTGTCGTCTATTGTTTTTAGCTGTGCCTGTCTCTTTACAGGGTCAGGTGACAGAACAATATTGCGAACTGATATTGATATCTCGCGCGTCCTGCCGGCTATATCGTTGGAATATTCCATGCGCGTGTTGTTGATTTTAACGATTCGTTCAAGATGATCCTGTATGCGACCCATGCTGTTGGCGCCGATAAAGATCAAAGCTGCCATAATCACTGTAAGTGCGCCAAACCCTAATCCCAATCTCATCCCTACTTTTACATTCTTAAACACGTTTTCCTCCTGGTAACTTATATTTAAAGTCCATATGTTCTTTTGAATGTTTTATATACACTTCGCAGTCCTCGAACGCCCGGCAACAGTAATACAGCACTTTCAATATTTTCCTGGCTCTTCATTTCCACGCAGTAACAATCCTCATATGGATCTGTGGTTAAAGGGCATAATTTTTTTCCGCCTGATGAGCTAATCATCAAGAGTGTTAATTCAAGAAAGATGCCAGAGCACTCAACAATGTCGATTGTCTTATTTACCCAATAATTAAAGCAGGTTATGTCGGAAGGGAAATCTCAGAAAAATCGTTGGACCATCAGGAGAACTGTATCATGACACAACTGTGTCATGATACAATATTGTGTCATGGCACATACAACAACAGCATTCAATGTCTCTTAATCTTGTATTCCTCTATCTTTCTATAGATAGTGCTTCTGCTCAATCCAAGGATATTGGCCGCTTTCGATTTGTTCCATGCTGTCTTTTGCAGGGCCTGAATTATCGACTCTGGCCCATCCTTAAGAGAAGTCTCAAAAGCAATCTCGCTCAGGGCGGCAGAAGCAGTTAAATCCACCGGAAGATCATTGATGGTAATAACCGATTGCCGGCCCACAACAAAGGCGTGCTCCAGAACATGCTCAAGTTCTCTCACATTGCCGGGCCATCGATAGTTCATAAAAAATCTGAGCACTTCTGAAGACACATCAACTATTTTTTTATCGAACTTTTTATTGAGTTTATTCAAAAAATATGGGATGAGAACCATTATATCCTCTATTCTGTCCCTGAGAGGCGGCAAATGCAATTCCACTACTTTAAGCCTGTAGTAAAGGTCTTCGCGGAACATGCCTAGCCGGACTTTCTCTCTGAGGTCGGCGTTAGTGGCCGCTATTACACGAACATCAACCTTTATCGGGGTGGATTCTCCAACTCTTTCAAATTCCATTTTCTGAAGGACCCCGAGGAACCTAAGTTGCATGCGCACTGATATATCGCCTATCTCATCCAAAAAAATTGTGCCGCCGTCAGCCCTTTTGAACCGTCCTATCCCGTCCCTTATGGCTCCGGTGAACGCGCCTTTTACATGCCCGAACAATTCGCTCTCAAGAAGTTCGTCGGACAGCGCAGTACAATTTACTTTCACAAGCGGCTTCTCGCGTCTCGGCCCCCCGTAATGAATTGTTTCGGCCAGGAGGTCCTTGCCGGTCCCACTCTCTCCTGTCAGCAGCACGGTTGCCTCCACACCTGAAAGAGTTTCGATCAGCGTGTAAATTTTTTGCATTTCCCCGCTTCTGCCTATGATATTATTCATTTGTGACCGCTCGTGAAGGTCCCGCTCCAGGTTCGTCAAACGTGTTTCATCTCTGGCAACGAGAACGGCTCCCGACACTTTTCCCTGCTGATACACCAGCGGATATGAATTAAGGTTCACAACCTGATGGGGGCGTTCTTTATGCCTGCATTCAAGGTGCTGGATTTCGAAAGGCTGCCCGGTTTCAATGGTCTTTTTAATCAAGTCAAGGCATTTTCCGTAGCATCCGTTTTGCGAAGGATTAAAAGTCGTCCTGACAATATCACGGGTATGTCCGCAGATATTTGCTGCCGCTTCATTGATCTCTATCACGGTCAAATCAGTGTCCACGGTTATAATTGCATCCCTCACACTCCTGAAGATCGCGTCCAGGTTGGAGCGGTACCTTTCCTTTTCAAGCGTCAGCGCCTTGAACTGCAGCGCAGTTTGAGATATTCTCAAAATAGTGTCGCGCCTCATCGGTTTAGATATATAATCAAAGGCGCCAAGCCTGACGGCCTCAGATGCGGACCCGATATCCGGGACTGCTGTAATAATGATCACAGGGCAAATAATGTCTTGTTCCCGGATTTTGCGCAATATATCTATCCCTGATCCATCGCCTAAAATAATATCTGCGAAGATCAGATCGAAAGCGGCTTCCGCCACGCAGGTCAAAGCCTTATCACAGGTTGCCGCCGTTGTTACTTCATAGCCGGCTTCTGAAAGAATATTCTCAAAAGCAAACCTTATGCTCTCTTCGTCATCTATTACCAGTATTTTACTTCTCATATTACATCTCCCGGTCTCGACGCCGGAAGGTCAATTGTGACCTTTGTGAAGTCTCCCTTGACGCTGTCAATGGTCATCATACCGTTATGGTCGCTGATAATGCCATGACTGATACTCAGTCCCAATCCCGTGCCGGAGCCCGCGGGTTTGGTAGAAAAAAAAGGATCTGCCACTTTGTCGATCGCGTCCCCGGATATGCCTGTCCCGTTGTCCAGGAATATGATCCGCACATAAGGAATATCATTCTTTATTGTAGTCTCGTAAGTTATCAGAATCTGTTTGTCGCCGGATGTGTCGCCGTACTTATGGGTCAAGGCATAGCGCGCATTGTTTATAAGATTCAAAAAAACCTGCTCTATCTGCTGAAAATTTGCTGTAACAAATGGAAGTTCCGGCATAATTAATAACTTGATCTCGACGCCGTCTTTCTTTAACGCCGCCTTTGTCAGAGCAAGGACTTCAGAAAGAATATCTTCAATTCTGACAGGGCGCTTGTCCTCCCCGCCCTGTCTGGCAAATGAAAGAAGGCTATGCACAATGTCGGCAACCCGGACGCCCTCTTTTATGATCCGGTTGACAATTTCCTTCTCCTGGCTGCCTTCGACGCATTTGTTCAATAACATATCGGCGCAGCTTATGATACCTGTCATGGGATTATTGATTTCATGCGCCACGCCGGCTGCCAATTCACCGATAGAAGCAAGATGTGCTGCCCGCACTGCTTCAGAACGCAACTTGGCTTTTTCGTTTTCAAGGGTAAACCTGTAAACCGCTTCTCCTACAATATGGGATAATGACTCCATAAGGTCTAAGGCCTGCGTCGATATCCTGTTTTCTGTTTTGTCTGCAAGATGAATAGCGCCGAGTATGGCATCGTAATGCCGGATCGGAATTATAGTTACGCTCGCAAAGCCATATTTTGCACATGTACCCCTGTACCTCTTTTTTTCATGCTCCGGAAGTCCGGCAATAAAATTCATCAGGTTATTGCAGTGGAATGATCCATTGGATGTCACATTCGGCAGATCCTGCGCTTCAAAATCTCCTGTAACCGTCCGGATGCAGGCGCATTGTTCCCGGTGGATAGAAAGTGAATTCTCCGATTCCCAGAATTCGCTGCTGAAGCCGGTATAACATCCGTACGGGATCCCGCCTTCCGCATTCAACACTCTTATGCCGACACATTGACAGCCGCACCAAATACTGATTTTTTTCACGATCTCGTCAAAATATTCTTTGGCTGAAGCCTTTTGAGAAAATAATTCCAGAAGTTCATTTGTTGAAGCCATATGTTTTTCGAGCTCTTTGCGCCCGGCGATATTAAATATTGTGGTGCGGCTCATGATGAAATTGCCTTCCGTGCCCCTGATAGCAGTCGAACTCAGAAGCACCGGTATTATGGATCCATCCTTGCGGACTATTTCAAATTCCAGGTCACCTACCCGCCCGTGTTTTTTTAAATCATGAAACGTCGCCGTGAATAACTCCAGACTTCCGGGTGTTATGATGTCTGCAAACCGCATCTTCCCGATCACTTCATCCCTCGTGTAGCCAAGCCATGAAAGTTCGGTATCGTTAATACGAACAAATACGCCATCATTGTCCAAAGAGTGATAGCCGCACGGGGCATTGTTGTACAGGTCGCTTATTTCATCGGCAGATTTCCGCAATTCCTGCTCAGATCTCTTCAGCGACTCCTCGGCCTGCTTGCGCTCCGACCGTTCTTTCGTCCATTGCAAGGCCCGGCGCATCGACGGCGCAAGCCTTGTCAAATTTTTCTTCAAAACATAGTCGGTGGCGCCTTTTTTAAGGGTTTCGATTGCAACTTCTTCGCCCATCACCCCTGAAACGAAGAGAAATGGTATTTCGGGGATGCTCCCTTTTGCGATAGCAAGAGCGGACAGACCGTCAAAGTTCGGCAATGAATAGTCCGACAGGATTATGTCGAATCCGCCGCTTTCGAGGGCAGCGCTAAACTCGTTGTGTGTCATTACACAGCATATATCGCAATCAACACCTCCCTCATCAAGGGTCGATTTAATAAGTGCGGCGTCAACAGGATTATCCTCGAGATGCAGGATCCTCAAAGGTAATGTCATTTGCAAGGTTTCCTTCTAATATACAGAGCCTAATCTGTTTTTCGAGCAGCCATTGAGTAATTAAACCTATTTTACAATCTATAACTTTACAACAGCTATTGCGGCCGTTGCAACCCTGCCTGTGCTTCTGAACGATCGGTACTTCTAATCAAGATCTTTTATTAAATGTTTCAGACGTCTCAATGTTTCCGGTTTGATCTCTTCATCTCTGAAATAATATTTTTCAAATTCTTTTACGAATAAAAGAGCCCTCCCCCTTTTATCGTCATCTTCTATCTTTATCACAAATTCCTCAAGGCCTTCAAATCTCATTTTTACATAGCCAAGCTTACCCGTTTTTCTCAGGAATAACCGAAGGATGTATTCCGAGGCGCTCTTTCTCCTTCGGACAAAAAGATAAAAAGTATAAAGCATACCGACTGCAACACATGTAAGCAGCGAAGATCTTATTAAACTCTCCTTCCCGGACCTGAAATTGAAAGCGGGTCTTTTAATCCCGGTGCGCAATGAGTTGAGGAGCGCTAACTGCCTCGAAAAATCATAATTAATTACAGAAGCATTCCAGGCATAGCTGAAAGAGTCAAACACCAGCCGAAGGGTGAGAAGCAGGTTCTTCCTGTAACCGGTATTGATATCGGCCGGCGTCGGATCAGCCCTGATCCATCCTTTGTTATCGATATATGCCTCAACCCACACGTGGGCATTCCTCTGAGGAACCAAATAATATTTTCCCATTTCATTATAGTAGCCGCCCCGGTAGCCGCCCACCAGCCTGGAAGGTATGCCGTCTATTCTGAGCATAACAGCCATTGCTGACGCAAAGTATTCACAATTGCCGTACTTGTACCTGAAAAGAAAATTTTCCATGGGGTGAGACGTCAAAGGCAAATTCTTAAGGGCATACCGGTATTTCCCGTTCTTCAAAAAAGAGAGCATTGCCCTGACAGTGGCCTCAGCATCATTCTTTACGACAAAACCCCTTGCCAACTCACCTATCCTGTCCATTTTATCCACTTTACCAGGCAATTGCAGATACATCTTCCTGTCAATGTCTTTCTCCCGGATTGTTTCAGAAAGGATTGACCACGCATCGTATTTGATGCGCCCCGATATATTCCCTGCCTGGGAAAAGGTCAAATCCGGCTGTCTCTGAACGCGCTGCAAAGAAATATTCATCGGCTTATCAAGGGTAAAAAAATATTTGTTTTCGTATGGCTCAAGGTAAATAGTTTGGACCACGCGCCTGCCTGCCAGCATGGGCAATGCTGAAACATATCCACCTGTTTTCTGCGAGCGCTGCCATGAGGTCCCGTCAAAGTAATCCAGCACAATGCCTCTCCAGTACAATAAATCATCATTTATTTTTTCCATACTCGCGCGGAAGATGATCGAAGTGTCTTCCTGGATACTTGAAACCGCTCCAAGCCGCACCTGGTCTGTAAAGCCGATCGTAGCTGCGCCGCCGTTCCTGTTGAGGAAATCGAACACAGGGTAATTGGTGCGCGGCAGAACAATAAACAGTATGACTGTCATCGGCGCAGCCGCCAGGGGTATCAGCAGGGATTTAGTAATGATTTTCATAATAACTGAGGACTGAAGCGCCAGTTCCCTGTCCTGCGCGTGATAAGTAAGCAGGATCAAAGCTGTCGAACAAAGCGCAGTCAGGGCCGCAAAGTACAGAAGAAACACCATATCGAGAGAAAGAAGCGCAGCGCCGGCCAATAACAATACCGACATCAAATAAATCTGCATGTAATCCCTGAATTTTTTTTCCTCAAATAATTTAATGATAACCAGCACCGAAAGGGCCTTAACCGAAGGCAGCACAAAATTTTCCATTCTTATCTGCGTAAAGGTGAATATAGTGAACGCCAGGGCAATAACGGTGAGCAACCAACGAGGAATAAACATCATCTTCCTGTATTCGATCACCGCTGAAATAAAGTAAAAACAGGCAAAGCCAGCGGCAAACAGTGGGGGCAGATCAGGCACGACGGAAAGAAACCCGAGTGCGGCAATAGCGTAGGTCAGCACTTTTAGAACATCTTCAACTTTGATCAGCCGGTTATGACTCACCATATAAAGCAAGCTCCCTTAACATCTTTATCCTGTTTGTTTTCGACAAGCCGGGCTTATAGATTTTGCCTGTCAATTTCAGACCAACGGGTATCTGGTTCCTGAAAGCTTTTATTATGAAGTACGTTATACATGAGATTTTTTCCTCCATGTCGCGGATGCCGACTCTCTCAAAATCGATCAGGACGGGCTGGTGGGACGCCATTAAAAACTCCTTGGTTTTAAGTTCTCCGGTCTTGGCGCTCGATTTCCAATGTATATATTTCGAGGGATCGCCGGCAGTATAATTTCTTATCGACACCATCTCCCCTTCGTATCCGGATTTTCGGGCGTAATGCTCCCCGCCATGAGCGGCCCGGTCAGTAAACAAACCGTGCAGTTCGCACTTTTTTACCTGTGGAAACACAACTGCATCATAAACGGCATCAGCTGCCTTGTATCTGGTAAAAAAGTTGAAAGGATATACGGACGACAGATACAGCAGTTTGCTGCGATAGCTGCCTCTCCGGGAAAAATAAAAATCCAGATATTTTGTAACGGCGCCTTTTGCCGGCACAAAGGGAAACAGCATTTCCTTATCGTCAATTCTTACTCTGATCAGGAATGCCGGCAACATTCTCCGCTTGTTCAGCAGCGTAATCTTCACCGGGATATGCGTTGCCGCAAAAATCTCGTCGGGAAGATCAACTGCGACATTCAAGCCGGATAAATTACTCCTTCCGAAAAATCCCGAAACACCCATTAAACCGAGGAATGCAGCCACAATAAGATAGACAAGGTTGTTGCCGGTATTGATTGCAGAAAAGCCGAGAAATAATGTCAGGGCGATGTAAATCCAGCCCGCCCTTGCAATTTTTATTACACCGGGGAAGGTACCTGTTCGATTAGCGATTGAACGATCTCCTTTTTTTCAAGGTGTTCATATTCCTCCCTGAAGATGACCCTGTGAGGTATCAGGTAATCCGCAAGCTCCCTGATATCTTCAGGGATAACAAAGTCCCTTCCATTAAAATAGGCATTGGTCCTCGCAGTATAATGTATCGCCAGCGCCCCCCTCGTAGAAAGACCGGCCGACAGGTATTTGCTGCTCCGCGTAGCATCAATAATAGACAGCATATACTCAAGGATCTTGTCCGAAACGTATATTTTATTTCTTATGTCCTCATTTATGGCAAGCACTTCATCTTTATCCATCATAGGCTTAATGTTGTATAACTCGGCCCTCCTGCTGCCTCCCTTTAAAATCTCTTTTTCCGCTTTCCTTGTAGGGTAGCCTATGCTTATTTTCATCATGAAGCGGTCTAATTGGGATTCAGGAAGAGGAAAGGTGCCGAATTGCTCCACCGGGTTCTGAGTAGCGATCACGAAAAAAGGCTGAGGCAACTGGTACGTCTGGCGCTCGATCGTCGCCTGCTTCTCACCCATACTCTCTATAAGAGCACTTTGTGTCTTTGGCGTGGCCCGGTTAATTTCATCTATCAGCACAATATTATTGAATACAGGCCCGGAGCGAAATTCAAATTCTCCGGTATTTTTGTTGTAAATTGAGAGTCCGGTGATGTCCGTAGGTAAAAGATCACTGGTACACTGTATCCTGCCGAAATCAAGACCGAGCGCCTTGGCTATTGCAATCGCCAGAGTAGTTTTGCCCAGACCGGGCAAATCTTCTATAAGAATATGTCCTTTCGAAAAAAAAACAATGAGCGACAGCCTTAGCGCATGCTCCTTTCCGTGCAGATATCCTGAAAGAAACTCTATGATATCATTGATCTTCCGACTTCCGTTTACCATTGCCATTATGTTGTCTATCAGCCTGGCGCAAAGAGATTGCGTCTATTTCATCGACCGGACAGCCTCATCAAAAATCTTGTCCATGGCCCTGGCATCGTCAGCAAGGCGTTTAAGAATCTCAGACAACTTATGCTGTCCGAGGCGTGCAGTTTTTTCGGCCCACTTCTGGTATGTCTCAGAATGTTCCATATTATGTTCCTTCCAGTGGTTAAACAATTGTTCGAGTTTCTCCAGTTCATTCATATCTGACACCCTCCCCAGGTAAAAGACATAGAATTGTTAACACGATATACAGCACGTTTAAAACACTTACTTTAACATTATAGCATCCCTAATTAATCATTGACGAATTGGCAGTGTATGCCCTTGATTCCCTGATAAGAACTGTAAAAGCTAAATTTTGTTACCCTGCATTTAAATATGGCCGTCATGCCCGCGCTTAAGGCGCCTACTGTTGGCGGATTGTAAGCGGGCATCCAGGAATTTTCTGGATTCCCGCTCAAAAGACCGCGGGAATGACAGCTTTTGGTCAGCAGAATAGCCCATTGCTCAAATGAAAATCGATACGAAATGATAATCGTTGCCTCACGTAAAAATCTATACGAAATTGGTAATCATTGCCATACGCCAAAGCTGTCATTCCCGCGCATAGACTGTGTCACAATTAGCAAGGCGATATATACTATATGGAATCACAAGCAAGAAGGAGAAATAGACAAGTGGCATATAGGATAGGGAACAGGGAGCAAGTAATGCTGTTGCCTCCAACGATAGAAGATTATGTAGGAGAGGATGATCCGGTAAGGGCATATGATGCGTTTGTGGAGGCCCTGAATTTAGAACAATTAGGAATAGAGAATGAAGAGGTCAAGGTGGGGAATTCGGCCTATGATCCTAAGACGATGTTAAAGATTTTGGTATATGGGTATTCATATGGCTGGAGGAGTTCGAGGAAACTGGAGAGGGCCTTGCATCATAATCTATCATTCATCTGGCTGACAGGGGGAATGAAGCCTGACCATAAGACAATAGCAAAATTTCGGCGTGACAAT
>CAWHNC010000044.1:0-17013 GCA_963830245.1 Nitrospirota bacterium
CTAGGAGTCGTATTGTAATTCTCAGCATGTTATGATCATCTAATAGTCAGACAATCTGACGAGTTATATTAACCAGCTTTAACATGCTTGTCAAGACATTTCTTCTTCTCTTCAGGATCACCTCCCTTAATCATATTAATGATTCTCTTTTATACTCCTTTCAGGCAGTCTTCTCTCCAGAGACAGTTCGTCTGACCGCACAAAGCTATATGTTCGGTTACGAAGCAGTCACGGTTGCCCTCCGCCCTCTGGATGGCCCTTATAAGTTCCACCTCGTTCATAATGCCTGACTTAATGCCTTTTTTCTTTGCAATAGCTAATGTCAACCTTTTTGATTTTATCTTGGCAAACGTTTTGGGAGCGGTCGTTCTAAAATTGGCGCTTTGATCTTAGTCAGCTCCCTGCGGGGGAGGACAGCCGCCCACAGGGAGCCTCAATGCATACCTCCGGCAACTTCATTTATCGCATCCAGATGCTGAGGGTCTCCGGAGGCCGGGGATATTGCATTTAGTTATTCCGCTTAAAGCTTCACTATTAATGAGATGAAGAAAATATTAAATGGGAATTGCGCCGGCAGAAACAGAATCCAACGTGTATTTGACATTTATAAAAAGAGAATTCATACGTCTATGCTCTCCTTTTAAATACTGCGCCGGCACCGACCTGTAAATGCGGACAGGGGGGTAAACACCTCCCCTGTCCGCAATCCTGCAGTTACATCTTCAATTAGTGTCGCTCTGAACTGTCCCTGCTCCGCTCACAAACGGCGTCCTCGGTGTGAAAATAATGTTAGGTCCTGTGTTTATCCCAAGACTCGGCACTGCGTCGCTCGGGAAATTGATTATTGCTGACCCGGGCGCCCAGTTCGGATACTGCGCTTTCAGATCAGATATCGGCCCTGCATCCAATGCCCTGTTCATGCATGACGCCACACAAGCAGGCTTTAATCCAGCGCTTATCCTGTCTATACACAAGGTGCACTTCGTCATCTTCGGCCTCGCTGGGTCTGCCTGTGTATAGCTCCTGAAGTTAGGATCATAAAACTGCGGTGCGCCCCACGGACATGCGTCCTGACACTTGCCGCACGATATGCAGTTGGCGTTGTCTACAAGCACTATCCCATATGTTGGCTCTTTGTAGATTATCTGCATAGGGCATACCGGTATACACGCCGGCGTAGTGCAGTGGTTGCACCCTATCGAAGTGCTCAGAACATCCACATTGGGCGGCGTTGTTCCATACTCTGTCTTGGTGACCCTTCTCCAGAACTCCTTCATATGGAACTTCGCATATAACGCATAGTTCTGCCTTCCGTCACTGCCAGGCAGGTATTCGTATGCCGAAGGGTTCGCATATGGGTCTGTTGCACTTGTTAGCCAGGTCAGGGACGCATTGATATTTGCATCTCCCCTTAAGTCGTCGTTCCATGACTTGCATTGGACTGTGCATGTCTTGCAGCTTATACACCTTTGCTGATTATAATAAAATCCCCATTGGTTCATATATCTGTCCTCCTTTTCTTAGCTCTGGTCAGGATGGGTCAAACTGACCTCTACGAAATGCCCGCCCCAGCAGTTGTCACCGGCTGTTTCGCAGAAGGAATCCTTCACTCCGATATCCCTGTTATGCATGACGGTGTTAGGCGCGCCTCCCACGTCAACAGGCACTGTATGCATCTTGACTCCGTTTCCATCAGCATCAAACCACGCCTGGTATGTTAAGCTCATGCTCGCCCTGAACCATTGGCCGTCTCCAATATGAATTAGTCCCTGTGTGATCCTTTTACTCACAGCCACATTTTGCTGTATGCATCCCCAGTCGTTGTACACATACACGTAATCACCGTTACTTATGCCCCGTGCAGCAGCATCCGCGGGGTTCATTGTTATAACTTCGGGGAAGTCTTCCTGTAACACAGCTACATTGTCATAAACTGAATGTGCCCTTCTCCTGTGATGGGCCGTAGAAACCTGGAGAGTGTATACGGCGGACTTACCGGTCGAGACCATGACCTTTTGACCGGTATAGTACCCGAGGAACGCGCCTGTGGTGGCGTTAAAACCCTCAACAGGAGGCGCCCACATCGCCTTGGGCGGGTACAGACACCTGTAATATCCTCCGTCAGCATGCTGATAGGCAGAGCCGAGAGCCTGATCCCTGTAGAAGTAAAAGGGTGAGAAGAAGTTTATCCTGCCCGTTTCGGTAAAGTAATTACCGGGAGGCAAAGATGCTACACCTGGCTGCGCAATATTGACCGCATCGGCAATAGGCAGGGGCAACTGGAATATTCCCTGCTGCTGAAATGTAGCGAAACTCGGGAGTGTCGAGCCGGGGTTGATTGCCAACAGGGCGGGAGCTATAGTCGCCCCGGCCCATTGCTGCGCCATTAATTGAGCGTCGGTTGCTGACCCCTGTGGTCCGTATTTCCCGTACTTAACTCCAAGCCTGTTGAGAATTTCCGCGGCTATGACACCCGTATCCGTGCATTCATACATGGCTGGTATTACCTTGTTGCTGCAATAAAAGACCTGAGACTTGCTTTGGAATGAATTATATTCGTGGTGGCATGTCTGCGGCAGGATGATGTCGGAGTATGCCATGCTGGGGGTCACGAAGAGATCAATACCGTAAATGTATTTCACATTTGCCAAAGCCTGCAAATGTGCAGCTATAGAACTCCTCTGGTTGACGCTGTTAGCGTAGCTCCATCCTATCATTTCTATTCTCAGCCTGCCGTCATGACCTGCCGTATCATTTCGTGTTGTCGTCCATGCGCCCAGGTCTATACCGTTTTGCGCCAGAATATCAGCCCTGAGCTGCGCGGGCGTCCTGTTGTCTGTGCCTTGCAGGATTACTTTAGAAACGGGATTCCAGGAAGCAGAAATAGTGCCGTAGGACGCGGCTGTGGTGATGGGTTGAGTTGTGTTTCCAAGATTAACTGGCGTAGGATCGGGATCCAATTGAAACCCGGGCCCTCCGCCTTTCAGGATTGTCTGTCCGGTCATGGCTGCAAGGGCAATAGTCATCCATACGAACCACATGCCGGCTCCTGTCCTGCTTGCGCCCCAACCGCTGAAAAGACAGGAAGGTTTTGTCGTTGCATAAGCAATGGCAAGGTTCTGAATGGTCGTTGCAGGAACTCCCGAAATCCCCGAGGCCCAGTTCAGCACCCCGTTGACGCCGCCATACGTCGTCATCAGGCCGGTTATATACTCCACAAAGGACATCCCGTTCGGTGTCGTAAAGGTCTGCCCTGCATATGCCTTCCCTGTTAAAGGGCTTGCCATGGGTGACTGGCTCACAACTGTATCGCCCGGATAAAAACCGAAACAGTACTGCTTGATAAACGCCGCGTTATGCAAATTGTTCGCATATATATAAGTCGCCATCGCCACAAGAATCGCAGTGTCCGTGCCCTCTCTGGGGTTGATATGTGGAGGCAGGTTATATTGCGGGTAGCCCGTAGAAATAGGAGAGACTGTGTCAGTAGTCAACGGATCCAGGGTCACAATCGGGATGCCTGCCTCTTTAGCCTTGGTTAAATACCAGTGGATAGGATAATGATGGCTGAATGAGACGGCTGCATTGCATCCGATATTGAGAATAAACTTCGAGTTAAGCATATCCCCCAAGCCGTTCGGGTTTAAATAACCTAATGGTCCTACTGCGCCATACAATCCCTGTTGCATATTATCAACGGACGGAGCGCCTGTAAGAGAAACACTGATGCCTAAATAGTTGGAAATCGCTCCGGAGAAAAAACTGTCCATAACCGGAAGATATCCCAATACTTTCTGACGCGCCATTTCCGTTTGATACCATCCTGCAATCGTATCATACGCCTGCTCCCAGGGTATGCTTACAAAGCCTCTCAAGTTGCCCCTTGCGATGGTCTGTATCATGGGGGTTTTCAACCTGTCGGGCGCATATGTACTCTTTATCTGCGCGTAACCTCTCATGCAGCCTCTGAACTGCGGCAAGTTAATAGACTCGTCCGCGGCAATCTGGGCTGAACTTCTCGGGATATCGCTGACACCGCTTGTAATCTTCTTCATAACTCCGTTTTTTACCCAAACCTTGAATAAGCACCTGCCGCCGCAGTTATACGGATGGCTCACCATCACGGTAGTCAACTCCGGGTCAATAACAAGGTTGTCTGCCGGCGAAGCTATGGCCGTTCCCACAGCAGGAGCTGTCGAGTATGAAGACTGGCCCCCTCCTCCGCAGCCGTATAGTGCAGCTGTTGCACTCAATGCACCAAGTCCTTTCAGAAAGCTTCTCCTGCTGACTGTTGTCTTCTCATCAATGGACTCTTTCAAATTCTTTAAAGCATCCATACCGTCCCCCCTTAATGAGTTACACAATTTGTTATGACTGCTCGAAAAACAAAAAAATCTTTCTCAGTTGTTGTACCTTCCCTCAGTTTTCACCTCCCATAGCCACAATGTTGTCAAAACCCATAATGCAAAACGCCCTGCCTGATGGCAGGGCGTTTTGCATACAATAATAGTAGAACCCAAGATCGGTAAAATAAAACAGGTGATGACACAAGACATTTCGAGGCTTGCACTGATGCTCTCTGATATGACGCAGAATGGCAAGGAATAGTTCGGCAACCTCGTCACATATCAGTCGGAGAAGAGTTGCCTCTTTGTCGAGACTGCACATTCCGAATCTCCTTACGAATTCCTCTGTGTGCTTAGCCTGCCTATCCGAACGGTAAATAACCTGTTATACCGAACGAAATTTAAACCCTTCATATCATCTTTGTCAAGCTGTTTTTTTCCGAGCCTCTTTCCCTCCGGCTAACTTACTATTAAATCATTTAAATCATTTTAGGGACGAAGGATGGTACTGAAAATTCCGACATCTCTGAAACTTCCTGTCCTCAAGCTTCAGCACCATGTTTTCTTATCAAATAAATCCCGTCGCGGATGGTAAGAAAAAGTTTTTCAGCCCTGCTGTCTGCGTTCACCATTTCATTGAAGTCTGCCATTGCCCGGCTTTCGTCGTCTTTCGGATCGAAGATCCTGCCGTACCACAAGGCATTGTCGGCAAGTATCAAGCCGCCAATCCGCAAAATCCTCATCGCTTCTCTATAATAAGCGCTGTAGTTTCGTTTGTCGGCGTCGATGAAGACAAGGTCGGTCTTTTCATCCGGCAGAGTCTTAAGAACTTCCAATGCCTCGCCAATCCTGAGGCTGATCTTAAATCCTTTGGTACTCCGGTTGAAAAAATCCTGCGCTATCCTCGCATGATCAGGATTCTGCTCAATGGTCAGAATTTTGCCGTCATCAGGCAGGACCTCGGCCATGGAGAGGGCAGAGTAACCGGTAAATGTGCCTATGTCGACAATGTGTTGCGCCCCGGATAGTTGAACAGCTAACTGCAAAAACCGGCCTTCGACCCGTCCGGTGAGCATGCTGGGATAAGGCGTCCTCGTCAAGGTGAAGTATTCGATCTCCTCGAGCAATTCCGACATGGGTGTTGTATGGTCCCTGGCATACCCTTCGGCCTGCCTGGCAACGATATCCATGAAACAAAAAGCGTCCATCAGCATTATCTCCTTAAATGCATTTTGACAATAGGATATCACACCTGATCAGTATTTCATTTGATCTTCCCTGCAGCAAAACCATGGGGAATACTCTCGCTATCCATTTATCAGTTGAATCTGTCAGAGTTGTTTTAATACTCCCGAATAAAAAACCGTGACACTAATTTTGATCAAAATTGACTTATCCCCGGCCAAAATTTTAAAATGTGAGGACGGGCTTAAATATCAAATATTTAGAGAACTTTAAGAGATAAAGAGGACTGAAAGACATGTGCAGACTGGCAGCTATTACCTCAAAAGAGTACATCTCGCCGATGGAGCCAATTCTCGCCCTCGAAACAATGAAAGAAGGTCATGACGGCTCCGGCCTCGGCCTCACGCTCAAAGACCTGGGCGGCGCCTTCGAGAAGCTGAAGAAATATCCGGTAATGTCGGGCATCTGCTCCATGGCCGGCAAAAAGACCCTTGACGAGTTCATGAAAAAGAATGGCTTTATCCTCAAATATGAATGGAAACCGAAAATAAAACAGGTGAAAGGGATTATCCCCCGCGATTATTATTTTGCACGCGCATATGATTATCCTGCTGCCTTCAGAAGCAAGACTATCCGCGAAAAAGAGGACCTTCTCATGGACACGCGCCTGGCGCTCCGGAGAATCGGGGAGCCCGACGAGTCGATATTCGTCTTTTCTTTTTATCCGGATGTTCTTACCCTGAAAGAGGTGGGTGACCCTCTCCAGGTGGCCGAATTTTGGGGGCTTGACGATGACAGGTTAAAAGCCAGGATCATCCTTGCACAGGGGAGACAGAACACCAACTATGCAATTTATCTTTATGCCTGCCATCCTTTTTTCATACAGGGTTTTTGTTCCATGACAAATGGCGAAAATACCGCTTTTGTGCCCATAAGGGAATTTCTTTCGAGCAGGGGCTTCCCGGGATACATGGGGTACAACAGCGACAGTGAGGTGTTTACTCATATAATGCATTATTCGGTAAGACAGCTGCAGCTGCCGTTGCCTTATTATAAGGATATTATAACCCCGCTCAAATCCGCCGAGATTGAGCAGCGGCCCGACAGGGATGCCCTGAGACTAATGAAGCAATCCATGCGCTCACTTTGCATAGACGGGCCGAACGTTATCATAGGCTTTACTCCCGACGGAGCCTGCTTCATGGTCCACGACTCAAAAAAGCTGAGACCAGGGACAGTGGGCGGCTCAAAAGGAAGATATGCATTAATGTCCGAAGAATGCGGAATTGACAGCGCGGTGCCCAAACGGGACAGGAGCAAAGACATTTTTCCGATGAAATACGATATGGTAATCGTTTCACCGCATGCGGAGGAGGTAAAGGTATGGAACCAGCTGCAGGGTCAATATTAGACCATAATCATAAGCTCTCGCTGAGAGAGTTCCCCTATATAATAAGGTGGCGGGATGACCGCTGCAAACGGTGCGGCAGTTGTACTGCGGTATGCCCGGTCAAGGCGATCGTGCCCTCAGTTAAAGTGCAGAGAGTTGTAAGGTCCGAAGGACCGGTGCCGGCTCCGATAGCGACAAGGATGACCACTCAGGTAGTAGAACAGGTAACCGACATGGAGCGATACTGCACAGGCTGCGGTACCTGCACGTTGGTCTGCCCCAATGAAGCAATAGAACCGGAGTTTAACCCTCAAACCAAATTCCTCCATTATAAGAACAGAGGCGGCGATGCTTATAAACGCGGCGGCAGGAGAAACGACCCTTCTGTCTCGACGCTCGACAGGTTGAAATTCACGAGGATTTCAATGCTTACCGACCCTGCCCTCGACGCCGGAAGGCACGAATTCCGCATAAGGTCTCTGTTGGGAAGAATATTGCCGCCGGAGGAAATGCCGCTCGTCATGCATGACGGCGTTCTCGGAATCGACAAAAATAGCGGCAAGTTCATTCCGCCTGTGCGCGAGATATACCCGATCATGATCGGGAGCATGTCCATCGGGGCTCTTTCCCCGCCTATGTGGGAAGGAATCGCCATGGGTGTTGCCTATTTGAACGAGGTTGAAGGACTGCCTGTCGTGTTTGCATCTGGTGAAGGCGGCATGCCGGCGCGGCTGTTGAGGTCAAGATACCTGAAGTATTTCATTATACAGATCGCTTCGGGCTATTTCGGATGGGATGAAATCATACATGCCCTGCCCGACATGGTCGAAGACCCTGCAGCAATTGAAATTAAATACGGTCAGGGTGCAAAGCCCGGAGACGGCGGCCTGCTTATGGCGCAGAAGGTTTTGAAGCTTATCTCGAAGATACGTGGTGTTCCGCAGTTTGTCGATCTCGCTTCACCTCCTACACACCAGACAAAATACTCTATTGAAGAGGCCGTGGCAAAGATGATCCAGTCCATGTCAATGGCTTGGGGCTTCAGAGTGCCTGTGTATCCTAAGATCTCAGGGACCAAGACTGCCAAGGCGGTACTGAACAACCTTGCACGGAATCCTTATGCGGCCGGGCTCTGCATTGACGGCGAGGACGGCGGCACCGGCGCAGCCTACAATGTATCAATGGACAAAATGGGCCACCCCATCGCCTCCAATCTACGCGAGTGTTATCTGGACCTTGTGAAACAGGGCAAGCAGAATGAACTCCCTCTGATAGCATCAGGCGGCGTTGGCAAAAAAGGCAACCTGGCGGCAAATGCGGCAGCGCTTATTATGCTCGGAGCGTCAGCGGTTGCTGTCGGTAAATACATAATGCAGGCGGCAGCGGACTGTTTCGGCGACGAATATAACCGCTGTAATCTCTGTAATACCGGGAAATGTCCTCGTGGTATAACTACGCAGGACCCGAAGCTCTACCGGAGGCTCGATTCCGATAAAGTCGCTGAACGAGTGGTGGAGGTCTTCAAGGCTGCCGACGTTGAACTGCGGAAGATATTCGCACCAATGGGCAGGAGCACCGAGCTTCCTATCGGCATGTCCGACGGATTGAGCATTGACGATAAAGCTATGGCAGAGAGGTTGGGAATAAGTTATGCGTGCTAAGAAAACAGACGGCAAAGTGCAAAAGACAGGGCTAACTGCCGACACAAACATAAAAACAATAAAGGGCATTGTAAACGGCGAAAGGGTACCTTCCCGCATACTTGAAGAACAGATACAGCAGGCGGTGCAGGACAATATACCTGAGTTGCGCATCATAGCTGATGGACAGCACGGTATAGGCGGCAGGATCTGGCCGAAAGGCCATACGGTAACAATTACAGTCGAAGGCACATCCGGGCAACGGCTCGGAAGCATGGGAATGCCCGGCACAGAAATTCTCGTAAAGGGCAGCGCCTCCGATGATGTAGGATGGCTCAACTGCGGCGCTAATATAACAGTGTTGGGCGACGTCACCAACGGCGCCTTCAATGCTGCTGCCCAAGGCACCCTGTACGTGCAGGGCAGCGGCGGCGCAAGGTGCGACACCATGACTAAGCATAATCCCCGCCTTGATCCTCCCCAATCGTGGTACTTCAGGAACGTTGGGGATTCATTCGCCGAGTTCAAGGCCGGCGGTATTTCGGTAGTGTGCGGTATCAATTCCAGGAACCCGGAAAATATACTCGGTTATCGCCCGTGCGTAGGAATGGTTGGCGGCACTATATATTTCAGGGGTCCGATACAGGGATACAGCGAGAAGGACGTAAAACTCCTCGACCTGACGCCGCAGGATTGGGAATGGCTCAAGGCGAATATGAAGCCGTACCTCGGCGCCATTGAAAGGATCTCTTACTACGACGAGTTGACGCGCTCAGCCGGAGATTGGAAAAAGCTAATTTCCTATACGCCGCAGGAGAAGCGTTCCAGGAAATGGCTGAAGATGTCATTAAACGATTTCAGAAAAAACATGTGGGAAAAAGAGACAGGACAGGGCGGTATCTTTGCGGAATATCTCGATCATGAACTTACTCTGTTACCCTATATCACAACCGGCGTCGCAAGGCGCAATAAGCCTATATGGGCAAATGAGAAATACAATCCCCCCTGCGCATACGCATGTCCCACACATATTCCATCACACAAAAGAGCAACACTGATGCGTCAGGGCCTCCTTCAGGAATCACTGGAACTGGTGTTGCGCTATAGCCCGCTTCCAGCAACTGTATGCGGTCAGATATGCCCCAATCTCTGCATGAATAGCTGCACAAGGGGACTGATTGACAAGCCTTTGCAGATCGATAAGCTGGGGAGTCTTGCACTTGACCTGCCGGCCCCCCAAAAAGATAAACCGACAGGTCATGCAGTAGCTGTCATCGGCGGAGGGCCAGCCGGCCTCAGTGCTGCCTGGCAGCTTGCATTAAAGGGGCATACGGTTGATCTCTACGAGTCAACGGACAAATTGGGCGGCAAGATAGAACTCTGCATTCCGAGAGAGCGCCTGCCTCATACCATTCTCGAAAAGGAGCTTTCACGTTTCAATGAGCTTGGGGTTAACGTCCGGTTGAACGCTCAGGTGGACCGGAACAAATTTGATGAAATTTATAAAAGCCACGAACTGGTTGTGGTTGCAGTCGGAGCCAACAAACCGCGGACCATCGCCTTCCCCGGCTCTGAGCACACTGTATCCGCATATGACTTCCTCAGAGACATTAACAGTGGGAAATTACCTGACCTGAAAGGGCGGAAAGTGGTGGTAATAGGCGCAGGCAATGTTGGAATGGATGCAGCTTCCGAGGCATATAATTACGGCGCCGATTGTGTCATAGCAGTAGACATCCAAAAGCCCGCGGCATTCGGTAAGGAAATGGAAACCGCAATTGCCAAGGGAACTCAAATCCTCTGGCCCAAATTCACCGACCGGTACAGCAATGAGGAGAAAAAATTATATTTCAAGGACGGCTCATCACTCGAAGCAGACCTTGTGGTCATTTCCGTTGGTGACACACCCATACTCGACTTTCTGCCCCAGGGCATCCACACTGAGAGAGGCTGGGTTGCTGTCAATGAGATCGGCCAGACCTCTGATGTCAAAGTATTTGCAATAGGTGATGCAACGGCTCTCGGGCTTGTTACTCATGCCATCGGGCAGGGCAGACTTGCTGCGGAAACCATACATTATCAGTTAATGCACGCGCCGCGCCAGCCGGAGGTTAAAGAGGTAATTCCTTACGAACGCATTAAGAAGGAATACTATGACGTTTGCACAGGAGATTTCCAGCCTGAAAAAGAAGCGAACAAATGCATGTCATGCGCCACCTGCCGCGATTGCCATATGTGCGAGTCCACCTGTTACTGGGGGGCCATAAGCAGGACCGAGCACGAAGGCGGGACATATGAATATGTGGTCGATGAGGACAAGTGTATCGGCTGCGGCTTCTGCGCAGGCATCTGTCCCTGCGGAGTTTGGGAGATGGTGGAAAACATATAAAAACCGAAGATGAGAACTTGTGAAGGTGGGAAGATGTGAAAAGGATATCGGAGGTATGTTGCTCAACTTCACAACTTCTCACGTTCTCACCTTCGGTTTTTTACACGGGGCGTAGCGCAGCCTGGTAGCGCACACGGTTCGGGACCGTGGAGTCGGAGGTTCAAATCCTCTCGCCCCGATTTTTTTTACCCATATTGATCTATTGACTTTTGTAATCGGACATGTCATCATGTCTGCGAAGTTTCAGAAGTTTTTGAGTGCGTGAGGCCACAAAGACTTTTAGCTTTGTGGCTTTTTTATTGCGCCTGCTGAGATTTCAGTTTACATGTAAGGAGGTTCGGAAATGCCAAAAGGAACAGTAAAATGGTTCAATGACGCCAAGGGGTACGGATTTATTACCAGCGAAGATGGTACCGATGTTTTTGTTCACCATACTTCCATTCAGGGCAACGGGTTCAAATCGCTGGCCGAAGGTGAATCGGTAAGCTTTGATATTGAAAAAGGCCCCAAAGGCCCCAAAGCAATCAATGTAGTGAAAGCATAAGATTCGATTATTAACTGCTTATCAAGAAAAAGGCGGACATAACCATGTCCGCCTTTTTTTATAGCACAGGTGCAGCAGTGTTATTTTTTTACAGGTTTCATCTGTTCGCCACAGCAGATAATATCGCAAAAATCGTTGCACGCGCACGGATTGTCCACGCTCATCGTGAGCCCGCAGACATCGCAAGCGTACTGTGCTCCTGGTTTAAGCTCTTTCTGTTTTTTTGGGGAACTCTTCTTTACAGCTTTTTTTGTTTTGGACGACACCGAAGACTTTGCAGCCTTTACAACTTTTTTTAGCGCCATACATCCTCCTTATGTTTAACTTCTTTTTAACAGTATATCAAAATTATCACTGTTTGTCCTGCAAAGTGATATAGCCTGAAAAAAAATCTGAAGATGAGAAGTTGTGAAAGTGCGAAGGTGCGAAAAAGATACAAGTGGTTGTTTCTCATCTTCACAACTTCTCATCTTCTCACCTTCATTTTTTTGATATTTGCAAGCTGAAGTTAGTATAATACCGATAGTAGTTTGCAGTTCGTTTGTTATTGTAAGATAGATTGGCGACCGGCAAGGATATGCCGGCGGTATAATAGTTCAACTGGTACGGATTGAAAAAAAGTTTCCTGTTTTTATTGATGAGTGTCCTTCTGTTAGGTCTGCCGCCGGCAGAAGGGGCTGTGAAGGAAAGCAAAGATAATTCCAGGGCCGCAGGGGTTTCCATTCTCCTTTATCACCGTTTTGGTCCGGTCGTTGCCGACAGCATGACTGTTACAACCGCTGTTTTCGAGTCACACCTGAGGTACCTTAAAGAAAATGGCTATACTGTGATACCCCTCAGCCGGCTTGTTGATTACTGCCGGGGCAAGGCGACAACTATTCTGCCTTCGAAAGCGGTGGTGATTGTTGCGGATGACGGCCATGAATCGGTCTACACGTACATGCTCCCCTTGATCAAAAAGTATCACGTGCCTGTGACGCTATTCCTCTACCCCTCGGCGATATCCAATGCATCTTATGCCCTGACATGGGACCAGATACGGTATTTGAAGAGGACCGGACTCTTCGATATGCAGGGACACACCTATTGGCACCCCAATTTCAAAATAGAAAAGAAAAGACTTCCCCCTGCCGAATATGACAGGTTTGTCGACATGCAGCTCAAAAAATCCAAAGAAAAACTCGAGAAGGAACTGGGCGGCACAATCAACATGCTTGCGTGGCCCTTTGGGATTTATGACGATCAGCTTGTCAGGAGAGCCACGGCGGCAGGCTACGCAGCTGCTTTCACCATAGAGCGACGCCCGGCAAGGCCTTCGGACAAAATAATGGAGCTTCCCCGTTATTTGATGAAAAATACGGATAGCGGCAAGACATTTGCCGCAATTGTTGCAGGGGCGTCTCCCTAAAGTTTTATGAGTATTCACCGATGCTAATAAGTATATTAATTAATAATGGGGTGAAATAAATCATGGGTATGAGAAAAGTAAGGACGGCCACCTTTTTAATAGCAGCGCTTTTCGTATTAATCCCCTCTTACGTGTTGGGATATACTACAGGATGGGTTGCCGATGCCTATACGCAGAAGCCCGTCAGCGGGGCTATTATCACCATGAATGATGAAGTTGTCCGGAGCGATGAAAACGGCAGGTTTACTCTCAAAGGGACAGGGACCGCAATCAGAGTGAGAGCCTGCGGATACCGGAGAGCCGAGCAGACGTTACTCCCAACACTTTTCACTGCGCCGGTTGAAATAATGTTGAGGCCATTTACACCAAAGGCCCTTTATCTCACTTATTACGGCATTGGTGACAGGACGTTGCGTGGGGCAGCGCTTAAACTGATTGAGCAGACCGAGCTTAATGCACTGGTAATAGACGTTAAGGGCGACAGGGGAGTTATTACCTACAAAAGCGACATCCCTCTTGTTTCTCAAATCGGCGCCCAGAAACAGGTTATCGTAAAAGATATAAAAGGCCTGCTTGCATCTCTTAAAGAGAAGGGTATTTATACTATAGCCCGGATTGTCGTGTTTAAAGATAATGTCCTGGGTGAGGCCCGGCCCGAACTCGCCATCAAGGCCCAGGACGGTGGGATATGGAGAGACGGGGAGAATCTCATTTGGCTGGACCCTTCGAAGCGCGCAGTATGGGATTACAATATCAATATTGCAGTTGAAGCGGCCCGGAACGGTTTCGATGAGATACAATTTGACTACGTGAGGTTCCCCGACAAGAAAGGGCTTAAGTTCGGTGTGCCGAACAACGAGGAGAACCGCGTTAAATATATATCCGGGTTCCTTACAGAAGCCCGGCGGAGGCTTGCCCCGTATAATGTTTTTGTTGCCGCCGATATTTTCGGTTATGTGTCCTGGAACAGCAACGATACTAATATCGGGCAGCGCCTTGACAACATCGCCGCCAGCGTCGATTACATTTCACTTATGCTTTATCCCTCAGGTTTCCAGTTCGGGATACCGGGTTACAGAAACCCTGTTGCGCATCCATATGAAATAGTCTATCTATCGCTGAAAAAATCCCTGGAGCGCGCAAAGATTCCCTCTGTAAGATTCAGGCCGTGGCTGCAGGCATTCAAGGATTATGCTTTCGATAAGAGGCATTTCAATGGCCCGGAAATACGTTGCCAGATAAAAGCTGCAGATGAATTCGGCTCCGACGGCTGGATGCTATGGAACCCCCGGAATGTCTACACTGCCGATGGGCTGAAAAGGCAATCTGCAATTTCGAAAAGTCGCGCTAAACTCCATGGCCAGGGGTAATAGCCTCCAGCTTTTAGCCGCTTTGTTTTTTATGTTGTGTGCGTTCACAAGCGCCGTCGTTATACCGGCAGCTGCTGCGGACCACGCACAGGGACCGCAACTGCTTCAACCAGACCGGCAACCTAACATTCCAATAAAACAATTCACGGAAAAACTGGCGCCTGTGCGGGACATTGTCGAAAGAGAACTGCGCGAGGGCAAGATCCCCGGCGCAGTTGTAGTTATAGGAACATCAGACGGAGCCGTTTACCGCCGTGCCTTCGGATATCGTTCTCTTGAACCCAGACAGCTGCCTATGACCGAAAAGACTATTTTTGATGTTGCATCTCTTACCAAGGTTGTCGCCACTACCACTGCAATAATGCAGTTGGCGGAAAAAGGCAAGCTGAGTCTCGACGCTCCGGTTGCCAGGTATTGGCCGGCCTTCAGGGCAAATGGTAAGAAAGACATTACTGTGCGTCAGCTGCTGACCCATTATTCAGGACTCAGGCCTGACCTGGACCTGACGCCTCTATGGTCCGGGTACAAAGCAGCTATGCGCATAATTGTTCGCGAGAAACCGGTTTGCCGGCCCGGCACACGTTATATCTACAGTGACATAAATTTCGAAATCCTGGGTGAAATAGTCAGGAGGGTCTCGGGAAAGCCGCTCAATGTATATTGTTCAACAAATATTTTCAAACCTCTTGGCATGACCGATACGTTCTTTAACCCGTCGCGACGCTTGGGTGACCGAATAGCTCCGACCGAGTATTATGAGGGTACTATGCGATGCGGGATAGTCCATGACCCTGCGTGCTACAAGATGGGCGGCATGGCAGGCCATGCCGGACTTTTCTCCACCGCTGATGATCTTGCACGTTTTGCCGGGATGCTCCTGAATGGCGGCAGAACAGGCCGCGTGCGAATTCTGAAAGCTGCCACGGTTGATCAGATGACAACCCCTCAGTCACCTCCGGGCAATAAAACACTGAGGGGGTTGGGATGGGATATAGAGCCTCCCCTCGCATCGAACCGCGATGAGCTGCCTCCGGTAGGATCATATGGGCACCTGGGCTATACAGGGACCGCGATCTGGATCGATCCTGTTTCAAAAGTATATGTAATTGTCCTTACCAACCGGGTACACCCTGACGGCAAGGGAGATGTAAAAGCTTTAAGGGCGAATATTAAGGCGCTTGTTTCCAATGCTCTCGGGCCTGTATCCCCGGAACAGATTATGACCAGTCAGCCGTTGCTGGGCCGTTACTTTAATTTTCAGAAGAATACCGCCGGTTTGAGCGAAGGCAGGGTGTTGACAGGAATCGATGTCCTTGGCGAGGAAAAATTTTCGTCGCTCCAGGGAAAGCGTGTGGGACTTATCACAAATCATACGGGCCTCGACGCGGAGGGGAGGCGCACGCTCGATCTTCTTTACAGAGCTCCCGGAGTAAGGCTGGTTGCCGTTTTCAGCCCTGAACACGGGCTCCTGGGCAGAGCTGATGAGAAAGTCAGTTCCACGAGAGAACCATCAACAGGACTGCCGGTTTACAGTCTTTACGGTGAGGTCAGGAGGCCAACCGCCGGCATGCTCAAGGGGCTGGATGCGCTGGTCTTTGATATCCAGGATGCCGGAGTCCGTTTTTATACCTACATCAGTACAATGGGATATGCTATGGAAGCAGCTGCGCAAAAAGGGATCGATTTTTACGTCCTGGACCGTCCGGACCCGATCAATAGCTCACTTGTGCAAGGGCCAGTTATGGACAGGGACCTGAGATGTTTCACCGGCTATTTCCCGATGCCGGTGCGGTACGGTATGACTGTGGGAGAATTGGCGGAAATGTTTAACAACGAATATAAAATCGGCGCGAAGCTTCACGTTATAAAGATGCAGGGATATCAGCGTACTGCTTGGTATGATGAGACCGGGCTCAAATGGGTAAATCCGTCACCGAACATACGCAGTCTCACTGAAGCCATCCTCTATCCCGGAGTGGCAATGGCGGAAGGCGCCAACGTGAGCGTGGGCAGGGGTACTGAGACGCCTTTTGAACTTCTAGGGGCCCCGTGGATCAATTCCGGAAAGTTCATCGAATATTTAAACAGCCGCGGGATTGCCGGTGTTCGATTTACACCTGTAGATTTTATGCCATGCAGCGATATGTATAAGAAGAAAATATGCCATGGCATTAAAATTATGATTGTTGACCGCCGTATACTTGATCCGGCAGTCCTCGGAGTGGAGCTCATAGGCGCCCTATACCGGCTCTATCCGCGTGATTTCCAGCTTGATAATACATTAGGGCTTATTGGCGCCAGGAATGTTCTGCAAGCCATAAAGCGAGGCGAGGACCCACAATCCGTTGAGTTGCTTTGGCAGAGTCCGCTTGAAAATTTTCTCAAATTGAGAGCAAAATACCTGCTTTATCAATAAGACTAACCTTATTCATCTACTACTGCCCTGCTTTTAATAACCGCCCATTTAACATCCACGGACAATTTGTTTACCAAATGCTCCGCCAATACCTTTGCCGGCGTCTTTACCGTGTCAGGGATATCGACTTTGAAAACCAGCTTGACTGTTGCTGTAACTTCTTTACCTTCACTCATTACCGCCTCCCGTGCATTATCGACATATTGTCAAAATTAAGAACATGGCATGCCCTTAAGACATTTTCCTGATTTTTCCCCCTTTTAAGATCATATACCGGCTACCCCTCCAAACCACTGCCGATCCTAAAAGACTCCATATCCATATA
>CAWHNC010000045.1:0-6085 GCA_963830245.1 Nitrospirota bacterium
CAATGTCTTGTTCGACTTCAACGGTAGTAACAACAACGAAAGATAGTGATTCCTCTTGACTATCTCCCAAAATAGCAGGGGGACGCAAACAGCTAAAGGAAAGGCTATAAAGGAGCTTAAGTATGGATCCCAAGTTTTGGTGTTGTTAAGATATTCAAAGACGGTGATTTGAATGAAAGCATGGAAAATTAATATAAAAAGATTGCTGGTAGCTGATATAGGCAAGCGCGTTTCCGAGCACCCGATTCCTGGATATGACGCTCGACACGGCAAGGGTAATATATATACCGCAAAGAGCCTCTGCTGTACAAACAAAAAGGTTATCATAAATTCGATCATTAAGCCCGTTTGTATAGTTGAAGAAATAATTTAAGGCTGAAAAAACTGAAGTTGCAATAAAAAGCAGCAAGCCTTTGTTGTTAATATTATGGATCTCTTTGACATATTGCCGTATCGTAAAACCACACAGAAAATAAAAAGCGGTCAGGCAAACAATGTCCAAGCTGAATGGAAGTCCATTGAGTGGCGTGTAGCGCGGCATAGCACCCGAGTCTATCGAGGTTATTACGCCGACCACGTTCGGAATAACGGTCCCCTGCTTTGTGACCAGGGTTCCAATCAATGCTTTCGAGGCTATAACTATATGGGAGTTCATTGTTTGCAGCAAACCGATCGTAAAGTATCCAAACAATAACAATAAGACTAAGAAAATAGATTTCGTAACCAGAGTCTTTTTCTCGTATCCGAGTGCCCTCAGGAATAAATACGAAAAAAAACAAACCGCCCATAGATGTGGTAGAAACCAAAGCGGCCCCCAGCCACGCGGCATCAGACTCCCTATCCCGTAAATAACTTGAGAGAAATATCCGATGATAGCGCTAACAACTGTGATAAAATATCCTATGATAGATAGGAACCTGGCGCCGGTAGGATAATTTACAATGACAAATTTTACCGCAAGCACTAACCCAGGAAAGACAAGACGACAAAATATGGTTTAAGGAGAGAGTCCCCCCTTCGCATTACCAAATATCTCAAACCCTGCTCCGGCTTAAAAAAAACTCCGGATAGGAAAAAAAATAGTGGCAAACTAAACGAAAATATTACTTTCACTAACTTCCAGGTTTCATTAAATAAATGATCCGCAAGCCAGCTATGAGTAAAAGCGATCAGCAAAATGGCGATTCCCCTCGCAATATCTATATGCCGCAATCTATGGGTCATAGCTTATTATTCTATCACTACCAATAAAGCATTACTATGCCGGGGCCGCCGCTACTAGCGTCGCCGCCGACTCCTCCGCTTCCTGAACATTGGTTAGCCCCGACCCCGCCACCACCGCCGTCTATCACGACAGCCAGCATTTTTGTAACACCGCCTAATGGCACCGGTCCAACCGTAGGAGCCGGGTGTAGAGTTATCACTGTTTGTACATCCGATTAAATGCCTTTTTCTTCCCCGGCTATTTTCAATGTTTTGCTCGACTTCAACGGCAGTAATAACAACGAAAGATAGTTATTCCTTTTAACTATCCTCCCATAATAGCAGTGGGACGCATACAGCTAAAGGAAAGGCTATAAATGAGCTTAAGTATGGTCCTAAATTTACAACACCATGAAGATAGCGAAAAAGGTTATTTTGAATAAAACTATGGAAAAGGAATATAAAAAGACTGCCCGAACCTATATTAGCGAGAGCGTTCCCGGGCATTTCTTTCTTGGAAATTATGCGCGATACGGCAAGGGTAATATATATACCGCAAAGAGCCTCGGCAGAACAAATCAAAAGGTTGCCATAAATTCGCGTATCAAATTCGATAGTATAGTTGAAGAAATAATGTAAAGATAAAAAAGTTATAGTTGCCATGAAAAAAAGCAGCCACTTCTCTTTAACATTATTGAATGTTGCGATTTTCTCACGCATCGTATAACCGATCAGAAAATAAAAAGCGGTCAGGCAAACAAAGTCTATGCTGAACGGAAGTCCATTTAAGGGCTTGTAGCGCGGCATAACACCCGAGTCTATAGAGGTTATGATGCACACCACATTTGGAATAACGACTCCCTGCTCTGTGGCCGGAGTGCCGCTTAGTTCTTTCGCGGATAGAACTATCTGCAGTTTCCAGGTATGTAGTAGACCTATTGTAAAGTAGCCAAACAACAACAATAAAGTAAGAGAATAGATTTCATAACTAGAGACTGTTTATCGTATCTGACTGCCCTCACAAAGAGATACGATAAAAAATAAACCGCCCATAGATGTGGAAGAAACCAAAGTGGTCCCCAGCCATTTGGTAGTATACTTCCTATGCCATAAATAACTTGGAAGAAATATCCGATGATAGCGTTAATGACTTGAAAAAAATATCCGATAATAGATAGGAAACTGTGGCTGGTGGGGAAATTTACAACAACAAATTTTGCCGCCAGCCGTACCGCCAGAAAGGACAGAACAATGAAATACGGTTTAAGTAGTGAGTCCGTTTTTCGCACTACCAAATATTTTAGGCCCTGCTCCGGCTTGAAAAGGACGCCTGAGATGAAAAAAAATAGTGGCATATGAAACGAGTATATTACTTCAAATAACTTCCCCCTTTCATCGGCTGATTGTAAGGCAATCCAGTTATGGCCGAAAACGACAAGCAAAATGGCGATACCCCTCGCAATATCTACATGTCGCAATCTATTGTTCATGGCCAATTATTTTATCACTACCAGTAAATTATCGCTATGCCGTTGCCGCCGGCTCCGCCGGGGTAGGCGGCGCTATTCTGGCCCCCGCCTCCGCCTCCGCCGATGCCGCCGTTGCCACCGGACCAATTTCCGGTTCCTCCCCCGCCACCCCCAAATCCCCCAGCGCCACCATCTGCCGAGGTTGCAAACGATCCGCCGCCCCCCAAACCGCCAAGCACACCTATAGAGCTTGTTATGGAACTTATGGTTACACCTCCAGTGCCTTGGATGTCCCGAGGGTCCCACCATTTATGTCATGTCCAACTGTTGGATAACTCTGTGGATATGCCGCCTTACTTGATTTGCTGCGTTCTACTACATAATATGTGCTGTTTAAGTCTACACCCAAATGGTATGTCATCAGGAGAATTGATTTGACACAATCCATTACATTCCTTTTTCTTCCCCGGCTATTTGCAACGTCTTGATGGACTTCAACGGCAGGAATAATAACGAAAGATAGTGATTTCTTTTAACTATCTCCCATAGTAGAAGGGGGATACAGACACCTATTGGAAAGGCTGCTACTGCGCTTAAGTATGGCCCCAAAAGTATGACATTGTGAAGGTAGTCCCAAATTCTCTCTTGGATAATTTGATGGAATATCAATATAAAGATACTGGCAGTGCCTATATAGGCAAGCGCATTCCCGATTAATTCATTCCTGGAAATTATTCGTGATGCAGCAATGGTAATATATATACCGGAAAAAGCCTCGGCGGTACAAACCAAAGGATTATCATAAACGCGAGCGGTTAAGTCGATTCTATAGTTGAAAAAATAATGTAACGATAAAAAAGCAGCAATTGCTATAAAGAGAAGTACAACATTGTTTTCAACAGTATTGATCTCTTTGACAAACTGCCGGATTGTATAACCACACAGGAAATAGAAAGCGGTTAGGGAAAGAATTTCTATGCTGAACGGAAGCCCTAAGGTAGCAAGTCGGGGAATTACCTTTTGTGTCCCCAACAAACCTATCGTAAGGCATCCAAAAGATAACAATATAAGCAGGAAAAAAGACTTTATGAGTGTCGATTGATTCTCGTATCCAACTACTTTTAAAAAGGCATACGAAAAAATAAAAAGGACCCAAAGATGGGGCAGAAACCAAAGCTGCTCCCAGTCAAACGGCAGTAAACTTGCTGTCCCGTAAATAAACTTGGAATAATATCCGATGATTCCCAACAGAACATGCCCATAGTAACCAATAATTGCCAGGAAACCAACTTCTGTCGGATGAGTTACAATTATAAATCTTACTAAGAGGACTCCGGTTATTAGGGCCAAAACTACAAAATAAGGCTTAAGTAGTGAGTCTGCCTTTCGTATGACTAAATAGTTTAGACCCCGCTCGGGTTTGAAAAGAACGCCTGATAGGAAAAAAAATAGTGGGAGATGAAAAGAGTATAATGATTCCCATAACTTCCCTTTCTCTTGCCATGACAGACAAACCAACCAGTTATGGCCAAAAACAACCAGCAAAATGGCTATACCCCTCGCAATATCTACATGCCGTAATCTATTGTTCATCGCAATTATTTTATCATTACCAGTAAATTATCGCTATGCCGGAGCCGCCGTTACCGCCACCAGTGCATACTTGGCTTCCTGCCCCGCCGCCGCTGACTCCCCCGTTTCCTGAACATTGGCCAATTCCACCGCCAAAGCCTCCCTCCATCCCCTCCTGCCGTGTATGCATAAGCAGCCTGGGCAGGCGAGCCGTTCGCGCCCATACTACCGACACCGCTATTGCCGACAATTACATTTACTGCATTGCCGCCGGCTACCATGTATAGTTTTTGTGCATAACCCCCACCCCCGGCACCGCCTATCACTACTGCCAGCATTTTTGTAACCAAGGCTGGCACCGTCCAACCGTAGGAACCGGGCGTGACAAACATCACCCTTATAGATAGATACTATTGTTATAGTATCTTATAAACGTTTCATAATCAGCAGGATATTAACGGTAGATTTATAAATATTATAGTTAACATTCGTTTGAATGGAGCCCAATCTTATGAAAGTGTAAACATAGAATGTGTAAACCGGGGATTTATCGCCGCGTTGTCACTGTTGGTACTCCCAATTAAATGCCTTGTTCTTCCCCGGCTGTTTGCAACGTTTTGCTCGACTTCAACGGCAGTAACAACAACGAAAGATAGTGATTTCTTTTAACTATCTCCCATAGTAGCAACGGGACGCAAATAGCTACTGGGAAGGCTATAAAGGAGCTTAAGTATGGATGAAAGGGCATGGCCTTGTGAAGATTGTCGTAGACGTAATTTTGAATGACAAAGTGAAAAAGCATTATAAATAAAGTACCAGTGCCTATATAGGCAAGAACTTTTCCTAGCACTTGAGTTCTGGAAATAATGCACGATGCAACAAGAGTGATAAAAATACCGGAAAGTGCCTCAGCAGTACAAACCAAAACATTATTATAAAATCTAGCATTAAGGTCAGCTCTATAGTTAAAGAAATAATGTAAAGACGCAAAGACTGTAGTAGCTATCAAAAGAAGTAGCCAGCCATTCCTGATGTTATTAATCTTGAAGACCTTTTCCCGCATTGTGAAACCACACAGGAAATAGAAAGCGGTCAAGCAAATAATATCTATGCTGAACGGAAGGCCATTCAAGGAAGTGTGGTGCGGAATGGATGTTGAGTCTATTGAGGTTATGACGCCCGCCACATTCGGTATAACAGTCCCATGCTCAGTGAGCCAAATTCCATTTTCATTCAAGCTGCTTGAGGCTATAACCACCTCATGGCTCCCAAATAAGCCTATAGTAAAGTATCCAATCAGTAACAATATAAGTAGGAAAACAGATTTTATGAGTATGGACTGATGATCGTATCTGACTGCTTTCAGAAAGGCATATGAAAAAATAAAAAGCACCCAAAGGTGAGGAAGAAACCAAAGCGCCCCCCAGCCCAGCGGCAGTAAATTTCCTATCCCGTAAATAATCTGGAAAAAATATCCGATTATACAAGACAGAACATGCACAGAGTAGCCTATGATAGTCAGGAGACTAGCTGCTGCCGGGTGAGTGACAATTACAAATCTTACTACCAGCACTAAGGACAGAAGGGACAAGACGACAAAATATGGTTTGAGGACTGAGTCCGCCTTTCGCATGACCAAATAGTTTAGATCTTGCTCTGGTTTGAAAAGAACGCCGGATAGGAAGAAAAATAATGGGATGTGAAACGAGTATATTACTTCCCATAACTTTCCTTTGTCAAAAAATGACTGAATTACTAACGCTCCATGGCCAAAAACAACAAGCAAAATGGCGATTCCCCTCGCTATATCTATATGCCGCGATCTGGTGTTCATTGCTTTT
>CAWHNC010000046.1:0-4869 GCA_963830245.1 Nitrospirota bacterium
AGTCCTGGCGCCCTATCTGAATAAGAACTTTGCCGGAAAGAAATATTTTTACATTATTTCGGATTACACTTGGGGATGGACCACTGCCGACGCAATGAGGAAGTTCACTAATACAACTGACGAGACCGAAGCCAGAGGGGTCAAGACACCGCTGGGAATGAAAGACTTTACAGACGCGTTGAATGCGGCCAAAGAGAGCAATCCGCAGGTCCTGGTGCTGGTCCTGTTCGGCCGCGACATGGAGATAGCTGTAAAGCAGGCTTATGACATGGGCCTGAAAAAGACCATGCAGATTGTGGTCCCAAATCTTACCCTCGATATGGCGGAAGGGGCCGGTCCGGAAGCGATGGAAGGGATAATCGGATCAACCCCATGGGACTGGATAGTGCCGTTCAAATACAACTATCCCAAGGGTATTGCTTTTGTCAATAAATTCAGCGAGCAATATAAGACTTACCCTTCGTCCGCCGGCGCATCGGCATACGTCATCCTCTATCAATATAAAGATGCCGTGGAGCGTGCGAAGACATTCGATACAAAAGCTGTTATAACTGCACTTGAAGGGCACAAGTATGTCGGCCTCAAAGATGAGCAATATTGGAGGCCCTGGGACCATCAGTCTGTCCAGACTGTTTACGCGGTCAAGTGCAAACCTGCAGCCGATGTTATGAAAGATAAATATCACGAGGACTATTTCGAAATCGTGGGCAGCCTGAAAGGCGAAGATGCTGCCATAGGACAAAAAGAGTGGACTGATATAAGAACGAAGGTTGGAGTGCCCGCCACGCTTGAAGAGGCCAAATAGATTGGGCGGCGCCAGGGTTGAAAAGTTCCCTGTTGCAGGGGGGGCAATAATCCTCCCATTCCCCTTCACGAGGGGACGGGAGGATTTCAGTAAGGCAGAAAAGAGGGTGAGATGAGAGTCGGACAGAAGCTTAATTTGAATACCGGCATTATACTTGTCCTTATGTTATTAATAGGGGCCACTGCGGTCATCGGTATAAAATTCATCCGGGGCAAGGTCCTTGAACTTACGCAGAAATCCACTCCTTACCAGATAAGGGTATTTAATCTTCAGCGGGCGCTGCAATTGCATGCGTCCAATTTGTTAAAAGCTGCGGCATCGGATTCGATTGAGGAATTCAAAAAAACTTCTGCGAATGCAAATGAATCTCTTGCGGAGGAGATTCAAGCGGCGGATGACGTAGCCAGGCTAAGCGGCAAGGATAGCTCCTCAAACAGTGAAATCTCCGATGTTACAAAATCCGTTTTTCAGATGACCGAAAAACGGCTTGCACTGGAACAATCCACGACTGCGTCTATGGAAAACCTGAGAGGCAGGCTTGTCCAGGCATCACAGAGATTAAGCTCCCTGGATGACAATATCAGAAGACTCCAGCAGGGTTCAACGGGGACAATGGTTTCGAGCATTGATCGAACAACTGCTGCAAACCAGCAGGCAACCAATTTTATAATCATACGGGACGGATTCAAAGACCTGATGATCGGCGTTTCTCAACTCCCTACGCTGGATGACAGGCGGAGCGTAGCATCGATAAAGAGCAGCGCTGAAACAACATCAGCCAATATTATTCAGGCGATTAAAACCACGAAGTGGACAGGGAAAACGGGAGAGGATCTCGAAAAAAAGTTCAGGCATACCAGCGGTTTGATAATTGAAGCGGCAAATGTAAGACTGAAATACCTCAATGATGAAGACGAGTCAATGAAAGACAAGTCTGACAAACTCGGGAAAGATGCCGGGTATGAACTGTCCTATATGCTTCCACTGGTGATAAAGGGTTTTGAGACAGCTAACGATTCTCTCAAAGGCGAGCAGTGGGGATATGACGAAAAGCATAGCTACATTTTCGGATTCCAATGCTATATTGATCACCGCTTCCAACCTTATCGCGTTAAGCGGATTCATAAATCGAATATAAATTACAGCCTGACGGTCAGGAGTTCAGCTGCTTTGGATAAAACTGTGGCGTCGATACAAAACGCCTTTGCACAGGTGGATAAGACACTCGTTAAGTTAAGAGCTCTCTTGTCAAAAGGCGGCTCTCTTGGCGACGCTATGAAAATGTATAAAAACTCGGCTGATGCTCTTATGGCGGTAAAACAGGGTTTCCTGGGCAAGGAAGGGGCTCTGGATAAGATGAGGGCGTCAATGGCAAACATAGAAGAGGTTTCAAGATTGAATCAGAAGATGAAAGATATCGTGTCAAAACAAATACAGGAGACAAATAAAGAAGTAGTCACCGCTAAATCGAGTCAGGAAAATGCAGTCGGGGCGGTAACGTCGACCGTCACGGGGACAATCGGGGGTATCATCATAATTGCAGTTGTCGCCCTTATTGTGTCGCTGATCCTCAACAGGTTGATAACCCGTTCGATTATGTGCCCTGTTCATGATCTCGAAAAATTGGCTGCCGGATTCGTGGAAGGTGACCTCACTATTCGTATTAATGAATCAACAAAAGATGAGTTCGGCACACTGGCCACACATTTTAATATGGCCATTTCAAATTTGGGCCAGGTCACATCAAAATTGCAGGATTTGATTGTCAGATTGTCTGCAAGCTCACAGGAACTCGCTGTTACAGCAGAACATCTTTATAACGGAGCTATTGAGCAGTCATCACAGACGGAGCAGTCGGCCACAGCCGTGGCACAGATAAGCCAGACTATAACGGATGTTGCCAGGAATGCCAGCGCTGCGGCAGATTCTTCTAAAGCCGCCTCTGATATGGCTGCCCAGGGCAAAAACGTTGTCGGGAAAACTGTGCATGGAATGCACGAAATCGCTGAATCGGTGAAGGGGGCCTCTTCAACGATAGGCATTCTTAAAGAAAGCTCCAACAAGATTGGAGAGATTGTGGTGGTAATAAAGGACATATCGGATCAGACCAACCTTCTGGCGCTGAATGCCGCTATAGAGGCTGCACGGGCCGGCGAGCAGGGACGAGGTTTTGCTGTTGTTGCCGACGAGGTCAGGAGGCTTGCCGAACGGACAGGTACGGCCACTCAGGAGATAGCCGGGATCATAAGCCTTATACAAAACGATACTGAAAAATCATTTACGGCTATGGAAAACGCTCAAGTCAGGGTTGAAGAGGAATTAAAACTTACAGGTGAGGCAAGTGATTCTCTTGAATCCATAGTCGGCGCCTCTGCAAAGGGCGTGGATATGGCCCAGATGATAGCTACAGCGACTGAAGAACAGTCTACTGCTGCGGCGGATATCTCGCAAAGGGTCGAAACGATTGCGGATATAACAAAAAAGTTGCAATTATCGACTACCGGTATTAAGCAGTCTTCAGACGGGCTCGCAACACTTGCCGATGAATTGACACGCATGGTGGCATGGTTTAAGTCTTAACCTTAAAGATCAAACTTTTTCGATTACAAAAAGGAGCTGTTCCTTCCGGACAGTATCATTAAGCTTGACGCAGACCTCAACGAGCTTGGCGTCAAAAGGGGCAAGAATAGCGCTTTCCATCTTCATTGCCTCGAGATTGGCAATTTCCTCTCCCTTGCGAACGGAATCCCCTACCCTTAGGGCGCCTCTCTGCGGATTCCCGATCCTCCAAACATTGCTATCAATAGGTGCGCCGATATGATTAGACCCTGTGGCCATTCTTATCTCGACTTTCTTTGCCCTTGGAGTCTCAACAGAGTAAACGGTTGTCTTGTTATTGACGCGCATAACAACATGAATAATCCCGTCATGTTCGGCGCCGACTGATACGAGTTCTATGGAATAAGGCTTGTCCCAGAGTTCAAAATCTACTCTGTCTCCAGGTTTCTTGAGACCCTCTCTCCAGACGTTGGTCGGCAGCACCACAGGCGCTTCCCCGAACTTGTCCCTGAATTGAATGTATTCGACGGCATCTTTAGGATGCATCATATAGAGGATGAATTCTTCTTCGGTCGGCGTCCTGTTAATGGCTTCAGCAAGGGCTCCCCTCAACTTTTCTATATCTTCGGCATTCAGTTGGTCAAGAGGCGACAGGTCCTTTCGCTCCTTCATCTTTGTTTCCCATTCATCCCCAAAGGTGCTTTTGTACACCCAGTCAGCCGGCCAGCCGACAGGGAGCCTCCCATAATTCCCAAGAAGCAGGTTTTTGAAATCGCCGGGCGCATTTGATAAAAGCATCAGCAGTTCTTCCTGCTCATGCTTTTCCATGGCCTCGAAATCCTGGGCTTTTCCCTCAACAAATTTCGCAAGGAGTTCCGTTACATGGCGTACCCCGGCATCTCCTCCTTCCTTGGCGAACCTGTTTACAATCCCGCTGGAAGTGACCCATGTCATCTGGGACCCGGGCGTAACATCAAAATATTTCACGATCTTGTTAAAAAGGGACATCACCTTAAGAATCGCGGGCATGAGATGCAGGAATTCACCTTTGTCAGCCTGCTCGAAGGAACTGGGGAATGCCCCTCCGGGCATGCGGTGAAGCGTTACGGTATGGTCGAACCCTTTAAAGGGAGATTCGGCCCATTCATAATCGCCGATCCATTCGCGGACCTTCTGCACAGCCTCCTCCGCCTCTTTTCTATCCAGATGCACCGGGATTCCTGATTCTTCAAAGTATGCCTGAACACCCAGAATCGGAGGATGTCCGTAAAAACGGACAAGAGAATCTTCCTGGACGTCGAAGAGCTTTGCCCCGGCCTGAGCAGCAGACAAAAGTGCCGGCAACGCAAGGCCGTCGGTGATGTGTCTGTGATAATGGACAAGCAACTCCGGGTATTTTTGCTTGATCGCATCCACGAGGCTGTTGATGCGCTTGATGTCTCCGACTCCCGCCATGTCCTTGACGCAGAGTATTATCTCGCTATCACCTCCACAGAGGTCAATGA
>CAWHNC010000047.1:0-34567 GCA_963830245.1 Nitrospirota bacterium
TGCCGCTCGAAAGGAACCGAATGTGCCGGCGGCGTGTGTCTGCTTTAGCTGATCAGGGCGCAATCCGGCGTCAAACGCCCGGAATCGAGACGAGTTGTTTTAATCAGTTGCAACCCTGATTCGTAACTTTTCTTTATTATTTTAAACAGCTCACTGCTTATTTCTATAGGACCTCCCTTCGAATGTGATGAACTTTCCGTTCATGCTGAGACGATCAAGTATCGCCGAAGCAGTAACGGTATCGAATACCTTTCCCCAGTTTGACGGGACAAGGTTGGTAGTGACGATGGTTGTGCCCACTTCTGCCCTTTTTGAGATTATCTGGAAGATGCAGTCAGCCTGCTCCTTGGTCGGGATAACGTAACCGATCTCATCCAGACAAAGAACATTGGCACGTGAATAGTATTCTATGAAACTGTAGACACTCTTTGCCTTAGCCATTTTGGCAGTGAGATCGAAGAGCGTAAGAAAGACAGTCTGATGGCCCTTTGTGAGAGCATCGTGGCACAGTGCTGTTGCGATATGGGATTTGCCTACCCCGGCAGGACCTATGAGTACGAGGTTGCCGGGTTTCGTGAGCCACTGCGTGTTCATGAACTCCATGATCTTGTCCCTCGGCACTTTAGGGTTATATTTCCAGTCGAAGTCATCCAGCAGCTTTATCCTTTTGATGCCGGACTTTTTCATGAGATACTGGATTTTCTTCTGCTCTTTCCGGTGAGATTCTTCAATGAGGAATTTAAGCATGAACTTCTTTTCTTCCTCTGAAAGCTGCTCGGGATCAGTCAGTAGTCTGAACCGCCGCCATAATTCATATAAGTTGATCATAATCGCTCAATTGCCTCCCTTCATAGGTGATATGCAGCAGTCCCGCGTTCTGCGGATGCACCGGATTGTCCTGATACCCGGCTGGACTAAGCAGCCCCTGGATATATGACACTCTGTAGGTGTCGATGCTGTTTGCCGACTTGACCGCTGAAATCAGCGTCTCTTTGGCTGTGCCTTTGAGGAGTTTGAACAGTTGGTAGGAAACCTCAAGAGGATCCTGTCTCTCCTGTTCGGCTCGTATAAGGAAGTGCTCAATGCTTTTATCCATAGACTTTAGAAGTTGGTACATCCTTTGATATTTGAAGTGGGGAGTTGTATTGAGCAGTTTCTCGCGGTGAGAAGGATGTTCTATCTTTTGTTTCCTGTCAAATACCCGTTTGTGAGTGGCTACTTTTCTGCCCTGCACAGCTATTTCTATGTACTGAGGATAAGCAAAGATGTCGCAGGGCACATCTCCGTACTGCGATGGCACCGAGTAGCGGTTGGTGTCAAACTCCACAAAGCATGTCTTGTTGATAGCTGCCGGGGCCTGTCTGTAAGGCAGGTAATGGATTTGGGGAAGCGCTATTAGTCTCTCCTGCTTTAATGCCTCCACAGGAAGTGTCCCTGTGGATCGGTGAACCCTGCTGTTTCTTTGTATGCGCCAGAGGCCGAATCTTTTGTTAAGATCGTCGATGTCGGCGAAAGTATTAACTACAAGGAAGCTCTCAATGTCTCTGATAACCCGCTCAACCCTGCCTTTCTCATTTGGCTTGCCGGGATTGCAGGCACGAATCGAAAAGCCATAATGCCTGGCGAAGTCCAAAAAACGTGCATTGTAAGTTACATCCGGCTTTCTTTTTATAACTACTGACTTCAGATTGTCATATGTATGCCTGTTGGGGACCCCTCTTATTTCGTTGAAGGCCTCAATATGGCCGTCCAGAAAGAACTCCATGGAACTCCTCAGATAGAAGTGAGCGTAAAGGTACCGCGAATAGGACATGATGTAGACGAACCCGTAGACTACTCCGAAAGGCATGCTCCGCTGCATCCAATCAACCTGGGCTTCTTCCCCAGGCAGAAACTCCAGCGCATGGAAGGAGTTGCCCTTTCGCTTTTTCCTTAACGAAAGTGTGTAATCCTTCACTGCCGTATAACCTCCCTCATAACCGTAGTCCTTCAAACGTTGCAGTACCTGTATGGCCTGTAGAAAAGGATATTCTGTGTACCACTGCTGAATTAACCGCTCATAGGGAGCTATGATGTTTCCTGAGGACCTTCTCCTGAGATTGTCTTGTCTAATGAGGCGGGTAACCTTTTTTCTCGATATTCCCAGTTTCTCCGCCACCTGATTCAAACTCAACCCTTCAACCTGATACAGGTGCCGCGCCCGGTTTTGAAACGATTCTTGCATTGTCGTGTCATCTCCTTTCCTGATGTGATGACCCAGTTTACTGCAGCACTGATTCCAAATCCATTTCGTCTTTTATCATGGCCCATACGCGGCAAACGTATGACTATCAAGCCTTCGCAGCCGTATCTCGTCTTTTATCATCCCCAGAGTTTCACCCGGTATCAACAGAACCAGCTGCTGTAAAGGTTTTGAAGCGGGTATCTCGTCTTTTATCACTTGTCTCGCCAAGGAAGATGCACGCAACTCTTTGCGCCGCTGCCGCCAGGGTTTTACATAGTCGAGATAGAGGTTATCGAAATAGGTGGGATTATTTTGCTGCCACTGCTGCTGGGCCTGCTTCTTTCTTGCCCGCTTGCATTGCTCCCTCTTACAGACTTTCTGCCTTTGGCCTATACGTTTATCAGGCGTAAAATACCGCCCACAGTGCATGCATCGCTTGGTCAATGATTACCTCCATCTGCTTCGTTGTGGTAATCATTGTATGTGAAGGTTGCTCTATAAGGTGGGTTCCTCGATTAAAGATTCAAAAAGTGCCAACTACAAATTCCAGCCCGGTTCCATCAGCGCCGCTTTCGGTTCCTCCAGGATCAGTTCTTTTTCTCCGCCGCCCACAGGTATATCACACAGCGGAAAATCACATGCCGACTCTCGCTCTATGTAATAGCGCATCTTGGGGCACCTCAGATTCGCAAAGTTGCGGGGCGTATTGAACAGGTATGAAAAATTGCAACTTGCGTCGATTTCTGTCTTGAAAGTGCCTTGGATCAAAAAGGGCAAATGCTAATGGCAACTTGAGATTTATAGAATTGTATTCCTCCAATTAAAAAGTAAGAACTATATTGTTTCCTCAATTTGAACTGGTCGCCGAAATGTAAGAACTCAATTGGTTAAGTAAAGACTTTATTGTTTAAGTAAGAACTTAATTGTGCGCGGATAAAATGTGGACCAACTTTATTCGCAGACGATGTTGGCGAGTTCTTTTGAGAATGTTTCCAGGTTGACCGAATAATCGACCGGGCACTCGATAAGGACAACTCTCTTCAGCTCAAATGCCTTGCGCAAGAGTTCGGACAGATCATCTCCCTCTTTTACCTTCAGTCCCACGGCCCCATAGCTTTCAGCATACCTGACGAAATCAGGATTGGAATAATCCAGGGCGAAACCGGGAAATCCCTTGGCCTGTTGTTCCCACTTGATGAATCCGAAGGCATTGTCGTTAAGGATAAGGACTACGAGCGGCACCTTATATCTCAGGGCGGTCTCAAGCTCCTGTGAGTTCATCATGAACCCGCCGTCTCCCAATACAGCCAGCACTTTCTGACCGGGCCTCAGCATCTTTGCCATGATGCCGGTGGAAAGTCCTGCGCCCATTGTTGCGAGGGCATTATCCAGCAGGAACGTGTTAGGTCTGTAAGTCCGGTAGAGCCTCGAGAACCACAGCTTGTAAATCCCGTTGTCAAGGGTCAGGATATCCTGGGGTGACAGGACCTCCCGCACATGAAAAACGACCTCTTTCGGGGTCAAAGGATATTGTTTTTTGAAATCCGGCGCGAGCTTCCGGTCCAGGAATTCCCGCACGGCCTTGAATGTACCCTCGTTCTCTCTGGGGGTGATCAGCTCCCCGAGTTGTCTTAGACCGCAGGAAATATCGCCGATAATGTTGATTTCGGGATTGTAGTATTTGTCCACCGCGGCTTCCGCGAAATCGATATTTATGATTTTCTTATCGAGGTTCTTGTTCCATACATACGGAGGATATTCAACTATATTGTATCCGATAGCGATGATCACATCTGCCCTTTCGATTCCGCAATTCACGTAATCCCGACGATGGATGCCGGTTGCGAAGAGGCTGTATTCAGATTCATCGCTCAGGACTCCTTTCCCCATCTGCGTATGTATCGCGTAGATGCCTGTCTTATTGATGAAATGCGTCAGCTGCCGGCAGACCTGGTTCCTGTTGGCCCCCGACGAGAGGATGATCAAAGGGAGCCGGGCCTTGTTAATCAGTTCGGCTGCCTGAGTGACGCACCTGGCATCCGGCTCCGGCCTCCGCGTGAATCCCCGTCTCTGCACCTGCGCATCGGTTTGACTCGCAGCAACGTCCGCAGGCAGTTCCACATGCACTGCTCCGGGTCGTTCTGTTTGCGCCAGCGAGAAGGCATTCCGCAAAACAGTGGGTATAGTGTCCGGGTCAACGATGGATACCGAGTCTTTGGTAATGGGCCGCATCACTTCAACCACGTTGACCAGCTGGAACCGGGCCTGCCAGTTTGCTCTGAGCGCCTTCTGACCGGATATCGAAACCAGTGGCGCGCCGATCAGCTGAGCGTGGGCCACACCGGTAACGAGGTTCAATGCGCCGGGACCCAGTGTAGAGAAGCATACTCCGGCTTTTCCTGTCAGCCTTCCATAGGTCGCGGCCATGAATGCGGCGGGCTGCTCGTGGCGTGTGATGATTACTTTTATGGATGATGTACGGAGGGATTCGAGGAAGTCGAGATTTTCCTCTCCAGGCAGGCCGAATGCGTATTCCACCCCTTCCTCTTCGAGTTGCCTCACAAAGAGATCCGACGCCTTCATCTCTACTCTCTCACGACTACAGTCTTGATATTTACGAACTCCTTCAGCCCGTAATGCGACAGCTCTCTGCCGAACCCGGATTTCTTTATACCTCCGAAGGGCAGACGCGGGTCTGACTTCACCATGTCGTTTATGGATATGCTGCCGGCTTCCAGCCTCGCCGCCAGTTTTTCCGCCCTGGCATGGTCCCTGCTCCAGATGGACGCTCCGAGGCCGAACTCTGTGTCGTTTGCCGTGCTCACAGCCTCATCCTCATCCTTAACAATGATAATGGTCGCAATTGGCCCGAACACCTCTTCGCTAAGTACCTTCATCTTCTTTGTCGCATTATAAACAACACAGGGCGGAAAGAAAAGCCCTTTATTAAATGAATGTTCTATTTGCAAAACTTCAGCGCCTTTTGCTTTTGCGTCCCTGAGCTGCTTTTTCAGGGAGTTCAGGATGTCTGTTTTTGCAAGAGTGCCGATATCAGTCGACACATCCATGGGATCGCCGATCTTCAACTCCCTGAGGCGCGCAACGAAATGTTTAGTGAAGGCCGCAGCTATTTTCTCATGGATGATGAAGCGCTTTGCGGCTATGCAGCTCTGGCCGTTGTTGAGCATGCGGGCGTTGACGGCCATCCGACCGGCTTTTTCAACGTCTGCATCATCAAGCACAATGAACGGATCGGAGCCGCCAAGCTCCATCACGACTTTCTTGATTTTTCCTCCGGCATGGGCTCCGACTTCCTCTCCTGCCTTGTTGCTTCCTGTTAGCGATACTGCATCGACCTTGTCACCATCGATGAGGTCAAGGGCGTCCCGGGCGTCAATAAGCAGCGTCTTGAAAACATGCTCCGGGAACCCCGCCTTTTTGAATGAGTCTTCGATGGCAAGGGCAGACATAGGAACATTGGATGCGTGTTTCAGTACCACGACGTTCCCGGCGCAGATAGCCGGAATGCCGAACCGGAACGCCTGCCAGAAAGGGAAGTTCCATGGCATGATCGCAAGCACGATACCCAACGGATCGAATGTTATATAACTCTTAACAGCATCGGTCCCTACGTGCTCGGGCTCCAGGAACTTAGGGGCGTTCTCCGCATAGTAGTCGCAGAGCCAGGCGCATTTCTCGATCTCCCCCAGAGCTTCCCTGATGGGTTTGCCCATTTCTTTTGTTATATGTTCAGCATACGTCTGTTTTTCCGCCCTGAGCTGGCCGGCCAATTTCTTTACGCAGCCTGACCGTTCCGGTACAGGTACAGTGCGCCATGCGGAAAATGCCTTACGCGAAAGCGCTATTTCCTTATTAATCTGCCTATCGCTCAGGAGTCCGAATTCCCGCATCACTTCCCCGGTATAGGGATTGATGGACTGGATCTTTCTCTGTTTAGTTGTGTTTTTCCCATTACCCATAACCTATTACCTATGACCTTTCTTCTATCAGTTTATATGTGCATCCGGTCTTGCCGCAGTAATGGCCCACATAGTCGGACGATGGCCGGTAAAGAGCCGGCTTTGCCTGGGCATCGCCGAATTTCTCCTCGATGATATGTGCAGTCCATCCGGCAACCCGTGCTATGGCGAAGACGGGTGTCATCAGGTCGAGCGGTATCCCCATCATATGGTAAACCGAGGCGCTGTAAAAATCTACATTCGGCTTGATGTTAGTCTTGCCCTGCTTTTCGAATTCCGCCAATGCGGTCTCTTCGATCTGGGCCGACAGCCGGCACCAGTGCTCCTGCCCAAGCTTTTTCCCCAGCCTGAAACACATTTCCTTAAGGAAACCGGCCCTGGGGTCCATAGTCTTGTATACTGCATGGCCCATGCCCATGATCTTCTGTCCGCTCTCAAGCTGCGTCCTTACCCACCCGGCAATGTCCTCCACGTTCCGGAGTCCCAGGAGCATCTTCATAACTTGTGCATTGGCGCCGCCGTGCAGGCTTCCGGAAAGTGCACCAACGCCTGCCGCAACCCCTGCATATATGTGCGCCCGTGTGGACACCACCTCGCGGCATGCAAAAGTAGACGCATTGAACGAATGATCAGCGTGGAGCAACAGCGCTGTATCGAGATCTCGTACAGTCCCGGCATCAGGCTGCAGGCCCGTTAGCTGCCACAAAAAATTGCCGGCAAGGGACAGTGTATTGTCAGGCGGCATAGGCTCCAGGCCTTTGCGTATCCGGTCCCAGCCGGCCACCAAAGCCGGCATGTGCGCGATGAGTCTGATAGCCATGGCAATGTTTGCCTCGCGTGTCTCCAACTCCAGATCGGGATCATCCATGGCAAGGAGCGGTATGGATGCCTGGAGTACATCCATAGGTTTGGCCTTTACCGGTAGTTGCCTGAAACTTTCGAATATGAAAGCCGGGACGTTCCGCTCCCCGGTCAACTTGTCCTTGAACTCTTCCAGTTGCTGCCCGTTCGGAAGCTCATCATATAGAAGCAGATAAGCTGTTTCCTCAAAAGAAGAACTCCGGGCCAGATCTTCGATCCGGAAGCCCCGGTAGATTAGAATCCCTTTCTCGCCATCGACGTCGCTGATTTTAGTATCAGCTACCGTAACACCGCGCAGACCTGTATTCTTTACCTTTGTAACATCCGTCATTGTCTTCTCCTATCGCCCATGGCTTAGTTCATTTTTTACAAAATTCAACTTCCCTCCTGCCAGCAAATGCTTCCGCTGACGTGCGGACACGTCCAGGACAGTAATGACGGTCTGTCCATTCACCTCAACTGGAATCTCCGAGTCGCCTTTCTCAATACGGCTGCGAACATCGCGGAACACCAAATTCGCCCCCTTGCTCAACTTGTCGTAGTCTTCAGGGTCTTTAAAGGTGAGAGGAAGGACGCCGAAATTACAGAGATTGGACTTATGGATCCGTGCAAAACTCTTGACGATCTTCGCACGGACCCCGAGATAACGCGGCGCCAAAGCCGCATGCTCCCTGCTTGACCCCTGGCCGTAATTCTCTCCGCCGACCACAACTGCGACGCCTTTCGCTCTGCACTCAGCGGCAAACCCGGGATCGATCTGCTCGAACACATGCTCGCTAATAGCCTGAATGTTCGAGCGAAGCGGGAGCACTTTATTTCCTGCAGGCATGATTGTGTCGGTCGTTATGTTGTCCCCCACCTTTGAGCACCACTTCTGCTTCAATTATTTCGTTAATCGGAGCAAGGTCGGGCAGGGGCTTTATATTGGGACCTCTTACTACGATGGTCCCCATAAGTTCCCGTGTTGGAAAAACGATTGACTTTTCGTCGATTGTGTATTTCTTCGGATCCTCGATCACCGGATATTCCATCTCTTTCGACAGATCACGGGGGTCTGTGATTACCCCTTTCAAACCCGCTGCTGTGGCTGTCTCAGGAGAGCAGAGGTAGACTTTGTCGTCTTTGGTCCCGGACCTGCCGGGGAAATTCCGGGGAAAGGTTCTGAGGCTTACCTCTCCGGTCCCTGGCGCCTGGCCCATACCGATGCATCCCTGGCAACCGGGCTCATGCAAACGCACCCCTGACAATAGGAACGCCATAAGTCCGCCTGCCTGGGCAACGTTTTCGATCACCTGGCGGCTCCCGGGATTAACATGAAAATTTGTTTCCGGATGAACTCGTCTGCCCTGGAGTATTTTTGCCGCCACCATAAGGTCCCGGAAAGATGAGTTCACGCTGCTTCCTACTATCACCTGGCCCACTTTAGGGCCTGCCGCTTCGCGCACGGTTACTACGTTTCCGGGAGAGGACGGCCGTGCAATGAGCGGCTCGAGCCTTGAGAGGTCTATCTCCGCACATTCATCATATTCCGCACCCTCATCAGCGGCAAGCCTGATCCAGCATCCTTCACGTCCCTGGGCTGACAAATACTCCTGCGTTCTCTCGTCGGACGGGAATAATGAGGTTGTTGCGCCAGTCTCGGTGCCCATGTTGCCGATGGTCTCCCGGTCCGTAGCGGAAAGAGATTTGACTCCGGGGCCGTAATACTCGATGATCTTGCCCACGCACCCCTTCACATCATAACGTCGGAGCATCTCAAGTATCACATCCTTGGCGCTCACCCAGTCCGGGAGTCTGCCTGTAAGCCTGACTCCAAGGACTTTGGGGCATGGGAGATAATAGGGATAGCCGGCCATAGCCATAGTCACATCCAGACCACCCGCTCCAATTCCCAGCATGGAGATTCCAGCGGCGCCGGGTGTATGACTGTCAGCGCCCAGAAGCGTTTTGCCCGGAACTCCGAACCGTTCCATGTGGACCTGGTGCGAGACTCCGTTGCCAGGCTTGCTGAAATGGATGCCGTACCGGGCGGCGGCGGTCTGGAGGAACTTGTGATCGTCAGCATTCTTGTTATCTGTCTGGAGGAGATTGTGGTCCACGTATTGCGCTGCCAACTCAACCTTAACCCGGTCAAGCCCCAATGCTTCGAACTCCAGCATGGCGAGGGTTCCGGTAGCGTCCTGCAGAAGGGTGTGGTCGATTTTAATGGCTATCTCGCTGCCGGGTATTAACTGACCCTCTGCCAGATGGGCTTGCAGTATCTTATGAGTAAGGTTTTTTTTCATGCGAATAATTCCATAATACTTCAGATTTCCGGAGGATGCAACAGAAAGAGGGACAAATGAGCAAGGGTGTTGCAGTTTTATCCTGGTTAATATAATATTTATAAGTGATGCAAAATTCAGCAGTTGATGAACGGTCAGGAATGTAAATGCAATGAATACAAGGATGAGATTGGTTATCGTAATCTGTGTGATCGCGGTTTGCCTGATCACTTTCTTATTTCTTCAGGGCTCGCCGGATGGCGCCGAACTTTTCAAGAATCAGGGGTGTATGAATTGTCATAGTTTTAAGGGTAAGGGCGGAGAGACGGGCCCTGATCTGACCGAAGTCACCCGCAGAAGGAATGACGGATGGATACGGGACCAGATTAAAGACCCGAAGAAGCACAATCCCGGCGCCAGGATGCCTGACTTCGGTTCTCTTTCCTATCGGCAAATAAGCGCGATCATCAGATATCTTAAAACTTAAATTTTGATGGTCTCTCATTTTACAAACCAGGTTTGTGGGAGGTACTATGCAGGAAAAGAATTCTAATTTAATTGTAATGGTCATAATAGGGATCGTAACTGCGGTGATCTTGTACGGTTTCTATCTTTTGTATTGGAAGATGTACTTTATTGGTAAATAATCCGGCAGTTAAGTAATTAGTGACGTTACAGGCATCCTTTGTCAAGCATAAGGAGTCTGAGCGCCGCAAAGCGTTTTTTTTTCCTAACAGTAGCATTGACGCAAGGCGTTTCCTGCTGGAATTACTCGCGGCTGCCTCTTGCGCGCTTTGCTAGTACCTCTGCTACTGCCTCTTCTTTTTTTCTGTTCCATACCGTCCTCCCGGAAATTACTGCGGTCAGAACAGGCCTGAAAACCTGTTGTTGTAGAGTTGACAAAAGCAATATGATGAGATTATATTGTCATTAAAATTACTTATTGGATTTTTTGTTGCAAATTACAACATCATAGTCAGATTTTGAAACACTTAAAATAAAAAATTATATTGAAATGGATAAATACCGAGCCGTAATAACTGAATATGTTACTGTAATTCGGTTGGGTATTTATATTCATTAACAGGATGAGGAGGTCCTCGATGAAAAAAGGTTTTCCCCGCGATATTACTGCAGTGTTGACAGAACCGCCTGATAGTCTGATAAAAAGCGGGGTGAGTCGAAGAGATTTTCTTAAATTTTGTGCTGGTATAACGGTAATGCTCGGCCTGCCGGCAGGGATGGGAGTCAAAATCGCAGAGGCTGCGACCAGTCCCAAAAGGCCTCCTGTCCTTTGGCTTTCCGCCCAGGACTGCACCGGGTGTACGGAGAGTCTTTTGAGAACGAACCATCCGACCCTCGAAAACTTGATTCTCGAACTTATATCCCTTGATTATCACGAAACCCTTAACGCAGGGTCAGGGCATCAGGCGGAAGCGGGCCGCATAAAATCGATGAAAGAAAATAAGGGGAAATATATATTAGTAGTGGACGGTTCCATACCTGTCAAAGATGATGGAATTTATTGTAAGATCGGGGGGAGAACCGCCTTGGCACTTCTTGAGGAGATGGGGTCCCAGGCAGCTGTCGTAGTGGCTATAGGCTCTTGCGCCTCGTGGGGCGGACTCCCCGCAGCAGATCCTAACCCGACCGACGCACGTCCTGTACATGAGATTTTTAAGATGAAAGGGATAAAAACACCTGTCGTGAATATTCCAGGATGTCCGCCTAATGGATATAATTTACTGTCCACGATCTTGTACTTCGTGACCTTCAAGAAACTTCCGGAACTCGACGAGGAGGGGCGGCCTAAGTTTGCCTATGGAAGGCTTATCCATAATAATTGCGAGAGAAGACCTCACTTTGACGCGGCGAGATTTGCAGTTGAATTTGGGGATGAAGGACATAGGAAAGGCTATTGCCTTTATAAACTTGGCTGCAAAGGACCTGAAAGTCATAACAATTGTCCGACACTTTTATATGGGGACGTAGGCTCGGGGTCCTGGCCTGTCGGTACCGGTCATCCTTGTTTCGGATGCTCGGACAAAAACGTGGGTTTCACTGTTCCACTTCATACGCCTGCAAAGATCAAGGAGATGACGCCTCCGGCGATTTTCCCCGGTATTGTTGAGGAGCACGGAAAAGGCGCAACGATTGGAGCAGTTGCTGTTGCAGCCGGGCTTGCAGGCGCTGCGATAGGCGCCGGGGCAATGGTTTACAAAAAGCTGGAAGAGAAGGAAAAGAATGAGAATGATAAGTCCGGGTCCAACCCCAAGGAGTAGGCTATGGACATAAAGAGAAGAGATTTTTTGAAAACGGTTGCCGGCACAGGCTTATTGCTTGCTGCCGGTGAAAATCCCGCATATGCAAGGCCTGAAAAGATGATGCCGCCAGGGGCCGTCGGCATGCTCTACGACTCCACTATTTGTATTGGATGCAGAGCCTGTCAAGCGGCGTGCAAGAGATATAACGACATGCCGCCGGAAAACACTTTCAGGCCCCCTGATATGACCGACGCAATTTGGGACAATCCGGCCGACCTTTCATCCAAGACGTTGAACATCATTAAGCTCTACAGGAACGGTACGGGTGAAGAGAAGAACCAGGAGATAAACGGCTACGCCTTCATAAAGAGGAACTGCATGCACTGTGTCGACCCGGCCTGTGTTTCGGCTTGTCCTGTTTCGGCCCTGAAAAAAGATCCGGTAAACGGGGTAGTTTCCTACAATAAGAACGCATGTATCGGATGCCGGTATTGCCAGGCGGCGTGTGGCTTCAATATCCCGAAGTTCGAGTTCGATAAAGCCTTTCCCCAGATCAGAAAGTGCCAGTTCTGTAATCATAGGTTTGCTGAAGGGAAATATTCGGCCTGTTGCGAATTCTGCCCCACCGGCGCTGCCATATTTGGTCCTGCAAAGGACCTCCTGGAAGAGGCTAAGAAAAGGTTAACTTTGAGGCCGGGCGATTATTATGAATATCCCGTTTCAAAAATTGACTCAAGGTCAAAGCTTAAACAGAAAGTTGCAAAGTATGTCGGGCGCATCTACGGTGAAAAGGAAGGCGGAGGCACGCAGTATATGATCCTGGCCGGGGTGCCATTCGACAAACTCGGTTTGCCGATGCTCGCTGATGAGGCTGAAGCAAAAAGGTCTGAGACGCTTCAGCATACGATTTACTATAAGATGGTGATGCCTGTTACGTTATTGGGGGGACTTCTCTATGCGGTATATAGACATACCAATAAGGAGGAATAATGACTGAACCCAAACCTCTTGGTGGAAAGATACTTACATTGCCTTTTATGGTTCTCTCTTTTTTTGCGGCTGTTGGGTGTGTCCTTATTCTTAAGAGATTCATATTCGGAATAGGTTCTGTGACCAACCTGAGCGATGGCTATCCCTGGGGTATATGGATAGCATATGACGTGGTAGTCGGCACTGCATTCGCATGCGGAGGATACGCAATGGCCATGCTGGTGTATGTTTTTAACAAAGGTGAATTCCACCCGCTCGTCAGGCCTGCCTTGCTCGCAAGCATGTTCGGCTATACACTCGCCGGCGTCTCTATATTTTTTGACATAGGCCGTTATTGGCAGATATATAACATGTTCTTCCCTTGGTTTTCACAGCTCAATTCCGTTATGTTTGAGGTCGCCCTCTGCATTACGACCTATATTATAGTTATGTGGATTGAGTTTATGCCTGCCTTTCTCGAAAGATTCAATAGGGTGGTCCTCCTTAAGGTAATGAACAGAGTAGTCTTCATCTTTATCGCGATCGGTGTTCTTCTGCCTACTATGCACCAGTCTTCGCTGGGAATTCTTCTGTATGTTGCCGGCCATAAGGTGTCACTTTTATGGCAGTCGCGTTTTGACATGCTGCTATTCCTGATCACTTCAATAACGATGGGGTTTTCTATCGTCATATTTGAATCAATAGTATCGGCAATCGCTTTCAATAGGGAGATGGAGACTCAGTTATTGTCGAAGCTTGCTGCCTTCATCCCGCCAATGCTCGGTGTGTATCTGGCCGTCAGGTTTTGGGACCTTGTTGGAAAGGAAAGGATGTATCTTGCGTTTGCGGGCGACCTGAAGGGCAATATGTTCCTTATCGAGAACCTGCTGTATATAATACCGACTCTTATTCTTATGTCGCCGGTCAACAGAGCCAAGCCGCGTCTTCTTTTTCTATCTGCCGTGTCAATGCTGCTTGCCGGAGCTATTTTTCGTTTCGATGTGTATCTTGTGGCTTTCGATCCCGGTCCCGGCTGGCATTATTTCCCTTCGCTCTCGGAGATACTTATTACTGTCGGGCTGATTGCAATCGAAATTATGGGATATTTGTATTTTGTTAAAAGACTGCCTGTACTGCCTGCTGCCAGGCATGAATGATATTTTGAGGAGATACTGATGGCAAAAAGAATTGTCGTTGATCCTGTTACAAGAATCGAAGGACATTTAAGGATAGACTGTGAGGTTGACGGAGGTCATGTCACTAACGCGTGGTCTTCGGGGCAGATGTGGCGGGGCATCGAGGTTATTCTGAAAGGGCGTGATCCGCTTGATGCCTGGATGTTCGCTCAACGTTTCTGCGGCGTCTGCACGACGGTCCACGCACTTGCTTCAGTGCGTTCGGTCGAAAACGCTCTCGGGATGGAGATTCCTTTGAATGCGCAATATATCAGGAATATAATTATGGGCGCACACTCCACCCATGATAATATAGTTCATTTTTATCACCTCGCAGCTCTCGACTGGGTGGATCTTGTCTCAGCTCTCAAGGCCGATCCCAGAGCGGTTTCAAACCTCGGGCAGAAGCTTTCGCCATGGACAGGAAACAGCTATAACGAGGTTAAGGCCTCCCAGGACAAGCTGAAGGTTTTCATCGGGTCGGGCCAGTTGGGGATTTACGGAAGCGGCTATTGGGGCCATCCGGCAATGAAGCTCTCTCCCGAGGTAAACATGCTTGCCGCGCATCATTATCTGCAGGCACTTGATTACCAACGGGAGATAAATAAAGTCGTCGGCATTCTCGGTTCGAAGACCCCGCACATACAGAATCTTGCCGTAGGCGGAGTTGCCAATGCGATCAATGTGGACAGCCCGTCGACTCTCAATATGGAAAGGCTTTATTTCATTAAGACCATCATTGACAAGGTCGGAGATTTTGTCGAACATGTCCTCCTTGTTGATACTGCCGTTATCGCCGGATACTATGCCGAATGGACAAAATACGGCGCCGGCGTTACGAATTACCTTTCTGTTCCCGAAATGCCCCTGGACACTAAAGGGACGGTATTCGCACTGCCTGGAGGATATATACCTGGTGGCGACATCGCGAAGTATACTCCCATAAAGAGTCATCACGAACCCTTCTTCAGGGACAGTGTCAAGGAAAGTATAAAGCATTCCTGGTACGATGGCGATTGGGACCGCCACCCATGGGATGGGGAGACAGTGCCCAAGTACACCGATTTCCAGGACAAGGGCAAGTATTCCTGGGTCAAATCCCCTACCTTCAAGGGTAAACCGGCCCAGGTGGGGCCGCTCGCCAATGTGCTGTGCATGTATGCGGCGGGGCATGTGCCTACGAAGAGATATGTTGCGAAGATGCTCGATACAATAAGCGCGGTCGCCGGCACAAAGGTCGGTATTTCAGCGCTCCATTCCACCATAGGCAGAATCGGCGCCCGCTCGATAAGGTGCGCGGTGCTTTTTGATACTCTGAAGTCGCAGTGGCAGGCCCTTATGGATAATATTTCAAAAGGGGACGTGAAGACCTTTAACCGCCCATTTTTCCCTGCAGGCGAACAAAGAGGATATGGCTTGCACGAAGCCCCGCGGGGAGCGCTCTCTCACTGGATTGTGATCAAGGACGGCGTGATTAAAAATTATCAGGCGGTCGTACCTTCGACATGGAACGCCGGACCCCGAAACAGAGAAGATGCCCTCGGACCTTATGAGGCCTCGCTTATAGGCAACCCGGTAATAGATGCTGAAAAACCTCTCGAAGTCTTGCGTACTGTTCATTCATTTGATCCCTGTCTCGCCTGCGCAATACATATGCTCGACAAGACGAATAATGAAATCGTAAGAGTGAAAGCGGTCTGAAGCGGAAATGAACGTTCTTGTGCTGGGAATCGGCAATGTCCTTATGATGGACGATAGTGTGGGCGTCCGTGCAGTCGATGAACTTTCACAGAGATACAGTTTCACGGAAGGTGTGGAACTTCTGGACGGAGGCACTTCAGGTATCGAACTCCTGTCGTCAATTCAGCACCGTGATTACTTAATTATTATAGACGCGATAAAATCCGGATTCGCTCCGGGGACGGTCGTGAGGGTTGAAGGGGAGGATGTTCCTGCAAGATTCATGACCAGGATATCTCCCCACCAGTTGGGTCTATCCGATGTGCTGGCTGCAGCCACGATTTCGGGCGGACTGCCGAAGAATATGGTCCTTTTTGGCGTCGAACCGAAAACCATTGAGCTTGGCCTCGGTCTTTCCGATGAGGTCAAGGCAAGCTTCGCTAATTTGATACGGGCTGTCAAGGAGGAACTACAACGCATTGGATGTGGAGTGGAACCGCTGGCGTCCGTATCATTTACGAAGTCGTTATGGGAGATGCCTGCATAGACGATGATTTGTTACGATTGACAAGCTGGGCCAAGGCTGCCCGCATCTTCAATTTACCCGTCATATCATAGAGATATTCAGCATAAAATACCCTTCCGATTGATTCGGTCTTAGGTTAACCATTTCACTGTCAGTATATAAGATTCTGTTATATATAAATAAACTCATCTTTCTTGACATCGTGTTTTAACTTGAGGTATTGTCTAAAAGCAAAAGTGTGCAGATCAATATATGAGCATTGGGACTTCCGGTCTTTCTAATGAAACCCAACAAAAAAGGGAGGATGACTAATGGCAGAGAACGATGATGGAATCACAAAACAGTTTCTTGATGCAGTTGAGTTTCGTGGCGTCAACAGAAGGGAATTCCTGAAGTATTGCGGTGCTACAGCAGCTCTCCTCGGTTTGTCAGAGCTTTATGCTCCAAAGATAGCTTCGGCAATAGAAAAAGCCTCAAAGAGACCGCCGGTTGTTTGGATCAATTTTGCTTCTGATTCGGGCTGTACAGAGGCGCTTATCAAAGCGACATATCCAAATGCAGCCGATCTGGTCCTTGATGTGCTTAGCCTTGATTACAATGAAACGATAATGGCTGCTGCAGGCAAGCAGGCTGAAGAGATACTTGCGACCTCAAGAAAAGAAGGCGGCTATATCCTTGTAGTAGAAGGCGGCATTCCTACGAGAAAAGGGTTCGGCATGATCGGCGGCCAGGAGATGCTCGACGTTTTTAAAGAAATGGCAGGCCCCTGTGTGGCGATCCTGGCAGTCGGGAGTTGCGCTACATGTGGCGGAGTGCCTGCTGCATCCCCTAATCCTGCGCAAATAATCGGTGTGTCACAGGCCCTCACTAAACTGGGCATTAACAAACCTCTTGTCAACCTCGATCTCTGCCCCGTGAATGTGGAATTCCTTACTGCGGTCATAGTAAATTACGTTCTTCTCGGCAAACTGCCTGAACTCGACAGTCTCGGAAGGCCGAAAATGTTTTACGGCCAGCCGATTCATCAAAATTGCGAGCGCAGGTCTCATTTCGATGGAGGCAGATTTGTTGAGCAGTTCGGCACGAAGGAAGAGGCGCTTGGATATTGTCTCTTTAAGATGGGGTGCAAGGGACCAATGACATATTCGGCATGTCCGAAGGTAAGATATAACAACAGGGTAAGTTGGTGCGTTGGAGCAGGCGGTCCATGCATAGGCTGTGCAGAACCTGGATGGCCTGACAAATTTGCGGGATTCCGCGACAGGCTTCCGAATGTCAAAATGGCTGGTTACCAGGCTACAACAGAGCAAATAGGCGCGGCTGCCGGAATCGTGACTGCGGCAGGCATCGCAGTTCATGCATTGGGGTCTGCGGTATCAGGGAGATTGAAGGGTAAAGATGAGGGAGGTGACAAGTAATGGCAAGATTGACAATTGATCCTATGACAAGGATAGAAGGACATCTTAAGCTGGATGTCGAAATTGAAGGCGGCAAGGTTAAGGATGCGTGGACTTCAGGCACGCTTTTCAGGGGATTTCGAAATTATTTTGCAGGGAAGGGACCCGAGGGATGCATGGCATCTTACACAGAGGATCTGCGGCGTATGTCCCACATCTCATGGACATGCATCTTCCATGAGCATGGATGACGCTTTTAAGGCGAAACCCCCTGCCAATGGAAGGCTGCTCAGGAATATTATTGAGGGCGCCCAGTTCGTACATTCCCATATACTGTGGTTCTATCACCTGACAGCGCTTGACTATGTTGATGTTGTCTCTGCGCTCAAGGCCCAGCCGAAAGAGGCGTACCTCAAGACGGCACAGAACAGACTTAAGGCTTTTGTAGAATCAAAACAGCTTGGACCTTTTGCAAACGCTTATTGGGGGCATCCTGCATACAAACTGCCGCCCGATCTTAATCTCCTTGCCGTTGCACACTATCTCGATGCTCTTTATATTCAGTCAAGAGCATCTCAAATCACGGCTCTTTTTGGCGGAAGGATGCCCATGATGATGACCAGCCCTCCGGGAGGATGCACTCACGTTCCTAGTATTGAGGATATGAAGGATTACCTTTTCAGAGTAAAAGAGCTCCGTGAATGGATAGATAATGTTTATATTCCTGATGTTCTGGCTATAGCCCCTTATTATCTGGATTATGCGGGGGTTGCCAAAGGTTATGGTAATTTCCTTTCATGGGGAGTGTTTGAGGATGCATCTTTTGATCCGAAGAAAAGAATGCTTCCGAGAGGCGCTATTTTTGCTGAAGACTTTCCAAAGGTGCATGAGGCAAAGCCGGAGGATGTGACAGAGCACACCTCCCGCGCCTGGTATAAGGACTCCAAACCGTTGAATCCTGCTGTTGGAGAGACAGCTCCTGAATATACCGGTTATGACGAAAACAAGAAATATACATGGGCCAAAGCCCCGAGACTGAAAAACAAGCCAATGGAAGTTGGCGCACTCGCAAGAATGCTGGTTGCATATGCGTCCGGCCAGCCGACAGCCCAAAAGCTTATTAACGGTGGATTGGCTGCTCTCGGTCATCCAGGCCAGCCCCAGGTGCTCTTAGGAGTTATCGGAAGGATCGCAGCAAGGGCGCTTGAGTGTAAGATGGTTGCTGATGCCATGGCCCAGTGGGGCCTCGAAGTTATCGAGAACATGAAATCAGGCAACACAGATGTTTATACCCCATACGAGATTCCTGACACTGCAAAAGGAATCGGTCTTTGGGAGGCGCCGAGGGGCGCATTGGGCCACTGGATAGATGTCGCAGGGAAAAAGATCAAGAACTACCAGTGCGTTGTGCCTACAACGTGGAATGTGTGCCCAAGGGATGACAATGGGTTAAGGGGCCCGATCGAGGAAGCTCTTATTGGAACACCAGTGCATGATGCCGAGAAACCGCTCGAGATTATGCGGGTTGTTCATTCTTTCGATCCCTGCCTCGCATGCACAGTACATGTGATCCATCCTGAATCTAATCGTATTATGGAATTCAAGGTCTCTTAAGGGGGGATGCCATGGAAAAAGGAATGAAATATGAATGGAACCTGGCATTCAGGATCGATCACTGGGTCCGGTTCCTGGCAATTTTTGTACTCATAGTGACGGGCTTTTACACCCATTCTCCATTTCTTGGCGGAGGGCCGGACAGCAACATTTATGTATGGTTCAGGTGCTTCCATATACTTGCCGCATATACCCTTGTGCTGGGATTTATAGTAAGAGTATATTTGGCTTTTTTCTCGAGATTCAGCCCCGATTGGAAGGACTTCGGAATAGGGAAAAATCTTGCCGGTGTTCCTGCTACGTTGGGTTATTACCTATTCATGAAAGGCACCTACAAGAGTTTCGGGAGATACAATCCTCTTCAGGCTTTGGGGTATCTCTTTATGGGTTTTATGATAATTTTTATGGGGGTGTCCGGGTCTGCCCTTTACAGGGGATATGCATTCGGCTTCCTTAACGGCTCAAACATGTTCGCGTGGTTCACTAACTTGCTCGGAGGCTTGTCTCATGTAAGGATGTGGCACTACTTCGGGATGTGGATCTTCATTATATTCCTCGCAGTGCATGTCTATCTTAGCCTGTTGGCCGAGCTTGCCAACAGGGACAAGTCCTTCATGTCCATCTTTACGGGTTATAAACTGAAGAAATCTGCATGACGGTAGAAAATCAAATGGGGGGAGGCAGCATGCCTCCCCCTAAAGTTTTAGTTTTGGGCGTTGGGAATCTCCTTCTTAAAGATGACGGGGTCGGCGTGCATTTGATTAATGCGCTTCGTGATACTCCGTTTCCCGCTAATGTTCAACTGATAGATGCCGGCACTGTGGGCCACCAGCTCATTTTAGAGTTCCATGAAACAGATTATCTTATTGTTGTTGACGCCATAGATGCTCATGATGTGCCGGGGTCCATATTCAAATTTGCCCCTGATGATATTAATTTCCAGACAGGTCATAAGCTATCGCTTCATGAGATTAACCTTATCGATATACTTCAAATGACGGAAATGACAGGCCCAAAGCCCGGAACCGTTATCATAGGTGTACAGCCAAAGGATGCAGAGTCATGGTCGCTCGAATTAAGCGATGAAGTAAAAGCCGTTCTCCCAAAGGTCAGAGAGTTAGTGGTTGAAGAATTAAAAAGAATAAATGCAATCCCCGCTTAGGGTCTGGGCAGACCCTTCTCACCAAACGATATAACACCTGAAACTGACAAGAATGTTACTGTTCACTCCCGATAGAGCTGAGTTCCCTAACCATTTCGGGCGTTAGCGTTAAGTTAGCTGCCGCCATATTCTCGCACAGGTGCTTGATAGATGATGTTCCCGGGATCAGCAGAACGTTCGCGGATCGTTGATAGAGCCAAGCTAGCGCCACTTGCATGGGCGTGCTTCTGAGCGTTGCCGCAATGGAATTGAGAACTGAAGACTGCAACGGCGTGAATCCACCCAAAGGGAAATAAGGCACGTACGCGATCCCCTGATTCGCCAACTCATCAATAAAGGCGTCGTCCTTACGATGAATCACGTTGTATTGATTTTGTACGCAAACTACCGCAGATATTTTCTGACACTCTGCCAGTTGCTTGGGACTCACTGTGCTTAACCCCAAATGGCGAATTAACCCTTGCCGTTTAAGATCAGCCAGCACCGAAAATGGCTCGATGATAGATTGTTCTTCAGGCATAAGCGGCGGCCCTGCGCGCAAATTGACCACATCCAAAGCTTCAACGCCAAGATTGCGAAGATTGTCATGGACGGACCGGATCAAATCCTCTTTACCAATGGCCGGACTCCATGAGGCGTCAGCCTCGCGGACTGCCCCTACCTTTGTCACAATCACCAAACCGTCCGGGTATGGATGAAGCGCTCGCTTAATGATCTGGTTGGTAACATGAGGTCCGTAAAAATCGCTGGTATCTATATGATTCACACCAAGCTCGACTGCTTTGTGCAGAACTGCGACAGCCGCATCAACATCCTTAGGTGGCCCAAAGACATTCGGACCTGCCAATTGCATGGCGCCGTAACCCATTCGGTTAACAGTCATTGCAGTCTGGGGTAGGGTGAAGAAAGATTTTTTGGTATTCTGCATTTTGCACCTCTGGATTAAGAAATAATATTTTGTAACTTACTAAAGAGTCAATAAGTAGTCCATTTTTTCGAGATCGGCAATCAGCCCTGGCCCTGTAGGATGCCACCCTAGTTTCTTCTGTGTTTGGACGCTTGAGGCTTGAAGGTCGTTGCCGGCGAACAGGCTCAACCATCCAAAGTGAGCTTGAGCTTTTTCCGAAGACAAGGACACCACAGGTACCTTCAAGCCTCGTCCAATGACTTCGGCAATATCTCGCATCCGTACGCCTTCTTCGGCAACCGCATGATATTTCGCGCCCGCTTCATTCTTTTCCAGCGCGAGCCTGTAAAGATGGGCGACATCAAGAACATGTGCCGCAGCCCAACGATTCAGTCCTTCGCCTATATACGCGGAAACGCCTTTCTCCCGTGCTGTTGCGATTACGTAAGTAACAAGCCCTTGCTTCACAGTGTCATGAACCTGAGGAAGACGCACGACCGAAGCGCGGACACCCTTCAGCGCCAGGGCAAGCGCCGTCTGTTCTGAAACACGCGGGAATGGGAAATCCGACGGGATGGCATTGTCTTCAGTCGCAACCTGGCCCGGCGCGGCCAATCCCGCTGTCCCCGCTGTAACGATCAACAACTTATCAGAGCCGGCAAGAACGGAACCCAGAGTTTCGATAGCGCGTTGATCAATCTCGCAGTTTTCCTTGAATTTGGAAAAATCGTGAATGAAAGCCAAATGAATGACGGCATCCGAAGCAGCGGCGCCGCTGCGCAGGCTGTCAAGGTCTTCAAGCGAGCCGCGATGTACATCAGCCCCCATTGCCGCAAGCCATTGAGCCGCCACATCCGAACGGGCAAGGCCGAGAACCTTATGCCCGGCAGAAATCAGTTCCTTGACGACAGGAGTGCCTATAAATCCGGTTGCGCCGGTAACGAAAACACGTATTCCCTTATTTCCTTCATTTATCATTGCCTTTTCTCCTTTATTTATGGTTATACATGCATTCCGCCAGAGGCTTCAATTCTCTGCGCGTTCACCCATCGGCTATCATCGGAAAGAAGAGCAGCGATCAGAGGCCCGACGTATTGCGATTTTCATAACGCTCTCCCTCAATTTTTCCTGTCGTGCCGAAACTTACCTTTTATGAGTGCAAAGATAACAGTGAGAAAAAAAACTTTATTGCACAATTCTAAAACTTTACTGCATCCTACAAAGTCATCGGCTTGATCTTACATGAGTGTATCAGCCTGTTCGGCAAGGCGTGATCGGCACGACTGGGGAAGATGAAGATAGCAAAAGTTGTCTTCCTTTATAAAGCCTTCTATCGTCAATGCCAATCCTGACGAGCGTTCATCCATGAACGGGTTGTCTATTTGGCCCAAATCTCCGGTAAAAATCAGCTTTGCACCGGCGCCCATGCGCGCAATAATTGTCTTTGCTTCAAGCCTGGAGAGTTGCTGGGCTTCATCTATTATGTAATAAATTTTTGGTCTGGAACGTCCTCTTATAAAAGTAAGAGGTTCCAGGGCGAGCTTCCCCTGGTCGATAAGCATCCTGGCATTGGGATAGCTTGTATATGCGAATCCATCTTTTTCGCCTTTTGCAGTCGGAAGGAGCATTTCAAAAGCGTCCCAAATGGCAGACATGTGAGGACCGATTTTGGCATCTACGTCACCCGGCAGGTATCCGAGGTCATTGCCCCTGAGAGGAGTGATCGGGCGAGCAACAACCAGTTGATCATAAAGCGGCGATTTCTTCTGGGTCTGCAGCAGCCCGCAGGCAAGAGCAAGCAGGGTCTTACCTCCTCCCGGAACGCCCGTAACACAAACAAATTCAATCTCCGGGTCTGTGAGAGCGTCAATGAATGCGTCCTGTTCAGGCGTTTTAGCGGTTATTCCGTAAACTTCGCGTGAGCGTCTGATTTTTTTCTCGTTGGTTCCGCGCACCTTCCAGATGCTGTTAGCAGCAAGGCGGTACCTGACCGATTTTATGCCGTTGACCGGTTCATCTTCAAGGAGAAGATGGCCGTATTTTTCATGGAGCCGCGCCTGGTCATGCCGGTAGTCATCAGTAAGCAGCCCCTTGGCGCTGGCCTTAAGGCGGACAGCCGTGTCTTTGCTTACCAGCCAGACATCGGGTTTCCCTTGCTTTGTTAATTGATCAGCCACTGCAATAATCTGGTCGTCCGGAGAAAGCGAGGACCCATTGCCATTCAAGCTGCAGTCGATGCTGAGTTCGCCGCCACCCGGTAGCGGTATGTTAGAGCTGCGATGCACTCCGGGCTGCTCCACCATAGATGATAGCGAACGTAAGGCTGCCCGCGCACTGTACGATACCGAGGAAGTCCCTTTTTTCATCTCGTCCAACTCCCGAATCACTGTCATGGGCACTACAACATCATGCTCGTCGAATGTGTTGACAGCGTTCGGGTTTTGAAGAATAACGTTTGTGTCCAACACGAATGTTTTTTTCATTGGATAGCCCCCCTCATTGTAGAGGTACGTTCATGTATCATAATTTTGGTGTCCGGCACAAAAGTTTTTTTCATCTGTTGCCCTCCATAGGTATATAAGTTATCGGCAATGGCAAAGTGTTGAATGCGACGACAGCGGACTGGATAAGGTTGCAAGAGGTCTTTTACTATTAGAATGTCACAGCTATTACATTCCATCTTCGTCCATATTATTGCATAAATAATGTTACAAAAGTATTAAATTTTCTGCGGCGGAGTCAAAGGGCAGTTCTCACAGCGAGGCTTGGGCTTGCAGTAGTCTTTTCCAACCATGACAAGAAGGGCATGGTATTCATTGAAGAGTTTTGCGTCTTCGTCCAGCACCTTATGGAAAAACCGCCGGTATTCATCATAAGATGCCCTGTAGTCAATAATGCCATGCCTGGACAAGACCCGTTTTGTATAGGCATCAATAACAAATACCGGCTTGCCAAGTGCGTATAGAAGAATTGAATCAGCTGTTTCAGGCCCGATGCCGTGTACCTTCAGGAGATCCTCCCTTAGTGAGGCCGTGTCGTCTTTTGCCATCTTTTTCATGCTGCCGCGATATGCTGTACATAAAAAAGCGAGGAAGGCCCGGAGCCTCCCGGCCTTTATATTGAAGTATCCTGACGGTCGTATAAGCAAGGCAAGCTGTGCTGCCGGCGCCCTGTGCAGCGCACGAGCGGTGAGCAGTCGGGCAGCCTTAAGATTTGCGATTGCCTTTTCAACATTGGACCAATTGGTGTTCTGCGTGAGAATTGCTCCAACTGCGATTTCAAACTGGCTATCTCCAGGCCACCAATGCTGGGGGCCGTAGAAAGCGTAAAGCTTATCATAAATTTCGAGCAGGGTATTGTTATTCGGAACCACAAGAATTAACCACAGAGGGCACAGAGGAATATTCCGAGCACTCTAAAAGATTTTATGAATCCTTTTTTTATAAAGGGTCCCTCTGTGTACTCTGTGGTTTGTATTTTATTGCCGATGATCAGGGTCATTACACTTTCTTCGTCATTTTGTACACAAAAGCGAGCACCTCGGCGACTGCTTTGTACAGGTCGGCCGGAATCTCCTGGTAGAGGTCAAGTGCGGAAAGCACCTCTACGAGCTGAGGATCGTTCCTTAAAGGGATATTATGCTCTTTTGCGATAGCCAGTATCCTTTCAGCAATGGCTCCGGACCCTTTTGCAACGACCTTTGGCGCGGTATCTTTTTCAGGCATGTACCGCAATGCCGCCGCTTTTTTGCGTTTGTCAATCATGACGAACTCTCAAAAAGTCAGAAATTAGACGGTTTCGTAAAAAGTTCATAGGCAAGGCGCGCAAGTACTGAGGAATGAGGCGTACTTTCTGTACGCCGCAGCGGGTCCCGAAAAGTCGAAGACTCTTTGGGTGCGAGTGACGAAGTGTGAAGCGCAACGCAGCATATGGACTTTTTACGAAACCGTCAATCATGTCCGGATGCTTATTATCCTGTCAGAAGAGCCGAGTTTATCGAGCTGCTCCATGGTAGTATCGGTTTTATCGAGGACATGGGCTGCTTTGAGGCTCAACCCTTTTTCTACGAATGAAGATTTAAGCTCGTCCAGATTGGCGTTTATCAGGGAATGGGATTCCGGCCTGTCAGCTTTGAAAGAGACAAAAAAATCCTTGTTATTCATCAGGACCAGTATCGAAAGCGACCCAAAGCCGGCGAGATCGAGATTTATTCGGCAGGAGGACGTTGCGCCCCCTGCAGCGCCTGCGCGCCCCCGCTTGAATGCCACATCGCCGTCCTTTAATTCTTTCCAGGTCACAGGCAGAAAGGTGTAAAATGAGTCGGTAGTTTTCGAAAGGGCCTGGAATGTTTCAACATCCTTAAGGAGACCTTCAATTCTTCCTTGCAGGTTTTTGAAGGCGGCAGGATCGCTGGCAGTTTCTTTTGCGGAAACCGACACTTTTGAATCTTGCGCAGCCTGACTGCCTTCAGGCAGGGCGGAAACGCGCTGCTTCAGCTCGAGAAGCACCGCTTTCAGGTCATTCTTGAGAGCGGGAAGCGGAGACGGCTGGGTCTCTCCGGGCTTCTCATTACTTGGAGCGTTTGTGTCTGTTTTCGCTGTTATCAATCCTTTGTCGGAAGGCGCAGCGCTTTGCTGCAAATCCGCTTTCAGGTCATTATTGAGAGCAGGAAGAGGAGATTGCTGCTGCTCATCAGTTAGAGCTTCCGATAGAGCTTCCGAGTCTGTTTGCACCGCTATCCATTCTTTGCCGGAAGGCACGGCGCCCTGCTGCAAATCAAAACTTGCCGCAGGCCCCGCTGCTTCGTTTTCGCCCTCAGCAGCATCGAGCTGCATTGAAAAAACCGTTGATTTGAGTTTTGCTTCGAGGGCAACCCCGCTGTTCAAGAGGGCATTTTTAAGAGGTCCGGAAAGGAGCTTTTCCATATTGAGCATTATATCCGACTTCAAATTCCCGAAATCAGGAGAGTTTTTCAGTGTATCTGAAAGCTGTGTCAGCACCGTCTCAAGCCGGGATTGAATGCTCTGGCCTGTTGATCTCAGGCTTGACTGCAGGAGGTCCTGAAGTTGCGTTTTAATATCATTCGGCAACGCATTAATATCAGCCGGCAGCGCTTTCAAAAGGCTTTCAAGCTTATCGAGCGGGAAACGATCTGTCGCACCGCCCTCAGCCGGGGCTTCTCCACCCTTTGTAAGAGGTGAGGCAATGCTTTGGTTTTCGGAAGGGGAGGTCCCGCCCTGCTTTGGCAGACTATCCGACAACTCCTGAATAAGTCCGGCAAGAGTTTTCCCTTCAGGCGTAGTCATGAAGTTTTCAAGCGCCGATGCGTCCCCTGATGTGTCTTCATATCCAAGAAACTTCAGCTTCAGCTCATTAACAGAAGACGTGGAATCGTACACTTTAAATAAAGCTGTTTCTCCCTGTTGCAGAGGCACTTCAGTTTTGGCTGTAATGAGTTCGCCTTTTATCTTGAGTACCGCATTACCGGATGACAAAATATTTACAACTTCTGCCTTTATAGTTTCCCCGGGCGCGAGCAGTACAGACTTGCCCGGGGCTTTGTCAAGGGTAAGGTTCCCGTCCATAAGACTTGTAATCTTGAAATTAATCATGGTGCGTTCTATTATTATATCACTAATAGAGACAGAGAAAGGCAGGCAGAGGTAAAGGTAGAGAGTGAGGCGCCTGTTTTTCAAAGGAGAATATATGCTTGATACGCGTTTTGTAAGGGAGAACATTGAAACGTTAAAAAGGGCTTTGGAAAAGAGGAACTGCGATATTGAGCTTTCAGGTTTCCTGAGGACGGAAGTGACAAGGCTCGGACTGTTGAGGGAATCAGAAGAGCTTAGAAATAAAAGAAATGTCGTATCAGAAGAGATTGGCAGGTTAAAGAGACAAAGACAGGATGCGGAACGCCTTGTTTCTGAAATGAAAGGCGTCTCTGAAAGAATTAAGGAGATTGACGAAGTACTTAAAGGCATTGAGGAGAAAACAGGGCTGTTTCTGCTTAATATCCCCAACCTCCCCCATGATTCTGTTCCAGTGGGCAAAGACGAGACCGAAAATGTGGAGATTAGAAAATGGGGAGAGCCGAGGGTGTTTGATTTTGGGCCGCTGAACCACTGGGACCTTGCCGAGACGCTCGGCATTGTCGATTTCGAGCGGGGCGCCAAGATTGCCGGAGCCCGGTTTTCATTAATGAGGGGGGCAGGCGCCCGTCTTGAGAGGGCCCTGATGAATTTTATGCTCCATTTAAATACCGAGAAGGGGTATACGGAGATCTTCCCGCCGCTTCTGGTAAACAGGGAAAGCATGACCGGGACCGGACAATTGCCGAAGTTTGAGGCAGAACTGTTCAGGACAGTCGATCCCGAGTTTTACCTTATCCCTACTGCCGAAGTGCCTGTGACAAATATACACAGGGATGAAATTTTGAGGGAGGACCAGCTCCCCATCTTTTACACCGCCTTCACCCCCTGCTTCAGGCGCGAGGCCGGCTCATACGGAAAAGATGTGCGCGGACTCATACGGCAGCACCAGTTCAATAAAGTGGAACTGGTGAAATTCGTAAAGCCTGAAAATTCCTATGCCGAACTCGAAAAACTGACAGCCGACGCCGAGGATATATTGCAGAAGCTGGGTCTCCCGTACCGTGTTATTGTCCTTTGTACGGGAGATATGGGATTTTCCTCAGCCAAGACCTATGACATAGAGGTCTGGCTGCCTGGCCAGAACAGGTACCGCGAGATATCTCCTGCTCAAATTTTGAGGATTTTCAGGCGCGGAGGGCAAATATCAGGTTTAAAAGAGAGAGCTAAAAAGGGAACAGAATTTGTTCATACGCTAAACGGCTCCAGCCTGGCAATCGGCCGGACGCTTGTTGCCATCCTCGAAAATTATCAACAGAAAGACGGCACGATTGTGGTGCCCGAGGCACTGAGGCACTACATGGGGGCGGATGTTATAAAATAGAATTATTTGTCTTCTTCCCCCCAAATATGATCGTAGTATTGCGGATAAAGTTTCTTCCCGCATTCGGGACAGATGCCGTGAGTGAACCTGGCCTCGGAATGCTCAAGTAAATATGTTTCAACCTGATTCCAGTAGCCTTTGTCGTCGCGAATTTTTTTGCATGAAGCACATATCGGCAATAAGCCGCTAAGCAATTTGACTTTAGCAAGAGATTCCCGAAGCTCGAGGATAAGGGCTCCCTTTTCGTTTTCGAGCTGTTTGCGTTCAATGGCATAACGGATAGCTTTTAACAGAAGGCTGCCGTTTGTCTGACCCTTTATCAAATAGTCCTGCGCGCCCTCCTGAACAGCCTGAATGCCGATTTGTTCGTCAGACAGCCCGGTAATTACAATGATAGGCAACCGGCCGAACCTATCATAAATGTTTTTGACGCTGTCAATCCCCTGGCTGTCAGGGAGTCCGAGGTCCAGCAGAACCAAATCGATTTCACCGGCCGCTATCCTTGCAAGCCCTTTTGCGAGACTGTCGGCATCTTCAAGGATGATGTCATGCGTCTTTTCCGACAACATTTCGCGTATCAGGTAGATATCAGCCGGGTTGTCCTCAATCAATAAAATGGTCACCTCTTTCCTCCTGATCATGACTTATTCCCGGCCCTTTATTTTGGGGAGAGCAAAGTAAAATGTGGCGCCTCGTCCCACAGCACCTTCGGCCCAAACATTCCCGCCATGACGGCTTATAATGCGCTGCACGTTGGCAAGTCCAATTCCGGTGCCTTCGAATTCTCTCTGGCTATGGAGACGCTGGAATACGCCAAAGAGTTTATTCACAAATTTCATATCAAATCCTACTCCGTTGTCCGTGATCGCACAGGTAAATTTATCGCCGTCATCTCTGCATCCGACCCTGATTTCAGCCTGCTGACGCGTACTTGTGAACTTGACTGCATTGGATACGAGATTGACAAGCACAAGTCGTAGCAGGGACTTGTCGCCATGCACATCAGGCAGTTCATCGATCTCCCATCTTATCGCACGTTCCTTTGAATCGTTGTCAATATCACGGATAACTTCTCTTACAAGGGCATTTAAATTGACCTTTGTTTTCTTCATCTCCGACCGTCCCAGGCGCGAAAAATTCAGGAGATCATCGATAAGAATACCCATTTTTTTTGAGGCCCCGGATATCATGTTCAAATAATCGCAGGATTTGACGTCGGAGCAGTCCGACAGCCTTCGTTGCAACAGTTCCAGCAAAGCCTGACATGTGCCGGAGCGGAGCGCGAAGATCGTGAGAGACGGAATAGCTGAATCTCTCCAGTTCCTGATTCGCAGCAGTCAATTCGGCTGTGCGTTCCTCTACCAAATCCTCCAGATGCTCCCTATGTCGCTCCAGCTCTTTCTCAGCCTCTTTGCGTTCGGTGATGTCTCGATCTACATGTACACCGCCGACCAACCTCCCATCCTTGCTGCGCAGCGGCGAAACAGTCACCAGGTAATCGGCAGCCAGGCGGTTGTCGCGCATCTCCACGGTGCATGCTCCACCCTCCGCAAGAACCTGGCTGTATGGACAATGCAGCGGGGGCCTGACCTCCCCGCAGACTGCGTTATAGCATGTAAGTCCGACACAATCTTTTGGCGTCTTGCCCAGCCTGACCGCCATAGCCTTATTCGCACGGACAATACGGTATTCAAGGTCGAGCAAGGCGATTGCGTCAGGGACTGCCTCAAATGTCCGCTCCCAGTCGTCTATGGCTTGAACGACGGCCATCTCTGAAATTTTACGTGAGTACGTTGCTCCAATAAGCCCGGCGACTGCCAAATAGAGATCAAGAGTTTCATTTCCCAGATGAGAGGCGGAACGGCGCCCTACCAGCATCACGGCAATCACATGATTTTCATGAAGTATGGGAAAGAAGGCTGCAGCGGTTGGATCATCGGATGGAATGGAAATAAATGTGAGAAAGCCGCTCTCAAAAACATCGCCCACCGCTGAGATCATTTCATCTTCCGGGAGCCGGGTCGAGGCGCCTCTTCCGGAAAATGCCCAGTGATCGATTTTAATTGCTCCGTCGGTATTGCGTCTTCCAAAGGCGGCAAAGTCGGCCTCGAAAAACTTTATCAGGACCTTTCCCGCCTCCACCCAGATGTCTTGTCCGGATGTCAGGCCTGCCAAATATTGTGCGGCATTTATAAATGCCTTCAACTCCTGTTTATAAGAAAACGATTCAGTCATGGCAAATATTCTCAGCAGTAGGTTTTAAATAGAGATTTTCGAGGAAAAGTGTTTCAAACCCGTCAACGCCGGCTAAATTTACAGAGACTGCGCGGGTTCTTACCTCCTTCATCCGCTCGTTAGCCTCGGGCGAAAGGAGCAGGGTTTCGCAACCGGAGAGCGCAGTGTTGCCGGAAGTTTCAACAAGCAGCCCGGGGATTGCCGGCAGGAGCCCGATCTCCTGGGCATTGAGTATGTCGAGATATTGGCCGAAAACCCCGCCAATGCAGATCCGCCTCAGCTCACTATATTCCATACCTGCTTTAATCAGAAGGACCTGAACAGCTACCCCGATGGCAGCTTTTGCGCGTTGAAAAATGTCGATGTCTCTCCTGCTCAGGACAATCTCCCGATTGTCGTGCCGAAGCGGAAACCCATACTCCGGAACGGATGGTGCGAATTGTCCCTTATTGTTCAATGTCCCGTTTCTCACAAGGCATGCAAGCAGGTCTACCATTCCGGAGCCGCACACCCCTCGAGGTTCGGCGTCGGCCACGACGTCAAACGCAAGCTCTCCTGTCGCATCCGAAACATAGACACGGTAAATAGCTCCTGGCTCCGCCGGCATTCCGCAGCTCATGCCGGACCCCTCGAATGCGGGGCCACCTGCAGCAGATGTCACCCATATCTTATTCCCATCCCAAAGCGCTGCTTCAGAATTGGTCCCGAAATCCACCAGAAGGGTTCCGCGACTGCTCTCAATCATGTGAGTTGCTATGACGCCGGAAAGAAGGTCGGAACCGACAAAGCCTGCAAAAGGGGCTATGACGTCGATAGCCGCTTGAGGGCTGATCCCCCAGGAGGCGCCCCAGGAGGCCGTTTCCAGGGGGAGGCATTCAATAGATTCATTCCAGTAGCGAGGTTGCAGCAAAAGATGATGGTTTTGCCCTGACAACAAGGACAGCATTGCGGTGTTTCCCACTAACACAACACGCTCAACCCGTCTAAGGTCGATTCCCTCACGTGACCCGATATCCCGCAATCCCTCGCCTATAGCCTGAATAACCTGATGCCTGAATTTTTCGCCCTGTTCGTCAGTTTGCGCCGATATCAGGCGCGTAAGGACATCGGCTCCGGATACTGATTGAGGATTAAGGCCGCATCGCCCTGCCAACCGGCAGCAGTTGTGAATATCAAGCAAAGAAATCGTAATGTGGGTAGTTCCAATATCTACGCTGACGCCGATGGGACGTTCTGTTTCCGAGTGTAGCGAAGGTCCTGTGATCGGGATGCATGCTTTGACCCCGCTATGGTCGAGGCTGCGCCAAACTGATTGGGGCGCAGGGCTGAGTATCTCTATCTGCAGATCCTCCTCTGCTTTGACCTGGCAGGCAAGCCGCACCCTTTGGGACAGCAACCCGGTTCCGAGGTTTGCCAGCTCATTCACCGACGGTCCCCCGGCATTACCACCCGCGACTTTGATGCGGCACATGCCACAGGCTCCAACGCCGTCACATCCGGAGCGGACCCGGAGGTCAGTTTCATCGAGTATATCTCGGACGGAGCGACCGGACAGGAATTTTATATGTCGGTCCTTATCAGCCTGCTTAACGGTAAGAATTGGCATCAATTCACCACTCGGCGTATGGAGCGCGGACCATGGCGGCCACATTCTCAACTTTGGCTTCCAAAGGGATTTCACATCCGGAAGAGAGGATAAAACCGCTACGCGAATTGAAAAGTTCCAGCAACCTGGCAGACTCCATAGCAATGTCGTTTGGCGTCGCTTCAACAAAGGAAAGTGGTTTTATATTTCCGTTGAGACAGGTCCGGGGCAGAATCTGTTGTGCGCGAAGCGAATCGATGCAGTAATCGAAATTGGCGATGTCCACTCCCGCCTCGGGATAAAACGGAAATATAGTTTCAGCCGGACCAGCTATATGAAGCCAGTTGGCAAGCGAACCTCCGGACTTCAATGCAGAAAAAAGCCTTTTGGTGCGCGGCAGCACGAACTCCCGGAAAAACTGTGGAGGGATGACAGCCAGCGAGGAGGCAGGATCGAATACCATCGGCAGATGCACCCCTGCCTCGATCTGCGCCAGCCCGAAGGAAATAGCAACTTCCAGGGCAAAGTCGAGAACTCCGGCAAACATGTCCGGTTCGTCTGCTGCGAGGAAAAGTGCCTTTTCCATCCCCATCAATTGTACTGCCAGAGTCATCGGTCCCGATACGCAGCCGACAATCAGAACCTTGTCCCGCAGTTCACGGCGCAGAATCTGCGCGGCCTTCAGTATTTCAGGCATGCGCCCGCTCAGTTTGGGGTCCGGCACAGCGAACTTATGAACCTCTATGGCATCCGCAAGCGCATACTGTTCTACATAGGGGTACATATCAGCGCGGTAAGTCAGGCTTGACCCGACAGCTTCGGTCTCCACGCAGGAGTCCATGAGCGCGAAGACAGCATCATAGCCATAATGGGACAGGGCCTTCAATTGGCAGCGCGCCAACAACTCACCGTCTCTGATATAAGCTCCCAGAGACACTTCACTAAGGACAGCTGCATGACCGAAAACCTGGGCAATCACCGGCACACGGTCAGGGCGCCCGAAACTTATCGTTGCCTTAATGCGGTCCAGGCTGTTCATCTTATTTCACTTTGTGGACGTTCGAGGTAGCGAATAACGTCAAAGACGGAATCTGCTACATAATCCACATTTAAAAGATCCGCAGTAGCCTGCTTCAATGCGGCGCCTCCCGCAAGGACCTTCACATTTGTCAGGCCACGCGTTCGCGCCAGGGGGGTGACCTGTCGCACCAAAGGGATAATGCTTGTGATAAGGCCGCTAATAACAATTGCCTCTGCCCTTTCCCGGGCGGCTGTATCAACCAGTCTCTCCACCGGACAGTCCTTGCCGCAATCAACGACCTTGTATCCCTTTGCACTCATGATAGTCCTGACAATGTTTTTGCCCAGGTCATGCACATCACCTTCAAGGCTTGCAATTACGGCTGTCCCACGTGTGGGCACAGGGGGCAGATCAGGATAAAGTGTTTTGATAACTCCCATCACAGCACGACCGACAAGCATTATTTCGAGCAGGTTGAATTGCTCCAGGGTGCATTTTGCGTCGAGCAGCCCCATTGTTTTCTCAACGCCTTCCTTAAGGATCACTTCATTATCGATACCGGCATTTCGAAGTATTGTTACCTCAGCAGCCGCACGCGCCTGGTCACCATCCATCAACGCTTCAACAAGTTCATAAAGAGATTGATTATTCATAGCTAAATACGATAATTATTAATATTATAATGGCATTGAAAAAAGAATTCCAGCAAAACTCAGACTCAGAGGGTATGTCAGGAGGGAGCAACTGTCGTAATTTGGCGGGAGATTGAGGTATACTTACAATTATGGTAAGGGTAGCAGTAATTGACGGGCAGGGCGGAGGTATCGGGAGCCTCATAATCAAACGATTAAAGGAAGAACTGGGAGACAGAATTGAGATTATCGCCCTCGGCACTAACTCTACCGCCACCACGGCAATGATTAAGGCCCGGGCCAATAAGGGAGCCACCGGAGAAAGTGCGATACTATGGAATACCGGCAGGGTTGATATTATCACGGGACCGCTAAGCATAATGCTCGCAAATGGCATGATGGGAGAGCTTACTGCTAAAATGGCAGAGGCAATAGCGTCTTCTCCTTCTAAAAAAATCCTGCTGCCTCTGAACCAGGAAGGCATAGAAGTGCTCGGGGTCACAAAAGAGCCGCTTCCCCATTTAATAGAAAAACTTGTTGAACGAATAAAGGAGGTTGCACATGTGTGAGGCAAATGCGTATGTTTGTAAAGACGGGCAGGAAAGTCTTTATCTGGAGAACGTAGATGTCCTGGTTCCCGAGGGCTCCACTGTTTTCCTCAGGAACCTTTTCGGTGAGCAGAAAACATTCGAGGGGCATGTAAAAGAAATATCGCTGCTCAGGCATAAGATACTGCTTGAAGAAAAAAAGTGATTGCGGTGTATTGCGGCAGACTATGATCAGAAAATCGCTGTTGTTGAAAATTTTTGATGCCGCCGATATGCAGCGGTGGAACGACAAAATACGCCCTGTCGAACTGAGGGAACTCGATAAACAGGCGCATAAGATGATTATCGCGTATCTTATCGGAAAATTTGAGGAGGGACAGCCTGGGTTTAACTGGATAGAAATTATCGAGGGCGGCATCTTTGAGTTCCTGCAGCGGCTTATTATTACTGACTTGAAACCGCAAATCTTTTATAAAATAAAGGAAGACCCGGATAAATATGAACAACTGAATAATTGGGTCTACGAAAAGCTTGAAGCGCTTGCTGTCGCT